>JAXLWC010000028.1:0-61813 GCA_046328675.1 Anaerolineae bacterium
CGAGATGTATTACATCATCATCCCGATTTCGGTGTTCATGGCACTGGCCGCGCGCAATATCGCCCGCACGCGGGTAGGCCGCGCGTTCATCTCGGTGCGTGACAACGACCTCGCGGCGGAACTGCTGGGCATCAACGTTTTTGGTTACAAGCTGCAAGCATTTTTCCTGAGCGCGCTGTTCGCAGGTGTGGCGGGCGCGCTGATCGCCTTCGAGGACAACACGATTTCCGTCGCCTCGTTCGGGCTGGATACATCGATTCTGGCGTTGGGAATGCTGATTGTTGGCGGCGCGGGCTTCCCCTTGGGGCCAATGTTCGGCGTGGCCTTCTTCCGCATAGTGGAAGATGTGCTCATTCCGGGGCTGAAAGACACGCTGCTGCGCCCCGAAACGCTGCAAGGTATCGCGCAGGCGGTGCCGTTCATCGACGCGGTGAAGCTGAACAGCGCGCTAGACCCGCTGTTGTTCGGCACGGCGCTGATTGTGTTCCTGATTCTGGAGCCGCGCGGCATTGCCCACCGTTGGGAAATCCTCAAGATTTCGTGGAAGATTCGCCCGTATTCGCACTGATGGAGAATTGGGCCGACAGCCGTTAAGCTTAAGGTTGCTGTGGGCTGCGGCGAGGTGTTGTGCATGTGGTTGTGTGATTGAGGATGTGATCGAAGCTAGTTGCCATATACACAGAACACCGTTAATATAGGTTTTGGGGGGCGGTTCATTGCCCAAAAAGTTAATAGATAAAGAAAAGGAAGTTTAGGGAATGAAGAAAGCACAACTTTTGTTAATGTTGGTTTTGTTGGTAGCTGTGTTTGCCATGCCGGTGCTGGCGCAGGATGATATGGGTTTCCCCGATTTCATCCAGCACACGGAATGCGCTGAAGACCTCACCGGACAAAACGTCGAAATTCTGCATTTTGGTGACTTGAGCGGTGCCTATGCGTTTATTACCCAGCCGCTGCTGGCCGGGTTGGCCGACGCGATTGCTTACTACAACGCGCACGGCGGTGTCTGCGGTGCAACCCTGTCGCAGCGCTTTGACGACACGGCAGGCGTTCCTGACCAGACCATCGCTATTTATGACCGCTTCTCGACGGAAGACCCCAAGCCGCAGATGATGGTGCTCTACGCTTCTGGCGACGCCGAAGCGCTGCGTGACCGTCTGGCCGAAGATGAAATCCCCGTCCTGATTTCCGCTGGTTCTGTCCCCGGTCTGTACGGCGCGGATGGCGCGACCCCCGGCTGGATTTTCGCGACGAACCCGCTGTACACCGATCAGCTTGGTGCCTTCTGCGATTATGTGGCTGAAGACTCGATGGACATGTTCGGCGACAGCCCCTCGATTGGCTACATTAGCTGGGAAGGTGCCTTCGGACGCGCTGCGGATACCGAAGAAGTCTGGTCCTACTGCGAGTCGGTAGGGGTCGGCCACGCAGGTTCGGAATTCTTCCTGCCCACGACACAGGACATCGGCGCGCAGGTGCAGAATCTGGTGGACGCAGGCGCGACCATCCTCTACACCAACTCACTGGCAACCGGCCCGGCGCTGGTGGCGAAAACCATCGTTGATCTCGGCCTGGAAGACTCGGTCACGCTGGCAGGCGTTAACTGGGCGCTCGACACCTCGGTAGGGTTGCTCGGTCAGGCCACCTTCGGTTCTGACAACCTGCCTTCCACCAACGGCCTGCTCGGTTCGTCACCCTTCTACTGGTGGACGGAACTGGATCAGCCCGGCATCCAACTGATCAATCAGGAATTTGCTGCTGCTGCGGCAGGCGCGCCTGAATCGCACACCCCACAGACGCGCAACATCGCTTACCTGCTCGGCTGGCAGACGGTTGACCTCTATACCGAAATCTACATCCAGACGGCTAACCGTGTGGGCTTCGCCGCCATCACGGGTGCCGACATCAAGGAAACGATTGAAGGTCTGGACTACAGCCCGCTGGGACTGACGCAGGTCAACTTCCAGGAAGGCCGTCGTTCGACCAGCGCCAACCGTATCGCCATGATGGCCTATCTGGGTGAAGATGGCGCAACCCCGGCCAGCGCTGACAACCCGCCGATGGTGCTGACCGTTGGGGATCGTCAACTGCTGATTCCGATCAACATTCCGCTGACGGAATTCGCTGATGCGCCTGATCTGCGTCCGGGCGGCGCAGACGTACCCTAGTGGCGCTGAGGTCGGTTTGAGCGATTAATGAACGGGGGCAGCCTTAGCGGGTTGTCCCCGTTTGTTTAAGTCGATAGCTGATAGTCGATAGCTGAATGCGAATGGTTTGAAAGCAGACAGAGGTTAGGAAGTCTAAAAGTCTGAATATTTATCCGTAAACCACGCGTGAGCGCCAGAAAGTTGGTGGTCACCCCGTATTTCTCGGCGGGTTCGAGTCGGTTTTAACCGACTTCCCGCCGAAACCCGGCAGCCGGATGGCTTTAGCCTCTGGCGCTGTGATTTGAGATCGAAAATATTCCAGCAAAGGAAATTATGTTAAGCGTCAACAATATTGAAGTGATTTATAACAGTGTGATTCTCGTGCTGCGCGGCGTGTCGTTTCATGTGGAGCACGGCAAGGTGGTGTCGCTGCTGGGGCCAAACGGCGCGGGCAAATCGACGACGCTGAAAGCCATCAGCGGGATGCTGCACAGCGAACTGGGCGAAGTGACGCGCGGCAGCATCACCTGGAACGATGAACGTATCGACCACGTCAGCCCCGAAGAAACGGTGCGCAAAGGCATCATTCAGGTCATCGAGGGCCGCCCGATTTTCCGGCACCTCACGGTGGAGGAAAACCTACAGGTCGGCGCGATGTCCTACATGGGCGGGCGCTACTTCAAGCAGGATTTGGAACGCGTCTTCCATTATTTCCCGCGTGTGAAGGACTTGCGCCACCGCGTCAGCGGCTACCTCTCCGGCGGCGAGCAGCAGATGATGGTCATCGGGCGCGCGCTGCTGGGACATCCCAAGCTGATGATGCTCGATGAGCCGTCGCTGGGGTTGGCCCCGATGCTGGTGGCGGAGATTTTTGAGATTGTGCGCGAAATCAACAAGCAGGAACAGGTGTCCGTGCTGTTGGTGGAGCAGAATGCCCGCGCCGCGCTGGAACTGGCCGACTATGGGTATGTAATGGAGCAGGGGCGTATCGTGCTCGATGGCCCGGCGGCGCAGTTGGCCCAGAACGAGGACATCAAGGAGTTCTATCTGGGATTGAACACCTCTGGCGAGCGCAAGAGCTACCGTGAGGTGAAACACTACAAACGCCGCAAGCGCTGGTTAGGATAGTCTATGAGCTACGTAGACCTTGAACGCGAAGAACTGATGACGCTGCTGGACGCCGAAGGCAAACGCTTTACGGCGCTGCTGCGCGAGCTTGCCCCCGGCGACGAGACCAAACCCTGTCACGGCCTCATCTGGAACGTGGGCGATGTGGCTACCCATGTGCTGACCGTTGTGCGCCGTTCGCTCAGTGACAGGCGGCGCAGCGGCACTCCTGCCGAACTGGCCGAACTCAACGCGCTGAGCATTCAGGAACTTGGCGCGAATGACCCGCAGGCGATTGCCGATCTGATTGACGCCGACATGAACATCATGCTCAACAGGATTTACCCCAGGATTGGCGATGACCGCCGCTTCCCCTTTCATGCAGGCGCAACGATTTCGGTGCGTCCGGCGCTAGCGATTACATTGGGCGAGTTCATGATGCATGGCAATGACATCGCGCGCGCTTGCGACAAGGCCTGGCCCATCAATCCCCATATCGCGGCGCTGGCCTGGCGTGGCATTCTGGAACCGCTGGCGGCATGGCTCAAACCCGGCGCGGCAGATGGCATCAGCGACAGCTATCTGTTTCGATTAATAGGGGAAGATGGTACACTCGCGCTGCAATTTACCGATAACACGGTGCTGCTGCGTCCGCACTGGCAGGGCACGGCGGATTACGAGATTGTGATTGATCCCGTTGAACTGGTATTTGTTTTTCCCTACGGACGGCGAGTGGCCGGGGATGAACTGCTTGCCCAACTGGTTGAACGTTTCCAGCCAATCTGATAGGATGAAGAGACTAGTTACAACTGCTGTTACGGAATGCAGAATAGGTGGCAGAGGCATTCAGACAGCAGCGAATGGATGAACGGCTATTGGGAGACAAACAAATCCTATGGCGGATATGATCGGGCGGCGTTATCGACTGGAAGCCACGCTGGGCGAAGGCGGCATGGGTGCGGTCTATCGCGCGCTGGATCGCCTCACGGGCGATTATGTGGCAGTCAAACAAGTCACCACGCAAACGGAGAATCTACGCTTCGGCGCTACCATGCGCCTGACGGCCTCTGCTGAAAGCACCGATATGCGCCTGTCGCTGGCCCAGGAATTTAAGGTGCTGGCCTCGCTGCGCCATCCCCATATCATCAGCGTGCTCGATTATGGCTTTGAAATCATCGACGGCGAGGCGCGCCCTTATTACACGATGGAACTGCTGCGCGAGGCCCGCACAATTGTCGAAGCGGCGCGCGGCCAGCCGCTGCTGCTGCAAGTCGATCTGCTGGTGCAGCTTTTACGCGCGCTGATGTATCTGCATCGACGCGGGATTATCCACCGTGACATCAAACCAACCAACGTCATGGTGGTCGAAGAAGACGGCGCGCCAACCGTGAAGGCCCTGGACTTTGGCCTGTCTGTCGCCAGCGATGACGCACAGAGCGACACTTCCACCGCCGGGACGTTAGCCTACATGGCTCCCGAAACGCTGGCGGGCACGCCTGCCAATGAAGCCTCAGACCTCTACGCCGTCGGGGTCATTGCCTACGAAATGTTCGCCGGGCGGCATCCCTTCGATACCACTGAAATCAGTGTCCTCTTAAGCCAGATTTTTGAGAATCAGCCGGACTTATCGTTGATTGACGATGATGAAATCGCGCACATCGTCGGGCGGCTGCTGGCGAAATCTCCCTCAGAACGCTTTGACAGTGCCAACACCGTGATTGCGGCCTTTGGCGCGGCCACCCATCGCAGCATCACGCAGGAAACCATCGCCGTGCGCGAGAGCTTCATCCAGGCCGCGCGGCTGGTAGGGCGTGATGAGGAAATGCAGCGGCTGACGCAGGCGCTGGACGATACGGTGGAGTATGGGCGGGGCAGTGCCTGGCTGATCGGCGGCGAAAGCGGCGTCGGCAAATCGCGGCTGATGGAAGAACTGCGTTCGCGGGCACAGGTGCGCGGCGCACTGGTGCTGCGTGGGCAGTCCGTGAACAGCGGCGGCACCCTCTACGGCTTGTGGCGTCCGACGGTGCGCTGGCTGTCGCTGCTGAGCGAACTGAGTGATGAGGAAGCGGGCACGCTCAAAGCGCTGGTGCCGGACATCTCCATGCTGCTGGGGCGCGACATACCCGACCCGGTGGAGTTACCGCCGCCGCAGACCAAGGAACGCTTGTTTGCGACGGTGGAGAATCTGTTCCGGCGGCAGGAACAGCCGATGGTTGTACTGCTGGAAGATTTACACTGGTCGCACGAAAGTCTGGACATCCTCACGCGGCTGAACCAGATTGTGACGCAGCTCCCGCTGTTGATTGTCGGCAGCTATCGCGACGATGAACGCCCGGAATTAGGGGCACAGCTTCCCGAAATGCGCCAATTGAAGCTGGAACGTCTCGATGCCCACAGCATCGCGGAACTCAGCGAGGAAATGCTGGGAGTGGCCGGGCGTGCGCAGCCTGTCGTTGATCTGCTCCTGCGGGAGACCGAGGGCAACATCTTCTTTCTGGTGGAAGTGGTGCGCGCGCTGGCGGAAGATGCCGGCCAGTTGGATCGCGTAGGCACGACGACGCTGCCCGCTGCCGTGTTCTCCGGCGGCATCCGGCGCATCGTCGCCCGTCGTCTGGAACGCGTGCCGGAAGATGCCCAGATTTTGCTTCAGCAGGCGGCGGTCTATGGCCGTCAGTTGGATTTACGCATCCTCAAGGCGCTGCTGAAAGGGGACGCCGCCGTCGCGCCGATGCACTTTGATCTGGCGGAATGGCTGGCGATCTGCGCCGACGCTTCGGTGCTGGAAGTGCATAACGAACACTGGCGCTTTACCCATGACAAGCTGCGCGAAGGTGTGCTTCAGTTGGTCGATGAGGAACGCCATCCTGTACTGCATCGCCAGGTGGCGCAGGCCATTGAGCGCGTCTACCCCTCCGCGCCGGAGCAGGTCGTAGCCTTAGCCTATCACTGGCAGCGGGCGGGCGATGTGGGCAAGCTGATCCACTACACCACACTGGCAGGCGAGCAGGCCATTCGCAATGGCGCGTATCGTCCGGCGAAGGGTTATTCGCTGCGTGCCCTGAACGCCCTGATGGCCCTGAAAGAATATGTGTCCCTTCACGATTATCACGAGCAGTTCATCCAGCTTGTGCTGCAATATGCCGAAGCCAGCATCGACCAGCCTTCCGATGATGTGCTGCCGCGCTTGCATGAGGCGGAGCAGGCAGCGGACGCGCTGGGTGATGAAGGGCTGCGCGCGCGTGTCTGGAACAGCATTGGCGCTTACTATTTCATCCTGGGCCAGGCCGACAATTCCATCAGGTATCTCAGCCGCAGCATCCCGCTGGCCGAGCAGCTGGGACTCGAAGAACTGCTGTCGCTGGCTTACAACATCGTCGGCCAGTCGCTGTACGTACAGGGGGCTTTGCCGCGCGCCACCCGTATGCTCTACAAATGTATCGGGCTTGCCGAGCGTTTCCATGAATTTGACCTGATGTCCAGCGCGCTGGGAGCCTATGCCTCTGTGCTGTCGATGCAGGGACGGCACGCGGAGAGTTTGCCCTATGCGCAGCGTGCGATTGAGACGGGCGAAAAAATCCACCTGCGCCGTCTTGAGATTAACCTGATGACGATGGGCTTTGGCGCGGCCTTCGCCGGACAGCACGACGATGCGCTGGTCTATCTCAATCGTTCGCTGGAAAGCGCCGACAGGACGCAGACACTGTACACGCAGTACCTGGCACTTTGTTCTATCGGCAATATCTACGTGGAACGTGGGGAGTTTAAAAAAGCCCGTTCCTATCTGGAACAGGGCATCGCTGTCGCCGAGCGCACGCATCTGGTGATGCATCTGCCGTTAATGCAGCTTGCGTTGTACGGCCATGTGGAATTGGCGGCTGGCAACTGGGAGGCCGCGCTGAAGGGTGCGCAGGATGCGCTGCGGCTGGCGCAGACCACGGCACAGGGCGTTTGCGAAGCGGAAGCCCTCGCCGTAATCGGCAAGATTTATCGCCAGCAGGGCAACTGGGAAGAAGCCGAAATCTCGCTGCTGCAAAGTATCACCCTGCATAACGAGCACCATTCGCTGCCACGCGCCGCTATTGCGACGCTGGAATTGGCGCGCTTGTATCAGGCGGCGGATACAGCCGATAACGCACTCATGGCCTGCCACGACGCGCTGGCTGAATTTGAGCGCATGGGGATGCACTGGCACGCTGCGGCAGCACGCACACTGCTGGCAAGTTTGGATGATCGCGCGCTGGGAGTACAATAGAGCGCTTCTTATCTCCCTACAGGTCAGCCATCGCTGATCTTTCGCAGTTCAATTGAGGATGTTATGAGTAAGTTCAAGCAGTCCGTTTCGTGGTGGTGCTTCTGTCCCCAACCGCTGACGCCTGAAGCGTTAGTCCGTGCCGCCGCTGATCTTGGCTACGCGGCACTCGAAATTGTCGAGCAGCCCTATTGGCAGTTGATTAAGGATCACGGGCTGCAAATCGCTTCAGTCAAAGGACACGACTCCATCCCCGACGGCTTGAACCGCCGCGAGAACGCCGCGCGTATTATCGGTGAACTGCGCGCCAACCTGAAGCTGGCCGCCGAATGGGGCATTCCCAACCTGATTTGTTTCAGCGGCAATCGTCACGGACTGGATGATGCCGTCGGCGCGGAAATCACCGCCGAGACGCTGCGGCAGGTTGCGCCCTTTGCCGAAGACGCGGGCGTGACGCTGGTGCTGGAACTGCTCAACAGCAAGGTCGATCACCCCGATTATCAGTGCGACAGCACCCCCTGGGGCGTGCAGGTGTGCGAGATGGTCAACTCGCCGCGCGTCAAACTGCTCTACGACATCTATCACATGCAGATTATGGAAGGCGATGTTATTCGCACCATCCAGCAGTATCACCCCCATATTGGGCATTATCACACGGCGGGCAACCCCGGCAGAAATGAAATTGACGACAGTCAGGAACTGAACTACCGCGCCATCATGCGGGCGATTGCTGCGACGGGCTACGAGGGTTATGTCGGGCAGGAATTTCTGCCCACGCGTGACCCGCTGGCCGGACTCAAGCAGGCTTTTGCCCTGTGCAGCGTGGATTAGGGCCAGGCTGCTTTGTTGCCGCGTGTGCAGCATCATGGAATCAGAGGGAACAGTCCCCAAAACTGTAGTGTCCGACATCTAAACCGGTAACCTTGTGCTTTCAGTGAGGAGCATCACGCAATGGCTACACAGCTTCCGCAGCGCTTACGTGAACAGATCACCTTCGCTTACGACCATGCACGCGCCATCCGTCAGATCATGGACGGTGCCGGGGTGAAGCCCTCGGACATCCAGACCACCCAGGATTTGGGCCGCATTCCTGTGACGAGCAAGGATCGCCTGATCGAACTTCAGCAGGAACACCCGCCGTTTGGCGGCTTCCTGGCGGTGGATTTGGATACGCTGCCGCGCATCTATATCTCACCGGGGCCGATTTACGATCCACAGCGCCCTAACGAAGCAGCGGCGGGCGGTATCGAAGCGCTGAAAATCGCGGGCTTTGGCAAGGGAGACCGTGTCATCAACACCTTCATGTATCACCTCACGCCTGCCGGGCTGCTGATGGATGAAGGGCTGCGCGCGGTAGGCTGCACCGTCATTCCCACCGGGCCGGGCAACACCGAGATGCAGGTGATGCTGATCGACAGACTTCAGGTGACAGGTTATGTCGGCACACCGAGCTTTTTGGCCACGATTTTCGACACAGCCAGCAAATTTGGCTACGACCCAAAGGCACTCGCCCTGAAGAAGGCTTTCTTCACCGCCGAACCGTACACGCCGACCCTGCGCGCGCGCTTTGAAGGCGAATACGGCATGAAGACCACCAACGCCTATGGCACCGCCGATCTGGGTTTCGTGGGGTTTTCGGTCAGCACTGCGCCGGGCTTCTGCATCAGCGATGATGTCTATCTCGAAGTGGCCGACCCCAAAACCGGACAGCCCCTGCCGCCCGGCGAAATTGGCGAAATCGTGGCGACGACGTTCAACAACACCTATGCCCTCGTACGCTTCGGCACAGGCGATCTGGGCGCGCTCGCTCCCGAATCCCATGCGGCCTGCGAGGGACGGCAGCAGCTTCTGGGCTTGTTTGGCCGCAGCGGGGAGCCATTAAGGTGCGCGGCATGTTCCTGCATCCCAATCAGATTAATATGGCGGTGGCCCGCATCCCCGAAATCAAACATGCGCAGGCCGTCATCAGCCGCGACGGCAACCGCGATCATGTCCTGATGCGCGTCGAGTTGAAGCCCGATCATGCGCAGGCCAGCATTGGCGATGTCGTTAAACAGCATGTCCAGACCTATGCCCGCCTGAAGGTCGACGAAGTCGTTATTGTGACGGCTGGCGTAATTGACCCGGCGCAGCGCATGGTGCGTGACGAACGCAAGTGGGATTGACCTCAGCGGTGGCTGCCGGGAAAGTCGGGCAGCCGCTAATTATCAATTTTCTATGAAATAAGATGTAATATCCATTTTTAGCAGAAGCTTTAATTGGTTCTGTAATGCTACATCTTTAAAATGTTTTTAAACTATTTAGAGATAAGTTAACCTTCTTAATATTTTCCGGGGGAGGATATATGGCACTCGAACGCAAGAGCGTATACCTATTGACGGCCATTGGCGCAATCTTCGTTGTGCTCACCTGGCTGCTTCCGTTCTTCCTGTCTCCAGAAACGACGGTTGCCTGGATGACCAGCGAAGACAGTTTCATTGAGAACCTATCGTTCTTCTTCTTCTTTGGGGCGGCTGTCGTTTTCTTCATCTGCTTCCTGCAATCGCCGACGGGGAATAACTTCCTGTTCATCCATACCCGGCGCAACTATATCTACCTGCTGCTGGCGCTGGTTTTCGTGTTCGGCGCAGGGGAGGAAATTGGCTGGGGCCAGCGCGTTTTCGGTTGGGCAACGCCCGACGAACTGGCAGCCATCAACGAGCAGGGCGAAACGACGATTCATAACCTGCCGATTTTCAACTCCACCAATATCGCCAGCCTGTTCCAGATGAACCGCCTCTTCCTCATGTTCTGGTTCGTGCTGGCCGTGGCCATCCCTGTGGCTGCCAAGCTGTCGGCACGCATTCGCTTGTGGCTGATTCATGTGGGAATGCCGATAGTACCGCTGGAGTTAGGCGTCGTGCTGATGCTTGGCTACGGCATGTCGAAGGTCTACGGGTTCATGGATAGATTTGACGTTGACGATTTATGAAGGGCGGCTGCCTGAAATCCGCGAGAGCCAGGAGGCGCTGCTGCTGCTGCTGGCCGCTGTTGCCGTGCTGATGGTGGTGCGCCAGCAGGTGAAGGCCAGACAGCAGGCACCTGTCGTCGTGCAGGCCGCCGTGCAAGCCTGACCACTGCATACGTCTTAAGCAAAGGGACGACTTGGGTCGTCCTTTTTATGACCCATCTCTACAACCACATAGCACCACCCTCCATTGACATCCACTCGTCATAGCTATACTCTTAGAACATATATCCCACTTTAACCGAATCTTTATAGCGGAAAGTTGAACGCTTTTTATGAAACGCGCGTGGATTTTCTTTTGGATACTGACCGTCATCTGGGGATCGTCGTTCCTGTTTATGCGCATCATCGTCGAACAGATGCCGCCCGCACAGGTAGCCTTCACCCGCATTGCGATTGCCACCGTGTGCATGAACGTAACGCTGCTGCTCACGGGCCGTCGTTATCCGCGTGATCGTAAGACTCTGTTAGCGCTGCTGCTGCTGGGGTGGTCAACACCGGCCTGCCGTTCACGCTGCTGGCATGGGGTGAACAGCCCGGTAAAGTAGACAGCGGCATGACCAGCGTCCTGCAAGCCATTACGCCCGTGTTCGCCCTGATTATCGCCCACTTTGCTTTTGCCGATGAGCGCATTACGCCCATGAAAATTCTGGGCATCGCCATCAGTTTTTGCGGCATCATCGTGCTGACAGGCCACAGCACGTCCGCCAGCGGCGATACGAGCACGCGCTGGGCGGCGACATCAGCGGCGAAATCGCCATTCTGCTGGCCTCGCTGTGCTTTGGTATTGGCACCAACTTCAGCCGCAAGATGCTCAAGGACCAGGGCATTGAAACCATCGTCGTTGCCACCGTGTCGATGGACTCCGCCGCCATCATCACCTTCATTCTGATGTTTGCCCTGCCGCTGGTGGGGGATCGCGCACCGGTGTCCTACGCCAGCGTCACCGGGGATGCGATCCTCTGGTCGGCGGTGGGGTTTCGCCAACACCTTTATCGCCTACCTGATGTTCTATGAAGTCATCGCCAAACTCGGCGCGGCGCGGTCTTCGATGGTGACCTATGTCGTGCCCGTCGTCGCTGTCACACTGGGCGCATTGTTCCTCGGCGAAGTGATTGACGCGCGCCTGCTGTTGGGTTCCGCCTTCATTCTGGTCGGCTTAGCGCTGGTCAACGGCTGGCTGCGGCGGCGCTCCCCATAGAAAAACTCGCGCTGGCCCACAAGCCAGAGTAACGGGCGTTAAACAAAACAGGACGCTTTTGACTGCGCCCCTGTGTCTATTCTCATCTGCTGCTGTGGCGGGATGATTTCATCCACCGACATCCACAGCGCATTCAAACTCAAAATCAGCGGTGCCCGCGGCAGGACTGACGGGACAAACGGCTAACACCCGACTGGTGCCCCGCCGTACTTCAAAGGTCGCGTTGGCTTCATCGCTGATCCAGAACAGCCGCGCATCCACAAGCTGCCGCCACCCCTGACGGTTGGGGCAAACCCGTTCAACCTCGGCAAGCTGGTTAAAGTCTGATGTCCACACCTGTAAACAGTCGCCGCTGCGGAAGTTCGACAGCGTGTTGTCATTCGTCCAGTTGTTGGAACTCAAATTCAAAAGTCTGCGCCTCGGCGTTGCTGCGAATGAAGTACAGGTCGCTGACATCAATGGCTTCTTCAGAGCGATTGACCAGTACCAGCGTGCGGTGATCGTAGTACAGCATCACCGCCGCATTTTCAGGCGTAGCGCTTTCCGTCGGGATGACGACCACTGGCACAGTCGGCTCCGGGGTATCGGTGTCGGCTTCTGTCGGCGTAGCGGTTGGGCGCGGCGTACTTGTTGGGCGGCGCGTTGCCGTGCCGCTGGGCGCTGCCGTCTCGCTGACTTCTTCAGTGGGTGTGGCGCTTGCGCGCGGCGTGCTGCTGGGCACTACCACTTCGGCGGTGACTGCTTCGGTTTCAGTGGCTTCCGCGACAACCAGCGCGGTGGGCGTGGCATCGCTGTCGCTCGGTCTGGAGAGGAGCGCAAATCCTGCCAGCGCCGCAATGACCACGACAACAGCCGCGCCGCCCACGATCAGCGGCAGACGGCTGCGCGGCGCGCTTTCGGCGTTCGGCAGTCTTGCGGCGGGAATACTCGGTGGATTGCTGCGGCTGGGACGAACAGGCTCCGAAATCGTCGGGCTGTCGGCCATCGTGCCCACTACCGGCTTCACCTTATTCGTCGGATTATGATACAGCGGGTCGCTGTTGGTGGGGCGGCTGGGCTTCGAGGGGTAAATGAACTCCTTGCGCGAACTTTCCGTTCCCCACTGGTCATCCAGGTTGATAGGCACATTAAACCCGAACGAGAATTCCAGCGCGCGGGCGAAGTCCTGTCCGCTGGCGAAACGCTTGCGCGGTTCCTTGTCCAGCACCTTAAGCACGACTTCCTCAATCTGCGGCAGAATATTGGGGTTGAGTGAACTCAGCGCAGGCGGCGGGTCGCTCAGATGTTTGAGCGCCACGCTCATGGTGGATTGGTCGTCAAAGGGCACGCGTCCCGTCAGCATTTCATACAGCACCACGCCCAGCGAGTACAGATCGCTCTGTGGCACGGCACGCGCCGAGGAAACCGCCTGTTCCGGCGCGATGTAATGCACGCTGCCGAAGGTTGAACCCAGCGTGCCTTCGGGGACGCTCAGCGCCAGCCCGAAGTCCATCAGAATCGACTGCCCGCTGCTGGTGACCATAATATTGGAGGGCTTGACATCGCGGTGGATGACGCCTTCCTTGTGGGCATAATCCAGCGCGGCGGTGATGTCGTTGATGACCCGCATCACCTCTTCGTAAGGCATCGTCGCGCCTTTGGCCGTGTAATCCTTGATAATCTGGCGCAGGTCACGCCCGCTGACGTATTCCATCGCCATGTAGTACATGGAACCGTCTTCGCCAAACTGGTAGATTTTGACGATGTTGCTGTGATTCAGGCGGGCGATAGCGCGCGCCTCGCGCCGGAATCGCTCACGGTATTCTGTTTCACTTTCTCTTGCCACCAGATGGGCGTCAATAACCTTGACAGCAGCATAGCGGTCTAGCTTTTCATCGTAGCCTTTGTAGACGCGCGCCATGCCGCCCTGGCCGAGCATTTCCTGAATCGCGTAATCGCCGAGCTTGCGCCCGATCATCGGGTCAGTGATCGACATAAGGTATCCAACATCATAAAGGAAGACAGAATAAAACTTAACACGCTTATTATAACCTACAGACAAGTATATAAAACCCAAAAGAAAATGAATTGTTATAAAAGTTCCGTAGTGTTTTGCGGTATTGCATATCGCTACGCTATACTCTCTATCTGCTTGGGAATTCCACTTTAGGAAAGGCTGCAACGTGCGACGCTGGGTTTTGCTTCTGCTGGTGCTCTTATGCACCGCTGCGCTTTCAACCGTCTTTGCACAGACGCAGGCTGAAGCGGGCGATCCGCCGATTGCGTCCCTGATTAGCATCTCTGCCCCCGATGCCAACGGTATCGTGACGATTTCCGGTGCCTCTGGTTCGGTATTTCCTGCTGCTCAGGTGGCCATTCGTAATCTCTACACCGAACAGTTGGTGTATGTGCAGGCAGGGATTACAGGCAGCTTTGGTGCGCGCATTTATGGTCCAGGTAACACCCCGTTCTGGATCAGCCCTGCGACCACCATTCCCATCAACGCGCAGGATGAACCTGGCTCAATGCCGGGCGGGCCGGGTACGATCATCTATGGACAGTACAATGACGTGCCCCCCGCCCGCGCGGTGACCAACATCGTGATTGATGGGGATACCAGCGATTGGGCCGCTTATCCTGACGCGGCCAACCACAGCGCCGACGGCAATTTCTACGCGCTGGCGAATAACGACTCCCTTTATTTAGCCTTCGACGGTATCGAACTACCTGCCGACGCGCCGCAGATTCGCCTGACATTCTCACTGGATGGCGCGCAGTACGACCTGAGCTTCAACCCTACGGTACTGCAAGCGGGCATTCTGCGCCGCCTCTCTCCCAACCCCAACGAACTTGGCACACATCCGCTGGCCGCTGTACAAACGGCTAACTCGCTGGAACTGCGCATTCGCTGGCGCGGCGAGATGAACCCTAACAACCCCTCGCTGGAAAGCGCGAGCTTTGATACGGTGCAGTCCGTAACGGTAGACAACAGCGGCAATGACCAGTTCCTCGCGGAGTACACCCTCAATCAGCCGATGCAGCTTATTGGCGAGTCGGATGGGGTGGTGCGCCGCGAGAGTCTCGTGGGCAGCGACGGCACGACGTTCACCTTTGGCGGGCCGCTGGCGCAGGGCGCATCCTTCTGGAGCGCACAGGCACGCGTCGCCGAGATGGAACTTGACCCCGGCGATCCCCTCACCATTGAAATGGACGTGACGATGGATGTGCCATCGCTCGGCCAGTATCCGGTAGGTTTACAGATGATCGGGCAGTTGGGTTTGCAGCGGGTCGTCAACGAAGACGGTCAGCCTGCGGGCGGCGCACTCTCCAACAACGGCTGGTCAAATACCCTCACGGGCAGCGGAATGCCGATTGCCGGACTCAGCAGCGATCTGCCGCTGGCTGAAATCGCGATTACGCCGCAGCAGATTGTGCTGCGCGATGGACAGCTATTCTTCCCGATGGACTTTAACGTGACCTTGCCGGACGACCTGCCCCCCGGCGTCTATGTGCCCTATTTCCAGGGGTATGCCCAGGTGGACGACGATGAGCCTTTCCGCTGGGAAGACAACGGCTTGTTCGGCGTGGGCCGAGGCATTTCGCGCATTCAGCTTCACCGCCTGCCGATAGCCCTCAGCATTGACCGCGTGGACGAAGGGCGTTTCCTCTTCGCCCTGTTCTACGACAACCCCAGCGATGGCAGTCGTGGTTTGCTGCCGGACGAAGACTTGAGCGTCGGCGCGATTTACAACACAGTGCGTTACAACAGCGCGACCTACATCCTGCCGCCCGGCGAATATCCCATTGAGCCGTATCTGCTCAACATGATGCCCAACGCCTACGACACCACCGCCGCGCCGCTGCTGCAAATTCTGCTGGGGCGGCTGGAAGCACGCATCACACCCCCCAGCGGCGAATCGCGCAATCTCGGTAACGTCCTCATCGCCCAGAACCGGCTTTCCACAATCGCCGCCGATGAGCGCGCCCTGTTCGGTGCGTTTGCCCCTGTGGATGCCTACCGTGTTACCACGCTCAACCCGGAGTTCACGGGTTATCCCTTCGACCAGTACGGCGACTACACCATTGAACTGGAAGGCAGCGTTGAGGATGTATGGGGCAACCGCTTTGAAGGCGGCGGCACCTATCATCTGCTGATTGCCGAGCCGATGGATTTAACCCCCGGCGTGCTGCCCGGTACGCCGTTCCAGGTGGGCGATGCGCTCAATACCAGCCTGCACATCGCACCCGGCATGGCAGCGGATGTCACCATCACAGCGCGCCTGTATCCGCTGGATGGTTCCCCGATGGTCGAACAGGTCTATGCGGGGCAGGCCAACCCCTACGGCTATTTCCACTCTGAAGATGCGCCGCTGCTGTTTGAAACACCCGGCGAATACACCATCGACTACGAGGCACGCTACACCGACGAAAACGGTCATCTGTGGGCGGGCAGTCTGCGCAGCGCGGGCGTCGTCGGCGGCAGCACCAGCACGCTCATCGCGCACGGACAGCGTGGCCTTTACGGCGACGCCGGAGAAGGGCGCGCCGCATGGTACAACGTCAGTCGTTACGCGCCCAATAGCCGCGATGCCATCGTCAATTATCCCTATAACTCCGGCGATGTCGCCTGGATCGCCGACACCAACCGCGACGGTCTGCGGGCCATCATGAGCGCGCAGGATACCAACGGCGTTTACAGCGGGTGGCTGCTGGGCGAACTGGCACAGTATATCGCGCCGAATGGCCTGACTGCCGCGCGTTTGAACACGCTGGACGAACTCCCCATTCAGTACACAGCCAGCAATCAGGCTTACAGCTACCTCAGCGCGGTGCGTGCCGGAATCAGCGAACGGCAGGTAGTCGTCGGCAGCGACAGCGATTCGCTGGTGTTCCGCTGGGACATGGACGATCCCTATAATCAGCAGCTTGGCGCGGGCGCAGCGGGTGATATGCCGGGGGATTTCACCTTCCTCTTTGGCGCTAACGTTGTGCGCAGCGCTGAAGCCGAAGTCAGCGATATTTCCATCTACGGCGCGCTGGCGGTGACCGTCAGCCGCGTTGACGCCAACGGTACGCGCGTTTATCCGCCGTTCCGCAGCGAAGCCTCCGGCCCTGATGGCGGCGCGCTGATGACCGTGCGCGGCGTCCCCATTGAGATGTTCTTCCATCCGACGGGCGTGCTGCCGGGCGAAGTGCTCTCGCTGGGCGATATGCTGGCGGTGGCCGGGCAGGTCGCGCCGACAGTTGCCGCTAACGTCAGCGTCACCGTGACTTCGCCGTCCGGCGTCGTGCGCCAGTTCCAGCGCCGCGCCAATGCCATCGGCTATTTCTACGACGCGGCCAATGATATTCAGGTCGATGAAGTCGGCGTCTGGTCAGTCGATATTACCGTTTGGCACGATGGGCTGACTTCCGCAGGGCAGGTGCAGACGCCCTATCCGGCAGGCGGCGTCCTCGGCGCGGAAACCGCACCTGACGGCGTCGGCGGGCACTTCCGCGTGTACGTGGTCGGCGACGACACGCTGCTGGCCTCCTCGCAGGGTGGAGATCGTGTCACGCAGGCCGCCGCCGCCATTAACTTCTCAGCGGTCATTCCTGATGGCTGGACCAATGTGCGCGCCTATCATGTGGTGACCATTCCCGGTTATGTGCTGTCAACGGGTGAATTGCAGGCAGGCTTGCGCGATGTCAACTTCCAGTACAACCCGCAGAATCTCAACGCTGAGTTCCCGATGCTGGAAAACGATGGCCGTCCTGATGGCCCCGCTTCGACGGATGTCGTGCGCGTGACGCTGGTCATCACGGGTACCGATGCCAGCGGCGCGTTTGCCTTGCGTGCGCGCACGTTTACCGTAATGCATGACCGTCTGGTGAGCGTCGGGCAGTGAAACTCGCCAAGACCATACGAAGATGATGGAGAAGCCAAAACGCAAGAATGACAAACCTGTGCGTTTATCGCCTGTGCGGCTCATGATTTTTGTTGGGTATTTGGCGCTGTTGCTAGGCGCAGGGCTGATTCTTAGACGTGCTCTATTTAGTGGTGATGCTTTAGCCACCGAGTCCGGTAGCGAAACCCTGACTATCGCCTTTGACCAGATTGAGCCAACCTATACACAAAACAGCTACAGGGGCATGGTAACATTGATTATCAGCGGCACAGGACAGGCAGGCGGCACCGATTGGAGCGATGCATTTTATCTGTACCGGAGAGGCGATGGCAGCGCCTACGACCCGCCGCTGCTGCAACATTTTGATCTGGAAATTGATGGACAGCGGGCGATTGAGACCCTCGGCTTATTAGAGAACCCGCCAGCCTATTCGCCTGACCACAGCTACACGGTGACGTATGACCTGGGCACACAAGCACGGCGCATCGCCTTCCGCATTTCGGATGCAGTTGTGGGCGACAACACCGGCGCGTTCCATATCGAAATCCTGTCTGAGTGATAGATTATGAACAAGCAAAATAGTCTTGAACATGAACTGGGGCGTCGTCTTACGCGGATTGAGCCGTTGGCTTACGGTAGGGACATCCCCCGACAAGTATTTTGCCCTGACCTTATTTCTGATGACCGCCATTATGCTCATTATCCTGCTCATAAGTAATGTGCAATAAACTATGAAAAAACTCATCACTCATTACTCATTACTCATTACTAGCCTTGCGCTGCTGTTCCTGTTCAGCGGCGTGCTCCTGTGGTTCAATCCGGCGCAGGCACAAACCGACCCCACCGAACTGCCGCTGTATGCGCTGCCCGACGCGCGCATTCGCGTGTTCACCAGCGGCGGCATGGCGCTGTCTGCCGATAACCAGACGGTGCTGGTGGTCAACACCTTCAACAACACGCTTTCCATCACCCAGCCGCGTTTACGCCGCCTGCTGACGGAGATTCCCGTCGGGCATGACCCGCGTACAGTGGCCTTCACCGACGACAGCCAGCGCGCCGTGATTACCAATCGCGGCGATGGCACGCTCTCCGTGCTCGATGTCAACGCGCAGACCATTACCGCCACGTTCCCCGTTGGCGTGCTGCCCTATGGCGTGGTCATGGCCGATAATCAGACGGCCTACGTCTCGCTGCAAGGCGAAAGCGCCATCGCCATCGTAGACATCAACAGCGGAACGGTGCGGGAGCGTATCACCGTACCGGGCCTGCCCAGCGGTTTAGCCTTATGGGGCGACTTCCTCTACGTAACGCACTTCTGGAGTGGGCAGGTAAGTCTGGTGTACCTGCCGCAGCGCATCGTCGTGCGCACGATTTCTACCGGGCTGGATACCGGGCTGTCGCAGTCGATTTCCATTGACAACAATCGCGGCATGGCCTATGTGCCGCAGACTCGCAGCAACGCCCAGAACCCCGCGCTGACCTTCGATACCACCGTGTTCCCCGTTGTCAATGTCCTGAACCTGAACGCGCTGAATGTCGAACGCGGCGCGCGCATCACGCTGGACACGGCAGATCGTCCGGTGAACATGCCCTTTGAGGCGGTGCTGGATCGCTTCCGCCAGGTCTTGTACGTCATCAACGCAGGCAGCGACGATGTCAGCGTGATTGACCTGACTTCCAACACGGCGCTGGCACATCTGCGCGTCGGCTCCAATCCACGCGCGGGCGTGCTCAACAACGAGGGTACATCGCTCTATGTCTACAACGCGCTCGATGGTTCCATCAGCACGATTGACACCGAAACGCTGACCGTGACTGGCGTGCTGCCCATCAGCACCGCCACGCTTTCCGCCGACGTGACGCTGGGCGCACAGCTTTTTTACAATGCCCGTGACCCACGCCTCAGCGCCAACCGCTGGATAAGCTGCGCCAACTGCCACTTTGATGGCTTATCCGATGGCCGGGTGTGGGCAGGCTTTGGCGATGGCGGGCGCAACACGCCGCTGCTCTACGATTTGCTGGGCACGCCGCCCTACAACTGGTCGGCGACATGGGATGAAGTGGCCGATGTCGAAGTCAAAATCCGCGATTTGCAGGCGGGCTTCGGCTTAATTACGGGCGAGACCTCTCCGGCACAGGGCGCGTCCCACGCCGGACAATCGCTCGACCTCGACAGCCTGACGCAGTACTTACTCTCGCTGCAAGCCCCCGCGAGTCCGCTGCCAGCCGATGCCGCGCTGGTGGAACGCGGCGCGCAGGTCTTTACCGAACAGGGCTGCGACCAATGTCATGTCGGCGCGGTAGGCACGAACTTGCAGATGGTGGATGTGGGCACAGGCGGCACGTTTGATACGCCGTCGCTGCGCTGGCTGTGGTTAAGCGCGCCGTACTTCCACGATGGACGTGCGACCACGCTGCGCGATGTCTTCAGCCTGCCCGGCGACCACCAGTTGATTTACGAGGTGCCTGTCGAGGATTTGAACGCGCTCATGGCTTACCTGCTGAGTCTGCCGCAGGCGCAGTGAGCTTGACGTTGTTTCAGCTTGATGCATCGCCTGTCTGCGGCCTTGCTTGCCAGTAAATAAGTGCAATCGCGGCTGCCAGCGCCAGCGTCGTATCAGGCTGCCCTCGATGCCGAAGCCGCCGCCTGTCAGCACTTCCGACGCGTCAGTAGGCGTCAGGTGCAGCAGCCCGAAGCTCGCGCTGCCGCCGCTGACCGCCGTGCCGATGACGTTGCCGACCATCCAGTTCCAGACGCTGTGTAACGCACATACGCCCCACAGGCTGCTTCGCGCAGGGCATACAGCGCCGTGAACACGCCGTACAGTCCGATGTTGAAAATCCCCAGAAACGTGACGTTGGGGTTGAACAGGTGCATCGCCGCGAACACCGCCGCCGACGCGATGACCGCCAGCCACAGCCTGCCGCGCGCCGCCATCACGGGCAGCAGATAACCGCGAAACGCCGCTTCTTCTGTCGAGGCTTGCACGATCCAGCCGGGCAGCGCCAGCAGCACCGCAGGCATCGCGTTCACGCCGAAGTTGGCACTGTCGCCACCGTCTGTCGCGTAGACACCCAGCGCCAGCGCAGCGGCAAACGAGCCGCCCACCAGCAGCGTCGCCACCAGCGCGCCGCGTCCGATTTTCGCCGCGCTGCGTGCGCCAATGAAGCCGAAGCTGCGCCAACCGCGTCCTTCGTAGAAGCGTATCCACAGCCACAGCAGCAGCGCGACAGCCCCGAATGTCAGGACGAGTCCGATAGTTTGCTGTGCGGCGGCGGCCAGTGCGCTCTCCGGTTCCGCTGTTGGAAGCTGGCTGAAGACGATGCCGCTGAGTAACGTCACCGTCATGAAAATCATCCAGATGACCGCAGGCGCGAGGTAGCTCTGTGTCAGCCGCTTGCCCGAAACCGCCGCCGCCACCAGCGGGTTATGCTGCCCACCCAACATGCTTCTCTTCCGTTCCGTAACTGCTTTTGTTACAGTATAGCGAAATATGCGGACAAAGGACGCCTGATGCGCATCAAACCCTTTAAACTGGAACGCTTTTTTGACCAGTACGAATTCAAAGCGCCGTATCTGTTGTGCAGTTCCGACTGCGAGGCGCTGTCCATCGGCGATCTGCTGGCGCTGGAAGACGGCGCGGCGGCAGCCTTTCACACGCACTGGCTGGGCTATACCGAAGCGCGCGGCGCGCCCTCGCTGCGGCAGGAAATCGCCCGCCTGTACACAGGTATCACTCCTGATGAAGTGTTGGTACACGCCGGAGCCGAAGAAGCGATTTTCCTGTTCATGAACGCGGCGCTGCAAGCGGGCGACCATGTGCTTGTTCACGCGCCCGGTTATCAATCGCTGGCAGAAGTCGCTACCGCCATCGGCTGCGAGGTGACGCTGTGGCAAACGCGCGAAGACGACGATTGGGAACTTGACCTCGATGTCCTGCGCGCCAGCATTCGCCCGAACACGCGCCTGATTGTCGTCAACTGCCCACACAATCCCACCGGCTACCTGATGAGTCCTGATAAGCAGCGCGACCTGATTGACATCGCGCGCCAGCATGGACTGCTGCTGTTCTCCGACGAGGTCTACCGCCTGCTGGAACACGGCGCGCCGACGCTGCCTGCCGCCTGCGACCTTTACGAAAACGCGGTGTCGCTCGGTGTGATGTCCAAGACCTTCGGGCTGGCGGGGCTGCGCATCGGCTGGCTGGCCACGCGCAACCGCGACATCTATCAGGCGGTGCAGCACATGAAGGATTACACCACCATCTGCAGCAGCGCGCCGAGCGAGTTTCTAGCCGAATTGGCGCTGCGCCAGCAGCAGAAAATCATCGCGCGCAATCAGGCGATCATCGCGGCGAACCTGCGCCTGCTGGATGCATTCTTCGCGCGTTACGAGTCGTTGTTTCGCTGGCGTGCGCCAAAAGCAGGCTCAACGGCGTTCCCCAGCATTCGCTTCGAGCAGGATGTCGAAGCCTTTTGCCGCGATGTGGTGCAGCAGCAGGGGGTACTGCTGCTGCCCAGCACGCAGTTTGATTACGGCACGCGCCATTTTCGCGTGGGCTTCGGGCGGCGGAATTTGCCGCAGGCGCTGGAACGGCTGGAGGCGTATGTGAAAGCACGTTTCTAGGGCTTTGCTTATGCAAAACAAATATACCCCAGAGGTACGAAAATCTGCGCTCTTGTATGATCTTGGCGCACTTGGCGTCTTGGCGGTTCACATTCTTGCATTTACGCGTTGCTCGCTGCTCATTGCTCGCTGCTATTTTCAGAGGAGATGTTGTGCTTTGTGCGAACACCGCGCGCCGCCCCCTTCAGTCTTGCGAAGTATTTTTTGCGTGTTTCTAATATTTACCCACCGTTAAACCCAAAGTTGAGCCTTTGCAAACCAACAGACGATGCGATATTATTTATCATATATGTCTTAAAAATTCCAACAGCCGATGAGGAACTCAATGTCGGAAGCCAGCGCTGCAATGCAGGAATATCTCGCGGAGGCCTATCGCCTCGCGTATTATCAAAAAGACAACCCCTACGTCTCGACCTCGGACTTGGCAGAGGTGCTGCATGTTTCCGCGCCCGCCGTTACGCGCATGGTGCAGCGGATGAAGGACGCGGGGTTTCTGGAACATGAACCCTATCGCGGCATTACGCTGACCGCCAGCGGCGAACGTGAGGCGCTGATGAGCATTCGCCGTCACCGCCTGGTCGAGCGTTTTCTGGTGGATGTCATGAAGTTCGGCTGGCATGAGGTGCATGAGGCGGCGGACGAATTAGGCGCGAACATCAGCGACAAAGTGGTCAGCCGTATGGAAGTGATGTCCGGTTTCCCGCGCCGCTGCCCGCATGGCGAACCCATTCCCAGCGCCGATGGCAAAATGCCCCGCGTGACCGATTTCCCGCTGCCGCACGCCAGGCAGGGTAGTGATCTGATCGTCAGCCGCGTCAACACTCACGACGCCGAAAAACTGCAATATCTCGACTCGCTGGGACTCAAGCCCGGCGTGCGCTTTCATCTGCTGGCGCGCGCACCGTTTAACGGCCCGCTTCAGCTTAAAGTCGGCGACCAAGCGCACCACATTGGCTTTGAACTGGCGGGAACGCTGCGCGTCTGCCACGAAGACGAATTCGAGCTGGCCTAAATTCTGGCGCACTTCGTTGTACTCAACACGTTGTACTCAACACGTTGTACTCAACGCAGCCCCTGTTCTGAAAGCCCTGCCTTTGCGCCTTTGCGGTTCAAATGTATTTTCGTACTAGGGTGTAATCCCCTTCATCAGCACTCGACGCTTCAATCTCATGCTGAGATATAGCCTGAATCAAAACAAGGGGCTTCAACCCCTTGTTCGTTTTGCGTGCAAAAAACTTAGTGATGATCGACGGTGGCCTGTCGCCGGGTGGGCAGCGCACTGGGATTCACAACCCCTTCGTCCGTCTTGCGCGACATCGCAATCATCGCGCGGGCTTCCGTCTCGTTCGGCGCGAGGCGTAAGTAGAGGGCCACATTCGGATAAGAACGCATCGTTGCCTGCACCAGCGCCGTCAGGAATTTGCTCTGGGTAATCACCACCAGCATTCCTACGTTCGGCGGCTGCTTGTCGGCCAGCTTGCGGATGTGAGCAATCGCGCCGTCGCCAATCGCCCCGCTTTGCCGCAGATCGAGCAGCACATCAATGCGGTTGATGCAGCGCATCTCCATCTTCAGACCTTGCCCCAGCGCAAAGTAAAGATCATTCCAGTCCCATTTGCCAATGAAGTCGTAACGCAGCAGGGTGTGTTCATGATCTTCCCAGTAAACATTGACGCTCATAAACGCCTCTTGTAAAAATGAATAAGATTGTAGACACACCGTATGCCTACAGCGCTAATTTACGTTTCTCAGTATAAATCAAAAAATAAAAAACGTATAAATTTGTTGTAATTTTGGTACATTCCATATTATTTCGTAATGCTGCGCGCTGACAGTCCCACAAAAACCCAGCCCAGCAGGAACGCCACGCCGCCCAGCGGTGCTATCGCCCCCATGAAACGCAGTTGGAACACTGCCAGCACATATAAACTGCCAGAGAACAGCACAATCCCTGTTACAAACAGCCAACCCGCGTAGCGCAGCCAGCGTTCCTGCAACGGTACGCCAGCATAGGTACGCAGCATTTCCAGCAGCGCCACCGCCAGCAGCGCCAGCACATGATACATATGGTACTGTGTGGCCGTGTGATAGGTGTTCGCGCTGTCAGGATTGGCCGCAAAATACGCGGCAAGCCCGTGCGCGCCGAACGCCCCCAGCCCCACCCCCACAAACCCCAGCAGCGCCGCAAGAAAGATTAATGTGCGAATCATGCTTTCTTCCTTTAAAATCAAGTTAACTTCTTGATGACAGCTTAAAGGTTAACACTATGCCTGTCGCAATCCAATGGTTGGATGAACAGCACACAATTCTGCTGCACAACTACAATGGGCGCTGGTCAGCGGGTGATGCCTATCAGATAGCCGAGAAAACTGCCCTCATGCTCAATGAACTGGCGTATCCGGTTGACCTCATTGTCGATTTTAGCGGCAGCCGCAGCAAGGCGGAAAACGCCCTCATCATGATTAAAGAACTGGAAAGCCGCATCAGCCGTCATCAACGCCTCATCGTTGCCGTCAACTTCGACACCTACCTCAAAAGTATGCTCCTGCTCGCCCAGAAGTCCGCACCCCGGCTGACGGGAAACCTGCACTACGCACGCTCACGCGGTGAGGCCCTGCGCTTCATCAACGATTACCGCTCCAGGAAAGTGGGTTAGCCGCCGCGCGCCGCACTGGTCAGTTATCCTCCTAAAGGTTAGACTCATCTCTGCCTGTTGCTATGCTGGAGATGTGTATGTCCCGTTCAGTGTCGATACTTCTATGTCTGCTGCTTATCGTGATGCCTGCCTTCGCCCAGGATGTTACCCCTGCTTCCTGTCCTGATACGCTGCCGGCGCGCTTACAGACGGGCAGCTTCGCCCGCGTGACACCCGGCGGCGGCGCAAACCGCGTGCGCTCCCAACCCACGACCAGCGGCGAGGCGTTAGGGCGTATTCCGGCGGGCGGCATCTTCTGGGTGCATGATGGCCCCGAATGTGCCGATGGTTATATCTGGTGGTATGCCGAGTATCGTGGGCTGAACGGCTGGACGGTAGAAGCCACCGCCGACGCCTACTGGCTGGAGCCTGTCGCCGACGACGATGCGCCGATTCTCAACATCGAAGGGCTGTCGTCGCTGGTCGTCTACGAATCGCGTGACCGTAACGGCGACAGCGCGATACTCGTCAGCGACCTCGCCGGGGACGTTTCCGTCAGCCTGACGCCGCCTGCGGTCAGCGATTACACGCCGCTGGTCTCGCCGGATTTCAGCCAGATCGTCTTTGACTCGTACTACGAGGGCCTGTATCACCTGACGGTTATGGGCTTCGACGGCAGTTTTCGTCGCGAAGTCGGCCAGAATCTCACAGCAGACGAAACCACCTGGGCACCGGACAGCGCCCGCCTCACCTTTCGGCTGGAAGGCACGAACCCCAATTCAGACTCGCATGGACTGATCGGCAGCCTCTACATGATGGGGCTGAACGCCAGCGAACCCACCCGATTGACGCCGGGTTACGACGATTATGGACAGGCCGTGTGGTCACCGGACGGCACGCACATCGCCTATAGTGTTTGTGCTGAGGGGTCGCCTTCTGCCCTATGGGTCATGGACATGGCATCCGGCGAGTCGCATCCTGTTCTCTCGCTAGAAGGCGCGAATATCGGGGCAAGCGCCTGGTCACCGGACGGCACAGCCATTGCCCTGCGCGCTGTCATCAATGGAGCGCCTAACACAACGCAGTACTTTGTGGTCAACGCCGACGGCACGAACCTGCGCCAGCCCACAGGCGACAGCCAGAACACTGAGGAGTTCGCCTGGTCGCCGGACGGCACGCGTATCGCCTTTGTCAGCGAGCGCACAGGCTATTCCGAGATTTATATCGTCACCGCCGATGGCGGCAGTCTTACGCAGGTGACGCACGACGAAGCCTGCGCCATCAATCCCGCGTGGACATCCGACGGCCAGCACATTCTGTTCGTCTCCAACCGTGACCGCGAACGGCAGAATCTGTGCGTGGGCGACGTGTACATGATCGACGCCAGCGGCGATA
Source organism: Anaerolineae bacterium (assembly GCA_046328675.1). Classification (GTDB taxonomy): domain Bacteria; phylum Chloroflexota; class Anaerolineae; order Aggregatilineales; family Phototrophicaceae; genus JACAER01. The sequence continues at coordinate 26,236 of JAXLWC010000028.1, forward strand.
ACCTGCTGCGTATCACCGACAACGGACGCGACAACCACTCTCCGCAGTGGGTGGACATCGCCCCGCCGCTGCCCAACTCGTCAGCCGTACTGTGAATCGAAACGGGCGAGTCCTGTGACCCGCCCGTCCTTCTCCCTAAACTAAGCCAGACAAACGTTTACGGTGTGGCTGTAGGCATCACCGTCGGGGTGCTGCTCTCGGTTGCATCCACCGTAGGAGTAATCTCCGCGTCCAGCGGCAGATCGCTGGTGTAGTGATACATCTGTGATGGGCGCAGCCCATCGAAGACCACCACACATTCCTTGCCTTCCGCGTCGGGCGCGCCGTTAATCTGCCATTCCCCGCTGGTCAGGTAGTAGGCACGAATGCCGTTTTCTGCCGTCAGCAGTGTATTTTCCTCCGGCAGCGCATCCTCGAAGTCCTCGATGTCCGCCGTGTCCAGCGTGAACAGATATTCCCCAACCACAGTGCTTTCGCCGTTCACGCTCTCAGTCGTCAGCCCGTACACATCCAGCGTCGGGTTGCCGTCTTCGTCGCGATTCTGGTAGACGACGTATTCATTATCACACTGGTCAAGGTTAAGCCGCCCATCCTGACTGTCACAGAAGTTCAGGTAACTGCCACCCGCCACCGTGTACGAGGTCGTGCCGCTGGCAATCACACACAGCAGCGGTGCGCCCGTGTTCGAGTCGCGCACCAGCCAGGTGACGCTGGCAAAGGTTGCCTGGTCGATGGACGCGCCATCAGCCAGATCATTGACCGACTGGACTTCGGTACACTGCGGATCAATCCAGTAGATATCAACAGGCGCGCCGTTGTTATTGACGAAAGTGAGCGTGACGGCGCTGTTGCTGGATGCCGTACACGGATCAACGGCAGCGGCGGGCGCTGCCCCAATTAACGCTAATGCAGTGATCAACGTTAATCCGACAACCCCTACGAATAGAAGTTTTGCCAATCTTTGCCACATGGTAAGCCTCCTTATGTGCTACGTATTGGCTTCGTATGGTTAATCAAGCGATTAACAGCCCCACCTTACCCCGCCTCTTATTAGAACCGTGTCAAAAAAACATCAGATTCTTCATAGAATCATGGAAACAAGAGTATTAAGAAGGTTTATAGGTCAGGTAGCCCATGCCAAATTGCACCACCTGCCACTGGCAAAAACAGCGTTCTCTCCTGCCATCGCCGCGTCATCATCCGCCCCTCTACGCTTCTTCTCCGACGCATCCCGCAGCAAATCCAAACCTGTCCTGCAACCTGCTTACAACCTGCTGCGTATAGGGGGTATACCTTGCGCAAGGTAAGCCGACTTGACAGAGAGGGTGAAGAATATGACCGACCACTTGATCATCAGGACAGAGGGATTGAGCAAGTTGTATAAAGGGGTGCAGGCCCTGCGCTCGCTCGATTTAAAGGTGCCGCAAAACTCCATTTTTGGATTTCTGGGGCCGAATGGGGCAGGGAAAACCACCGCCATCAAGCTCCTGTTGGGACTCGCACGCCCCACCAACGGCAGCGGCAGCATGTTCGGCATGGATATTGTCAAAGATAGCATGAGCATCCGCCGCCGCATTGGTTATCTGCCGCAAGAACCACGTTTTTATGATTACATGACAGCCCGCGAGACCCTGCGTTTTACAGCCCATTTCTTTTACACCGGGCCGCAGCATCTCATTGAAGAACGCATCAATGAAGTTTTGGCTTTAGTCAGCTTGAGCGACAAGGCTGACCGTTCCATCAAAGGCTTTTCCGGCGGCGAACGCCAGCGCCTCGGCATCGCTCAGGCCCAGCTTAATCAGCCTGACCTGCTGATTCTCGATGAGCCAGCGGCGGCCCTCGACCCGATGGGACGCCATGATGTCTTGCAGATCATGGAAAAACTGCGCGCTCACACCACCATTTTTTACTCGACCCACATCCTCAACGATGTACAGCGTGTCAGCGACATGGTCGCCATTCTCAAGCAGGGCGAAATCGTCGCTCAGGCCCCGGTGAAAGACCTGCTGGCGGGCAAAGGCATTGTCTACACCGCCACGCTGAAGGGCGACATCCAGGCCGCGAAAGCCATGCTGCTGGCGCAGGAGTGGGTGTTATCCGTAGACATGCTGACCAGCGCAGACCGCAGCGAACTCGACATCGCGGTTGCTGATGAAACCGCCGCTGAAGCTCAGCTTCTGGCACTGCTGCTGGCGGACAAAACCATCTCCGTCCTCGAATTTACACGCAAAAAGTCCGATTTGGAGCAAATCTTCATGGAGCTGATGAGCAATGGTTAACATACTCTACATGACCCTCAAATGGGTTGAGGACAAAGGCTGGCGCAGCGGCTTCGGCAATCTCTTTCAAAAGGAAAACAATCAATGGTGGAAAACACGGCGCTGGTGGCTGCACCTGCTGCTGTGGACGATCCTCATCAACGGCATGTTGACCTTTGTCATCTGGCAGGAAAAGCCCGACAATGCCGCCATGAGCGCGGGTAATAATACCTTCCTCGATGCGACGGATCCGATGGCCGGGCCGCTGTTCGTCTTTATCGTGACTGTGGGCATCGTCACGGCAGTCGGGATCACCATCGTCATGCAGGATATCGTCGTCGGCGAAAAACAGGCAGGGACAGCCGCGTGGATTCTGTCGAAGCCCGTCGCGCGCCCGGCCTTCATTCTGGCTAAGCTGGCCGCGAATACGCTCAACGGTCTGGGGATCATGATCGTGCTGCAATGTGTGTTGGCCTATATTCAGATGCTCGTGGCAGGCAGCGTGCCCTCAACCGTGAGTTGGCTCTATGGCACAAGTCTGCTGGCGCTGCATGTCCTGTTTTACCTCACGCTGACGCTGATGCTCGGCACGCTCTTCAGCGCGCGCACAGTCATTGTCGGCATTCCGCTGCTGATTCTGTTCGCGGCGCAGATTGTGCCCTATATCCTGCCGCAGATCGGGCTGGTCATGCCCTGGGCGCTGGTTCATCCCATTGACGGCAGCCTACCGCTGGCGCTGGCCGCCATGCGTGGTGACGCCCTGTGGAGTGTCGTGCCCATCTTCACGACGGCCCTGCTGAGTGCGACGTTCATTTACGTGGCGTTGCAGCGCTTTAAGCAGGAAGAATTCTAAATCGCCTAGCGGAGCAGGGGCCTTCAGCCGAATGCCCCTGCTTTTCCGGGCTAATGTTTATCCAGCCAGTCCGCGATTTCTTTCAGCACATCTTTTTGTTCCGGCTCGTTGTGAACCTCATGATACAGCCCCGGATAAATTTTCAGCGTCTTGTCGCTGGAACCCACGCCTTTGTACAGCGTTTCGCTGCCGGAGGGCGGGCATATCTTGTCGCCGCCGCCGTGCAGAATCAGAATCGGCAGCTTGATTTCGCTGATGCGCCCCTTGAGCATAGTCGAATTGCCGCCGATGCCTGTCGCCATGTGTACGCGCGTCGGCTTGCGGTCTACCAGCGGGTCATTATTGTACTTGTTCACCACCGCCGGATCGCGCGAAACACCATTGCTGTCCAGCGGCAGGAAGTTCACCTTGGGGATAATGCTGTCCAGCAGCTTGCCCACCATCACCAGCGGCGCAGGCGCGGCGCTTTCGACATCCAGCGTGCAGCCTGTGACCACCAGCCCGGTAAAATCGCCGGGGTAGCGCACGGCGTACAACAGGCTGATGAGCGATCCCATGCTGTGCCCATACAGCACCAGCTTGGCGTGTTTCGTCCTAATGTTGTCCACGTAAAGTTTCAGGTCGTTGACGGGCTGGTCGAAGCTGTCGAAGTAGGTGCGCAGGCCTTCGCTTTTGCCGTGCCCGCGATGGTCGATGCCGTAAACCGCGTAGCCGCGCCCGACCAGATAAGCGGCGACGTGTTCGTAGCGCTGAATGTGCTCCGCCAGCCCGTGCGCAATCACGACGGCGGCTTTGGCAGGCGTGTCCGGCGTCCATGAAACAGTGTAGAGCGCGGTGCCATCATTGGCTTTCAAGCTGCTGCTGCTGAACTGCATAAAATCTTTCCTCAAATAATGTTTATCAATACGCTATCATTCTAGCGAGTCACGCTGTCATCTAGCCAAATTTGCCCGAAAGAATCACCGTGCGCCGCCGACCACTTCCCACGCCAACCCATCGTTGTGCTGTACCACGCGCCCGATGCCCGGAAACGCGAAGTGATACGCCAGCAGCAGCGCCTTCTCCTGCGCCGCGCGCTCAAACACCAGCCGCCGCGAGTCAGGCGAAAGGCTCTTGTCGAAGTCGAAGCCCGGCGACCACTGCGGGCACGCCATCTGGAACGGCTGGTGCGCGGCGTCAGCGATATGCAGCAGCTTTTGTCCATTGGACTCCAGCAGCAGGGCGATGTGTCCAATCGTGTGCCCCGGCGTGGCGATGGCCCGGATTCCCGGCAGCACGTCGACTTCCTGCGTATCGCCGCCTATCACCGTCACGCGCTGCGGGTTTGCTTTTAGCGCCTGCCAGATCGCACGCGTCGGGTTGCTGTCGCCTTCGGCAAAGCGTCCGTCTGCCGTCCAGTAGTCCCATTCGCTTTTCCAGAAGATATAGCGCGCGTTGGGGTACACGAATTCGCCCGTCGCGTTGAGGATTCCGCCGACGTGGTCGCCATGCCCGTGCGTGATGATGATCGTATCCACCTCGCCCGCCGTGACACCTTCTGCGGCCAGTTTCTGGTCAACGCTGCTCGTCGGCAGTCCTGTATCAATGAGAACGGTATGCGTGCCCGTTTTGACCAGCACCACGTTCATCGACCACGCCATTTCGTCGGGATTGATGTTGAAGCGGCGCACGATAGGAATCAGTTCGTCAGGCGGCGCATCCGGCAGAAAGGCCGTCGCAGCGCGTGGGTTGCCGCCCGCCTTCATCACCAGAATCTCAAACTGTCCGAGGGTAAAATGATAGCTGGGGTCGGTCATAGCTGCCTCCGGCTGTACTTATGCATTGCCGCACAACTGTACCGCCCCCCTGTGCTGCCGACAAGCGCATTGGACTTAGCGCATCTTCCAGCGAGTCCCGGTGCCCATGCCAACCAATTCAGCTTCGCATTTTACTGACAACTGCTAACTGACGACTGACAACTTGCCCTAACTCTCGCGCGTGCCTGTCAGCGCAGCGGTCACGCCCAGCCCGATGTAGATCGTGCCTGCCACGTAGCGCTGCACGCGGGCGAAGCCTTTGCTGTGCTTCAGCCAGCCGCCAAACGTCCCCGCCAGCATGGCATACGAGCCGTCTGTAATCAGCCCCAGCCCCACAAACAGACAGCCGAGCAGCAGCATTTGCAGCCCCGCTGAACCGCGCGCCGTATCGACGAACTGCGGCAGGAAGGCGAAGAAGAACAGCGCCGTTTTGGGGTTCAGGACGTTGACAATTACGCCCTGCGAGAAGATGCGGCGCAGGCTGGACGTTTCGACTTTCTTTTCTGCGACGGTTTGTTCCGGCGTCATCAGCGTGCGCACGCCGATGTAAATCAGATACGCCGCCCCCAGATACTTGATGATGTCGAACGCCAGCGCCGACGACAGCAGAATCGCCGACAGCCCCAGCACCGCCGCGCCGATGTGGAACATGGTACCGACATGCACGCCCATCACCGAGACGATGCCCGCGCGCCGCCCCTGATGGATGCTGCGGGTAACGATATACAACACGGCGGGGCCGGGGATCAGCAGCAGCCCCAGAGCCGAGAGCATGAACAGCGGCAGGCGCGAAACGTCTAACATACGGGTTTGTTCTCCTTTGGTATAAACAATCTACAACAGCAGTCTTCGTCAGAATATTGAACTATTGGCGCTGGTGAACTCAAGAGATGGTCGAAAGCCGTCCAGTTGCCCTCGTGTGCGCTCTGTTTTCTCCCTTCTCCTCCGTGAAGCGAGTGGGAGAAGGGTTGGGGATGAGGGGCTTGACGCCGCCGCGCCCTCTACCGCGTTTACAAGCTAAACATCAATTCCGCCGCCACACCATCGAAAAGCTCACGGGCTGCCCGAAGTAATCCTTCCACTTGGGTTTCTTCAACAGCCAGGCGTCGTCAATCAGCCCCTCGTCCATCTCCTGAAGCTGAAACCCTGCCGCCAGCGCGTGCTTGACATGGTCACTGAGCAGGTGAACGTAGCTGCGGATGGTCACGGGTTCGCCCGGCGCGCGGTTAAAATGCGTCGGCACGCCCGCCATCAAAAACTGCGGATGAAAGCCCACGATCACGAAACAGCCGCCAGCTTGCGTCAGCCGCGCCACTTCCTGATACAGCGGACGCAAATCCGCCATGTGTTCATCGGCCAGCGACTGCACGCATAAATCATAGGCGGCATCTGGCAGCCCCGTGCTGGCCACATCGGCAGTCGTCAGCGCTTGATAAATATCCTTGCCGCGTGCCACGTCCAGCATCTCCGGCGTCAGGTCAACGCCCTCTATCCGCTGCACGCCGCGACTCTTGAGCCATGCGCCGATGCGCCCTGTGCCGCACGCCAAATCCAGCACGCGCTGCGCCGCCGCCCACTTGACCGTTTGCACTCTATCAAACAGCCGGATGTCCATTTCATCCTGCACAATCTGTTCGTAGGTGCGCACCCATTCGCCGTAGCCCTCGCGCACATCGACGATGGGGTAGTTGCGTTTGTCGAATATTGAGTGATCCATGATGTTTCTCTACCTAATCAGTCATGCCTGTTTGCAACGAACCTATATTCCTATTGGTGCTAGTGAACTCAGGAGTTGGTCGAAAGTCGTCCAGTTGCCCTCGTGTGCGCTGTGTTTTCTCCCTTCTCTCCCGAAGTCGGGGGGCGGGGATGAGGGGGTAAACTAGCACCATCGGTCATAGGGTCGCGCCTATCCTTAAAACAGCTTTGTCTTGGGGGTGCGCCAGTATTTTGAGCCGTCCTTGGCGCGGTTGAGCAAGCCCAACTCGAACATCTCACGGCGCAGCATCGCCCAGTCTTCAAACGTATGCCACTGCTTCAGCACGTCGTTGACCTCGCGCTCTGTGTACTCACGCCCGACTTCCAGCTTTTCCACCAGATAATTCAGGATCAGAAGCTGCAAATCGCGATGCTTCTTGCCGGGCCAGTTGATGATGCGCCCTTCGGCATCGGCATAAGTGACAAGTTCTGGCGGTAACATGACATTTCCTTATTCAATACTGCATGTGGGGAGCAGACCAGCGCCGTATCATACCACAGGGCGCGGAAAGGCCACAATAGTCTTTATTGGCTCTCCTTTATGCAGCAAAAAGCAGGGACGTGGCTTTAGCTCGGCCATCCCTGCCCTGAATTTAGCCTCAAGCGAGCTGTCCATGTAAACCAATCCCACCAGGCGATGAAAATCGGTTCGCTCGCTCTTATTTACCTTTGCGCCTTTGCGGTTCAATTTGCATTTGGTTATCGGCTATTTTCAATCGAGCCTAACTATAAACGTCCAACGCATCAGCCCCGCATTTTACTGAAAACTGATAACTATCAACTATCAACTTACTTGGCAATCGGCTCTGTCGCGCCAACTTCTTCGATTTTGTAACCGTGCGGATAGGTCAGGTTGCGATCCTGCGTGCGCTGATAGCCCGTGCGGCGCGGCGGCAGCAGTCGAATGAAACGCGCGCCCAGCCGCAGCCCACCGCGTACCATCGCCGTGAACCACGACGGCGGCGCAGGGTAGCGGAAGGCTTCGCGCAGCGGGTCATCCATCAGCGCGTAAATCGCTTGCAGCACTACCGGACGGATGAACGCCGGATACCAGTTGAGGAAGATTTGAATCGTCGCGTCAGCCACGCGGCGGCTCTCGTCCGAATAGATAAAATGTTTGCGCTCGTAATCGTGATAGAACTGTTCAAACGCCTCGTAGCTGTCGGGGATATTCTTGATGCCCATGCGCTTGCCTACTTCCACCCAGAAGTAATACAGGGCGTGGGTTTCCTTCTCGGTCAGCGCGCGCGTGCCGTACATTGCATACCACTCCACAGGCACATAAATGAACACCGACAGCACGTACAGATAATCGTCGTTGGCAATCTCCCAGCGGTGGTGAAGCTGGTTCATGCGGCGCAGCGCGGCGCGTCCATGTTCGCTGTCGTAGCCGTTTTCCACCCACTCGGCAATCAGCAGGGCGGTGTCGTCGTAGCGTTTCTGTCCCGCGCGTTCAAAATGTTTGGTTTTGTCCAGCAGCGCGCCAATCGTCGGCACGGCGTAAGTGCGGAACAGCGCGAACTCCAGCGCCTTCTGCATCAGGAACGGATACTCATACGCCGTGACGATGCGCGTAATTTCCTGATGGTCGGCTTTAGCGTCCAGCGGCGCGATTTTTTCTAAGACACTCTGGGTCATGATGATTCCCTTCCGTATATAAAAAGCTATCAGGTATACGGACATCGCGCCGACAGCAGATGTATCACGCGGCACAGCAGTTACAGGTTTTTACAGGGTCAATCAATCATCATACGACAGCGGCACGTCCAGCCGCAGCCAGGTGCGCCCGATGCGGAACAGCGAACCGGGGCGCAGATTGCTGCGTTCTTTCAGCGCTTCTTTCTCTTTTTCGATGAACGTCCCGTTGCGGCTGCCTTCATCTTCCAGCCAGAACGTCAGCACGAACGGACTCGTCACCGACTCGCTGCTGGTCACCGCGACAGAAGCACAGCCCAGCCGTGCGTGCAGCCGCGACACCTGATTGTCAAAGCCCAGGTAAATATCGCAGCCGTCGCGCCGCCCGATGTTCAGGATGCGCTCGTCGCCCAGTTCCGGCTGCTCGAAGCTGAGTTTTTTGCCGTCCAGCGGCCCACTCATATAGGTTACTGAAATCTCTTTGCGCATTCTTCTCACGGTACTTCCCTCACCCTCATCTCACACCAACCGCACCCTCTTACGACCAGCTAGTTGCCAGATAAACTCTCGAAACCCATTGGCCTTTGTAGGAACAATCCACAAGCATAACTGCTCCTCTTATAGCCTCCTCTGTACTGTTCACTTATGCAGCTTAACTTTCTAAATCGGTAACTACACCCACCGCGATCCTGTATTTCTCCCTTCTCCTCCGCGAAGCGAGTGGGAGAAGGGTCGGGGATGAGGGGTTAATTCCCCTTACCTATTTAAGTTGTAAATCTGCATCAGTGAACGTGGCACTTCGGCAGCCGGACACTTTAGTGTCTGGCGGCATAGGATTTTACCCACCAATCACTAATCGCCACCTGTTATCCTACCACTTTTCCCAGCGTACCACATCGCTCAACGCTCTGCGTCCGCCCATCTGCGCGGGCACAAAATCCGGCGCGGGATACCCGAACGACAGCGCCACGTAGCAGCTCATCTCGTCGGGGACACCTAACAAAGCCTTCGCCTCAGCCTCGTCGTAAATCGTCGCGATGCACGTCCCAACGCCCAATTCCCACGCCGCTAGCTGCAAATAGGCACACGCTTGCCCTAAGTCGAAGCTGTTCCACAGGCTGCTTTGCGCGCCCACCAGCACCACCGCGAAGGCCGCCCCCGCGATATGTCCGGCGAACTTGCCCATCTGCGACAGCGCCGTCAGCCGTTCGCGCTCACGGATGACGATAAACTGCCACGGCTGCGAGTTCTTGCTGCTCTGCGAGCGTCGTCCCGCCTCCAGAATTTGTTCCATCACCTCCTGCGGCACGGGTTCCTGCTTGAACATCCGTACCGCGCGCTTCGTCTTGATGGCTTCAGACACATTCATCTGCTATTGTTCCTTTGCTGAATTACCGTACGACATAATACCATCGAGTTCACGCAGTTCGGCATCCGTAAGCGGCCACCCAGCGGCGGCAGCATTGGCCTGTGCCTGTTCGGGAGTCGTGACTCCGGCGATGACCGAAGACACCACCGGCTGCGCCAGAAGCCACGAAACCGCCAGTTCGAGGATGCTGTGCCCATGCGCCTTGGCAAATTGAATCAGCGGTTCTACCAGCGCCAGCCTCTCATCAGAGCGCGCCGCTGCGTTGTTCGTCAGGCGCGTGCCTTCGGGCACTGCCTGTCCCAGTCGATACTTGCCCGTCAGCAGCCCGCTTTCCAGTGGGAAGTACGGCAGGAAACCCTGTCCTAAGCGTTTGCATTCCGCCAGCACCGCCGCTTCCGGTTCGCGGTGCAGCATACTGTAATGGTTCTGCACACTGTTGAAGCGCGCCGCCCCCTCTTTAACGCCACCATCCGCATCGCGTAGCTGCTCGGCGGAAAAGTTTGAACAGCCGATTTCGCGCACCTTACCCGCCTGCACCAGTTCATCCAGCGCGCCCAGCGTCTCCGCTATCGGCACATCCGGGTCGGGTCGATGGAGTTGATACAGGTCAATGTAGTCAGTATCGAGCCGCCGCAGACTCGCCTCTACCGCCTTACGAATGTAATCGGGATGCGCGCCCTGTCCCTGTCCCTCCATCTTCGCCGCAAACTTGGTCGCGATGACGGCTTGATCACGCCGCCCCTTAAAAGCGCGCCCCATATATTCCTCGCTGAGACCATTTCCATACACATCAGCCGTGTCGAAAAAGTTAATCCCCGCGTCGAGCGCCGCATGAATGGCCGCTTCGGTACGTTCCGCATCAATCCGCCGTCCGAAGTTATTGCAGCCCACCCCTACAACCGATACCGTCAGCGTTCCAATAGCACGTGTTTGCATAGATCACCCTTGGGTCTATTAACTACTGGTGCTAGTGAACTCAACAGTTGGCCGAAAGCCATCCCGTTGCCCTCGTGTGCGCTGTGTTTTCTCCCTTCTCTCCCGAAGTCGGGTGTAAGCGAAGCGACAGGGTTGGGGATGAGGAGGTAAACTAGCACCATTGGTTATTAGTCTTTACTTCGATTTGTGCGTAGTGCTCAGTGGTCTACTTCAAATGTTCTTTGATCAGCTTGATTTTTTCCAGCGTTGCCTCGTGATTCGGCTCAATTTGCAGGGCACGCTCGAACTTCTCCAGCGACTCCTGCCAGTGTTCCATCTTCATCAGCGCCTCGCCAAAATTATGCCAGAACCACACATCGCCGTCATCGTACTTGACCGCCAGTTCGTAGCAGGCAATCGCTTCATCCCAGCGTCCCAGCGAGACCAGCGCCAGCCCTTGCCCGTTCCACGCCCACGCGTAATGCGGGTCAAGCTCAATCGCCTTCTTGTAGTTGTCGATGGCTTCATCATAACTCGCCAGCCGCCGCAGCACCTGCCCGCGCCGCGCCCACGTCGTCGAATTGTGCGGCGCAGCGTCCACCGCCTGATCGGCCACCGTCAGCGCTTCATTCTTGCGCTGCAAATCCAGCAGCACATCAATCTGGTTGATGTAGTACCAGATGATGTGGCGGTCTTCCTGCACCGCGCGCTCATAACTCACCAGGGCTTCTTCGCGCCGTCCCAAATCCTTCAGCACCAGCCCCCGCCCGTTCCACGCCCATGCATAGCGCGGATTCAGCGAAATCGCCTGGTCATAGGACTCAAGGGACTCCTCCAGCTTGCCGATGCGCCGCAGCGCCTGCCCGCGTTTCGCCCAGCTTTCGCTGTGTCCCTTGTTCAGTTCCAGCGCCCGTTCCAGCGCGGTCAGCGCCTCGTTGAAGCGGCTAACATTAATCAGTTCATCGGCGTAGTTGTACCAGTACCAGATGTCCTGCTGGTTGGACTCAATCGCCTTCACGAAGCACGACAGCGCGTCCTCGTGGCGTCCCAGCGCGCTCAGCGTCAGCCCGCGCCCACTCCACGCCCAGCCGTAATTCGGGTCAAGCTCAACGGCGCGCGTGTAACTGTGCAGCGCTTCCTCCAGCTTATTCAGGCGGCGCAGCACCTGCCCATACTTCGCCCAGATTTGTGGGTTGCGGTTGTCCAGTTGCAGTGCTTTTTCCAGCAGTTCCAGCGCTTCGGGATAGCGATCCAACTGCGTCAGCATGTCGGTCTGCTTGTACATATAGAAGGCTTCGCTCGGTGCGGCGTTGCTGGCGCGGCGGTAAGCTTCCAGTGCCTCGCTGAAGCGGTTCATGCTTTCCAGCGTCATGCCCTGTTCGTTCCACGCCCACGCATAATCCGGCGCGATGCGTGTCGCCTGCGTACACGTTTCCAGCGATTCCTCGTAGCGCTTGACGTTGCGCAGCGCGTTGCCCAGCCGTGCCCAACTGCGGGCGTGGCGCGGGTTCAGTTCTGTCGCCTTTTGCAGCAGCGGCAGTGCATCGCTGTAGCGGTTTAGCATCACCAGCACATTGCCGCGATTGTACCAGTGCCACACATCGCCCGGATTGTGCTTGGTCGCTTCCTCATAGCACTTAAGCGCTTCTTCGTAACGCCCAATCTGCTCCATGACGATGCCCTTGCCGTTAATGGCCCACGCGTAATCCGGCTGCAAAGCGACGGCGCGTTCATACGCCTCAATCGCATCCTGATAGCGCCGCACGTAGCGCATCACCTGTCCCAGCTTCGCCCAGCTAAAGGCGTGGAACGGGTCGGTGCGCACGGCTTCCTGTGCGGGCTGGACTGCGTCCTGATACTGTCCCAGTTCCACCAGCATCTCCGTCAGGTTATACCAGTGCCACACTTCGTCCGGCTGATAGCGCGCGGCACGCTTAAACGACATCAGCGCATCTTTCAGCCGTCCCAGCGCTTTTAACGCCAGCCCACAGCCGTTGTGCGCCCACGCATAATCCGGTTGCAGTTTGATGGCGCGCTCATAAGCGAACACCGCCGCCGGATAGTCATGCAGCAGACGGCGAATCTGCCCCAGTTTCGCCCAACTGTTAGGATGTGCCGGGTCAATTTTCAGCGCGCGTTCCAGCACCGGGATCGCGTCGTTGTAACGGCTCATCGATTGCAGCGCGTCGGCGTAGTTATACCAGTACCACACATCGTTGCCATTAATCTGCGTGGCGCGCTCGAAGCAGCGCAGCGCTTCCTCGTTGCGGCTCATGCGTTCCAGGATGATGCCTTTGCCGTTCCAGGCCCACGCGTACTGCGGCTGCAATTCCAGCGCCTTGTCGTAGCAGCTTAGCGACGCCTCGTAGCGTTCCAGCAGACGCAGCGTGCGTCCCTTGCGTGCGAATGCCCACGCATAATCCGGCTGCAAGGCAATCGCCTGATCGTAGGCTTCCAGCGCTTCTTCGTAGCGCCCAAGCTCCGTCAGCGAATAACCCTTGTCCATCAGTTCGCGCGCTTCCAACTGCGGGCCAGTGACTTCCAGAATCGGCGCGTCCCCTAACGTCTCGTTGTAAATCGCTGAAAGTTCGCGCACGATTTCGCCCCATGTCTGCGGGCGTTCGCGCGGGTCTTTCTCCAGACAGCCCAGCACCAGTTCGCGCAGGCGGTGCGGTATCTGGCGGATATGCTGAGTCTCGAATTCCGGGCGTTCGTGGACATGCGCGTGCATCCACGCCTCAAACTTGCGCACCTTGTACACGTAATGTCCCGTGAGCATTTCGTACAACACGCAGCCGAACGCATAAATGTCCGAGCGCAAATCGACGTTAAGCGCCTGACATTGTTCCGGCGACATATACGGCGCGGTGCCCACGACGGCCCCCGCTTTCGTCAGGCGTGTGCTGCGTTCGCCCGAAGCTTCGTCGTCATCTTCGACAACCGCCAGGTCATCCCAATCCACCGAACGCACCAGACCGAAGTCGGTGACTTTGGCGATGCTGTCATGTGTCACCAGAATGTTGGCGGGCTTCAGGTCACGATGCACCATGCCCGGCACTTTGAGCGTGGCGTGCTGCATTCCTGCCGCGATGTGCAGGCCGAACTCAATCGACTGGCGCAGGTCTAAGCGGCGGTGGTCAATCCAGCTTTTCAGGTCAGGGCCAAGACCTTCCGGCCCGCTGATGTGTTCGAGGATAATGTGCGGGCGTCCGTCGATGTTTTGCACCAGACGCGCCTGCACGATATGGCGGTGTTTCTCCAGCCGAATCCAGGTGAGCGCTTCCTGCTCAAAGCGTGCCATCGCGCGCTCATTCTCCAGAAAGCGGCTCTGGAACGTCTTGATAGCCACAGGTTCACGCTGTTCGTGGTCATAGCACAGATACACCACGCCCATGCCGCCGAAGCGCACATCGGCCACTTCGTAGCGCGCTTCGATGCGGTTGCCAATCTTAAACTCGCTGCTCTGTTCGTTCTTCTTCTTGCCGCTGCTGTGCGCAGACGAAGGCTTGGACTCGTCGCTGTCCGACGAGATGGGGCCTGCCGAGGTGAACGCCGAGGATGCTGAAAGCGCTTCCTCGATGCGTGTCTCGTTAAACACCGACGCCGACGCATCGTCCACGACTTCCATCGACAGCGCCGCCACGTCCATGCCGTAATCGGCAACGGTTTCATTGGGGTCATGATACGGCTGCGACAGATGCGCGACGTTGGTGCGTTCGGTGTCGTACACCGCCGAGCCTGTCACGACAGTCTGGTCAATCGCATGGGCTTCTTCGCCCGCGCGGTACAGTTCAACCAGTTCGCCAATGACACGCGCCTGGGCTTTGGCGGCGGACTTGCTGCTGGGAGGGCTGCTGGCATCGCCGTCATCGTCTGCCAGTGCCCACAGCGCTACGGCAAGGTTTCGCCGTGTGGGGTACTGCTTGGCGACAGCCACCAGCCAATCACAGTAGCCTTCAACCGCGCGCTGCGCCAGCTTACGGTCAACGTCGTTGGCCGCCCGCTGCACCGCCTTACGGTAAGCGATCAGCGCCTTGCCTGCGTAAAAAATCAGCAGGCGTTTGTCGCGCGCCAGCGATTTCTGCGCGCACAGATCACCCAGCACGAACTGGTCGTTGATGTCGTCGCGCCGCAGCGCCAGCCGTCCAATCTCGCGGATGTCAGCATCCGGGTCGCTGGCAAAAGTATCCGTTTGATCCTGTTTGTGCCGCTTGCGCAGCAGTTTACGTTTGTCGTCGTTTGCCAGCGCTGAAAGCTGGCGATTAGTGAGTGGTGGAAACATAGGCGTTCGTAATCGGTTCTTCTCTGTTAAATCGCCAGTGATTTTACCGAATCGCGCGCATGTTCGCATCATACTTTCTGGGGATGTCATCGGCTGTGGCGTCGGCCACGCCCAGTCGATTTGAAAATGCCCTCGAAATGTAATGTTTGTCGCGCCTTAAGGACTATAAAGCAGTCGTTTCCATTGGCTGTTGTGGGAGCATCAGCGCAGCAGCCCTTTCCCGTTATTCGAGCTTTAACCGAATGTAGCAGTATATGGCAAGCAGCAGCAACCAACTAATGTTCATACCTTCGACCCCGCCAGCGGAGATTTATAAAGTGACGAGTTATATTGGACAAACGCTGCATGGTTACGAAATCCGCGAGAAAATCGCCGAGGGCGGCTATGGCGCGGTGTACAAAGCCTATCAGGCTGCCGTTGACCGTGAAGTTGCCGTAAAAGTTATTCTGGCACAGCACGCCAATAAACCCGAATTTGCCCAGCGCTTTGAGACGGAAGCCCGTCTCGTCGCCAGGCTGGAACACCCGCACATTGTCCCCCTGTACGATTTCTGGCAGGATGAGCACGGCGCGTTTCTGGCGATGCGCTGGCTGCCGACCAGTCTGCGTATGATTCTGCAAAAGCAGGGGGCGCTGTCGCTGGCCCAAACGGCGCGCATCCTCGATCAGGTCTGCGATGCCTTAAGCGCGGCGCATAACGCAGGCGTGATTCATCGCGACCTCAAACCCGACAACATTCTGCTCGATGAGCGCGGCAACGCCTACCTCACCGACTTCGGCATCGCCAAGCAGCTAGAGGATACCCGCCACATCACCGACCCTGATGCGATGGTGGGGACGCTGGCGTACAGCGCGCCGGAACAGATTCGCAATGACGCGGTGAGCGCTCCAACCGATATTTACGCACTGGGCATCATGCTCTATGAAATGCTGTCGGCGCAGCATCCTTTTCATGATACAGCCCCCGGTGTCCTGTTGATGAATCACCTTCAGCAGCCGCTGCCCGCGCTGACCGCCGTCCGCCCCGATGTGCCTTCGGCGCTGGACGCGGTGCTGGCCAAAGCCACCGCCAAAGACCCCGTCGAGCGCTACCTTGATGTGCAGGATGTCGCCAGTGCCTTCCGTGAGGCCGCCCGCCTGACGCCTGCCGCGCCTGTCGTCGTGCCGACCATCAGCGCGGCGCGGCCCGGCGGCTTGCGCCCGTTAGCCGCCCTGCATCCCACATCGCCTGAAGCGCGCAACCGCCACAACATGCTGCAAAATGTGCGCAAATTCTGGATTGGCGGCGTGCTGGAGAATTCGCTGCATGGTGCGGCGCTGCTCGACTTGAGCATGGAGCACAGCAGCGGTGCCGTCGATCATGCCTGGGATACGCTTTTGCGGGAACCGGGAACCACCGACAAAACCCTGCCGCGCGGCACGGAAGTCCTTGATCTGTTTGATAAGCTCAACGGCAAGCTGCTGATTTTGGGGGAACCCGGCGGCGGCAAAACGACCACGCTGCTGGAACTGGCGCGTGATCTGCTGTTCCGCGCCGAGGCTGACCAGGAACATCCGATTCCCGTGATCTTCAACCTGTCGTCATGGTCCGAAACGCACAAGCCGCTGACCGAGTGGCTGGTAGACGAACTGCGCGGCAAGTATCAGGTGCCCCGCAAAATCGCGGCGAGTTGGGTTGAAAATGACGCATTGCTCCTGCTGCTCGATGGCTTGGACGAGGTCGCGGCCAATCAGCGTGAAGGCTGCGTGCAGGCCATCAACGCTTACCGTGCGGAACATGGCTTTGTCGATGTTGTGGTATGCAGCCGCGTCCATGATTACGACGCGCTGACGAACCGCCTTAAGCTGAACGGCGCGATTGTGATTAAGCCTTTGGACGACGAGCATGTGGATCGTTATCTGGCGAGTCTCGGCATGGGGCTGACAGGCGTGCGCCGCATGTTGGCGGGAGACTCGACGCTGCGCGAGTTGGCGCGTTCGCCGCTGATGCTCAGCATCATCGCCCTGGCTTTTCGCGGTGTCTCCGACGCCGATTTGCCCAGGCTGGACACGCCCGAAGCACAGCGCAAGCACATCTTCGAGGTCTATGTCCAGCGCATGTTTGAACGGCGCGTCGGCGAGAAGCCCTACTCGCAGGCGCAGCTTACGCACTACCTGTCATGGCTGGCGCGTAAGATGGAAGAACACGCGCAGAGTGTGTTCCAGATTGAGAAGATGCAGCCGTCGTGGCTGAATAAGCCGCAGTGGCTGAACTACTATTCCCGTTATCTGATGATCGCGCTGCTGGTGGGCGCTGGCAGCATCGGGCTGAGTTCGGCGCTGCTGGCGGCAGGGGTCGGCTTGCATGTTGAACTGTTTACGCTGTTGAGCGTGCTCGCCGCCTGTGTGCAGACCTGGGTTATCGCCAGTGACCGCCATCGCTTCATCGGCTGGCGTCTGTTGGGCAGCCTCGTCCCCGGACTCGCCTGGGGCGTGGGCATCGCCGCCACTTACGGGCCGGGGGCCGGGGCCGTCGTGGGCGCGATGTTTTCAGCCATCCAGTTGATTAACCTGTATGCCACAGGCCGTAATTTCGCTCAACTCGGCAGTGATCGTGATCACATTGTCACAGTGGAGAAGCTGCGTTTTTCACGCGCCAGGATTAACCCCCGCGTGGGCATCGCGGGTCTGCTTCAGGGCAGTTTCGCCGTGTTTCTCTCTACGCTCATTCTGCACGCCAGACCTGAGCCGTTTTATCTGCTCTTAGGGATGCTGGGGGCCGGGGTTATCCTCGGGATGCAGTCGCTGTATCAAAGCGGCCTCACCACCAGCAGCGTCGAAATGCGTGTGCGCCCCAATCAGGGCATCCGCGATTCGTTCACCACCAGCCTGTCACGCGGCCTGATTACGGGCATCATTCTGGGGTTGGCGCTGTGGTTCGGCCTAACCCTGTCCATGTCCTTCAGCGCCGCTTTGGTTGGGCTGGCCATTGGCATCACCCGGTCAGCCTTCGCCTGGAACGTGTTCGGCGGCAAAACCGTCAGTCAGCACATCGCCCTGCGTTGGGCCTTGTCACAGGATGGCGTCATCGCCGCGAACTACGCCCATTTCCTTGATTACGCCGTAGCGCTCGTATTCCTGCGCAAAGTGGGCGGCGGCTACATCTTCGTCCACCGTTACCTGCTCGAATACTTCGCAGGTCTGGAAAACGCATCATAACTGAAACTTATATCCAGGGCGATTGCATCAAAATGATGAATGGGGTCAAGAAAGATCAAAAGCGTCATCGTAGGGGCGAACCTATGTGTTCGCCCACCGGACAGACACATAGGTCTGTCCCTGCGAGTATGTTGTGACCCATTGTAGTCCTAAGACCAAATTTGATGCGATTGCCCTGAACTTATATCCACGCTGCTTGTATTTTCCCCGCCGCGCATTAAACTCTGTCCACAATTTGTTCGCTTACCTTCTGAGATTCTCCGCACCCTTGACCTCTTGTTGTTCTCGGTGTTCTCGGCGTCTCGGTGGTTCAAATTAATTCTTAAGGAAGCGCTTTATGGCAGACCTGATTGCCCAAACCCGTGCCCATGTCGCCCGTATCGGCGCGCTGATGTTCGCCCGCAGCCTCACCGATTCTGGCGGTGGCAACATCAGTGTGCGCGTTGAAGACAAAGTCTGTATCTCCCCGCGCTACAGCGGCCAGAAATGGCTGTGGCAGTTGGCCCCCGACGACGTGATGGTGGTCGATCTCGACGGTAACATCCTCGACGGCAAGGGTGAACTCTCGCGCGAATCGCGTGTTCACCTCGGCTTACACCGCGAATTCCGTGAGCATGGTAACGCTGTGATTCACGGCCATCCCCGCAATCTGCTGGTCTTTGCGGCGGCGGCGCGTCCCATGCCTCCCGCGATGGAAGCCACGCTCAAGTTCGGCACGATTCAGGTGATTAACTTCGCCCCCGCCCACAGTCCGGTGCTGGCGGAAAACGTCGTCAACGCCATTCGCGGCCAGGAATCGCGCATCCGTAAGCACGCCGCCGCCGTCATCGCGCCCTGGCACGGCGTCTTCTGCATGGGCAAAGACCTCAACGCCACCTTTGACGCCGTTGAGCGCCTCGACACTAACGCCTATCTGCTGCTCAGCGGACAAATCACGCAGGAGCATCTCGACGCTTTGCAGGCCGAAGCGCTCAAGTGGGATAAAAAATAAGGCACCAACCCGCGCTAGCGCCTAATAACTATTGGTGCTAGTGAACTCAGGAACTTGTCGAAAGCTGTCCAGTTGCCCTCATGTGTGCTGTGTTTTCTCCCTTCTCTCCCGAAGTCGGGGGCGAAGCGAAGCGACAGGGTGGGGATGAGGGGGTAGACTAGCACCATTGGTTAATAGACTTCAATCGGGATAGCCAGTGGTGAATATCGTGGAGATGGTGTTCTGTAGGAACGTTCAATTGAACGTCCATGTAACCCTGAATTTCACCACTCCCTCAGGATATGAGAGTTGAGAGCGTGTTTGATAAATGTTATCTTGCGTAGTGAACCCCTTTCCAATTACTCCCTGCCAGCGGAAAGACGCTTTACAACGGCGTGTGCTGCCGTATTTCTCCCCTTCCCTCGAAATCGGGTGTAAGCGAAGCGACGGGGTCGGGGGGATAGGGGTTAATTTCTTACGCGACATTTCTTGTCTAAAACACGCGCTCGGCATGAAACCCTCTTCTATTCATTTGTACAGTCTTACGGATCGATGTGGTAACAGTGCCGAACGTCCCCCGCATTTCTCCCTCTCCTCCGCCAAGCGAGTGGGAGAGGGGCCGGGGGTGAGGGGTCTTTCAGGGGTAGGTTTTTAATGCTTCACCTCAAACTCACCGCAAAACCGCTGCCTTCTCAATGCATTTTCACGGCGACCACTCATCCACCCGAACCTGTTTTTCGCCCCTCTCCATGTGGTGAGTGCTTCCTCACGCTCAAATCCCACAAATGGAGAGGGGATGGGGGTGAGGCCAAACGCGAACGTTCGTCCACCTGTCTTTTCGCTCCTCTAATGACCTACCCTGGTAAAGGGCTAGGGGGTGACGGGTTAAGCTGCGTTAATCAACGGGACTTCTCGGCAGCCAGTAACACCCTCCTCAAGGATAACCACCATGACTGATTTACAGCACGTTTCACCGGATGCCGTCGGTGTTTCCGCCGCGCGTCTGCGCCGTGTGGACACCGCCATGCAGCGCTATATTGATGAAGGCAAACTCGCGGGCCTCGTGACCATGCTGGTGCGGCGTGGCAAAATCTTTCACGCCGGCTGCTACGGCATGGCAGACCGCGAACGCCAGCGCCCGATGCAGACCAACACCATCTTTCGCATGGCCTCCGTCTCCAAAGCCATCACCACAGCGGCGGTATTGACCCTCTACGAAGAAGGGCACTTTGTGCTCGACCAGGACATTGCGAATTTTCTGCCTGCTTTCGCGGCGACCAAAGTCTACGCGGGCATGGAGGGCGATCAACCGAAGCTGATCGACAAACAGCGTCCCATCACCGTGCGCCAGTGTCTGCTGCACACAGCAGGCTTCGCCTCAGGTATCGGCTTCGGGCGTAATGAGACGCTGCCTGAAATCGAAATGAAGAACCTGTTTGCCTCGATTTCGCCTGAGCATCCCATGAATCTCGCGGCGGTGGTCGATACGATGGCCCGCATCCCGCTGGCCGATCAGCCCAATACCAAATGGGTTTACGGCCCCTGCTTTGAAATTGCCGCGCGCCTGGTCGAAGTCATATCGGGCAAGTCCTTCAACGATTTCCTGCGCGAGCGTTTGTTTGAACCGTTGGGCATGGCCGACAGCGGCTTCATCGTCAGCCAGCAGCAGCTTGACCGTTTCTGCGCCTTCTACGGACAGGGCGACAAACCGGGCGAAGTTAAGCTGCTCGAAACGCCGGAGCAAAGCTGGAACTACATCGCGAGTGGCAAGCTGCCCGAAGGTTTCTTCACCTCGGCCAGCGGCGGCATGGTCTCCACGCCTGACGATGTGCTGCGCTTCTCGCAAATGCTGCTCAATCGTGGTCAGCTCAACGGCGTGCGTGTTCTCGCGCCGCGCACTGTCGATTTGTTGGCCGCCAATCATCTGCCGCCGCCCCTGATGCCTTACGCCTTTGGCGCAGGCGAGCCGTATTGGGGTTACGGGCACGGGCTGGGCGTGCATGTGTTGATGGATCATGGGCAGGCGGGCATCCCCGACGCCAACGGCTCCTACTGGAAGGATGGCGGCACGGGCACGCTGTTCTGGGTAGACCCGCAGCATGAGCTAACGGGCGTCGTCCTCTACCAGCACAATCCGTTTCACATTTATCCCATCTGGACGCAGATGCGCGCGCTGGCCTATCAGGCGCTGGAAGATGCCTGAGATGTCGCTGCCGCAGGTTTCGCCACAGGCCGTCGGCGTTTCCACCGCGCGTTTGCGCCGCGTGGACAGCGCCATGCAGCGTTATATGGACGAGGGCAAACTCGCGGGCCTCGTCACCATCTTCGCGCGGCGCGGCCAAATCTTTCACGTCGGCTGTTACGGTATGGCAGACCGCGAACGCCAGCGCCCCATGCAGCCCGATACCATCTTCCGCATGTGGTCCATTACCAAAGCCGTCACCGCCGCCGCCCTGATGCTGCTCTACGAAGAAGGGCATTTCGTGCTCGATCAGGACATCGCTGACTTCTTGCCCGCTTTCAAAGCCACTCAGGTTTACGCGGGCATGGACGGCGCACAGCCCAAACTGGTGGACAAACAGCGCCCCATCACCATTCGCCAGCTTCTGCTGCATACCACAGGCATGGCCTCCAAAGCCGGGACAGGTCAAAGCCTGCCTGATGTGCAGATGGCCAACATCTTCGTCGATATTGAGCGTGATAAACCGAAGCCGCTGGCAGTCGTCGTGGACGAGATGGCGCGCGTCCCGCTGGCCAGCCAGCCCAACACGCACTGGGTTTACGGCCCGTCCTTTGATGTCGCCGCCCGCCTGATTGAAGTCATCTCCGGCCAATCGTTTAACGCCTTTCTCCGTGCGCGCCTGTTCGAGCCGCTGGGCATGAGCGACAGCCACCACATCGTCAGCGCCGCGCAGCTATCTCGCTTCAGCACCTTTTACGCCTCAGCCAAACCCGGAGAACTCACGGTGCTGGACGATCCTGCAACCAGCCCGCATTATGTCCCCGATGGCAAGCTGGCCGCCTCTTACTTCACCAGCGGCGGCACGGGGCTGATTTCCACGCCTGAAGATACGCTCCGTTTTGCCCTGATGCTTGCCAATCGTGGCCAGTTCAACGGCGTGCGTATCCTCGCGCCGCGCACCGTCGCTCTGATGACCGTCAACCATCTGCCGCCGCATCTGCTGCCTTACGGCTTCGACGCCAACAATCCCTATTACGGCTACGGGCACGGCCTCGGTGTACATACTTTATTCGACAACGGCTTGGCCGGAATCCCCGACGCCCTCGGCACTTACTGGAAGGATGGCGGCTCCGGCACGCTGTTCTGGAACGACCCCGCGCATGAACTGACCTGTGTCGCGCTCTATCAACTGAGTCCCTTTAACCTGTATCCGCTGTGGACACAGCTTCGTGCGCTGGTTTATCAGGCATTGGATGCATGAATCCGATGCGTGGCTTATACTCATCACTCATCACTTTTTACTCATCACTCATTACTAAAACACTATGATCGTTTCAATTACCGCCAACACCACCATTGATCAGACCTTATTCGTCCCTTCGCTGCCGATGGGGCGCACTGTGCGCGCGCGTAAAACCGTGCAGAGCATGGGCGGCAAACCTACCGACGCCTCCTGGATTCTTGGCGAGATGGGCATTCCCAGCCTCGCGTTGGGTTTCGCGGCGGGTGCCATGAAGCACAAGGTCTACACCCTGCTGCAAGCGCGCGGCGTGCAGACCGACTTCGTGGAATGTGACGGCGAAACCCGTGTCAACACCGTCATCATCACCGACAGCGGCGAAACCGTGACCATCACCACCAACACGCTCGTCGTCCAGCCGCCGCACCTTGACCAACTGCGCGAGAAGTTCCGCGCCGTGCTGCCACAGACTACCGTTGTGGTGCTCGGCGGCACGCTGCCCACAGGCGTCGCACCAGAATTTTACGTCGAGTTCATTGGCCTCGCGCGCGAACGTAATATCCCTGTCGTCTTCGACGCCGACGAGCCGAATCTCGGCGTGGGCTTGCAGGCGCATCCCACTTACATCAAGCCCAACCATCACGAACTCGAACACCTCACGGGCAAAACCATTAACGACCTTGACTCGGCCTACCGCGCCGGGCGCGAAATCATCAGCAAATATGGCACTTGCCCGATCATCACGATGGGCAAGGACGGCGCGCTGGCCGTGCTCCCCGACAAAGCCTACTTCGTCCCGCCGCTGGACATCGAAGTCGTCAGCGCGTCCGGCGCGGGCGATGGCATGTTAGCCGGGATTACGGCCTCGCTCTACCAGCAGCAGCCCATTGAGGAAGGTTTGCGCCTCGGTGCCGCCTGTGCCGCCGCCGTCTGCCTCCTGCCCGGTACCGCTGACTGCCGCCGCGAGGATGTCGAACGCCTGCTGCCACAGGTGCAGTTGCAGTCCTATCCCTAATCTGTATAAATACCAGCAGGTAAACACAACATCCCGTCAATCACTGCATCTACGGAGTTCACAAGGGTAGCACTTAACACTTCACCGCTACCCCACCTTCAAAACCGCTGCTTTCTTTACGCTTTCTCGTGGCAAACAGTTGCCCATCCGAACCCGTTTGGAAGTCCCTCTCCCGTGCCACACATGTCTGCCTTCCCAAACATCCCTGCTCGGGGTTAGCGCAGCGGCGGGATTTAGGGTGAGGTCAACACACATGTTTGCCTTAGACTAACAGCTAACAGCTAACAGCTAACGACTAACAGCTAACGACTAACAGCTAACGACTAACAGCTAACAGCGAATGACTTTCTTCGGGCCGCCGCCGTAAATCACGGCAAATGTCACCCGGTTTTCCAGCGGAATGACATTGTCCGGTAACGCTGTGCCTCCATACAATATCTCATGCACGAGTGTGTGCTTTTAACTCCCTCCGTACTGCCTGCGTGTCAAGGACTTCCTCAATGACCAAAGAAACGCGTTATCTGCTGCTGTTCTTCGTGCTGACCTTCGTCTGGACATGGCTGTGTTATGCGCCTATGGTCATCAGCGGTGGCAGCCCCTACGAAATGCCCTGGATGATTCTGCTGATTCTCGGTGGCGCTGGCCCCTCTATCGTCGGCCTCGCCCTGGTAGGGTTCACCTATACCCCTGAACAACGCCGTGATTACTGGCGGCGCTGCATCAATTTCAGGGCCATCTCGCTCCGCTGGTGGGCGCTCATTCTGCTGGTCATGCCTGCCATCATGCTCACGAGTGTGTTCATCGATCAGGCATTAGGCGCAGCGCCTCCCGGTTTGCAGCAGCTTCGTGATCTCATCGCCAATCCCCTGATGCTGCCGCCGCTGCTGCTGCTTGGCCTGCTCTCCGGCCCCGTGTCGGAGGAATTTGGCTGGCGTGGTTACGCGCTCGATCCCCTCATCAACCGTTGGGGCCTGATGTTCGGTTCACTGCTGCTCGGACTCCTCTGGGGCCTGTGGCACCTGCCGCTGTTTTTCATGCCCGCCACCTGGCACGGCCAGATGGGTTTCCAGCTAGCGGGCTTCTGGACTTTTGTGCTGATGAACGTTGGCTTGGCTTTCCTCATGACCTGGGTCTATCGCAGTACCCAGCGCAGCATCATCACCGCCATCGCCCTGCACTTCATGTCCAACTTCACCGCTAACCTGTTCCTGCCTGTCACCAACAATGTGGAAATGCTGCGCGCCGTCCTGTTGTTCATTGTGGGCGTTAGCGCCTGCCTGCTGCTGGAACGGCGTGCCCCTGCGCACAGTCTCCAGCGCAGCACGAAACCGACCTGAGCCTTTGTTTAGCCTGCGGTTGGCCACATTTTTTCTGCTGTAGTGGTGAGGTTTTAGCGCTGCATAACAGTATTTAAGGGTGCCGATACGTTGTTATCGGTCACCACAGCAATAGAAAGGATAGGTCATGTTAAAACGATTTGTGCTTCTTCTTGTTATCCTATTGTTCAGCGTATCCGTCAGCCTTGCCCAGACCGATATGCCCCGCAGACCCTTCATCATCGACACCGACATGGCAGGCGATGACTGGATGGGGATTCTCTACCTCTTGCAGCGCACCGATATTGAAGTGCTGGCCATCACCGTCACCGGGACGGGCGAAGCCCACTGTGACCCCGGCGTGCAGAATGCGATGAATCTGCTGCTGCTGGCGGGTTATCCCGATGTTCCCGTCGCCTGCGGCAGCGAGACACCGCTGCAAGGCGACCACGTTTTCCCCACCGAATGGCGCGACTCTGTGGACGCGATGGCGGGCATCGAGCTTGAGGCGAACACCAACCCGCATAGCGAACTCAGCGCCGTCGAACTGCTCAGCGAACAGCTTACCGCCGCCGATGTTCCGGTCACGCTCGTCACGTTGGGGCCGCTGACCAACGTCGCGCAAGCCTTCCAGGCCGAACCCACGCTTATTGACCATCTTGAGCGCATCTACATCATGGGCGGCGCGGTGACGGTCCCCGGCAACCTCTACACCGACAACACCACCGCCGAGTGGAACATCTACGTTGACCCGCTGGCGGCCAGCCTCGTCTTTGAATCCGGCGCGCCGCTGACGCTGGTCGGGCTGGATGCCACCAACCAGACGCCCATGACGATGGACTTCTACAACCGCATCGCTGAAGACCGCACTACGCCCGCCGCCGAATTCGTCTACCAGACCATGACCGCCAACCTCGACGGCATTCGCGCGGGCTGGATGTCGTTCTGGGACCCGCTGGCCGCCGCCGCCGCCTCCGACCCCAGCATCATCACGCTAGAGGCGCATTCGCTGATTGTCGTCACCGAGGAAGGCGCAGAAAGCGGGCGTACCATGTCCGACGCCAGCGGCAGCCCTGTGGATGTCGCGGTTGGTGCCGATGCCCCCGCCTTCGAGTCGCTGTTCCTCGATGTGCTGAACGGACGCGAACCTGCCATCAGCGCCACACCAGACATCTAAAAGCACATCACGAAGGAAACACAGGCAATTGTAGGGGACGACCTCCCGTATCGGCTCCCCGTAGATATTCTTTATGCACCTCTCGGCACTCTCCGTTGTACTCAACGTGTCGTTGTAGCGGTTCAATGCTCCGTATTTGCTAATCGCTAATCCCTCTGCGTTCCAAGTTCCACAGAGCATCTATATCCATTCCACATTGGTTTCACGCTCAAACCCGCTATAATCTCCTCCACTGAAAATCGATAACTGACGACTGAAAACTCCTATGCGCTTTGAATTTGTCACCGCATCCCGTATCCTCTTTGGCGAAGGTACCTCCCGCGAACTCGGCACGCTGGTCGAACCCTTTGGCACGCGCGCGCTCGTCGCTGTGTTCCGCAGCACCGCCCGTATCCAGCCCCTGCTCGACAGCTTAAGCGCGGCAGGTATCAACGTCACCCTGTTCACCGTCGAAGGCGAACCCACCGTCGAGATGGTCGTCGCAGGCGCGGACGCGGCCCGCAGTGCGGCGGCGCAGGTCGTCGTCAGCATCGGCGGCGGCAGCGTCATGGACGCAGGCAAAGCCATCGCCGCGCTGTCCACCAACCTCGGCGACCCCTACGACTACATGGAAGTCATCGGCAAAGGCAAGCCGCTGACCGTTGCTCCGCTGCCCTTTATCGCCGTGCCTACCACTGCTGGCACAGGCTCCGAAGTCACGCGCAACGCCGTCGTCGCCTCGCACGACCATCAGGTCAAGGTCAGCATCCGGCACCCCCTGATGCTGGCGAAAATCGCCGTGATCGACCCCGAACTCACCTACAATCTGCCGCCGGAAGTCACCGCCACGACAGGCATGGACGCGCTGACGCAGTGTATCGAACCCTACACCTCGAACGCCGCCAACCCTATCACCGATGCGCTTTCGTCGGATGGTATCCGGCACGCCGCCCGTTCGCTGCGCCGCGCTTATGACAACGGCCAGGACAAAGCCGCGCGCGCGGACATGGCCTACGCCAGCCTGCTTGGGGGGCTGTCGCTGGCCAATGCCAAACTCGGCGCGGTACATGGTTTCGCCGGGCCAATTGGCGGCATGTTCAACGCCCCGCATGGTGCGGTCTGTGCCGTCCTGCTGCCGCATGTCATGGCGGCCAACGTCCACGCCTTAGAGTCGCGCGCGCCGGACAGCGGTTATGTGCAGCGTTATCAGCAGGTCGCGCAGTGGTTGACTGGAGACCCGCAGGCCTCCGCTGTGGATGGGGTAGCTTTTGTCAGGGGATTGGGCGAGGCGCTGTGTATCCCGCCGCTGAGTACCTACGGCATCACCAGCGCCGATTTCCCGAAGATTGTCGAACAGTCGGCCAAAGCCAGCAGCATGAAAGGCAACTGCATCACGCTCACCAGCGCCGAACTTACGGCGATACTGGCCGCTGCCCTGTAGGGATGCCGTAGCCGCTTTCGACCAGTTCCTTGAAGCAGGCGACGAAGCGGGCAGCGGGTGCGCCGTCTACCACGTCGTGGTTCACGCTCAGCGTCACGCACAGCATTTCGCGCGCCACCATCTGTCCATCGCGCATCACCCATTTCTCGCCAATGCCGCCGACGACCAGCCCCATCGTGTGAAAGGGCATGAAGCCGATTCCCCAGCCGCCGCCCGGCAAAAACATCCCCAGCGACGTGATCGTCACCGTCCCCATTTGTTTCTTGAGCCAGTGTGGGTTCATGACCACAGTCCGGTAAAACAGCTTGCGCACGAAACTCGGCACATGCCGCGCCACTTTGGAAACAATCCCGCTGCTTTGTTCGCTGCGGGCAGGCACGCTTTTGACGGCGTGAATCTCGCTGCTGATTTCCGCCAATGGTTTGCGCTGCGCCGCGCGCACAACATGCGGCAGTGCGACGCCGTTGACTTCTGTCTCAATCAGCGTCACCACGTCCACATCGTCAAACAGAATCAGCCGGTTGCGCCAGTCGCGATACGCTTGCAGCATCGGGTGTTCGGCCAGCGCTTTGGCCAGGCAGCCGATCAGGAACGCCGTAAAGGACAGCGCCTCGCCTGTAGCCGCTTTGTGTTCGCGGATAAGCTGGCGCGCTGTGGTAACGTCAAATTCCACGAACCCATGCACGAGGCTGCGCTCTTTCGTCAGGCTTCCGGCTTCAACCACCAGTTGACGTTCAGCCGGAAACGGCAGTACGCGGAAACCCGGATTGGGGACTGACATAGTGCTCATCTGCTCCCGCTGGGCTGTCATGCCGTGAGTTTGATGCGCACGACCACCAGTTTCGGCGCAATCTGCCGGACTTCCGTTAGGTCGGGGTTATCCCCGGACAGCGGCTGAATGCCATAGAACTGGGCGTCGTCAGGATGCTGCGTCAGCATCTCGACCACCAGCGGCATCATCGTCGTCTCATCAATCAGCGCTTGGGCTTCCCCGTGACGCCGCTTGCCTTCCAGCCACAGGTCAATCGGCATCGCCTTCTGGAAGTTGCGCCACCAACTGCGGAAGCGTTTGGTCAGGATGATGACCGTATCGTCTTTACGCGCATAACCTACAGGGATCGCATAATGATGGCCGGATTTACGCCCGGTAAAGCTCAGCAGCGTCAGTCTTTTGCTCACGATGCGGTGTAACAGCGGAATGCGCAGCCAGATCGCCATGATCGTGTTCATCGAAGCTGGCGGCGACCATTCCCAGGGACGCGCGGCAGTCTTTTGCATCTTATCGCTACCTTTCAACAAACAAGGGGTATCTTTTCAGTTGAGGGTGGGAACAATGCCAGCCAACAGCGCTATACCCTCTCATGATGAGGGTAGTCTCAAATCAATCGCTGATCATGTATCGAAGGTGAGACAATCGAGGTGATACTTGTCACCTCTGTCATGACAGGAGAATTTTCACGAATTGCGTTTATATAAGAGCATGAATTTCACCGCTGCTCTCTCTTGGCGCTTCTCGTTGTACTCAACGCGGAGTCTGCTCTGAAAATCTTATCTTTGTGCCTTTGCGCCTTTGCGCCTTTGCGGTTCAATCGGTATTTTCCTCCCCCGCGTGATTCCCTTCATCGTCACGCGGCGGTTCACTTGCTTGCATTTTACTAACTGCTGTCTTTGTCGAGGGGTTATCCACACACGCGTTGAAATGCCCCACACAGACAACCTGCATGGGGCATGTGTTCGTTATCGCTTAGTTGTCGCTGTCTTCCAGCGCTTGCTGCACCGTTTCTGTAACGCAGCGTTCAAAAATCTCCTGTGAACCGCCCGGATTGTAGTACGGGTTTGGCGAACCATCCGTCAGCGTTTGCACGTTCGCGCCAAGGCTGCATATATCAGACGCGCCCTGCGTCAGGAAGTCAATCAGCGCGTAATCGTAGGACAGCAGATTGACCGGAAGCGCCGAGTAATGCGCCGGATCAAAGGTTTCCGGTTCACTCGGCGGCCCATCGGCGGTCATCGTGTCACTCATCGGCACCGTCACCCGATAGCCGGATTCAACCGTTTGCGTCACATTGTCAGCCGTGACGATAGCTTCCCCTTGCAGCAGTGCCAGCGCCAGATCATTATCGTCCGTGCTGGAGATAAACGCCGTAGACCCCAGACTGATTTGCACGTCATTCATCATAAACTGCACTTGCCCCACGCCATACGGAGTTTGCACCATCACACCGCTGGCGGGCAGTCCCGCACAGGCTTCATTGCCGATGCTGGAGCTAAAATAGAACGCCTGAAGCGCGCCGCCCAGTCCTTCCGTGCCTTCCACCACCGATAGCGTTTGCACATCGCCAGCAGTGTCCAGCAGGAACGCCGCCACCCATCCCACCTGACCATCAGGCAGGCGCACGCGCAGCCAATCCGAGGCGTCGTTGCGTCCATCAATCACCACTGCGGTTCCGCTGGCGATATTCGTCACCGCCGTAAAGCTGGTGCCGGGGCCGCTGCGCACGTTGATACTCCCATCGGCGCTGATCGTGCCGTCCAGCGTGATCAACTCCACAGTTTCACTCTCAGCCATGCTCAGCCGCGCATCCCCGAACACCACCATCGTCACATTTTGACCGGGCAGCGTATCGGGCAGTGTAGCTTGCAGGCTCAGGATCGCGATGCCCCACAGATCATTGACCTCATCCAGCGGGGCTGTGATCAGCGAGGTCAATTGCGTCACGCCCACAATGTCGCTGGGTTGACCGAACACCAGTGCCGGGTCTGTCGTTTCGGCGGTAATCAGCGAGTTGCCGTAACAAATCTGGTTGCGCCCGATACCGCTGCACGATTCATCGGCAGAGGCAATCGCTGTCGATACAATCACTGGGCAGCCTGCCGCCGTATATTCCGAGGGAGGGGCAACGGCTCCGCTGGCGGAGACAGGCAAGATTAGACCAGTAACATACATCAAAGTCCCGTTTGACACCTCCAAATTACGCACCTTAATCTGTATCGTGGCGCTGCCAATACTGTAATCACCATCGCTCTCAGTCATCGGAATGTCGTAGATACTGTTGTAATCAGTCATCAGGTACGGCAAATCGTTATAGCTGTAAGCACCGTATATCACATGGTAGGACATCACACGAATAAATGTCTCGTAATCGGCGAGAAACTCCTCAAAACTCATCCCCAGTTGGTCAAGACTCGCCTGAAAATCAGTGTCGTTAACAACAAACACAGTTTTAGGGACATTAGGATTTGCCATGTCTTCCAGATAAGAACTAGCTTCCAACGCTTGGAAAAACATAGAAATTCGATAGTCAGGGTCAGAATCCTGCGCAAGGGTTGTGGCAAGATCAGCTAAGGTTTCCTGCTGTGCGTTAATCGTCAGAACGTTGAAGCAGAGTAACAACAGTAAGGTGATGCCTGTCAGCTTCTTCATTGAACTACTCCTGTGTGCTTTCGACTTCTATACGAACGATTATTCAGTTGTCTTAAGAGTTGCGAATTGTTAGTATAATTAATCCTTGTACTTTCGCACAAGCAGCATCAGTCGCAGTTTTCGCGGATAGAGAACAGAGGAATTTGAACGTATAGCATTTGAAAACAGTGCAGCGGAAACGTCATGCCCTGTCGATGCGGTACCACACCACAGGCAGGCCATCCTCATCAACGGTATTGCGCAGGAACTTCATGCCCAGCTTCTGTACGACACGGATGGAGGCCGCGTTCGCCGGGTCAATGCTGGCGGCGATGTTCTTTAAGCCGTACTCGGCAAACCCATACTCCAGCATCGCGCCGGCCACCTCCGTCGCGTAGCCCTGTCCCCAGTACGCTTTCTTCAGCGCATAAATCAGTTCGACTTGCGTGCTTCCCGGCGCGTACACCAGCCCGCAGTAACCGATAAACTCACCGCTGGTTTTGTCGATCACCGCCGAACAACCATACCCTTTAACCTGATAATTCGTGCGGGACACGTTAATCCAGCGCCGCGTATCCTCGCGCGAAAGCGGTTCGCCGTTGCCGCTGTAACGCATCAGTTCCGCATCGCCGCAGATCGCGTACAGCGCGTCCAGATCGTCAGCCTCCAACTGCCGCACGACCAACCGTTCCGTTTCAAAGAGCATCACAAGCTGTCCTTTGGTCCCCATTTTTCGCTAGCGAGTTGATCGACTTGCTGGAAATGTTCATCGCGTGTGACAAGAATTAACCCATGCTGACGTGCTGTAGCTGCAATCCAAATATCATTTTCGGGAATGGGTTTGCCTTTTGAACTGAGCACTGTCTTAATCAACCCATAAAGCTCACTTGTTTGTTGATCGCAGGCAAACCAGTGAAAGCTGTTGGCGAAATGCTGTACACGCGCGACATTTTCCGATACCCTCCCGGATTTATATGCGCCAAAGTACAATTCACCCAGGATGGTGCTGGAAACAGACAAGGTGCCATTTTGCGATTGAAGTTGGCTGATTTTCTGCGCAATAATCGGTTCGCTGTTCAAATATGCAACAACGATATTGGTGTCCAGGAGATAACTATTGCCAGCTTTCCCAATCAACCTGTTCGCATCCTTCTGCGATAGCCTGCGCCATTTCAGCCAAATCAGCACTTTCAAAGCCGAACGTGCCCATTTTCTCAAGCCAGATTTCGGCAGGTGTACCCATAAACTGCCTGAGTTGCTGCGTAAAACCTAAGACTTGCTGGAGTTGGGATTCGTCAAGATCATCCAATAGTTGGGTGATTTCATGTTTCAGATGGGGTGCATCCATAGAGTTGCGTTCCTTTCGCTTCACGTCCCGCCCTCATACGCCGCGATGCGTTCCAGCAGCGGTGCCGGGTTCTTCAGCGTGGATGCGGCAGCCCGTGCTTCTTGCAGCGCATCGCCGCTGGGCAGACCGAGCGCCTTGCGCAGGCGGAAAATCTCGGCGCGGCACTGCGCTTCCGTATGCCGCTGCGCCCGCCCCAGCACCCGCTGTAGCTGGCGTTCGCGCGTTTTCAACACCTCGTCCAGCCGTCCGCCTTCTTCGTGATACACGCACAGCGCATCATAATACTCGCTGCGCTGGCTGGTAGGGAACTGCTGCGCCAGCGTCGTCGCGTTCATCGCCGCCTGCTGTGCCAGCGGCACATCGCCGTTGTGCTGTGCGACCACCGCCTGCCACAGATACGCCGTCGGAATCAGATAATCCAGTTCGGCGCGGCGGGCGCGGTCTTCGGCCTGTTTGGCATATTCCGCCAGGGGTTCCCATTCGCCGCGCTTGTGGGCAATCGTACACAGGTAGCCATACGCGCTGGCGCTGTAGTGGTCGTTCTCTTCAGAAACGTGCAGATAGCGCAGCCCTTCCGCCAGCATTTGCTCCGGCGTGGCGGTTTGAATCGCGAAGTCTGTCTTCAGGTCATGAAAGCATTGATAGCAGTCCAGCTTCGGCGAGACGCTTTCCTCCATCGAAGCAATCGCCTCTTCAATCTGCCTGCGGTAGCCGTGCGGGTCCTGCCGCAGATAGCTGGTAATCAGGTCTTCGTGCAGGCAGGTGCGCTGCGGAAATTTCCTGAAGAACTGTTTACGCGTTTCTTCCAGCGCTTTCGTCGCCAGTTCCGCCGTGCCGTTATAGTCCATCTTATAGCACATGCGCGTTTGCAGTTCCCAGTGGTGAATCAACTCCACCCACCACGCATCCTGCATCGATTCGGCCAGCTCCCGCGACTTTTGCAGCAGCATCAGCGCTTCATCCGGCGAACGCTGCATCACATCCAGCGCCGTATAAAACAGGCGGCACATGGCGATCATGTTGCTGTCCTGTTCCATCTGCGCGATGCGATAGCGTTCGCTGACCCAGTTCCAGAGACTCATCCGCTAGTCCTTCTTCGCCTCGAATCCCAGTTTTTCGCCGTCAATCTCTTTCGCCACAACCACATCGCCGGGCTTGAAAGCATCTTCCACGATGCGCGCGCTCAGTGGGCGTGTCAGCAGCCGTTCAATCGCGCGCCGCAGCGGGCGTGCCCCGTTCACCGGGTCGTGTCCTTTGCGTAAGATCAGCGTGCGCGCGTCGTCGGCCAGTTCCAGCCGCAGCTTCTGTTCCGACAGGCGCTTGTACAGGTCTTGCAGTTGCAGTTCCAGAATCCGGCTCAGCGCGTCATCATCCAGCGACTTAAAGGTAATCACTTCGTCCAGACGATTCAGGAATTCCGGGCGGAAGAAGCGCGACAGGTACGCCGTGTAATCCGGCTCCGAGCGTCCACTGCTGGCAAAGCCCATCACCTTGCCCGCTTCCTGCGTGCCGATGTTGCTGGTCATGATGAACACCGAATGCCGCGCATCGACAATCCTGCCGTGCGCATCGCTCAGGCGCCCTTCATCGAACACTTGCAGGAACAGGTCAAACACTTCCGGCGCGGCTTTTTCCACTTCATCCAGCAGCACCACGCTGTACGGGCGGCGGCGCAGGCCATCGGTCAGTTGACCGCCGCGCTGCGTGTCCTTGTAGCCGGGCGGCGCGCCAATCAGCCGGGCGACTGTGTGCGCGTCGTGGAACTCGGACATGTCCAGCCGCAGCATAGCGTCGTCGCTGCCGAACAGGAAATTCGCCAGCGCGCGTGCCAGTTCGGTCTTGCCCACGCCCGACGGCCCCAGAAACAGGAACACGCCAATCGGACGCGTCGGGTTGCCCAGCCCCGCGCGTGACGTGCGCACCGCGTCGGCGACGGCTTCCACTGCCGGGTCTTGCCCGATGACCCGTGCTTGCAACGCTTCCTCGATGCCCGACAGGCGGCGCTTTTCGTCCGTCGTCAGTTCGGTGATCGGGATGCCTGTCCAGTCCGACAGCACGGCGGCGATGTCTTCCACGCGCACTTCCATCAGGCTTTCGCCCGGCACATCGTCCGGGCTTACGGTGCGGATGACCACGCGCGTACAGGCTTCGTCCAGCAAGTCCAGCGCTTTGTCCGGCAGGCGGCGGTCTGGCATATAGCGCACCGACAGCCGCACGGCGGTTTCCAGCGTATCGCCGCGAATCGTGACGCCGTGATGTTTCTCCAGCCGTTCGCGCTGCCCGCTGAGGATCGCCAGCGTGTCGTCTACGCTCGGTTCTTCGATGTCAATCGTGCGGAAGCGGCGGTCAAGCGCCGGGTCCTGCGCGATGGCTTTGCGGTATTCTTCGTGGGTGGTCGCGCCGATGCACATGATTTCGCCGCGTGCCAGCGCTGGCTTCAGGATGTTCGCCGCGTCGAGGTTGCTGTCAATCGTGTCGCCCGCGCCGACGATGGTGTGAATCTCGTCGATGAACAGGATCACGCCTGAATGTTTGGCCTCTTCGACAATCCCCACCAGCCGTTCCTCGAACTGCCCGCGCAGGCTTGTGCCCGCTACCAGCGTGCCGATTTCAATCTGCACGATGCGTCTGTTCAGCAGCGAGCGCGGCGCGGTATTGTCGTAGATGGCGAACGCCAGCCCTTCGACCACCGCCGTTTTGCCCACGCCCGCATCCCCCAGCAGCAGCGGGTTGTTCTTCTTGCTGCGGGCCAGCGTGCGGGCCAGCGCGCGGATTTCGCGTTCGCGTGCCACCGCCGGGCCGATTTTGCCCTGCGCCGCCTGCGCTGTCAGGTCGCGTCCATATTTGTCCAGCAGGGGAGTCGGCTTGCGCAGCGTCACCCCTTCCGGGCGCGGGTTGGACGGCGGGTGAAATCCTGAATCGCTGACGGGAAAGTTCTGGTCGGAGTCCAGGAAGTCGAACAGCGAACTGTCGTCGTCGGCATCGCCTACGGCAAGGCTCTCGTCCTGCGCCTCGGAAATCAGCCGTTGCAGCCACAGGTTCAGGTCGAAGCCCATTTCCAGCAGCTTGCGTACAGGCACGCCTTCACCTTCCTGAAGCAGCGCCATCAGGAAATGGTTCTCGCTGATTTCGTCTTCTTCTTCCTGTTCGGCCAGGAAAATCGCCAGCGACAGCACCATTTCTGTGCGCGGCGTGAACGGCAGCACATCCGGCATTTCGCCTTCGCCCGTGCCAATCTCGCGCCGAATCTCGTTGCGAACGTGGCGCGGGTTCAGTCCGGCGCGTTTCAGCAGCGTGCAGGTCGCGCCATCCTCATCACGCGTGGCGGCGATAAACAGATGCTCGGTGCCGATGTAATTATGGCCGAGGCGAATGGCTTCCTCGGCGGCGGCACTCAGGAGCGACGAGCAGCGCTCACGGATCTCTTTTTCTGGGATGTCGGGAGAT
>JAXLWC010000029.1:0-61289 GCA_046328675.1 Anaerolineae bacterium
CATCACAAACAGGTCAATGTTGTCATCGGTCACGGACTCGTAGACCAACTGCCTGCCATCAGGAGACCAGCGTGCGAAGCGGTCTTCAACGCTGTCGCTGTCGGTAAGGTCGTTTATCTGGTTATCGCTGGGGCGCAGCGTATAAATGTCGCCCGCGAAATCGGGTTCTGTCCACGAGGTAAACGTCAGCAGACTGCCATCCGGCGACCACGAGACATAGGCTTCGGTGTAGGGATTCGTCCACAAAAGCTGAGTACGGCCACGCGCAAGATCGAGCAGGAAGATGTTATAGAGTTCGTCGTCGCGGTTGGAGACGAAGGCGATGTGTCCCGTGAGTTCTACGGTGGCCGACGCTTCAGGGCTTGCCTGTGAAGTAGGACTATCCGTCGGGGTTTCTGGCGTGGATGTGAGTTCCACTGTGGCTTCGGGCGTGGTGGCCGTGTCCGGCGGATTGGCGAGGATTACGGCCAGCGCCACCAGCGCGAACATGGCCATCGTGGCGACGACGCCCACGATCAGCGGGATACGCACGCCGCCAGCCTGCGCTACCTCCTGCGCGGCCTCCTGCGCTTCGTCCTGTGCTGTTTCAGGAGTGTCCGGTTGGCCGCGCCGCCGCGACATGCGCAGCGTTGGAGCCTGATGACTGCGCGCGCCGTGATTTTTGATGGCGGTAATCAGCATTGCGCTGGCATGGTCATAGTCGGCGCGGGCGTCAATCCACTGCGAGGCAATCAGGCGCAGGGGAATCGATTCGCCCTGCTGGCCGCGCAGCAGCACGGGAATAATGCGCCGCTGAAGTGCGTCGGCCAGCGTGATTTCGTTGCGCACCCACTCGGAGGCGTGGGCATCGGGCGACAGCAGCACCACCAGGATCTGTGACGCACGAATCGCGCCCTCGACTTCGGCTTCCCAGGTTTCGGTGCCGGGTTCCAGCGTTTCGTCCGTCCACACGCGCAGTCCCGCCGCGCGCAAATCATCGCGCACGCGGCGCATCATCTCACTGTCTTTACGGCTGTAACTCAGGAAAACATCAAATTCCATGCAGGACTCCGCGTGTTAGCTCTCATACGCACAGTATAGGAGAAATGCCACACCCAGAGCAATGTATTGATTCAGGGGATATTACACATGAGGGGGAGACAACCATATCTCCCCACCGAGAACGCTTTTACCGCCGCCCGATGCGCCGCCCGATACGCCGTCCAACACGTCGTTCCACGCGCCGTTCAGTTCGGCGTTCCACCCGCCGCCAGAAACGCAGTCGCTCAAATAGTCGCCGCAGCATTGCTAACCCTCGCTGAGTTCACAAGAACGATGATTCCATCATATACCCACTGCGTATTTTTGACTCGTAAGACGCGGGTCAACAATCTGTAATGTCGTGGCTGGGGCGCGTGGTTATAATGGTGCGCATCTTGTGTCACAGACGATAGGGCAGAACAAACTATGATTCGATCATTTATGGCGCGCATCGCTCGACCTGAAGCGGCACCCCCCTGGAACAGCAGCGCGGCGCTGCAAGCGGTGGTGGTCGCGTTCATGTGTATGCTGGTGGGCGTAAACGGGATGGCGGCGGTTTTCGGCCAGCAGCCATTTATCTTTCTGGCGGGCTATGCAGTGGGCTGCGCGCTGACACTCGTGTACCTCTGGTTCACGCGACGCAAGGCGGAAGACCGCGCCGCGCTGCGTCTGCAAACTCCCGGCAGTACTTCGCTGCTGCTGATTGCCTTCCTCTGTCTGGGGGTTGCGCTGGCGAGTGATGTGCTGCGCCGCTACCAGGCGGTGCCGGAACTGCAATACTTTGACAACAGCGCGCTGGAATGGGTGCTGGCCATCGTGCTGATGGTGTTCCTGCAACCGCTGGCCGAGGAAATTGTCTTTCGCGGCGTGATGTACCCGGCGCTGCGCGTGA
Source organism: Anaerolineae bacterium (assembly GCA_046328675.1). Lineage (GTDB taxonomy): Bacteria > Chloroflexota > Anaerolineae > Aggregatilineales > Phototrophicaceae > JACAER01. The sequence continues at coordinate 1,913 of JAXLWC010000029.1, forward strand.
CCTTCGGCGCGTGGACGGGGTTGTTTGCCTGCACGCTGGCGCACGCCGTCTTCCACTTTGTATCGTACTCGCCCGCGCAGTTAGACCTTAATACCCTGTGGCTGACGTTTGTGCTGCCGTACATTGACTCGCTGGTGCTGACGCTGATTCGCGCTTATACAGGTTCGACGCGGGCGGCGATTGTGGGGCACATGGCCTTTGGACTGTTCGCCGTCGTCAAGCTGATTGCATTGGGCAGCGGCTAGAACGGCGCGCGGCACATGCTCAGGCTGTTCGGCGGCGTGGGGCTGGTGTTGTGCATGGGGCTGGCGGCAGTGACGGCGGGCGCGGTGGCCGTGGGCCGGCTGCTCCACACGGAACTCATCGCCTTTGCGGCATCCCCCAGACAAGCAAGCGGCGGGGTTTACCTGCTGGATACCACGATGCGGATGACGCTGAGATTGGTGGCGGGGTATGACAGCACGGTTGGAACCGAGTTTCTCGTCAGTCCACAGGGCGACCTGTTTATTCGATTGTGTTCCGATGAGCGCTGTCATGCCTACATGATGCAGGATACGCAGCTTCGGCAGCTTCCCATTGTGCTGGATGTCAACAGCGATGTGGTGTGGAGCGCTGAGGGATCGCTTGCGCTCGCATCCTGTGAGGCTGCCGTATGTGATATTTACCTGTGGGATGGCGCGACGATGCGCAACCTCACCAACACGCCAGATGTCAGCGAGACCTTGCCCGCGTGGAGCGCTGACGGACGGTTGGCGTTTCTCACCTGTGACACGCTGACATGTCACAACATCGTGGTCTGGGATGGGCAGACCTTTCAAGACGTGACCGATGGTTTGTCACAGGTTGCAGGTGTGCCGCAGTGGAGTGCTGATGGCTGGCTGGCGTTCGCTGGCGGATGTACAGCAGACGGACGCTGCGATGTGATGGTCTGGGATGGCAGCACACTGCGGAACGTGACCCCGGACGCTGTCGTCGGCGGGCGACCCCTGTGGGGCCGTAACGGGCAGCTTACGTTTCAGTCGTGTACCAGTTTTTTTGTCAACTGTGATCTGCTGCTGTGGGATGGCGTAACCGTCACCAACTTCCCGCCGGGTATCCACGCCACCGCCGCCAATCCTGCGTGGAACAACGCAGGACAGTTAGCCTTTGTCACGTCTGAAGGCATACAGACTCGCATGATGCTGTGGGATGGCACAGCGCTGCACACTATCATCCAGCAGCTTGATGTTTTTATGCCTCAAGTGGTATGGAGCGCCGATGGGCAGTTGGCCTTTTTGTCCTGCACATCGCTGGGGCTGTGCGACCTGCTGCTGTGGGATGGCACAACTGCCTACCCGTTGATGCAAAGCCTGCTGACCACCAGCCGCTTTTTTAGCTGGAATGATGCTGGACATCTGCTGTTTATGGCGTGTTTTAATGTCATCCGTGATTGTCACCTGATGCTGTGGGATGGACAGACACTGAACAGAATGAGCGAAATACCCGCCGATACATATTTTCCGGTGTGGCTGCCGTGAAACTGAAAAGGAGAAAAGAGCGATGACCGACGATATTTTACGCCAGCAGATTGAATACTACCGGGCACGCGCGGGCGAGTACGACGAGTGGTACTACCGCAAGGGGCGCTACGATCACGGCGAAGCGCTCAACCGCCAGTGGTTCGATGAATGTGCGCAGACCATGCGCCTGCTGGAGCAGCAGGGTCACGCACCGCGCGCGCTGGAATTCGCCGCTGGCACCGGCATCTGGACGGAACAGCTTGTCAGGCTCAGCGACCACGTCACGGCGCTGGACGCCTCGGCGGAAGTATTCGCCGTGAACCGCGAGAAAATCCGCGCGGCAGGCGCCGACGCCAGAGTCGAATATGTGCAGACGGACATCTTCGCCTGGCAGCCGACGCAGGAGTATGACCTCGTCGTGTTCTGCTTCTGGCTGTCGCATGTCCCCGCAGAGCGATTCGATGCCTTCATCGACACGGTACAGCGCGCGCTGCGTCCCGGCGGCAAATTCTTCATGGTCGATTCGGTGGCCGATAAAAATTCCAGCGCCAAAGATCACGTCATCGACAGGGAAGCCAGCTTCATGACGCGCCGCCTCAACGACGGACGCGAGTTCCAGATCGTTAAGATTTTCTACGACCCTGCCGAGCTGCAAGCGCGCTTCGAGCAGCACGGCTTTGCCACCACCGCCAGCACCACCGAGCATTATTTCCTGTATGCTTATGGCACGAAACGGTAATGAACTGGCTCTCTAGAAAGACAGAATCGGACGTTCAGTTGAACGCCCCTACTTTGCAACGAACCTCAAAAGGAGTCCCTACGCATGAAATTATTGATTCTCGGCGGCACGCGCTTCGTGGGTCGCCATATCACCGAGGCGGCGCTGGCACGCGGCCATCAGGTGACGCTGTTCAATCGTGGCAAATCCAACGCTGATTTATTCCCACAGGCGGAAAAACTCTACGGGGATCGCGACACGGGCGACGTAACCTCGATAGCGGAAGCCGTGCGCGCGGGGGCGACGTGGGACGCCGTGATTGATGTCAACGGTTATGTGCCGCGCGCCGTGCGCCAGATCACCGAAGCGCTGGCAGGTGCGGTCAAGCGCTACGTCTTCATCTCGTCGATTTCGGTCTACGCCTCACCGATCCCGCGCGGTGTGGACGAAAACGGCACGCTGCAAACCCTTGCCGACGAGACAACTGAGGAAATCACGGGCGAGACTTACGGCGGCCTGAAGGTGCTGTGCGAACTGGCGGCAGAAGCCGCGTTCCCCGGCGCGGCGCTGATTATTCGCCCCGGTCTGGTCGTCGGGCCGGAAGACCCCAGCGAACGTTTCACCTACTATCCGGCGCGCGCGGCCAAGGGCGGCGAGATGCTGGCTCCCGGCAGCGGCGATGACCCGATTCAGTTCATTGACGCGCGCGATCTGGCGGCGTTCACGCTGCACGCGACGGAGCAGGGCTTCACTGGTGTGTATAACGCGACGGGGCCAGCCACCACGCTGACCATGCGCGAGGCACTCGACGCCTGCCAGCAAGCCGCCGCCAACGACCTGCGCCTGACGTGGGTCGATGAAGCCTTCTTGCAGGAAAAGGAAGTCGCCGCGTGGACAGATATGCCGCTGTGGATTCCGGCCAGCAGCGAAGATGGCGCGATACATACGGCGAACGTCGGCAAAGCCATCGCCGCCGGACTGACGTATCGCCCGCTGCTGGACACCGTGCGCGACACGATGGCGTGGGAGGCATCACGCCCCGCCGATGCGCCGCGCCGCCCCGGTTTTGGCATCTCGCTGGAACGCGAAGCCGAACTGTTGAAGGCGTGGCACGAACGTAAAGGATAAGCCGATGCCCATCTCCCGCCTGCTCGTGGGCGAACGTGTCCGGCTCACGGCGATACGCCCCGAAGACAGCGCTGTCGTCACGCGCTGGTACGAGGATGGTGAGTTCGCGCGCCTGCTGGACGCTACGCCTGCCTACCCGCGTGCCGAGTCGCAGGTCAGCCGCTACCTGCTGGAAGAAAGCGGCAAGGAAGTCTTTATCTTCGCCATTCGTCGCACAGACGATGAGCGCTTTATGGGCTTCATTGACCTCAGCGGCATTCTGTGGACGCAGGGCGTGGCCTGGCTGGGCATTGGCATCGGCCCGGAGTTTCAGGGGCAGGGCTACGGCGGCGAGGCGCTTCAGCTTGTGCTGGCGTTCGCCTTCCGCGAGCTTAACCTGCACCGTATACAGTTGACGGTGTTTGCCTACAACGAACGGGCGACTGCGCTGTACGAGAAGTTGGGCTTTGTGCGTGAAGGAGTTTTCCGCGAAGCGCTGAACCGGGATGGTCAGCGCTTCGATATGCTGCTGTATGGAATGTTACGCCACGAGTGGCAAGCGCGGAACAAGACGCCGGGTTAAGAAGCCTTGGGCGCTTTTTTCGCAGCTTTCCTGGGTGTTTTGGGGGCAGGGGCATGGTCTTTGGTGTTGGCTTCAGCGGAGGGTTGTACCTTGCGCACAGTGGCGGTGACCTTGCCAGTCATGATGTCGGCAAGTTGAGCGTCCTGGACTGCATCCTTGGCGGCGATTTTGTCGCGGAGTGCCGTCATAAAATCGTTGGTCTTCTTATCCATAACCTGTAGAACCCTCCTCGCCAGAATTGGCGCTAAGCGAACTGATTGATTGGTCATTGAAAAAGGGCGCGATCAACTGCGCCCCGACCTTGTATTCCTGACGACGGCTAAGAGCCGTTTGCTGCCTCGAATATCGCTCCTGCAACGACCAAATAACGTGGATAATCGATCAGCGGGTTATCAACGAGCAACCCTGCTATTGTCTATTATCGCACACTCCAGGGGCGCTGTACATGCCCAAATTTAGTATGTAGTAAATAGTAAATAAATATGAAGAAAAAATAGCCGTCTGCCCTTAATCGAGAAATTCCGCTACCAACTGCGCGATAACCGCCGCGCCGCGATCATTCAGGTGGATGTAGTCGGTGAGCAGGCGTAATCCCTGGCCCGCCGCGATGTCGTTCCAGCTTGTGCCCAGCAGGTAGCGCTGTGTGCCTGCGCTGAGGATGGGCATCATGGCTCCTGTAAATGTCGAACGTGCCACATGTCCGTCGAGCAGCGCCAGCAGTTCTTCGTGCAGCGGCAGATAGGTGACGCCGTGCGTGATGGCGATGTCGTGAATGGCGGCGCAGTACTGCATCACACGCTGGTTCATGGCGCTGTCCAGGTCTTCGCCCAGCGGCGGCAGCGAGAGGATGGCGATGCGGGCGCTGGTTTCTGCCTGAAGACGGCTCAGGATATGTTCGTAGTTTTCGCGGTACTGCTCCAGCGTCGGCACATACGGCAGGCGGTACTGCATCTTGGCGCGGTTGCCCTCTGTGGCGAAGATGTCATTGGTGCCGATTAGAATGGTCACATAATCCGGCTGGCAGGCGATGACCTGATCCAATCGCTTGAGCAGATCATAGGTCGTGTGTCCGTTGATGCCCGCGTTGATGAACTCGTAACCGCGCGCGCTGAACCTGTCGCGCAGCAGCGCTATGTAATCGCCGCTGAGCCGCGCGTGCGTCAGGCTGTCGCCGAAGCACAGCACCAGTTTCTTCGTCGAGGGGCGGCGGCCACGTCGCAGAAAAGCGCTGGGCGCATCGGCGGGCGGCTGAAAGAAAATCCAGAAAGAGAACAGCCAAAATGCCGCCAGCACACCTAGCAGCAACCCCAGCAGTAAATTTCGCCCCTTCATAATATCCTCTCCTTAAATCGGCAGCAGTCCAGCTTGTAATGTTTGCAGAATGGTTTCGGGAAGCGCCTGTTCCTGTTCCAGGCCGGGGAAGCCGCCCCACTGAAAGACGATGCGCAGGTAAGGCACAAACAGCGTTTCGTGCAGTTCATTGAGCAGCGGGGCATCGGCGCGGGCATCGGGCAGCGTGATGTCATACGGCGCGCCACCGCTGATGTTGCTCTTGTGGTAGACATCGGGCGCGATGGACAGGGGAAAGGGTTCGCCCTCGTTTTCCTCGTCCTCGTGCCACGCGGCATAGGCGTCGGGGTCCAGCTCATGCAGGGCTTCCACGACCAGCGGGTCGGACAGCACCTGTGGGATGTTCTGCTGCTGGTGCAGTTTCGCAGAGGGCCGCTGCCTGTCCTTTTCGGCCTGCGACTTGAGCACATCACCAAAGGAGGCGTTCAATTTTTGGATGGAGTCCAGCAGGTTCTGAAGCGGAGCCTGCATGTCCTGCGGGAGGGATGCCTTTTTCTCCGGCGTAAGCTGTTGAAGCATCGTGCCTAAATCCGCTGGAAACGCGCCGCCGAAGCTCGCCGCCACTGACGGGCCGTAGTAGGCCAGCCCCGGATGGTTGCCGACGAAATTGACCTCGCCGACGATTTCACACCAGGCGCGCAAGGACAGCGGAATCGCGCCGACTTCGCGCTCAAAGGTATCAAGTTGGGCGGTTACAGCGGGGGATGGGGGCACAAACGCGGCATCTGGATATTCAAAGGTGTAGCCCAACGCCTGAAGCCGCTGGTAAATCAGTTCGACGTTGTGACGGGCGCGGCGCATCGTTTCGCGGGCAACCTCGCGCGCGTCGGAGAATACGGGTTCCTCGCGAACTTTTTCACCCAGGGCAACCAGTTCGGCCCACACCTGCTCGCGTTCGCCGCTGTGATAGCGCTGCAAAAATGTCGCCATGTTCCACCTCGGACACTGCTATCGGACGTGACAGACATTGTGCAAATAAGTGTTACACATGGCGCTTGAATTTGCTAGAAGATGAAACGGGTGTCGTTGTGCGAGTGGTTGAGGTCGTAATACCACAGGCCGTCTTCGTGGCGGGCGATGCCTGCACTGCGCAGCGCGTTGAGGCCGTCTTCGATTTCTTTTTCGGTGTAGACGACATGGTCAAGGTAATCCAGATAGCGGATGATGCCGGGGATGTCGTGCGTGCCGTTATGCAGCGCCACAATCAGCATGTCGCGGAACGTGCCAATGAGGTAGGCGTAGTTGGCGGCTTTTTTCCACTTGCGAAGCTGGGAGGTGCTGATGTTCCACTTCTGGCACAGTTCAGCTTCCTTGTAAACGTAGCGCAGTTCCAGCAGAATGCGCTGCTGCTCCTGCTCAGTGTAAGCATCCGCCATGCGGTTCATCCTCGCGTCAGCTTCTAAATTTTACTTGTTCTAACCTGTCTGTCTGATTATGACGGAGCTAACCGCAAACAGCTATCGCCTAATCGCCGCCATCTTCCGGCGGCTCGGTGTGGACGGTGACACGCTCCAACTGCGGCAGGTGTGAACGCAGCAGCGTCACCGCCGACTCGGCGATGTGGTGGGCGGCGTCTACCGTGATGTTGGGCGGCATTCCGGCGTGCAGCATCAGCACGCAGCCCGTGCCCTGCGAATAGGCCTGTGCGTGGTGCCAGCCGACGCCGGGGTAGGTCTCGTTCAGCAAGCGCAGCGCTTCCGCAATCAAGGGCTGGGCTTCCTGCGTGGGCAGCGCGTCGATGTGTTCCGGTTCGATGTGCGTGATGACCTCATCAAGCTCCGGCAGCGCGCGCTGGATGTTGTTTTCAAGCTGGCTGACGCGTGTATGGGCCTCCCCAAGTGTCTCACGCGGCGGCACCGTGACGTGCATTTCCAGCGTGCGTTTGCCGTTCTGCGTCAGGCGCACGGCATGTACAGATAATCCAAGCGCGGTGGCGTGTGCGGTGGCGAAGGCGGTGTAATCCCGTTCGCCGCTTTCATTCGGTGCAAAATGGACTTCCACTTCCGCGCCGCCGCCCACTTCCTGCTGCAAACGCTGGCGGATGGCGTCACTGAGCACCGCCGTTTGTTCGGCGGTGGTTTCCGGCGGCACCCGCAGGTCGATGTCAATCTGCGCGGCTTCGGGCGTGCCCCGGCTGCGCGCGCGTTCGACCTGCCCGACGGCGGGCATACTCTGCACGATTTCCGTCAGGCGTTCGGGCGTGTAAGGCGCGGTGTCTACCAGCACGCTGCCTGTGCTGCGCAGGATTTTGATGCCCGCGCGCACGATTAAGCCCACGACAATCAGCGCGGCAACGGTATCGACCCACACCCAGCCGAACAAGCCGACCAGCAGCATACTGACCATCACCGAAATCGTCACAAAAACGTCGGAACTGGTGTTGGCGGCATCTGCCAGCAAAAGCTGTGAGTTGAGGCGCTTGCCCTCGCGAATCTGGTAGCGACTGACGAACAGGTTGACCAGTAAGGTGCTGCCCAGCACGATGAACATCAGCGGCGAGACTTCAAAGCCTTCGCCCGTGCTCAAACGTTCCAGCGCGCCCTGTACCACTTCCCATCCGGTGAGCAGCAGCAGCGCGCCGATAGCCAGCGCGGCCAGTGTCTCGAAGCGGCGGTGCCCATAGGGATGGTCGCTGTCGGCGGGGCGGTCAGCGATGCGGTTGGCAATCAGCGCCACGATGTTCGACGAACCGTCGGTCATCGAGTGAAAACCATCGGCGGTGATCGACAGCGCGCCAGTGGCCATGCCGACAAAAATCTTGCCGAAAGCAACGGCGAGATTCAGCCCTAAGGTAATGATGAAGACGCGTTCAACTTGCTGGCGGGACGAGAGAGGTTGGGATTGTGGCATTCCGATTGCTCTTGCTGGTTGAATTGGGAAAACCTTAAATAATCCTTGACTATTCCAAAGTAATTTATCTTCTCATCTTAAGCCAATAATGCCTTCTTTGACAACGCGGAACACACATCTTAGACTCCCCTTATTCCACAGCGAGAAGAGGTGAAACCATGACTAAGGTTGTACTTATCACCGGGGCTTCGATGGGCATCGGGCAGGCGATTGCCAAAGCGCTGGCGGCACGCGGTTATCGGGTCTTCGGCACGAGCCGTAAACCCGTCAGCGAAACGCTGGATGGTTTTGAACTGCTGCCGCTGGATGTGACCTCTGACGAGTCGGTGCGCGACTGCGTGCAAACGGTGATTCAGCGCGCGGGACGCATCGACGTGCTGGTCAACAACGCAGGCGTGGATTTCATCGGCGCGCTCGAAGAAACCAGCATGGAAGAGGCGCGCTGGGTGATGGAGACCAACTTCTTTGGCGTCGTGCGCATGGTGCAGGCCGTGCTGCCGTACATGCGCCCGCAGCGCAGCGGACACATCATCAACATCAGCTCCGGCTTTGGTCAGGTGGCGTTTCCTTTTGAGGCGATGTATTGTGCCAGCAAACACGCCCTGGAAGCCTACAGCGAAGGGCTGTACTACGAGATGATGCTGTGGAATATCAGGGTGAATTGTGTTGAACCGGGTTTTTATCATACGCCAATGGCCTACAACAAACGGCTGCCCGGCGCGCCGATGCCCCTCTACGATACAGTACGCGAGAAATATGTGCGTCTGTTTGAGTGGTCGGCGGAACACGGCGGCGATCCGGCAGCGGTTGGGCGTCATGTCCTGCGCCTTGTGGACACGCCCTCCCAACAACTTCGGCATCCTGTAGGCTGGGAGGCGGTGCTGGTGACGCGGCTGTCGCTCGTGCCGCTGCTTACGGTTCCCGGCAGCAAAGCCGGACGCTGGTACTTTGGCATGGATGATTTCGGGAAGGATATGCGCCGTTACCTGACGTTCGGGGCGCTGGCGGTGAGTGTTGGAAGTGTGTTAGCGTTTCTGCGGCGGGCGCTTAAAAGATAGCGCATGGATGTTCTAGTTGTTGTATACTGAAAACTATCGACACAGGACAAAGGGTGTGGTTTATGCCGAAGAGAAAAAAGAAAACTCAACCCAACGATCCGCACTGGCTCGAAGAATTTCAGCAGATGGCGGATGAGCAGCTTGGACACGGGTCGTCTTGCGACCAGGTACACCCCATTGTCGAACGCTGGTTTGACAACCTGCTGGAAGGTGAGCCGCCGACCTCGCGGCCTTCGGTGGAACAGGCGATGGCCTGCCTGACGACGGAAGTGGCGGGCACGCTGCCGGAAGATGTGATCGAAGCGATTACCGGGGTCATGGACGAAGACGAGTTCTACGTCTGGATTGAGCAGGTGTTACTGATCGGACGTTCCTTCGAGAAGTCGCTGACCAATGGCGACCTGGATGATCTTTAGGCTTTTGCAGGGGGATGCCCGGCGTCATTCCCCTTGAGTTCTTCCCCTGACGCGCCGAGAGCTGCAAGTCCACGCTATTCTGCGCTGTTCTATCCCTCACGCAACTGTTAACAGCAGGTACTTACCGTTAACACAACTCTGATGTTCCCGGCTTCAACTGCCAATTCACTTTAGAGGCTATTTGCGTATAATAACGAGGTTATCCGCCTCGTTAGCTGAGGCTTTAGAAAAGGAAATACGGAAACATGGCAGTAGAAAAAATCGCCGACGGCGTAGTCGTCAGCATCGCTTATGTGCTGAAAGTCGACGGGCAGGAAATTGAGCGCGCAGAATCCAGCGAGCCGATTGATTACCTGCATGGCGCAGCAAACATCGTGCCCGGCTTGGAAGCCGCTCTGGCGGGGCGTAAGGTCGGCGATAAGCTGAGTGTCAATGTGCCGCCCGATCAGGGCTATGGTCCTTACGAAAAGGACGAGATTGAGCGCGTTGACCGCCGCGACATCCCCGGCGCGGAATCCCTCAAGAAGGGTATGGTGGTAGAGATGGAAGATGACGAAGGCTTCATTTACGAAGCGACGGTCCTCGAAATCACCAAGGATGCAGTGGTGCTGGACTTCAACCCGCCGCTGGCGGGCAAGACCCTGAACTTCGACGTGGAAGTCATCGCCATCCGGGAAGCCGACGAAGAAGAACTGGCGCACGGCCACGTTCACGGCATGGGCTTCGACGAAGACGAAGAAGACTGGGATGATGAAGGCGACTGGGACGAAGACGAAGACGACATGCGTCTTAACTAGTCAGGCAGCATCCGTAACAAAGATTGAAGACAGGTGTGGCAGGTGTGCCGCATCTGTTTTTGATTTCCATGGTCGTTAGCTGTTAGCCAATGCGAAGAATTGAACCGCCAAGCCGCCAAGGACGCCAAGAGAGCCAAGCCGTGATTTCAGTCTGTCATATGAGCGACGACGCAGCGCACTGTCTTGACAAGGAATCATGACCCCTGTCCGGCCTTATTGGTCGGAGGACGGGGTCGGGGGTTCTTCGCCGTAGAGCGTTTCGATGGGCAGTGTGGCGTTTTCTTCCTCGTGGGCGGCGTGGGCCTTGCGCTGCTTTTCGCGGCGTTCCTCCAGCCAGTTCTGCACGGCGAACGTCAGCACGCCGATGACGATGGCGTGGTCGGCAAAGTTGGAGACGTTGGAAATGATTCCAGGCACAACAATGTGGACAAAGTCCACGACATGCCCGTAATGCAGGCGATCAATGGCGTTGCCCAGCGCGCCGCCGATGACCAAACCAATCGCGATCCGCGTCACCTGCGCCTCTACGCGCGGATAGGTGAACAGCATGATGCCGACGATGACGACAGCCAGCACGAGGAACAGCGTCCCGGCGTCGGGCAGGAAGCCAAAGGCCGCGCCCGTGTTGGCGCTGAACGTGAGGTACAGAAAGGGCGGCAGCAGCGGCACAAACTCGTAAGGTTGCAGCGTGTTGACGATCACCCATTTGCTGAACTGGTCAATGAAAATCACCACGGCTGCGACCATCAGCAGCAGCAGCCAGCGGCGTACCATCGGTGACTTGAGCATAAATAACTCCGCATGATTAAGCAGCCAGCATTGTAGGCAAAAATGGCGCGCTAGGACAGGGTTATTGAACAGCCTGCCGCTGTTGAACCTGTTCCCATTTACAATCGACGTAAACAACGCCGCGCATAGGCGGATGGGGCATCTGGCGTTCAAAATCGTCAACGTTGACGAAGGCGAACCCGCCGAGAGTTAACGGCACGAAGCGTTGTCAGTTGATATACAGCATTGAGACAATGTCGAACGCAAAGGTTCAATAAAGAAAATCGAACCACCGAGACGCTGAGAACACAGCGAAAAAAGCGTAAAAGGGCGTCCCCATCCTTGCGCAAAAGTTATCGGCAGTCGTTTTTCCTCGCTTGCGCTGCTCATTGACAGTCCCGCGAGTGTTTCCTATAATGTCGTGTCATTATCCATGTTGCGAGTGCATATGTCTGTACCTGTCACTGCCTCAGCAAACCAGAACACTTCAGCCGTCTGTCCCGCAGAAGGCTTGTGTTTGGCTGGCCCCGACGCGCTCCACAACTGTCCTGCGCATCTCAAAAGACGCCGCTGCCGCCGCTGCCGTGTGGATTATCACCACATAGCAGGGAGACAGACGCGGCTCATGCCTTGAGTCCTTTCGTTTAGATAACTCGCGACCTCCCTGACTGGGAGGTTTTTTGTTTGGCGGGCTGTCACTGACTCCTCTCAGTTTGCGTTGAGGTCGATTCATTCGCTCGATTTGCATACCCAAGAGGAGACACGATCATGGCTAACGACAACCAGTTCAAGTTACGCACACAGTTTATCGCGACGCGCGGGGTCAAGGAATATCGCGCGACCATTCCCAGCATCGTCACGGCGCAGGATATTGTGTTAGAGCTAGGCTGTGAATGGGGCAGCACAACGCAGCTAATCGCGCAGCAGGGCGCGGAGGTGATAGGCACCGACATCAGCCCGGAGTGCATTCAGCGCGCGCGGCAGATGCGCCCGACGCTGCGCTTTGAAGTGCTGGACGCCTTTGACGTGCGCGCCGCGCTGGATTTGGGCCGAGCTTTCACGAAAGTCTACATGGATTTGTCGGGCTTTTCCGGCTATCGCTCGCTGCTGGATGCCATCGCGCTGATGAACATGTACGCGACGGTGCTGCGTCCCGAAACCATCGTGATTAAAAGCGGCTCGGTCAAGCTGTTCGCGGCACACTGCTACGCGTGGTCGCTGAAGGACACAGCGCAGCGCGAGGCGCAGCCGGAGGAATAAATCAGCGGAAAAGAACGGCGTGCAACACCTGCACGCCGTTTTTGTCAGGCGTCCAGCAGGGCGGCGGCTAAAAAGGGCAGCACCTGCGCGGCATAACCCTGCGGGTCGGCGTAGAGGAGTCCGCCATGTCCCGCGCCCTCGACCAGCCACAACTGTTTCGGCTCGTTGGCCGCCGCGTACAAACGCTGGCCATGCGACACCGGAACCGTGTCATCGGCGGTGCCATGCATAATCAGCACGGGCACATGAATCTGAGCGATGTCGCGTTCGGAATTCACGTCGAATAAATCCGCGCCGGACTCGCGCCCGGTCAGCCACAAAATAATCTGCGCGAAGGGAAACGCGGGCAATCCGGTGCGCGCCCGCACGCCATCGCCGACCACATCCAGCACGCTGGCATAACTCGATTCGATGATGAGCGCCGCCGCATCGGGAAGCTGAGACATGGCACGGACGGCTGTCGCGCCGCCCATCGAAACGCCGTAGACGGCAATACGTTGGACTCCTTGCTGACCAGCGAGAAAAGCGTAGGCAGCCTGCACGTCAAGGGCTTCAAAGTAGCCCATTGAGGTCGCGCTGCCAGCACTGTCGCCGCAGTTGCGCAGGTCAAGCGCCAGCACGCCGTAGCCCTGCCGCGCAAAAAGCTGAAGTTCGCGCAGTGCGCCGCGATTGCCGCCAATGCCGTGTACATAAATCAGCGCCGCGCCGTTGGCATCGGGTGGGATATACCACGCGCTAAGCAGGGTTCCATCTTCAGCGCTGAAAGAGACGGTCTGCCAATTTGTGATCCCGACGGCATCCGGCGTATTCTCCGGCCTACTGTGCGCGGGATGTGCCAGCACCTGCGCCTGCATGTGACACATCCACAGCAGAACCGCGCTTACCATGAGCACAAACAACACGACGGCGAAACGCACGAGCTTGAAGATACGGCGGGAGCGCGACATAGCGGTTTCCTGAAAATCAGCACTGTTTTGAGGATAATGCCATAATGCAGCGCTGTCGTCCCCGCTGCGAGGGATTTGTGCTGCGTATAAAGAATCCTTAATAGCACGGTGCGCAAAAACGGTCAATAATCAGAATATCGTGTTTGCCTGAAGGGGGAGCTATGCTGGGCAACCGCTTGAAATCATTTGGACTCAACAAAGGTGAAGTGTTCTCGCGCACGGCGTTTGGCATCCTGGGCATCGCGCTGGCGCTGTTTGTCATCGGCGGGACGCTGATTTACGGCTGGCGTTTTGACCTGGTGGGCACGCTGGGAACCATCCTGCTGTTCTTTGTCGGGCTGATGGGCGTGTGGCAGATTTATTCCGCAGTGGAAGCACTGTGGAAAATGCCGCACATTGATGTCCACGAACACGGCGTGCGCGTGGCCGGGCGTGGCAGCGAGCAGGAATGGCTGTGGGACGACATCCAGTACATCAAAGGCAATATCACGCGGCACCGCATGTACGGCCTGCCGATGTATACGTCGGGAGCCTACAAATTCTCCAACGACTACATGGAACTGTTTAAGCTGGACAACCGTGTCGCGCGCCTGCCGGAACTGTACAGCCTGATTGCGGCGCAGGTCAACGGGCAACGCCTGCCGGAGTATCGCCAGCGCTTACAGCAGGGCGAAACGCTGGACTTTGGCGAAGTGAAAATCTCCACTCAGGGCGTGAGCAAAGGCAAGCAGCAGATGGTGCTGAGCGACCTCACGGGCAGCAGCATGAACAACGGCACGCTGTGGATTCACGGACGCGGCAAGCCGTCACGAATCGCGGTGATGATCGAAACGGTGGTGAATCCGTCGCTGCTGGTGCAGCTTTTGCGGGAAGTCGCCAGCCGCAACGGGGCGGGACGATGAACGAACTGGGGAAGCCTCTACAGACGTTTCGCTTTGGCGTGAGCAGACGCCGCCGCCTGCTGATCCCGCTGCTGGCGGCAGGTGTCACGGCGCTGGCGCTGCCGCTGGTGCTGATCTCGCTAACGCAGGCTTTCGGCATTATTCCACCGGGCAGAGAGATGGCGAACGTGCGCATTTCGCTCAGTACGATTGCGGCGGTCATCAGCGCGCCGATTGCGTTTGTGGTGGTGGGGTTGCCCGCCTGGCTTCAGCGTCCGCTGGTGCTTCAGGTGTACGAGCATGGGCTGGTGCAGGGCGGCGCGCGCTGGCTGTGGACGCAGTTTGACGCGCTTACCGTCGTACGGGCCAACGAGACACTGTGCCAGCTTCACCGCGATCATCAGGTGGTGTGCCGCGTGGCGACGAGTGATGTACAGATCAATACGCTGATACAACTGCTCACCGAAAAAACGCACGCCGCGTTCCTGCCGCGTTTGACGCAGGCCTATCAATCCGGCAGGGAAGTGGCTTTCGGCAGTCTCAGCCTCAGCCGGAACGGGCTGCGGCAGGGGGACAGCTTCGCGCCTGCCGCCGAGCTTGCGGCGTGTGAGGTTGACGGCATAAGCTTTATCTTCCGGCGTAAGGATGGCACAACGGCGCTGTATCAGATGGTCGCCGGACTGCCCAATGCGCACCTGCTGCCGTCGCTGCTGGCTCTAGCGGAGATTCCCATCCAACAATGAACACAGGCGATGTACTTTTCACGTTTTCGGTTGATCCCAATCGTCAGTTGATGCGGCTGCTGTCGGCGCTGGCGATGGGCGTGTGGCTGTTGATGAGCACTGCTTCACTGGCAGCGGTGGCCGCGCCGCCGGAAGATGTCAGCGTGGCGGCCTACCTCAGCACATGGGGTTTTATTGGCGCGTTTATGTTTGTGCTGCCCGCCGCCGTGCTGGTCTATATGCTGCGCAATCACTTTCAGGCGCGCGGCAAACAACTCCAGATCGGCGACAGCGGTTTCACCCTCGTGCAAGGCGGCGCAAGCGTCAGCTATGCGTGGAAGGACATCGCCAGCTACAACGAGGTGTTTCTGCCTTCCAGCCTGTTCCGCTGGCGCAGCAGCCGCCAACTGCATCTGGGTGTCGCGGGGCGGAAACCTATCGTCGTGCTGGACGATTATCAGTCTACGTCGGCGTTGTTCCTGCTGCTCAGTGTGCGCGTGAGTGAAACGCTGCTGACGCGCTATCTGACGGCGTTTGCACGCGGCGAAACGCTGTCAATCGGCAGTCTGGTGATGGATCGCAAAGAGATTTCGCAGCTTGGGTCGGTCATGCGCTGGGATGAAATCCATGATTGGCAGGTCACACCGATGGGCATTGTGCTGCGCCGAGATAACAACGCGATGGGCATGATCGTGGATACCCTCAGGCTGCCCAACAGCCAACTGCTCCCGGCGCTGTTCAAGGAACTGATGCGGATGCGCCGCCGCGATTAGCCCTGTACCAGCCGCGCGCCGCGCAGAGGACGCCGCCCCAGCCGTGTGCTGACGGCAGCGCCCACGCCCACAGACGTGAGCAGCAGCAGCAGCGGCAGTGCGGCAATCGCGCCGAAGGGAATGAGCGACACGCCTGTCAGCAATCCCGTCAGCAGGGCCATGCCGATGATGGCTTCCAGCAGGGCAGGCAGCGGAATGCGCAGTACGCCGCGCATCAGCACATCGCCGACCAGCAGCGACAGCGTAATCCAGCCGGAGAGCGACAGCACGCCCAGCGCCAGCATCGACACGCCGTACACTGGAACGAGCAGCACGCCCAGCGGTGGCAGCGCCGCAACCAGCAGCAGCCATACCGCCGTGATGCCGCCTGCCAGCAGCAGCACCGCAAAGCCCAACACGGTAAGTTTACGTCCGTCGTGGCGCATGGCGTCTTCCATGCGTCCGATCTGACGCGGGAACACCACTACCGCCAGCCCCGCCGCGCCTGCCAGCGTGAAGGCCCCCATCAACAGGCTGAAGGGCGTGGCCTGCGGTGGTGTAACCGTCAGGTCACAGGGGCGCGGGCCGTCGCCTGAACACAGCGTCAGCGAACCCGCCGGGGCGAAGTCTTCCGGTATGATGATGTGGTTGGCGCTGACTTCGAGACCGCCGTTCATGCGCGTGCCGCTGCTGACGGCGACGTTATCCCCGAAAATCTCGGTGTCGCCGTTAATCTCGGCGCTGGGATCGAAGGTGATGTTGTCGCCGGAGATGATCGTCAGGTCGCCGTTGATGTGTCCGGCAATGACGATGTTCGCCCCGATAAGCGAAACGCTGCCTTGCACGACGCTGTCGGAAGTCAGGGTGATGACGCTGCCCGTGACAAACAAATCGCCCTCAACCGTGTCCGACAGCGTGTAATCGTCCATCGGGCTGAAGGATACGCGGTCTGCGACGGGGCGCTGCGGAATGACGACACGCCCGACAGCCGCACCGATTGCAGCCGCCAGACTGGCCAGCACTGCAAAAGCGATTAACGCCACCGGAAGTATCAACCATGTACGACGAGACATGCTTCAGTTCCTCTACTCTGCGTTTGCGATGGGCTGCGTTGAAGGTTCAGTGGAAACGGTCATGACGCAGCATCGCGGGTTGTTGATTTACCCCCTCATCCCCAACCCTTCTCCCCCGATTTCGAGGGAGAAGGGAGAGCACGGTTCAGGTGAGGGGATACGTTTATACCGACATTTTGAGTTCCCCAGCGCGGCGAGCGCTTAGTTACTCTTGTTGCTGTAATAGGCGTAGCCCGCCAGCCCGCCGACTGCCAGTGCTACGACAGCGGCGGCTAAGGCAGGTGCCTGCGGGTTGGTCGTGACGATGTTCTGCGCCTCGTTGATGAAGACCTGGATCACATTGACGAGCACAGTGAGCAGGTTCACCAACTGCTTCAGGATTTCACCGAGCAGCGCTGTGCTGGCAATGACGTTCAGCACCATCCATCCGGCGGCCAGCAGCAGCGGTGTCGCCACCAGCGTCACCAGCGCCAGCGCTAACGTCAGCGCCAGCCCGGAAACCCCCGGCTGCTTTTTGATGCCCTCGGCCAGCCGGGCCATGATGCTCAGCGCCAGCCGTTTCGGTGCGTGCTCAAACGGCGCGGTTTTCAGAACCGCGTCCACCTGACGCAAACGGCTGAACTCTGCCGACTCGTCGGGGTTTTGATTGAGCTGTTCAAACAACTGCTGGCGTGCGTCTGGAGAGAGCGTCTCGTCCAGCGCTTCCTGCATCAGTCGTCGATTACGTTCATTGGCCATATTAGATACCCTCCACGAGGGGATTCAGCATTTTCGCGGCTTGCTGCGGACTTAATTTTTCTGCCAGTAACTGCCTCGCCCGAAACAAACGGCTTTTTATTGCACTTTCGGTTGTATCCAGCATGTCGGCAATCTCCGTGTACGAATAATCGTACCAGTAACGCAGAACCACGGCGGCACGATAATCAGGACTCAGTTCGTCCAGCAGCTTCTGGATGGCGCGGCTGCGTTCCCGCGTGAGCGCCACTTCTTCTGGTTCCGGCTCATCGCTGCTCAAGGCCAGCGCGGGGCCGGGTTCTTCCTGATCTATCGACAGCCATGTCAGCCGGCGTTTGCGGATACGGTCAATCGCATGGTTGGAGGCAATCGCCAGCAGCCACGTTTTAAACGGACGCTGCGGGTCATAACGATGCAGGTTGGAATAGGCGCGCAAAAAGGTTTCCTGCGCGGCGTCTTCGGCCTCCATCCGTTCGCCTAACATGCGGTAGCTCAGGTTATAAACAGCATCCTGAAAAGCGTACACCAAATCCGCAAATGCGTCCTGATCGCCTTCCAGTGCAGCGTTTACTAACTCGTTGATCGTCGGATCAGACACGGTTTCTCTCTCCACACGCATGGCATTGACCACACGCTGTTGCAATCTATACGTGATGGCGTGACGCAAAGTTGCGCTGCGAAAAAGTTGTTATAAGAAATTTACAAAGTGCCACGAGTCACAGCGACTCACGAGTGTGACTTTCAGATAGTATAACATGCTACCGTAATGATTTATCTGTGACATATTGCACAAACTATAAAACCATATTCTTACCAACTTAGAACGCTTTAGTATCTGGCGGCTGTTACAGAATCATCAGAAAATGTAACAAGAAGCAAATGTTCATTTTCAAGTTGGACGCGTTGTCCCACAGGATAAGCCGCGATGTATACCGTCGAAGATCTGCAAAGCCCAGACACTGCTCGCCGCCGTCAGGCCATCGCCCAGTTTGCGCGCACAGGCAGCAAAAATGCGCTGCCCGCGCTGCGTCAGGTTCAGAAACAGGACCCGCATCCCGGCCTGCGCGAACTGGCCGCGCACGCCATTCAGGACATCCATCAGCGTAACACAGCCGAGGACACGCGCCGCAAGGCTCCGGCGATGCCCTCGCCGTTCGTCGAAGAAGTGATACAACTAACTCCGGTCACCACGCCGCCGCCTGTTCCTGTCAAGCGCAGCTTCGTTTCGACGCTGGAAGCGCGTCCCCCGCGCCAGTATTCCGCCGACCCGGAGCAGTACGAAGGCAGCACGCAGCGTAACCTGCTGCCGTACATTCTGCTGGTCGTCGCCATCGCGGCGCTGTTGTTTGCGGCGCTGGTCATTCTGCGCTGACGCCGGACAAGCCCGCTTCACCATCCCCTGAAATCAAAAACACCCCTTACGCATGGTGAGGGGTGTTTTCCGTTGTCGTGATTGACGTTTAGATCGCGCCGATTTCCTTCGCCAGCCGTTCTTCCTGTTCGACCATATTGCGCAGGATGTTCAGCCCTTCGCTCCAGAAGGACGGGTCAAGCAGGTCAACGCCGACCTTCGCCAGAATGCGATCCGGGTAATCGCTGTCACCCGCCGCCAGCACTTCGGTGTACTGTGGCACGAACTCCGCGCCGCGTTTCTTATAGAGGTTATAGAGCGCCAGCACCAGCAGTTCGCCAAAGGCGTAGGCATAGACATAACCCGGCGTGCTGAGGAAATGCGGGATATAACTCCACCACAGCTTGTAGTTGTCGGTCAGGCGCACGCTGTCGCCGAACATGGCCTTCTGCGTCTCGTACCAGATTTCGCTGAGGCGTTCGCTGCTGAGTTCGCCTTCGTTACGGCGCGCGGTGTGCATCCCGTCTTCAAAGCGGTTCATGGAAATCTGACGGAAGACGGTAGCGAAGCTGTCTTCAATCTTGCCCGCCAGCATTCCCAACTGCGCTTTCTTGTCCTTTTCCTTCTGCATCAGCTCGTCGAACACCAGCATTTCGCCGAAGGTCGAGGCCATCTCGGCGGTGGTCAGCGGCGTGTACAGGCCGTACAAGCCGTGTGCCTCTGACGACAGGTACATGTGCAGGCCGTGACCGAGTTCGTGCGCCAGCGTTTGCACATCACGCGACTTGCCTGTGTAGTTGAGGAACACAAAGGGATGTGCCGAGGGCACTGTCGGGCTGGCATAAGCGCCGCCGCGTTTGTTGGGCATCAGCGCGGCGTGAATCCAGTTCTCGTTAAAGAAGCGTTCGGTAATCTGGCCGATGCGCGGGCTGAAGGCGGTGTACGCACGCACCACCATCTCGCGCGCTTCTTCCCAGGTGTATTCGGCCTCGCTCTTGAAGGGCAGCGGGGCATAGCGGTCATAGTCCGTCAGTTCGTCCAGACCGAGCATCCTGCGCTTGAGGTTGTAGTGCCGCGCCACGATGTCATAGCTGGAGGTGACGGTGTTGATGAGGGCATCGACCACCGCGTCCGGCGCTTTGTTGGACAGGTTGCGCGCCGAAATCCATGTTGCGAACTTGCGGCGGCTGTCCTCGGCGGCTTTGTCGGCGGCCAATACGTTAAAGATGTAGGTCAGTTCCATGCTCTTGCTTTTGAGCGCGGCAGTCACGGAGTCTGAAGTCTTGCGGCGCACTTCGCGATCCGAGTCGTAGAGCTTGGCGAGGATTTGCGACTGGTTCAACTGCTGCCCATCGTACTCGAAACGCAGCGCGCCCATCACCTGCGTAAAAAAGCGCGTCCAGGCGCTGCGCCCGGTGACGGACTTGTCGATCAGCACTTGTTCCACTTCTTCGCTCAGTTGGTAGGGCTTAAAACGCCGCTTGGATTCGAGGTAGTGGCGGTAGGGCGCGACTGCCGGGTCTGCCAGCAGTTCCTCGACGTGGCCGTCGTCGGCGTTGTTCCATTCGAGGTCGAAGAACACCAGCTTCTGTTCCTGCTGCGAATCCCATTCGGTGATCTTTTGCAGCATCGCGCCGAACTGTGGGTTGGTGGTGTCGGTGGAGTACATCAGATAGACGAAGGAACTGATGCGCCCGGAGGTATCGTATACGGCTTCCAGTTCCTGGAGCGCGCCGGCCATCTGCGGCCCGTCAAGCGAGGCAACCTTGCCCTTGTACTTGGCGGCGACTTGATCGAAACGTGTTGCGAGCGCCTGCATGTCGGCGTCCATCGCGGGGTCGTCCGCCCCCTTGTAAAAGATCGACAGGTCCCAGACGACGTTTTCCGCGCCGGTGATTTTTTCTGCAGCTACCATTGGGTTATCCTGATTGACTAGTCACGGTACAGTACTTAGATTGTAGTGAATTGTACAGCAGATTTTCAACTTTTGTTGAAAGTGTAATATTTGCAACGTGGGAAGGCTGCATCAGGTGAGCATCACGAAGCGCATGAGGTAAATACGAACAGAATCGGAGATAATGAAAGGAGCAGTCCGTTTTAAATTGCTTTATGCGCTTAAACGCATAATGTGATTACGACACTGTAATTTACACAACGTTCAATTTGGTTATAATCATTGTAAATCTTTTGAAAGGCAAAAGATGATGGCGTACACTCCACTGACCGATGCGGAAATCAGCGAACGCCTGACAAAGCTGGCGAGTTGGGAGCGCGAGGGTGACAAAATCACCAAAACCTTCAAGTTCGACAAATACTTAGAAGGTACCGCGTTTGCCAGCGCGATTGGCGTCGTCTGCGAAGCGCAGAACCATCACCCCGATCTCACCATTGGTTACAAAACGGTCAAAGTCAGCTTCAGTACGCATGACATAGGAAACCGCCTCTCCGAGAAAGATTTCGTCACCGCCGCGGCAGTTGACGCGCTGGGCTTCCCAAAGCCGAAATAGCGTCAGACGGGGGCGCAAGCGCGCTGTGTCCCCCACGTTCCAAAATCGCATCAATTTTTAGAAAAAGGGGACTTGAACATGGGTGCCACACTGGAATTTACGTTGGTTGTGAAAGCCGCCGCTAAACTGGTTTACGAGATGTTCACCGATTATGACCTGCTGGGCGAATGGTTCAGCGACTTCGCGCAGGATGATGTGCGGCAGGACGGCTATCTGTTCCTGGCGTGGAACGATGGCTATTCTGCCAGCGGCAAGTTTACCAAAGTGGAAAAAGACAAAGCCATCGCCTTCTCGCTGCGCGGCAGTGACGAGGACGCCGCCGGACAGGTGAGCATCAGCCTGTCGGAAAGCGACGGCAGCACCACCGTGAAGCTGAAGCATGAACACGCAGGCGCGGCATGGCAGCGGCTGTGGGATCGTGGGCTGGAAAACCTGCAATCGCACCTTGAAACGGGCTATGACCTGCGCGAGACGCGCCGCCCGCTGATGGGTGTGCTGCTGGATGGCGAGCTTTCCGAAGAACGCGCTAAGACGCTGGGTGTTCCGGTCAAGAAGGGTGTCCCCCTCAGCGGCACCATTCCCAACCTGAGCGCGGCGGCTGCCGGACTGAAATCCGGTGACGTGATTGTGTCGATGGCGGGCAAGCCTACCGATGAGTTTCAGGCGCTGTCGAAGATCATCCGCGAGGCAGGCTACCGTGCGGGTGATTCGGTGGCGCTGGAATACTATCGCGGCGCGGACAAGCATCAGGTGACGCTGACCTTCGCGCTGCGGCAGGTGGAACCGATCCCCACGCCGGAAGAATACGCGGCATCGCTGGAAAAGCTGCACGCCGAACTGGAAACTGAAGTGCGCGCCTTGTTCAACGATGTGCCGGAAGACATCGCGGCACGCCGTCCGGCAGAAAGCGAATGGAGCGCCCGCGAAACCGTTGCGCACCTGATCGCTGGACAGCGCTGGATTAACGCCTACATCAGCAATCGACTGGCTGACGAACCGCTGCCCATCTGGAGCGCCAACAACACGCCGATGGTGCGCGCGCTTTCCGGCACTTACGGCACCACTGAAGACCTGCTGCGCGAACTGAGCCGGATGCGGCGCGAGACCGTGCTGCTGGTACGTTCGGTGCCGCAGGAATTTCTGGTGAAGCGTGGCAGTTGGAAGCGCGTCTATGACTTCAGCAACTTCATCAGCGACCACGACCACACGCACTTCGAGCAAATCCGCAAGGCGATTGAAGCGGCGCGCGAACCTGCGGCGGTGATAGGCGACTAGCGGCAGAACAGTGATACCCCCACATCCCCAACCCTTCTCCCCCGACTTCGAGGGAGAAGGGAGCAAAATGCCGCATTCCACAGGCAAATGGATGACACCTGGGGATTCTCCACATGCACTGGTGCCGTGAGTCAGGGAGTGGAGATGTACAGGGTGAGGGGGCTACCTCTCGCCCTTTTGTCTTTTTTACAAGGCTTAGGAAAGGAAACAAAGCATGGCTTCGCAAATACATCTTTCAGTCAGCGTCAAAGCATCGACCAAACTGGTTTACGCGGCGCTGACCAACTGGCAGCTCTTGACGGAATGGTTCTGTGATGACGCTTCCGTGTCCGCGCGGCCCGGCGGTTATTTCTTCGCGGCGTGGAATCGGGGCTTTCAGGCAGTAGGCAAGTTCACGGCTGTCGAGGAAAACAAGCGGCTGGCGCTGAGCGTGCGCGGCAGCGACGAGGCCAGCGACGGACAAATCGAACTCACGCTGGCGGAACGGGGCAGCAGCACCGAGGTGACACTGCGCCACGACTACAGCAGCGAGGCGTGGAAACGCATCTGGGAGCGCGGGCTGGAAAACCTGCAATCGTATCTGGAAACGGGCTATGACCTGCGCATCACGCGCCGCCCGATGATTGGCATCGCGCCCGCCGAACTGGACGCGGAAGCCGCCGCGAAACTCGGTGTGCCCGTGAGCAAAGGCACGCATATCACGGCGCTGGTGCCCAACATGTCTGCTGAAAAGGCGGGGCTGAAACCCAACGACGTGATTGTGGAACTCGACGGCAAGTCTGTGACCGATTACGTGTCGATGACCAACGCGGTGGGCGACCATCAGGCGGGCGATGTGGTGAACGTCGTCTATTATCGCGGCGCGGAAAAACATCAGCTTCAGTTGGCGTTTATGCCGCGCCCGGTAGACCCGATTCCGGCGTCGGCACAGGAATTCGCGGCTGCGCTGGAAACGCTGCACGCCGAACTGGATACGGAAATCCGCAAGGTGTTCGCAGGCATCAGCGAGGAATTGACCACGCGCCGCCCGGAACCCACGGAATGGAGCGCGCGCGAAACGGTTATTCACCTGCTGGCGTTACAGCGCGGCTTTGTCGAGATCATTGCCAATCGCGTCGCAGGCTTTGATGTGGCGTTCCCGTCCGTCAACCATCTGGCGATGATCGGCGCGCTGGCGGCGACATTTGCCTCGACGCAGGACGCCGTGAACGAACTGAAACGCAGCCGCGATGAAACGCTGGCGCTGGTACGGGCCATGCCTGACGAGTTTGTGGCGCAGCGCGGCGCGTTTGCCTATATCGTGCAGAATTTGAACTCGGTGCGCGACCATGACCGCACGCACTTCGAGCAGATGCGCAAGGCGATTGAAGCGGCGCGCGAACCTGCGGCGGTGATAGGGGATTAGGATTGCAGTGTAGGGGCGCAGCGCGCTGCGCCCCTGCAAGCTGTGTTTATCGGGGTCTGTTGATAATGGTGAAGGCGTCTTCGTCTTCGATGTCTTCGGCAATCGCGCGCGGCAGCGGCAGCACGCCGCACAACGTCTGATAGCTAAAGGTGTAGTCGGAGCCGTTGGGCGCGTTAACCTGAAGCTCGCCTGTCGCCAGCGCGTAGAGCGTGCTGTTGGCCGAGCGCGCCACCGTCACCAGACTGTTGTTGGCCTGCGCGAAGTTGATAGCGTTGCTTAATGCCTGTGATGAAATCGACAGCGCCAGCACGCCCTGATTGCCCACTACCGCGTAGACCTCAATGCCGCCGCCGAGGGCGCAGAATACCGCGAACGGGTCACCGTAGCTGTTGAGGCGCACCAGCGAAATCAGTAATGCCGACAGTTCCTCGAAGTTCTGCCAGGTGTAGACAATGCCGCGAATAGTGAGCGTGCCGCCTGCCGGGTTGGCCGCTGCGATCTGTGCGGCAATCGCCAACAGTTCTTCGGGGTCGCTGGTGGTGAGGTTGAAGGTCAGCACATCATAGCCCGCGCCGCCGTCCATAATACCCGCGACGTAGCCCATGCCGCTGATGACGACGGTATCGTCGCCGCCGCCCGCGATGATGTTGTTGTTCACGGCGCCATTGTTGATGATGGTGTCGCTGCCGCTGCCGCTGCCAAGCTCACTGTCGCCGTAGATGCTGCCGCCAATCACACCATTGTTGACCACAGTATCATTACCGCTGCCGTTTCCCTGATAGGTGTCGGCGTAGAGATCACCCGCGAGAGCGCCGTTGTTGGTGATGGTGTCGCTGCCGCTGCCATTGGCATAGATGCTGTCGCCAAAGATTTCGTCGGCGTTGCCATTGTTGGTGAGCGAATCCGCGCCGCTGCCATCCATGTTGGACGAGTCGCCCATGATGTTGACGACCTGCCCGTTGTTGACCAGCACATCGCTGCCTGTGCCGGGGCCGCCGGAGTCACCGACAATGCTGTCGGCGTAGCCATTGTTGATAATCACATCACTGCCGGAACCTGTGCCGTTGAGGCTGTCACCGAGAATGTTGCCGTTGATCGTGCCATCGTTGATGATGACATCGCTGCCGTTGGCGTTCACCCCGCTGGTGTTATCGCCCGAAACCGAAACAAAAGCTGTGACTTCCGGGGCAATCACAATCGTATCGTTGCCGTCCATGCCCTGCACATCGGCAGTGCCGCCCGGTTGGTTGGACGCTGTACAGTTGATGGCGTCATCGCCAGCGGTGCCAATATCACCGGGGAGGCAGTCCGCGCTGACGGACAGCGCCATCGTCAGAAAAGCCGCGATCAGCAGCACGAGCGTGAGAATCAACCAGTAGCGTGTTTTCATGGTCTGTAAGCCTTGAACAATGGCATATCATCCTTATGCCCATCCCCATTATATAGGCAAACGGGTTTTCTTATAGAATGCTGGCACGGCAAACGTTCAGCAAAGATTCATCTTCGGTTCATGCCGTTGCTGGCAGCAGGCGTTATACTTGCGGCTGTTCGTGATGAGTATAGGAGACCCTCCTGTGTTACAGATTGGTCAGGAAGTTCCAGACTTTGCGCTGGTGAACCAGAACGGCAAAACAGTGCGGCTGAGCGATTTTCGCGGCAAGAAAGTCGTGTTGTTCTCGTTCCCCAAGGCGGATTCGCTGGGCTGCAATATTCAGGCCTGCGCTTTCCGCGATGAACTGCCGGACATCAAAGCTGAAAATGCGGTGGTGCTGGGTCTGGGCGTGCAGCCGCCCACTGAGATGAAGCGCTGGCAGGAACACAAAAAGCTGCCATATGACATTCTGGCAGATACCGAACACAAGGTGCTGGAAGCATGGGGCGCGTGGGGCTATGACATGGCCGGCTTGATCAAAATCCCGATTGTCAAACGTTCGTACTGGGTGCTTGACGAAGCGGGTCTTCTGATCGACCAGCAGCTTCATGTCGGCCCGAAGGAAAGCCTCGAAAAAGCCCTGAAAGCTATCAAGGCGGCACAACTGCGCACCGCCAGCGCAGGCGCTTAAGCTTCACGCCAGCCGGGGAACCACTGATCGAGGATTCCCGGCAGTTCCGCAAGCTGTTCAATCGTGGCGTCCGGGATGATAGCGTTCGGGTTGAGGTCAACTTCACGGCTGACCCATACGGCCTTCATCCCCGCCTTTTGCGCGCCACTCACATCATCTTTCAAATCATCGCCCACGTAGATGGCTTCGCTGGCCGTGACGCCCAATCTTTCCAGCACCGCCGCAAAGGCCGCCGGATGCGGTTTCTGGTAGCCGACATCTTCCGCGCTGAGATAAACATCCAGCAGATGTATCAGCTTCAGTTCGCTCAGTTCGGTTTCGCGAATGAACATAGGATAGGGCGCATTGGTCAGCAGCCCGGTGCGGATACCTGCCGCGCGCAGGGTTTCCAGCACCCCGGCGGCGTCAGGGTAGGCGGTGACGCCTGCTTGCAGCATCCCGACCACCAGCGTTTGCAGGTGGTCAAAGTCCAGCGCATCGACGGACAGCGCAAACGAGTCGAGGATTTCGCGCAGGGCATCGCCAAAACGCGGCGCGGGGCTGCTCAACGGGTCGTTGGCATTCCAACGCCGCATCAGCACGCGCACATAAACCTTGCCAAATTCATTCACATCCGGCAGACGGTGACCCGCTGCCACGAGGTAATCATACAGTTTTTGCAGGTGACTGCGCCGTGTTTCTGCAAAATCGGCGCTGCGCTTGCTCCAGTCCACCAGTGTAGCATCCATGTCGAAAATGACTGCCTTGAGCGCCATGTATCTCCAGCTTTCTTACCCGCCGCATGAGAGAGTCCAGCAGGACTCGCCATCATAAAATTGTGTTTGATCGAACAAGGGGATTAACCCCTTGTTCGTGCCAGTTGTTCGAGCCTGTCACCCGAACGAAACAGCAACAAGCTTACTGTTTGCGAATATCTTTGATGACCTGTCCGCCCTTCATGACGAAGGCGATGTTGTCCCGATTTTCCAGCCCGCGCATGTTTTCCAGCGGGTTGACGCGTGAAATCACGACATCGGCATATTTGCCCGGCTCCAGCGTGCCGACGCGATCCTGCCAGCCCATGCACTCGGCGGCGGTTCTGGTCGTGGCCACCAGCACTTCCATCGGCTTCATGCCGCATTCCATCATCAGGCCCAGTTCGCGCAGGTTCGTGCCGTGCGGCATCACACCCGCGTCGGTGCCCATCGCGATTTTCACGCCCGCCTTGTACGCGCGCGAAATGCTGTCACGGTGAATCTCGATGACCTCATAGGCTTTTCTGATGCCCCATTCCGGCATGTTGGGAATCTCGGTCACGGCGACAGGAGCCAGCAGCGTCGGCACCAGATACGTGCCGTGTTTGACCATCAGTTCCAGACATTCGTCATCGAGGTAGATGCCGTGTTCGATGGAGTGGATGCCCGCGCGCACACAGTTCTTGATGCCTTCGGAACCCTGCGCGTGCGCCATGACTTTGATGCCGCGCCGATATTTGCCTTCCTGCACGATGGCTTCCAGTTCTTCCTGCGTGAACTGTGTGAATTCCGGGTGATCGGTAGGGCTGAGCACGCCGCCCGTCGCATGGACTTTCAGCACTTCCGCGCCCGCCCGCAGCATCTCACGCGCTTTCTGGCGCACCGCATCCACGCCGTCACAGCGTCCGTTGGGTCTGCCGGGGTGATCGGCCCACAGGCGGTAGTCAGTGCCGGAAGGCAGCCAGCCGTCGCCGTGCCCACCCGTAATCGTCAGGGCGTTGATGCTGATCTGCATACGCGGCCCGGCGATGTACCCCTGTTCCACCGCCTGCTTGATGCCGAGGTCTGCGCCGCCCGCATCGCGCACAGTGGTAATGCCTGCGTCCAGCGTATTGCGCATGTAGTTGATGAGTTTGTAGTAGTTGAGCGAAAACGGCGTCGCCATCATCTTGCGCTGGTCTTCCACTTCCATGCTGATGTGGACGTGCGCGTCGATCAGCCCCGGCAGGATGTAGCCTTTGTGGGCGTCGATGCGCGTGATGTCGGCGTCGTGGCGCGGCAGGGTGTTGCCTGTGGCGATGGTGGTGATGTGATCGCCGTCGATGAGGATCGCGCCATCCGGCAGCGGCGCGCCGCCGTTACCGTCGATGATGGTGCCGTTGTAGATGAGGGTTTGGGGCATGAAAAATCCTTTGGCTCGTCTATTCTTGCATTGCCCAATAGATGAGCGCAATTGTACCGCCAAGCAGCAGCATTGAGCCAAAAATCACCATCAACCAATCCGCGACGCTGCCGTGACTTTCATAGGCCCAGCGCCACGCCATATACAGACCGGTGAGCGCGCCCAGGCAGACGATGCCGCCGACGAAAAAAGTGACACGCCGCATTCCGGGGACGCGATGCAGCTTGGACAGCGTCAGCGCGGGCGGGATAATCACCACCAAAAACGGCGACGCTTGTGCGAACCAGGGGGCGGTGAAACTGCCGATATAACGGGCAGGCGCCGCCGCTGCAATCGGGTAGACGAGTAAGGCGCCCACTAGACCTGCTGCTGCCGCCATGACGACTTTTAACCATGCGCGCATAGAATCCCCCTTTGATATTGCTCCGGCGGTGCCTGTCTGCTGGCGATGAATAACCACATTCGCGGCGGGTGATGCCGGGTATCATGAATTTTCTGTGAGACTGGTTGCCAATTTCATAATGGACTTTGTTATAATAATAACGCGGTTGGATTTACAGAGACCAGATTCATGAGTCATCTTCAAGAGTTCGCACCAAACTTGTACCTCACGGAAACGCAGGTTGAGGATTTTGATGTGCGCGGCGTGGTGATTATCGGCGGCAAACGCAGCGTGGTGTGGGATACGCTGTCACATCCGCGCGATATGCTGCCTGTACTGCCGCTGCTGGCCGACAAGTACACGATGATCGTTTACAGCCATGCCGATTGGGATCACATCTGGGGTACGGCGGCGCTGCCCCATCACGAAATTATTGGACACAAAAAATGTTATGAGCGCTTCTTTGCCGATGTCCCCACGTATTTACAGGACAAGAAAGCGGAACAGCCCGGCAAATGGGATGAGGTGGTGCTGGCCGCGCCGACGATGACCTTCAGCGGGCAGATGAATCTCGATCTGGGTGGGGTTACCTTGCAGCTTCATCATCTGGCGGGGCATACGCTGGACTGCTGCGTGGGATTCATCCCGGAATGGGGCGTGCTGCTGGCTGGAGATACGGTTGAGACACCGTTGCCCATTGTCGAGGAAGACAGTCCGATGGACGTATGGCTTCAGGAATTGGAACGCTGGGAAAAGGACGAGCGCGTCAAAACCGTCATTCCCTCACACGGCCCCATCAGTGACCGTTCGCTGATTACGCGCAACATCGCCTACCTCAAGGGGCTGTTCGATGGCAGCGCCAAAGACCTGCTGCCTGCCGTGATGACCCAGTTCTACTGGGACACGCACGAGCAGAATCTGCGTTACGCGCAGCAGAAGAAGCCGTAAAACACGCAGCAGGGGCACCATATCCTGCGCTCCTGCTGCGATACAAAACCTGTTACCCCTTGATACTGCCTGCCAGCAGCCCACGAATGAAGTAGCGGCCCAGCAGGATGTAGACCAGCAGCGTCGGCAGCGCCGCGAGGAACGCGCCTGCCATCTGCACATTCCACGCCACAATCTGGCTGCCGGAGAGATTTTGCAGCGCCACCGTAATGGGCTGCGCGCCGGGGCCAGCAATCGTCACGCCGAACATAAACTCGTTCCAGATTTGCGTGAACTGCCAGATGATGACGACGACGAAACCGGGCAGAGAAATGGGCAGCACGATGTCATAGTACAGCCGCCAGAAACCCGCGCCGTCAATCGCGCCAGCTTCCAGCATCTCGCCGGGGACTTCAGCGTAGTAGTTGCGGAAAATCAGCGTTGTGATGGGGATGCCGTAAACCACATGCACCACGATCAGGCCGACGATGCCGCCGTACAGGTTGACCGTGCGCAGGAACTGCACCAGCGGAATGAGAATCGCCTGATAGGGGATGAACATGCCGAACAGCATCAGCGGGAAAATGATGTTCGCGCCGGGGAAGCGCCACTTCGCCAGCACGTAGCCGTTAAGCGAGCCAATCATCGCTGAAATAGCGGTGGCAGGCACAACCAGCAGCATACTGTTGCCGAAGTTGGGCAGCAGTTCATTCAGCGCATCGCCGAAGCTGCTGAAGTCCAGCGAGGACGGGAACTGCCACATGGTCGCCAGGTTGACTTCCGCCAGGCTCTTGAAGCTGGTTACCAGCACCATGTACACCGGAATGAGGAAGGCAATCGACAGCAGAATGAGGGCGGCATAGATCACCACACGCCAGACTTTGCGCATGATTTCTGCATTGGACGTTCGTGACATTGTTTGTGTAGCCATGTTTACTGTTGAACCTCCGAACGCAGACTTGACCACAGATAGGGCACAATCACTACGGCGACCATCACCAGCATGACCATCGCGATGGCCGCGCCGCGCGCAAACTCCGAGGCGCGGAAGGTGGTGTAGAACATGTTGATGCCCGGCATATCAATTTGCAGAATGCCGCCGCCGCCCATTGTGAACACCAGATCGAATATCTTGAGCGAAATATGCCCCAGAATAATCATGGCGCTTAACGTAATCGGCTGAAGCAGCGGGAAAATCACGTAACGATACACGCCCAGTTCCGTCGCGCCATCCACGCGCGCCGCTTCGCGCAGGTCTTCGGAGATGCCGCGCAGCCCGGCCAGATACATGGCCATCGTATAGCCGGACATCTGCCACGCCGCCGCGATGACCACTGCGATCAGCGCGAGGTTAAAGCCCTGCCTTTCAGCAGTAGGCAGTCCGTTGAAGGCTTTGGGAATGTCGAGGCTGATGCTGGCAATCAGCAGAATGGCAATCGCCGCGACGAACGCCGCCGCCTGCGAGCGCTTCTTGCTCCACAGGTACAGCGCGACGAAAATCACCACGCCCAGCAGTATGATAGCGATGATGTTCGGCAGGTTCTGCCAGTTGAATTCCAGCCAGCGATCCTGACTGATGAACCAGTTGAACTCCCCTTTGGGCAGTCCGATAACGGTTGGCAGGAGATTGATGCCGCTGTTGGGGTTAAATAACCACTGCCAGATGACGCCGGTGACGACGAACGACAGCGCCATCGGGAACAGGAAAATCGTGCGGAAGATACTTTCGCCTTTGATTTTCTGATCCAGCAGAATCGCCAGGCCCATGCCCAGAATCAGGCAGGCAGCGATGAACAGCACAGTGAAAAACACGGTGTTGGTGATGTCAACGCGGAAACGCTGCTCAAAACCCGTCAGCAGGGTGGTGTAATTGCTCAAACCGATGAAGTTTGCCGTGCGCCCACTGAGCGCTTGCAAGGCA
Source organism: Anaerolineae bacterium (assembly GCA_046328675.1). Taxonomy (GTDB): domain Bacteria; phylum Chloroflexota; class Anaerolineae; order Aggregatilineales; family Phototrophicaceae; genus JACAER01. Next base: position 33,396 of record JAXLWC010000029.1, read on the forward strand.
TTGGAGTCGGTCATCGAGGTGTAGCCCGTCCAGAAGATGAACCCGTAGACGAAAATGGCTAAGACGATGATAGACGGCAGCAGTACGAGAATGGCGGTAATTCGGTCACGACTTAATCGTTCGGTCATAATCTTATCCTTAAAAAACGCCCTATTTGAAACAGAATGGTGTTCGTGCCAGCCTCGTGAACAGCAGCCAGCGGGACATCAGTTCACCCGGCGTCTATCTCTAGGGGGCAAGGACGCTTGTTTAAATCTGCGCATAAGTCCGCTGAAGGCAGCGCTGGAACTTTACGCTGTTCAGCAGCAGTCATTTTACAGGGCGCTATTTTAGCATCAAGTGATCAACATCCCATCAAATTCACTCAATGGCCCATAATAAACAGCAAGTCCTACGGAAACCCGTAGGACTCGCGAATTGTTGAGCTGCGAACCGGGCTATCCGGTAGTGCAGTGCTTACTGAGCGCCTACCATGCCCGTCTGAAGGGCCAGCGCGCCTGCGTTGGCGGCGGCGGCGGCGGCATCACGGCTGCTCTGGTAAGTGGCGACGATGGCGGCAAAGCCGTCAAGGAAGGCCGAGGGAGCGACTGCGCCGTGCGCCAGGCTGCCCACGATGTCATTGGTCGTCCAGTCCTGATACGCGCTCTGGAAGTACGCGTTGTACAGGGTGGTGTCGCTGATGTTGGCGGTGGTGTTGGCGGGCAGTGAACCCTTAAGCGGGTTGAAGATGTCCTGTGCTTCTGCCGTACCGATGAAGCTCAGCCACGCGCGGGCATTGGCTTCATCCGGTGCGCCGACGGGCAGCCCGAAGGTGTCCGACAGCATGACGAAGGTGCCAGCGGTACCCGGAGCAGGTGCCCAGCCGAAGCCGACGTTGGGTTCCAGCGCCAGATCGACAAGGAAGTAACCAGCGGCCCAGTCGCCCATCAGGTTGAAGGCGGCTTCGCCATTGGCGACGCGCTGCGAGGCATCCTGCCACGACAGAGCGTTCATGTCTTCATTGGCGCAGTCCATGACCTGGCCGAGGGTGTCAAAGGTGCTGACCACTTCGGGGCTGACCCAGCTCGTCGTGCCATTCCACAGGCCCTTGTAGCCTTCGACGCCCAGTGTCGCGACGGCGATGTTTTCCCACAGTTGGACCTGCGTCCAGTTCTGGGCAATCGCAATCGGGGTGACACCAGCGGCCTGCAAGGTCGGGCAGGTGGTGCTGACGAATTCATCCCAGGTTGCCGGAACCGTCACACCCCATTGTTCGAGGTTGCCGGGGACATACCAGAAGACGTTGGAACGATGAATGTTGACGGCGACAGAGTAAATATTGCCGGCGTCATCGCTGATCAGGTCGAGCAGACCCTGGGGGAACTGATCCATCCAGCCATTGGCTTCGTAGATGTCATTCAGCGGGGTCATACGGCCAGCGGCTACCCACAGGCTGTTGAGTTCTGCGCCTGCGTGAACCTGGAAGGTGTCCGGCGGATCGCCACCAAGCATACGGGTGGTGAGGACTGCACGGGCGTTCACGCCTGAGCCACCAGCCACTGCCGAGTTGATGATATTCACGTCAGGATACATTTCATTAAAGCGAGCGATGAGCGCGTCCAGCCCGGCTGCTTCACCGCCGCCCGTCCACCAGGAGAAAATTTCCAGGTCGCCGGACAGACTTGTGTCCTGGGCGCTGGCAACTGTCGCGATGCTGAGAACCAGCAGCAGCGACGCTACGAGGAGCAGCGCATAAAATTTACGGTTAGACATATATTGATCTCCACATAGATGTTCTTTAGCAAAAATTTGCTGCATGGAAATTGTGAACTTCCACGCTGACAATTATACCTCCTACCGTGTAGTTTTCTACAAGATAGTCGTTACATATTTCGTATATTTTGACGATTTATAACCTTGCCTAAACACGGCCATAGACTTCCAGCATCGTCCCATGTACGCCGCTGGCAGCGTCCGAAGCCAGATACGCGATGCTGTCGGCAAGCTGCGCGGGCGTCACCCACTTACTGAAATCAGCGTTAGGCATGTCCTTGCGGTTGATCGGTGTATCAATCGTGCTGGGGGCGACGGCATTGACATTGATGCCGGAATCCTTCAGTTCTGCCGACATGCTTTCCATGACACGCTGGGCAGCGGCCTTGCTGGCGGTGTACGCGCCTGAGCCTTTGCCGCCCTTCAGCGCTGATTTCGCCAGCACGACGACGATTTTGCCGCCTGTTCCCTTGTCCAGCATGTAGCGCGCGACACGCCCCGCCAGCACATACAGCGGACGCACGTTCAGGCTCATCATCTTCTCGAAGATGGCGAGGCTGTCGGGGTCATGCACGGGCTTACCTGCGTCGAAGCCGCCGATGGTGTGTGCCAGCGCGTCGATACGCCCGTAACGCTGCTCAACGGCGGCGACCATGCCTTCGACGGCGGCAGGGTCTCCCGCGTCGCTCACGGTGGCGACCAGATAATCCTTTAACCCCAGTTCCTTAGCCAACTGCTCGGCGGCATCGGCTTTACGATCTACCAGCACGAGGCTGGCTCCACCATCGGCGAAGCGCTGCACGCAGGCGCGTCCCAGATTGCCCGTCGCGCCCGTGACGATGACAACTTTATTGCTGAACATAAGCACCCCCTGAAGCAGTAGTAGAATTCAAAATTCTAACATCTAAAGACAAGATAGAGTCAGTTTTTTTGCAGACTCGTTACAACCATCGTGCGCAAACTGCATATAATGGAATTCAATTATAAGGACGGTGACTCTCCTTCGCTATCACCGCAATATTCGTCTGGAAAGGACAATCAGATTTATGGCAGCGCAATCCGTTGACGCTGGACTTGGCACTCCTAAAACACGTTTTAACGGCATCACCAACATCTGGCTCGGCATCGTACTGCTGGTCGTCTTTGGCATTATGACGGCAGTTTTTGCGCTGGCGGCATACCAGGCTCCCAGGAATCGTTTTGCAGAGTACGATGCTTCGACAGCCATGCTGGTCATCGCGGTGGTCTGCGGCGTGCTTGGCGTTATGGTGTTCTTTTTTACGGTCTTCCGTTATCGCGGGCTTCATGTTCAGGTGTATGACGAAGGCTTCGCGCGCATTCGCGGCAGAAAAATCGAAGCCGTGCGCTGGACGGATGTGCGTTCCGTGCTGCAAAGCGTGACGCACTATCGCCGCTATGGGCAGACCATCAGCACTCGCTACATTTACACCATCGAAACCGCTGACCGCCGCCGCATCAAACTCAGCAACGAAATCAAGGACATCAGCCTTCTGGGGGACACCATCCAGCAGGAAACCAGCAAGCGTATGCTGCCGCAGGCTGTCGCCGCCTATCAAAGCGGGCAGCCTGTGTCGTTTGGTTCCATCACACTCAGCAAAGATGGTGTGTCGCAGGGGCGCAAGCAGTTGTCATGGGCAGAAGTTGAAGGCGTGCAGATTGAAAATGGATACGTCAAGTTCAAGAAGCAGGGTAAGTGGTTTAACTGGGCCAATGTGCCTGCCGCGAAAATCCCGAATCTCTACGTCTTTCTCTCGATGGTGGACAACATCGTGGGCATAAAACGCACACGGTGAAACCTTTTGGGCGCGGCGTTCGTCTTGGGAGAGAGCGTTCTTATCCATCAGCTATGAAAGGACACGACTGATGACTGATCAGGCATTTTCTGGCACCAGCACCCTCGGCACGCCCACTCAGCGTTATGAGGCTGGCTCCGGGGCAGGCAATGTTATTCTGGCGCTGGTACTGGGGGGCATGGGGGTATTTTTTGCGGTGGGGGCGTTCGCGGATACGTCTTCGCGTTCATCGTCTGACAGTTCGATGATCATGTTTGGGCTGTTAGCCTTTTTCTTCATAGGTTTCGCCGTGTTTACCCTGGTCAAATGGTGGGGCAATCGCGGCGTTTATGTACAGGCGTACAGCGGCGGCGTAGCGCGCATCAAGGGCACGAAAACTGAGGAATTCCGCTGGGACGATGTGCGCGCGGTATGGCAGAGTGTCACCAAACACTACCGCAACGGCATCTACACAGGCACGACTTACCTGTATACCGTACAAACCGCAGACAATCGGATGCTCAAATTCAGCAACGAAATCAAAGGCATCGAACAGCTTGGCCAATTGATTCAGAACGAATCCACCAAGCGCTTGTTCCCGAAGATGGTCGCCGCCTACAACGCCGGACAAACAGTGCCGTTCGGGCAGTTCACGCTGAGCAAGGAGGGCGTCGGCCACAAGAACAAGTATCTGACGTGGGCGGAAATCGAAGGCACACAGGTCAACAATGGTTATGTGACCTTCAAGAAGCAGGGCAAGTGGTTCAACTGGGCCAATGTGCCTGTCGCCTCCATCCCCAATCTGATCGTCTTCCTCTCGCTGATTGACCACGTCGTCGGGCTGAAACGCGGGCGCTAACAGGCAACAAAAAAGGGGCGCATCACACGCCCCTCACAGCTTTCTCTCGCAAATCGGCTAGACTTCACCCAGCGACTTCAGCGCGGCGTAAGCGGCTTTGCGCACGCCTGTATTTTCATCGGTGAGCGCCTGTACCAGCGCTTCGGAAGCATCGGGGTTGCCCAACAGTCCTAAGCCTTCAGCGGCGGCGCTGCGCACATTGGCGCTGCTGTCGTGCAAGGCATCGACCAGGGCGTCCGTCGCACGAATATCGCGGATGTCCCCCAGCGCGATAGCCGCCGCCTGCCGCACCCAGCCCGCCTCGTCGTACAGCGCTGCCAGCAGCGGTTCCACCGCCTCTTTGCTGCGCAGCCGTCCTAAAGCCTGCGCGGTGCTCTGGCGCACCCATGAGTCGCTGTCCCACAACCGCACCACCAGCGCATCCACCGCGCGCGCGTCGCCAAGCTGACCCAGTGCCTGTGCCGCACTGCCACGCACAGGCGATTCGATGTCATACAACAGGGCAATCAATTCGGGCACCGCGCGCGTATCCTTGAGATACCCCAGCGCTGCGGCGGCGCTGCGGCGCACATCCATCTGCGGGTGCTTCAAGGCTTTCAACAAGGGTTCCAGGGCACGTTGATCGCCCATTTCCCCCAGAATAGTTAAGGCCACAATATCGTGCAAATCCTCGGTCTGTCCCTGGAGTGCTTCAACGAGTTCATTGACGCTGGAGGATCCGCCCTCAATCATATTCAGAATCGCGGCTAAGGTTTCGGAGTCAACATCACCGGTTGTAAGCTGCTGAGAATTCGTCATCATATCCCTCACCTTGTGTCTCCCCTTATTCTAGGAGCGTTTGTATTGTCGAATCATTGAGAATGTAGTCCTACGATGAAATTTTCGTGAATATATACACAATAGATGAACCGTCTGGTCTTAATGTCTCTCGCGTTCTGCGCCGTTTTTGCGCTACAATCAGGGGCATTAAGGAAAAGATAAAAACTTTAAGGAGAACTCCCCATGTCTAATCCGCCTGTTGAAGTACAGCAGTTCGGGCAAAGCGTTTGGTACGACAATATTGAGCGCAGCTTAATCGAAAGCGGCGAACTCCAACGCATGATAAATGAGGACGGTGTGCTGGGGGTGACTTCCAACCCTACGATTTTTGAGAAGGCCATCAGCGGCAGCAGTGCCTATGACGTGCAGATCAAAGACCTGCTCAGCGAAGATGCCACCGACATTTTTGAAAAACTTGCCATTCGCGACATTCAGGCGGCGCTCGATATTTTCCATCCGGTTTACGAACGCACTCACGGGCGCGACGGCTACGTCAGTCTGGAAGTGTCGCCGCTGCTGGCGCACGATACGCAGGGCACGATTGACGAAGCGCTGCGCCTGTTCAAAGCCGTCAGCCGCCCCAATCTGATGATTAAAATCCCCGCCACGCCGGAAGGTATCCCGGCGATTGAGGAAGTCATCGCGAACGGCGTCAACGTCAACGTCACGCTGATTTTCTCGGTGAAGAATTACGATGAAGTGGCCGAAGCCTACATTCGTGGGCTGGAGCGCCGCCTGGAAGCCGGGCACGACGTGAAGCAGATTGCCTCCGTCGCCAGTTTCTTCCTCAGCCGCATCGACGTGATGGTAGACCGCATCCTCGAAAACAACATCCGTGCCGCGCAGGGCCGCGACGTAGGCCGTGTCGCCGCCAACAGCAAACTGTTAGGCAAAGCGGCGATTGCCAACGCCAAAGCCGCCTACCGCAGCTTCCTGCGCACCTTCTACGGGCAGCGCTTCGCCCGGCTGCTGGCGGCGGGCGCACAGGTGCAGCGTCCGCTGTGGGCCTCCACCTCCACCAAGAACCCGGCTTACCCGGACACCCTGTACATCGACGCGCTCATCGGCAAGGACACGGTGAACACCATCCCGCCCGCCGCGCTCAAAGCCTTTAAGGATCACGGCACGGCGGCCAACACCCTTGAAGATGATATAGACGAAGTGGATGCCATCTTCGACATGCTGGCGGAAGTCGGCGTCGATATGGAACAGATCACCAAACGCTTGCAGGATGACGGCGTCGAGTTGTTCAGCGAGTCGTTCAACTCGCTGCTGTCACGCGTGGATGCCAAGCGTAATGTGCTGGCGACGGGCGTCATGGATCAGCAGCGTATTGCGCTGGGCATTTATGGCGACGACGTGCAGCGCACGATGAAAGAACTTGAGAGTTCGCACACCAACGCCCGCATCTGGGGACGTGACGGCAGTGTCTGGAAGGATCATGGCCCGACCATCGCCAAAGTGCAGCAGCGGACCTGGGCTGGCTCGACGTGCTGCAAACCATCGACCTCACGCGCCTCAAGACTTTGCAGCAGAGCGTAAAGGGCAAATACAGCCACGTCGTGCTGCTGGGCATGGGCGGCAGTTCGCTCGCGCCGGAAGTCCTCAGCGCGACGTTCGGCCCTCAGGAAGGTTTCGCGCCGCTGCTGGTGCTGGACAGCACCGACCCCGCCCGTGTGCTTCAAGTGCAGCGCGCGATTGATGTCCCCAAAACGCTGTTCATCGTCGCCAGCAAGTCCGGCACGACGATTGAAATCTGGTCGTTCTTCAAGCACTTCTGGGAGCTAACCAAGCACAACGGCGCGCAGTTCATCGCCATCACCGACGGCGGCTCGGCGCTGGAACAGGAAGCCAGGGCCAACAAGTTCCTTGACGTGTTCATCAACCCCTCGGACATCGGCGGCAGATACAGCGCGCTCTCCTATTTCGGTATGGTACCGGCAGCGCTGCTGGGACTTGACCTTGACCGCCTGTGGACAGAAGCCGAACGCATGATTGCCGCCTGCGGCGAAAACGTGCCCAACCCGCAGAATCCCGCGATCTGGCTCGGCGCGGCGATAGCAACGCTGGCGTTGAAAGGGCGCGATAAACTGTCGATTCTGTGCGGCAAGTCGGTAGCGGCCTTCGGCGATTGGGTCGAGCAGTTGATTGCCGAAAGCACAGGCAAAGAAGGCAAAGGCATTGTGCCTGTGGTTGGCTCAACGGTGGGCAAGCCGCACGATTATCTGTCAGACCGCGTCTTTGTGTACCTCAAAGTGGACAGCGACGACAATGTTGCGATGGATGCGGATGTGCGCGCGCTGCGTGAGGCTGGCCATCCGCGTGTGACCATCCAGTTGAAGGACACCTACGCCCTCGCGGGCGAATTCTTCCGCTGGGAGTTCGCGACAGCCGTGGCGGGTAAAATTCTGGAATCAACCCCTTTGACGAACCCAACGTCACCGAAAGCAAGGACAACACCAAACGCCTGCTGGATCATTACAAGGAACAGGGCAGTTGGTTCACGCCGGAACCTGTCATCACTGAGAACGGCGTCAAACTGTTCGCCGACGAAAACACGCTGCGTCCGCTGCGCCAGCTTGCGGCCCAGCACGGCTACCACAGTGACAGCATCGCGGGACTGCTGGAGGCACAGTTGAACGCCACGCAGGCAGGCGATTACTTTGCCATCCTCGCCTTCGCCGCGCCCAGCGAGGAACTGACGGCTGCCATGAACGACATACGCCGCCGTCTGCGTCATGTCACGCACCGCGCCGTCAGCATCGGCTATGGCCCGCGCTATCTGCACAGCACCGGACAACTGCACAAGGGCGGCCCAACGAACGGCATCTTCATCGAACTGACGATGGATGATGCAGAGGACGTGGCCATTCCCGGCGAACCCTTCAGCTTTGGCGTGCTGAAAGCGGCGCAGGCAGCAGGCGATTTCGAGGCGCTGCAAGGCAAGGGACGCCGCGCCTTCCGCTTACACGGCAAACCTGCTGACACTCTGGCGCGCCTGTCGGAAGCCATCGACAAGGCCAGCGAACGCCGTCATTAGTCACCCCCCACCGATAGATCAAACTCCCTCCTCGCGAGGGAGTTTTCGTTTTGGTATCCCCCCACAGGACAATCTGATGATATTTGTTACATGACATGCCTATGACACTCAGGCGATAATACTTGAGGATAACGACATCGTTATCAGAGCATGAAAGGCTTCTTTTGTCTGCCTCTACACGCTTAGTACTCAACGCTGCGCCTTAGCGGTTCAACGCTTGGCCTAGGGCTAACCACTAACCGCTAACCGCTAATCGCTATTTTCAAGGAGCGCGACACACATGGCCTCACCCATCATTCAAATGGACAAGGTTACCCGCGATTTTAAGACCGTGCGGGCGCTTGACCAGCTTTCGTTAACGATTGAACAGGGTACTATCTTTGGCTTTCTTGGCCCCAACGGCGCAGGCAAAACCACCACGATTCGCCTGCTGCTGGGCCTGCTGGAACCAACGTCCGGTTCGGCGCAGGTGCTGGGCTTTGACACCCGCACGCACGCCAATCAGATTCGCGAGAAAACCGGCGCGCTGCTGGAGCACACGGGACTCTACGAACGCCTGACGGCTGATGACAACCTTGAATTTTACGGGCGCAGCTGGCATCTTGCGGCGGGCGAACGTGCCGCGCGCATTCAGGAACTGCTGACGCATCTACAGTTGTGGGAACGCCGCCGCGAAACGGTGAGTACCTGGAGTCGCGGCATGAAGCAGAAGTTAGCCGTTGCCCGCGCGCTGCTGCACCGCCCGCCGCTGATTTTCCTCGATGAACCCACTGCCGGACTCGACCCGGTGGCGGCGGCAGCCCTGCGTGATGACCTCGCGGCACTGACCTCACGCGAAGGCGTAACGGTCTTTCTGACGACACACAACCTTGCCGAAGCGGAGAAATTGTGCAGCCAGGTTGCCGTCATCCGCGCGGGCAAACTGCTCAGCGTCGGGCATCCCAGCCAACTGCGCATGGGCGAAAACAAGCTGCTGATTATCGGCAGTGGCTTTAACGAACAGGTGCTGGCTGTGCTCCGCAGCCGCCCCGAAGTGACTTCCGCACAGCTTGAAGATGACGGCCTCGCGCTGACGCTGAGAGAGCGTGCTGAAGCTGCGCCGCTGGTGAGCCTGCTGGTGACCAACGGTGTCGCTGTCGAAGAAGTGCGCAAGCAGCAGGCCAGCCTTGAAGAAGCCTTTCTGTCACTGGTGGAGGAAACCCCATGATCGAAGATTTTAAAGCCGTCATCTGGAAAGAATGGCGCGAGACTTTGTTACAGTACGGCAGCGTGCGCCGCTGGCTGCTGAACATGCTGTTGATGGTGGGCGTCATGGGTATCTTTCTGCCGCTTCAGTTTGGGCGCATGGCGGTGGAATCCCTGTTCCTGCTGATGTGGATGTGGATGCCGCTGCTCAGCGCTATCGCCCTGATTGCTGACTCCATCGCAGGCGAGCGTGAACGCCACACGCTGGAAACTCTGCTGGCCAGCCGCTTGCCGGACAGGGCCATCGTGCTGGGCAAAATGATCGTTACCGTCGCCCAGTCCTGGCTGATGATGCTGGCCAGCGCGGTTATTGCGCTCATCACCGTCAACCTGTTCAAAAGCGAAGGGCAGTTGATTATGTATCCCGGCCCGATTGCCTTTGGCCTTGTGGTGCTGTCGCTGCTGGCGGCGATCCTCGTCGCTGGCGTGGGAGTCATCGCCTCGACGCACGCTAAAACCGTGCGGCAGGCGTATCAGCGCATGTCCATTCCGCTGGTGGTGGTCGTCGTGCTGCCGGGGCTGGGGCTTTCCATGCTGCCGCCGGACATCCTCAGCCTGTTTTACAGCGCCGAGTTCGCGCAGAACAGCCTCGGCGGCGTGCTGCTGCTGGTCGCGCTGGTGCTGCTGGTGCTCGATCTGGGGGTGACTGCCGTCGCGCTTCAGCGTTTCCAGCGTTCCCGCCTGATAACGGATTAGGCATCCACCGTTAGCCGTGCAGTGGTATCCCGCTGAAGCCGACGCCATAGATGCCAGTTGGTTCTGGCGAATAGGCGTGGTTTTCGCCTCAACCTTTAGCTTGAGGCGAACGGGAAAGGCGGTAAGCTGACTGAAGGGGCTGAGTTTAGCGCACGCTGCGGGAGACATAACCCCCTTAGCCAGCTTACGGTTTTTGGGACTAGCCCGCACCTTTCGCTGCGGGCTGATGCTTAAAATCATCCAGCATAACGTCTGTGCGCGCCAGTTTCATCCCGGCGTAAACATCGTCACGGGTAAATCAATCCCTGCTTCGTGAAAGCGTTTCACGAACCGGGGAATGTACCCGGTTGCCCGAAAGCGTCCCTGTTCCTTGCTGTCCACCAATCCCGTTTGCTCCCACACAAAGATGTCTTGCAGCGTCACCACATCGCCCGTCATCCCGGTCACTTCACAGATATTGGTGACGCGGCGGTTGCCTTGTGGCGAACGATTGATTTGCACAATCAGATGCAGTCCAGTTGCGATCTGTTGGCGCAGGCCGAGCAGGGAGGTGTTTGGGCTGCCCTCAGACATCATGATTTCCAGGCGAGTGATGGCGTCGCGTGGGCTGGTAGCGTGCATCGTGAACATCGAGCCGTCGTGTCCGTTGTTCATCGCTTGCAGCAAATCGTAGGCTTCACCGTGATGCAGCTCGCCAGCCAGAATCCGATCAGGACGCATCTTCGTCGCATTCAGCACCAGATCGCGCATGGTGACTTCGCCTTTGCCTTCGATATTGGCAGGGCGGGCTTCAAGCAAGACGACACGCGGATGCTTAAACCGCAGCTCATTGACCTGTTCCGTCACCACAATGCGTTCTTCTTCGGGGATCATGCCAAAGATGATATTCGCCAGCGTGGTCTTACCGCTGCCCGTGCCGCCCATAATGCCGATGTTCAGCCGCCCCAGCACGCAGGTGCGCACGAACGTGACGATTTCCTCAGACAGCGAATGGTATTTGTGAACCAGGTCATCTAACGTCGGCTGGCGAAAGATGAACTTACGGATGGTCAGCGTTGGCCCATTGAGCGCAATCGGCGGCATCACCACATTGACGCGTGAGCCATCCTGCAACCGGGCATCCAGCAGCGGGTGGCTTTCGTTGGGTATCAGCCCCATCGGCGCGAAAATCGCCTCAATATCTGCGATGAGTTCTGCCGCGTTCTTATACGGCGATGGCACTTCGCTCAGCTTGCCGCGTTTTTCCACAATCACGCGCTGATGGCCATCAATCATGATTTCGGTGACTTCAGGGTCTTGCAGCAGCGGTTCCATCGTGAGGATCATGAGGTTATTCCTTTTATGCTTTCGCTCGTAGGGGCACAGTACGCTGTGCCCGTGAAATGCGTTTGATGTCTGTATCGTCTCATGTGCGGCGCTGTTTGCAGAACAGCCAAACAACCGGAGTCGCCCTGTCTGTTTAACGGGGGCGTTTGCTCCAGCCGCGCCGCAGCGCATAAATCGCCGCCTCTGTGCGCGAGTTCACGCCCAGCTTGGCATAAATGTTATCGAGATGGAAGTTCACCGTGCGCGGGCTGAGCGACAGCACTCTGGCGATTTCCTTGTTGCTCATGCCTTCCGCCAGCAGTTGCAGCACTTCAATTTCGCGCGGCGTAAGCTGCACCGGCTGTTCCATGCGCAGCGTAATCACCAGTTCCAGCCCGCCTTCATCCGTCAGGCGCGTTTCGCTGCTGCCGCCCATCTGCCGGATGCGCTGTCTGGCGCCCTGCAACTGCTCTAAGCCGCCGCTGTCAATGCCGTTGTCGGCCACGCTGAAGCGAATCATGTCGCCCTTGTGCTCCAGCCGCAAGCGGATAAACGACGCACGCGCGTAGCTAATCGCGCGTTCCAGCGTATCCTGCGCCGCGCGAAACAGTACCAGTTCGAGTGGGGCGGGCAGCCGTTCCCGCAGGCGTTCCAAGCGCATATCGGCCTGCACGCCGCGCGCCCGCACCAGACTGTCCACCAGCGATTCAAGCGCGGGTTCCAGCCCCAGCGATTCCAGAATCGTCGGGTTCAGGCTGCTGCTGAGTTCGCGTGCTTTGGCAACCGCCTGCCGCGCCAGGCTCGCCATTACCGAGGCCGCCATGCGCGCCTGCGGGTTGGTGGCGAGGCTTTGCTCATACATGCTTGCCTGCGCCAGCATCAGGTTCAGCGCTTCCACGATGTCGCTTTCGATGCGCTGTGCCAGACGGCGGCGTTCGCTTTCGACGGCTTCGGCGGCGTCTTCCTGTGCCGTGTAGCGCAAAATCTCCTGCGTCAGCGTTTTGTCGCTGTCTGCCGTCTGTACTGTCGTGGGCGTGGGTGGGTTCAGCGCATCCAGCACGGCGCTGGCGGAATAAAAACGTTCGTCAGGATTTTTCGCCAGCAGCCGCATGATAATCTGCTCAATATCCGGCAGGATAAACGGATTGGCACTGCGCGGGATGGGAATGGGGGCATGGAAGAATCTGCGAGATGACGCCTGTGGGCGTGCTGCCAGAATAGGGCGGCGCGCCTGTCAGCAGCTCATAAAACACCACCAGCGCGTACAAATCCGCCCGCTGATCGACGCTGCCCTGCATCAGCATTTCCGGCGGCATGTACAGCGTCGTGCCCATCACCGCGCCTTCACGCGTCAGCCGCATCGTTCTGCACCAGCGCCAGCCCAAAATCGGCGATTTTCACCTCGCCGTTCGTCGTCAGCAGCAGGTTTTGCGGCTTAATGTCGCGGTGAACGATGCCCTGCGCATGGGCATAGGCCAGCCCTTGCAGCGTGCCCTTGACCAGCCGCAGCGCTTCTTCCAGCCGCAGCTTGCCGCCGCGTGCGGTCAGCGCCGCTTTCACATCCTGCCCGGCGATGTATTCCAGCACGAGGTAGTGCCACTCATGTTCGCGGTCAGCGTCATACAGCGTGACGATGTGCGGGTGGGACAGCCTGGCGACGGCGCGTGCTTCCCGCAGGAAACGGGCGCTGGCTTCGTTCTCGCTGAGGCTGTTTTCGCCTCAGCAGCAGATGCGGCGCAAGGAACTTGATGGCCACGTCGCGATCCAGGATTTCATCGCGTGCGCGGAACACCAGCGCCATGCCGCCCGCGCCAAGCTGCTCGGTGAGGCGGTAGCGTCCTTTGAGATAGATGGGGACGTTTTGTGCTGCCATTCTGATTGCCCTCTGTCTTATACTGTATTACAGAGTCGGCAAGCTGTCCCCGTCATTTTACGGGGACACCCCTGTTTAACGGGGCAGGGTTCCCGGTCTGAGGGCGGGCGCGTGTTTGCTCAACAGGTCGTCCATGCTCACCCGTTGGCTGGCGGCGTCTTCCATGCGTTCCACATAGGCTTCGTCAATCTCGCCATCCGATCTGATATAGCCAACGATCAAGTCATCTTTCCAGCTAAAGCGATGCAGCGCCAGCAGTTGGCCGTTGACGCTCAGCCGCAGCGTCCACACGCCGAATACGCAGCGCATCGCGCACAGGCTGGCGCGCCGGGGGCATCAGCAGATGGCGTCCGGCATCAAGGTAGGGTGGATACCTCACGCTTGAACAACAGCCTGCCGCTGAAATCGAAAATCTCAAATGTAAACTGCCACAATCCCTGATAGCCCAGGCCGTACCTGCGCGTAAGGCTGCAAGGCATTGGCGCTGTTGGGAATGGCTGTGGTGCGATAGGTATGCGCGCCTCCGCTGCCCCATGTGGCGATCAAGCCGATGTCGCTAAGCATCGCGGCGTAGAGTGTGTGTGCGTCGGCGTGCGCGTTCCTGATGGCTTGCAGGGCGTGGGCAGCGGCGCAGCCGAGGCGTTGCTCAGAGTCGTCTGCGGGATCGTTCTGGTCGTCTGCGGCGTGATTTGCTGCCAGAGGTGCCGCTGTACTGGGGTGCCGAAGATGCCTGACCACGATCAGCCACTCGACAATTTCTGGCACGCCAATACAGCTACCCCACAAAACAGCACCGCGTAGTACTCCCGCTCAAGTGCCATCGCGAAGAAAAACAGCGCCGCAGAGAAGGCACCTTCCTGCCAGATTAAACGACTGGTATGCTGTGACATGATGTATTGTATGCCCGTGTTATGTGAACATACTTCTAGATATACCAGCCTTTGCGCGGAATGTGACCCCCTGTAACGCGGGGTGGGGCTGGTTTACGCGCGCTTTACGCCTGCTGCTCGTCGCTGACGTTGTTTTTCCCCGCCAGCAAATCATCAAGACTCAGCGGCTGCGCGTAGTTGTCCGCCAGCAGCGGCACAATCGCCTCGTCAATTTCACCGTCGGAGTCGATGCTGCCTTCCACGCTGCTCACATCGTCGATGCGCCAGGTGAAATAATGTACCGCCATCAGCAGCCCGTTTACCGTCACTTGCAGCGCCCATTCGCCGTCAAAGTCAGCCTGACCTAGCGGCAGGCGCGCGGGCGGTGTCATCAGCAGCCTCTCGCCGCGTTTCAGGGTGCGGATGATGTCACGTTCAAAGACCACTTCACCCCGGCTGTTTAACAGGGTAAAGACAATCTGGCTTTTTCCTTGCGCGTTAGGCTGGAGTTCGACGTAGGGTTGTATCGCGTCCGCGCTGGTGAGCACTGACGATGTGCGGTGCGCATGTGCTGAGTTTTTACCCCAGAAGGCGATGACGCCAATATCGACCACCACCGCAGGCAGGGGGCTGTCGGGGTCGAAGCCTGCCGCATGGACTGCCGCGCGTGCGTGCGTTTTCGGCGGCTGATAGGCACGCGGCGCAGTCGCCACAGGCTCCTCGACGGCTGGCGGTTCCGGCGTCTCGTCTGGCTCCTCTGCGCCAGTGTCTTTCGCTTGACGCAGGTACCACCCCAGCGGCAGTGCCGTAATCATCACGCCAGCGATAACACATATCGCCAGCAGCAGCGCCGGGTCAAGCGTGTTCAGCCAGGGTGCCAGCACGGCCAACGCAATCACGAAGCTCACGTACAGCGTAAGGATGAGCGATGATACGCGTGAGAGCCTGCGCTCTGAAGCGGCGTTTCGGCGCGGCGGACGCGGCGGTTGGTAGCGCCAGCGTTCCTGCTGAAGCGGGCGTTCAACCTCTGGCTCATTTGCGTCTGAAACTTCTTCATCCCACATCGCTTATATTCCTGTCTTTGCCCATATCTCAAGCATCGCACATCTTCGCCGATTATGCGCCTTAAGCCAGATATATACGGGAAGCCTGCTGCTGTGCTCCCCAATCGCGCGGGGTTTGGCGGCGCGAGGATTAAGCGTGGTCTTCTTCGGAGGTGTCGTCCTGCGTGGATAACAGTTCGTCCAGACTCAGCGGCGTGGTCATCTGCTCGGCAATCAGGCGGCTCAATGCGTCGCCGATTTCGCCGTCATGTTCCAGCGCATTGGCAACATCCGTGCTCACCTGCGCCTCGCCCCACAGGAAACGATGCCGCGCCAGCAGCCGTTTGCCGATGTAAATGCGCAGTTCCCACGCGCCAGAAGCCTCTTCACGTTTTGGCACAGGCATACGTGCGGGCGGCGAGATCAGGTTTAGGCCGTCGCTGAAGTTCACGTTCTGCGTGTGGTCGAAGACGATGTCGCCGCTGCTGCTGCGGATTTCAAAGTTCACAGGCGCTTCGGCTGAGGTGTACGGCGCGGGCAGCGGCACATGAAGCTGAAGGTACGGCTGAACGGTGTCGGCGTCGGTGGGGAGGTTCAGCGTGCGGTGGATGGCAGGCTTGTGCCCATCGCGGAATACGATCAAACCGAGATCAACGGCCAGCGGCTGCGCCGTGTCGATGACCTGCTCGGCGGCTTGCAGCGCGCTGAGGGCATGGGGGAACACGCTGTGTCCGCGCACATGGCTGATCCATGTCGGGCGACTTGCCTCAGGCGTAGCGGGATACGACAGCGGCGGTGGTTTTGTGCCTCGCTTCGGAGAGGATTTCGTAGTTCGTCTGGCTAAACTATCAGGGGATAGGCCATAGGTGAAGGTTGCATCAAGATCGGGAAAACCATCTGTTTTTGCCGAAGTATGGTAGGTGAACGTTGAGTTAAGATCAGGAAAGCGATCTGGGTCTTCGGGTTCTTGGGCAGGTGGCGTCGCTGCCAGCTCCTGCTGCTGCTCGCTGTAGCGTCTATCAGCCCCAACGCCCAGTATCAGGATCAACCCCAACAGCACCAGCGCAAACGCATCGCCTGTTCCCCCGGCGCTGCTCGCTGCCAGCCCCAGCAGCACCAGCCCTATGCCGACGAACAACGCGACGCCCTGTTTACTTCTGCGGGAGGACAAATCAATCCACATCGTTTTCCTCACCCCTGTTTGCCAGCCGCCCCTTTCCATAACTATAACGGCAAACGCCGCGTTTGTGTTCCCCGATTACAGGGTTTGGCATGTCCGCGTCCACTTCTTTCATGACCTCTTGACTGTACTGCACTACAACCCGCCTATAATAAAAAGGATGATCGTTCATGAGGGAGAAGTACTGATGAAACGCTCGATAACCCGCCGTGACTTTCTGCGCCTGTCGGGGGGCGCGCTGCTCGCGTTGAACACAGGCGGCCTGCTCAACAGCCTGCCGCCGCTGCGTGCGCCGCACAACGCCCCGCGCTTGCAGGATACGCCTGATCTGGAAATCAACCTCACCGCCGCGCCCGCCGAAATCAATGTCTACGATGGCGCGCCGACACAGGTCTGGATGTATCAGGGCGAAGTGCTGCAAGGCGATGCCAGCGCTGTGCAAACGCTGACGGGTTCTATCTGGGGCCGATTATTCGCGTGCGGCGCGGCCAGCGTGTGCGCATCCACCTCATCAACGACCTGCCTGAAGCCACCATCATCCACTGGCACGGCCTGCATCTGCCGGAAGAGATGGACGCCCATCCGCGTTATGCCATCGCTCCCGGCGAAACCTACACCTACGACTTTACCGTCAGCAACCGCGCGGGCACGTACTGGTATCACCCGCACACCCACATGCACACCGCCACACAGGTCTATCAGGGGCTGGCGGGGCTGTTCATTGTTAGCGACGACGAGGAAGACGCGCTCGGTTTGCCTTCTGGCGCTTACGATTTGCCGCTGGTGATTCAGGATCGTGTCTTCGATGAGGATAACCTGCTGGTCTACGACGAAGGCAGCATGATGCAGCGCATGAACCTGCAAATGATGGGTTTTCTCGGTGATCGTATTCTGGTCAACGGTCAGCCTTTCCCCTGGGTGGTCGAGACGCGCGCCTATCGCCTGCGCCTGCTCAACGGCTCCAATTCGCGCATTTACAAGCTGGCGTGGGACGATGGCACGCCGCTGACGGTCATCGCCACTGACGGCGGTCTGCTCGAAGCGCCTGTGCAGCGTGATTACGTCATGCTTGCCCCCGGCGAACGCATCGACCTGTGGGCAGACTTCAGCGGGCGTGAACTGCACAGCGAACTGCGTCTGATGAGTCTTGCCTTTTCTGGCGTGGAGATGGGCGGCATGATGATGAATATGTCCAGCGCTTCCTCGCTGGAACATGGCGCGGAGTTCCCGCTGCTGCTGTTCAACATCGGTCAGGAGTCTAGCGAACGCCTGACGCTGCCCGAACGCCTGTCGACTATCGAACACTACACCCTGGCCGACGCCGTGAATGCTGATGCGCCGCGCCCCTTTGAAATCGCCATGCAGAGCAACATGTCATGGACGATCAACGGGCGCAGTTTTGAGATAGACAGCGCCGCCGCAGACGAAACGGTGCAGCTTGACACGCTGGAAGTGTGGGAGTTCATCAACGTCGTCAACAGTTCTGGTGGGATGGCGGGCATGAACATGGGCGGCAGCGAAACCGCCGACATGATGGCGCACCCCATACACGTCCACAACGTCCAGTTTCAGATTGTCGAGCGCACGATTGACGAGAACTTCCGCGCAGGCTGGGACACGGTAAGCGCAGGGTATGTCGATGACGGCTGGAAAGACACAGTGCTGCTGATGCCCGGTGAGCATATCAAAGTGCTGCTGCGCTTCGCCGATTTTACGGGCCTGTTCGTCTTCCACTGCCACAACCTCGAACACGAGGATGCCGGACTGATGCGCAACTTTCAGGTCGTGGAATAACATGGGTTTGGGCGGACAGTCACCGCGTCCGCCCAATGTAAAGATTCTCGTCGCCATCCTGCCTGAAACTTCATTCCGGCGCGTCATAAAACAGCGACGGAAGCCACCAATATCCACAATCGCGCCGTCCAATTGGTCGCTGAGGTCAACAGTGGCTAAGGTATAAAAGATAGCGACTTGCTGGGTGCGCTAACAAAAGCCATCACCCTTTGATGTAGATCGTAGTCGAAAGCCCCAAGCCAACCTGTATAAACGGGATAGGGAAAATAGTGATGGGGCTGGTGGTCAGCAGGGAAGTAATTCACCTGTTCGCCGTTGAAGCTGCAAATCTCATTTTCGTCGCACTGAAGCGTGATGTAATATTCGTCTTCGACCCATTCAAAATAACGCGGCAAGTCAATCATGACGGCGCGGCAGTTATATGACAGCGGCAGTTGACGGGTGGCCTCATCACCGTCTGCTGCTCCATTTGAATCCGTGATGAATGCCATGTATCGCTCGTTGGGGGACACCAGCGCGTTTTCAAACGTTTCGCCCGTCATCGATCCAGCGTCGTCCATTGGCTGCTCGTTCTATCCCCAGGTGTACATCAGGTATCGTGCGTTCGTTGAAAGCGCCAGCGAACTCGGTACACGCCCATCTTCGGCAGCCGCCACCAGTTCAGGCGCACGCTGGCGAAAAATGTCCAGCACCACACGCCGTCGGCATCGCCATAGGTCAGCGTCGTGCCGTCCGCGCTCCACATCGCTAGGCCGTGAAGCAGGTTCGCCGTAATGGTTTCGCTAGTTGCCAGCGGAATTTGTGTCAGCAAATCCAGCGCAGGAAAAATCTCATCATAGGCTTGCGATTCATGAATCGAGATGAGGTAAATATCTAGAAAGGTGTCGCGCCAGATCGCTACTGCCTCACTGGTGCTGGAGAAAGCAAACGCCTGACCCGTCGTGGTCATCCGGTCTATAAACCCGCCCGCAAAGCCGAACTGAACTGTGTTCGCATCTGTCCGTGCGCCTGTCAAACTGCGGTCTGGAGTATCGAGCTGGCATCCAGCCGCCGAGCAATAATCAGGGAGTTCAAACAGGTTTGGATAAGCATGGGCACGCCAATCGGAACGTGCTGCAAGGGGTGTTTCGATGTTGACCAACTCGCCGCCATCAATGGGAAGCATATATTGTGTGCCGTGTTCCGTCGTAATCAGCAATGGCGTAGTGAGCAGCACCGTATCCACTCTATCGACCATCGGATACGGTTCGGCGGGAGCTTGCCCGCTGATGTCGGCGACAAGTTCCAAAAACGATTGCTCATCGCTGATTTCCACCGCTGTAGAGTCGCCGCGCAGATTAAGGTAGAGGGGAAATTCAATGGGAATCATGCCGTTCAGCCTGTAGCCTTCAGGCGCGGAAGGAAAATGATAACTGCCATCGACAGCCCGATTGATTGCAAAATATGCGGTATCGCCAGCAAAAAAATAGTATCCAGCATCAGCGCATCTGGCGTAGGTATACCTATTCCTGATTGCGAGATAAGCTGGGTCAAACTGGCTGAGCAAAAACAATTCGGGACCACTGCCACCCGTTAGGAATTGCTCGGCTTGAAGAATCGCATTCTGATGGAAATAATCTGTCCGCGTAACAGTTGCTCTTACAAAATAGTCTGCGTTTTCAATAACGTAATTAAAATCGATGCGGGGTGGCCCACCGCCGCTGCACGCCTGCGCCATTTGCGCCGGAGCCCGCACACTCAGCAGCGCCAGCAGCCCCGCGGCCAGCACCACACGGGGGAAGGGACTGCGCATCATCGCACACTCCTCGGAAATCATGGACGCATAAAGCGATTCTAATCTGATGCCAGTCGCCCGACATCGACGGCTTCCCTCCGCTGTGCCTCCGCTTATGCCCCTGTTTCCTCCGCCAAATCTCCCACAAGGGAAGGCGCGTGTTCACCTTCATCGCTCGGCGTTTCTCTGGGTTACCGCGTAAACGTCCCCAGCGTCACATGGTCGCCATCATTGGCCGCCAGCCGTTCCCCGCTCTGCCACTGGTACACCAGCGCCGCCACGCTGTATTCCCCGGCTGGCAGGCTGGCGATGTCGATGAACGACACATGGCACGTCAGCGCCCCGGACGGCAGCCCGTAGTCGTCCTGCGCCACCAGTGTCCCGCTGGCGTCCAGCACATGCAGCGCGATGGAATACGCTTCGTGCCGGACGCTTTCCGCCACCGACCAGCCCAGTGTCACATCCAGCAGATGGTTGTGCGTCGTGGTCGGCAGCAGCAGCGATAGGTCGATGCCCGCGCCGAAGTGATACGGTGCGTCCTCCGTCGGCATCGGCGCGTACAGGCTCAGGTGAATATCCGGCGTATCGCTCACCACACCGCAGCGCGCGTAATCCCTCGCGTACAGGATGCTGTCGAACGCCATCTCATGATCGGGCGGCTGCGTCGGGTCATACGCTACCCACAAGCGTCCGGCGTCGTTCAGCAGGGCATTTGCGCGTTCGTTGTAGACCGCCGTGCCGCTGTAGGCCGGGGACTCCAGTATTTCGTAGTCTCCGGGAACATTGTGCATATAATAATCGGCGAGGTGGCGCTGTACCAGTTCATACGCCGGATAGGGCAGCAGCATCACGGCGGTATCGTCGGTCTGCGCGTAGGGCGTTATCTCGCGTGCCAGCGCATCCCACGGCATGTAGTTATAAGGCTTGTCAATGTCAGCCAGGTATCGGCTGTCCAGCGTGAAGATCAGTCCCGCCGCCGTCCATACGGCCACGACGTAAACGGGCCTGACGCCGCGCCGTGCCAGCCGTTCCACGCCCAGCCCCACCACCAGCGCCAGCAGCGGGAACAATTCCATGACGTAGCGCATCTGGTTGATAATCGAACGCCCCGCGTTGATCACCAGCACCAGTCCCAGCACCCCCAGCGCCATAAACCAGACAAAACCTGCCGCGCGTTTGCGCTGGATGCCGTAGGCCGCGATGAAGCCCATCAGCGCGATGCTGCCGTTGCTGAACAGAAACAGCGTGTATTGAACAAGCCCCGCCGTGTCGAAGGTGAAGGGACGTTCCTCGCCGTTGGTCAGGAGCTGCGCTACCGTGCCCATCCAGGGCATAAACAGCAGCGCGCTCAGGCCCATCAATGTCACCGGACGCCAGCGGTTGCGCAGGCGGAAGCCGTTCTTCCAACGCGGCAGCACGAACAACACATGGAAACCGCCGATGGCAACCGCTACGAGAGTGGCGAAGTAGTGGGTGTAAAACAGTCCGGCGATTCCAGCCACGAAAGCCGCTTGCAGCCACAGGGAAGGCCGCGCCGTGTTGAGGATGCGCCAGTAAGACCACACGGCCAGCGCCGTACAGAAAGCGTAGAGGATGTAAGGCCGCATCTCATGCAGGTAGATGCCAAAGAAGCCGCAGGTAGCCAGCGCTGCCGCCGCCCCCCATCCCGCTTCGTGAGAACTGAAGTCACGCCCCGCGCGGTACAGCAGCGCAATCGTCAGCAGACCAAACAGCAGCGAAAGCGCGCGTCCGGCGTAAGCGCTCCAGCCAACGAGATTGCCCCAGCCCGCGTAAAGCAGAAAATAGCCGGGGGTTTGCCACGGGTCATGCTCTGCGATGTGTGTCCAGATGTCCAGCGGGGAGCGCGGCCCATACCATTCGCCACCCGCGTTATAAATCGTCTGCCATTCGTCTTCCCACAGCGGATCAGCCGCTAATCCACGCGCGCCAATCCAGGTGACCAACAGCAGCAGCGGCACCATCCATATCCATTTTGTAAACTTCAATTGAGTTTCCTCAGCAGCTATTCGGGCATCTGTTAGACACTGCTCATCCTCACGTTGGTTCCCGGTTGGTGAGCAGGAAAGCCGAATATTTCGATTTATATCAGAAGCGTAATAATTTATGCAAAGGGAAACATCAATAATTTCTTGCAATCAGTATAACTGACGGGGCAGCCAATCCCTAGAGTTTTTATCGTCACCCCGCGTTACAAATTCACAATGTCAGCCTGATGGCCTGCGGATAAACTTCGGCTGTGGGGAGCCTCCAATCTCTCCCCGCCCCGGCGCATACCCATTGATTACCCTTGCCTGCGTCCATTACAATGCTGGTCATTACTGTCCATTTCAGAATAAGGCGTGCTGCCCTTGTTGAGTCATCCTTCCCCTAAAAATCTGCGCTGGCTGTGGCTGCTGCCGCTGCTGCTGTTGATGACGGCGCTGGCGGCCTCGCGCCTCAACGCCGATGCCATCTGGCTCGATGAATGGTGGTCGATTTATCACGCGGGCGGCGCGCAGTATGGGCCTGTGTCGGTGGCTGAGACGTGGAACCGCGTTGCCACCGAAGACCCCTGGAACGCCCCCGGCTACTACACGGTGCTCAAGGGCTGGGGCGCGCTGGTCGGCTGGACAGCGTATGCGGATCGTGCCTTCTCGCTGCTGTTCGGTCTGCTGGCGGCGGCGATGGCCTACCGCATGGGGCGCGACGTGGGCAAATCGCACACAATCGGCATGGGCGCGGCGGTAGCGCTAGGCGGTTCGGCCTTTTTCATCTACTACCTGCACGAACTGCGCGCCTACACGCTCTACGCCTTTCTGGTGACGTTTATGCTCTGGGTCTACTGGCGCGTGGTCTACGGGCAGGGTGGACGCCTCGCGCAGTTTGGCCTGTTCTTCGGCGTGGCCGCGATGCTCTACACGCATTATTTTTCGGCGCTGCTGGCGGCGGCCCTGGGGTTGTATCACCTGTTGTTTGTGCTGCCACGCAAGAATGAAACGGCTTCCAAATGGCGTCCGCTGCTGCTGATGGGCGCAGGCGGCGTCTTGTTCCTGCCCTGGGTCGGCGTGCTGCTGGATGGTTTACGCCGGGGCAGCAATGCCGCCGTGCGTCAGGAACCCATCTCCGAAGCGCTGACGATGATTTCCACCATCGGCTATGCCTTCAGCAGCGGCTTCGTCATCCTCATGCTGCTGATTTTCGGCGCGGCGCTGTTCGCCTTATTCCGGCGGTCTTCCTTTGCGCCTTTGCGTCTTGGCGGTTCAGGCATTGTTTTCGCCTGGTTCATCGCCAGCGTCGTGTTAGTCCTCGCGCTGGCGCTCAACGCCTACATGTCGGTCAACGCGCACGCGCGGCACTTCATGGTGCTGATGCCGCCGCTGGCGCTGCTGGCGGGCATTGGCATCCGCGAACTCGCGCGTCATCGGGTGTCGCCTGCCATTATCCTGACGCTGTGGCTGGCTGCTGCTGTCTGGAACTCGTTCAGTGACTTCAACGACGTGCTGTTCGGCGCGGAGAATCAGCAGTATTTCCGCATCCATCTGCCGTGGAACACGATGGCCGCTGACCTGCGCGCCGAGGTGCAGGAGGGCGACATCATCGCCTTCAGCGTGCCGGAGAATTCGCAGCCGGTGTCCGGCGTGTTTGAATACTACATGCGTCCACTGAACGTGCCGATGGCCATTATGGAATGGTGGAAGGGCGACGAGACCACCGTCAGCCAGTTTGAGGCGACGGCCTCGGCCTACACACAGGATGCGATGCGTCTGTGGCTGGGACAGGAAACCGACCAGACATCGGGCGCATGGCTGGCGGCGTTCCATGAGGTGGTTGACTCACGCTTTGTCTCGTGCGGCACGTCGATTGAACTCAATGGCCTGCGTGCTGATTTGTACGCCCGCCTGCCGCAGTGCTGCGCGCCGCCGCAGGACGCCGACCAGCGCGTCTACAGCTTTGGCACGAGCGTGGCCTTGACCTTCGCCCAGCCGGAAATCAGCGGCGACAGCTTACATGTGCTGCTGGCGTGGCTGGGTGGCAATACCCTGCCGCCGTATCAGTATTCCGTCGCGCTGCACATCACGCCTGCCGGAGAAAATGTCGCGCCGCTGGCACAGACCGATTATGGGCTGCCGCTGGATGCATTCGCCTGCCGCGCGGCGGATATTCCGCTAACCGACCTGCCTGCCGGGAACTACGACCTGAATGTGATTGTCTATGATTGGCAGACGAATCAGCGTTTGCTGACCGAAACGGGCGATCATGGCACGGTGGAAACGTTTGAGATCAGCCGTTAGCCAGAAAAGGCTGATGTTGATCAAAGAGATGAGGACTAGTAACCATCTGTGAACCACTTTTGCGTACCAGATAGGTGGCTGACAAGCCGTCTTCCTCGGCGGGTCAGAGTCGGTTTCAACCGACTTCCTGCCGAAACATGGCAGCCGGATGGCTTTAGCCTCTGGCGCTGTATCCGCGCGGATTCCGGTTTACACGTGAGTTCTTTTCAACAGCTAACAGCTAACAGCTATTGGCTTTCAGGAGATAACTTTGCGGCGTAATGTTAATCACTGGCTCTGGGTCGTCCCCGTCTTACTGCTGACCGCGATGCTCACCGCGCGTTTGCTCGATGCCAGCGCCATCTGGGTCGATGAATACTGGACGTACCGCACGGGCGATGGCGCTTTCTTCGGCCCGGCATCCCCGCACAGCATCATCGAAGGCATCATCGTCGAAGACCCCTGGACGGTGCCTGCCTACTTCTTCATGTTCAACATGTGGGCGGGGCTGGTGGGCTGGTCGCCGTTTGCCATTCGCGCGCTGTCGCTGCTGGCGGGCGTGCTGGCCGTAGCATGGACGTACCGCCTGGGGCGCGACGTGGGCGGGCATCGCGTGGGGCTGGGCGCAGCGCTGGCGTTAGGGGCGTCGGCCTTTTTTATCCACTACATTGGCGAAATGCGTAACTACGCCATCATGCCGCTGTTCGGCGTGTTCGCGGTGTGGGCCTACTGGCGCATCAGCCACAGCCAGCGTCCCTCGCGGCTGTTGCAGGCCGCGTTTGTGCTGTGCGTGGCTATCATGCCCTATCTGCATTATTTCGCCGTGCTGCCGCTGGCGGGCGTCGCCGCCTATCATGTGCTGACACTGTTCAACAGGGAGAACACACAGATTCGTCCCTACATGACGATAACCTGGTGGCGTCCGCTGTTTCTGCTGGCTTACGGCGCGCTGTTGTTCCTGCCGTGGCTGCTGCTGGTGACGCTGCCTGTGCTGAACCGCGTTGCCACCGAGGGACATCAGAGTCCGCACCTGACATGGCTCGATGCGCCGGGGACCGTGCTGGCGTTCGCCAACGGCAGCGCTGTGCTGGTACTGCTGGTCGGGGGGTATCTGCTGACGTATTTTGAGCGTAAGGCAGAGGCGCGGCGCGAAGGGACGCGGCGCGAAGGCGTGACGTTCGCGCTGGTGAGCACGCTGGTGGCGATTGTGGCGGGCTTCCTCATCAACCAGTGGCGTCCGATCCTGCTGTACTATCGTTACCTGATTGCCATATTTCCGCTGCTAGCGCTGTGCGCAGGCTTCGGCATGGCGCGTATGATACGCAGCGGCGTGCGTCCCCTGGTGGTGTACGGCGCGTGGCTGGTCGGCGGGCTGGCGGCGGTCTTCAGCCCGACGTTTATGGACGCCTACCATAACCCGTTGATTAACGCGCAGCCCTGGCACCGCATTGTGCCCGCGATGCAGCGTCTGATTCAGCCGGGAGACGCCGCGACCTTCAACATGCCCGATGAAGTGTGGTATGTGTGGCAGCAGTTCAGCGCCGACTTTTATCTGCATGACGTGCCGCTGCACTATATTGTGCTGGACTCGTTCCCCAATGTGCCCGACGAGAACTACTTAACGCGTGTCGATGGTTTCGTGCGCGAGAGCAACGCGCCGCGTGTGTGGAACGTCTATCCCGTGACGCCGCCGCCCGATGGCTTGCACATCACCGAACGCGCGCTGACCGATAACGGTTATGCAGCGTGTGATCTGCCAGCGGAAGTAGCTGGCTACCGCCTGGAACTGTACGCGCGGGCTGACTTGCCCGATGCAGTGCAGTTTGACGGCGTGGGGCTGCGGCTGGTCGCGCCGCTGCCAGCCGAAACGAGCAGCACGCTCGATGTAACGCTGGGCATCAGCGTAGGCGCAGACGTGCCGCCGGAAACCTATTCGATTTCGTTACAGGTGGTGGATGCCGCCGGGACTCTGGTGCGGCAGACCGATTTCGGCGTGCCCTATCCGGCGTTTAGCTGTCGGCACGCGCTCATCAGCGACATTCCGGCAGGCGATTACAGCCTGAACGCCGTGGTCTACGCGTGGCAGACGCAAACACGCCTCGAAGGGACAGCGCTGGCGACGGGCGCGGCGGGCGATAGTCTGCCGCTGGGGACGTTCCGCGTCGGCGGCTAGGACTGGCGGCGCACGCTGCGTTTGTAGGCGAAGTACATAAACACGCAGTCGATGATCATGGCGACACCCAGCAGTACGCCGTTGATGACGGTGAACTCGCTGCCGAGCAGGCTGTTTGCAGGATCATCGCCAGAATCAGCGTCGTGTTAAGCATGGCAAAGTCGATGAACATCTGTTGATCACGGTTGGGCATACTGAACCCCCTTTGCTCCAGATCGCTCCGCTTTACCGTAAGCGTAGCCGCGTTTGGCGAAGGTGTGGTCATGGAGTCGCCGCGCAGAAGGTCATGGAATCAACAGGGCGCGCCCGCGTGGACACGCCCTGTTGTAATGTGCTAGGCAGCGCTTGCTACGAGGCCAGCCGGATTTGCGTCGGCGGCAGGTGGTCTATGATGACGCTGTAGGTTTTCCCCTCGGCATCCGGGCCAAGATACACGTCAATTTCGCCTGTGTTCAGCAGGTAAACAGCCACGCCGTCCCCTTCAGCGACTAACTGATGCACATCATCCACCAGGGGAAAATCGTCAAGGTCAACGGCCAGCGCCAGCCAGCCGCGACTGTCAGCATCGACGCGGTAGATGCGCAGCGCCGGATGGCCCGCGCCATCGCTAGGATACACCACCGCGAAGTGATCGCCCCAACGGCGGTTGATGCGCCCATCGTCTACGAACGAGGGGGCAGACTCCGGCGAACCCCCTGTCGGACAAATCGGATCAATGACGAAATTCGTGCCGTTGAAATCGTTGATTTGTGCGCCAAAGGCCGCTTGCAGGTTCGTGCTGGTGCCGTCGAAATCCAGATAAATCATCTGCGACTCGCCCGGCTGGAACACGTAATCGGTGAGCCAGGTGCCTTAGGTGTGTCCACCCGTGTCAGCGGCGAAGTCCGGCCCCTGCCAGAGAACGGTGGTGGTCGGGTCTGCCGGGTCTGTGCCGCCGACGGTGACGCGCGCAAGCGTGATGACCCCTGCCCCCCCGCGCGCGGCCAGCGCACTCCAGACAATCGTGAAATCGCTAAAGCGCGTCGGCAGATAAAACCCATTGGTGTAGTTTAAGCCCACGACGCCAAACGGCATCCACGCAACAAAGTTGCTGCTGCCAATCGCGCCGCCGCAGGTAGAAGCGGCTTGCGTATTGGCCACCAGTGGAAAGCCTACGATGCCCAGCATCAGCCCAAAACTAAGCAGCAGAATTTTGATTTTCAATGGTCACTGCCTTCCTATCATTGCTCACTATTTATACTGGAGATTGTAGTCCGAAAGGGAGCCGTAGGGCAGGCCGCGTTGTGTGATCGTCAGGCAGGCGGTGGGCACACGAATCAAAAACAGGGCGCGCCCATGTGGACACACCCTGTTGCGAAATGCTGCAAAACAGCAAATCATTCGTCTGCGGGAATGCCCCAGAGACTAA
>JAXLWC010000003.1:0-166805 GCA_046328675.1 Anaerolineae bacterium
AGTCCATCAGGGCTGAAACGTACCGCTTCGCCGTAGGCATTGCTGGCTGGCAGCTCCCCTAAGTCGTTTTGACGCTGCCCACTGGCCATATCCCAGAAGCGGATGACGCCATCCTGCACCGATGCGCCGCTGATCGAATACGCACTGTGCGTCACCAGCAGGCTTTCGTCTGGGCTGAGATCATAGCCGCGAAAAACTTCATTTTCATCCGGCTGAATTTGCGCGCGCAGGGTTCCCGTTTGCAGGTCATAGAGGCTTAATGCCGTTCCGAATCCGATGAGTGTGCTGCTGCCGACGCGCCAGTTGATGGTTTCTCCAGCATCCAATGAAGCCCTTATCGACTCATGTGTGGTATCCCACAGCACAAGGCTGTTGTTGGATGCGTAAACCAGTGTACTGCCATCCGGCGAATAGCCAATGACCCGGCACAGCGTATCAGGCGCAATCCGTCCGCGCGGTGTCGTCAGATCATCGGGCTGATACAGCCAGATGCCGCGTGCGCTGCCTACTGCCACCGCCGTACCATCCGGTGACCAGACTGCGCCCTGCATCGTGCCGCTGCCCAGCAGGCGTGTCTGCGTCAGCCGTTCCAGATTGTCTGCCGTGATTGGCAGGGGCACATCCTGCGCGGCAAGCGATGAGCCGGTGAGGAATAACAGGCATATAAAGCTGATCCACAAAAAACGGCGCTGCGCGTCCATGTCCTTACCCTATAAAACTATTGGTGCTAGTGAACTCAGGAACTTGTCGAAAATCGTCCAGTTGCCCTCGTGTGCGCTGTGTTTTCTCCCTTCTCTCCCGAAGTCGGGTGTAAGCGAAGCGACAAGGGCTGGGGATGAGGGGGTGAACTAGCACCATTGCTTATAAAGTCTATTTAGCGCTGATTATAGTGCAGGCACAGCGCTGTGAATCACCGCGTAGGGCAGTCGCTCAGCAAGCGTAGAGCTAGGGCATCTTCAAGTGAGTCTATGCAGCAAAGTCAAACACTTCAGCCGCGCATTTTACTGAAAACTGATCACTGACCACTGCGAACGTGTACTAGACTTCGCCGCAGTCCCAGACGAAGCCGCAGCGCTCGCAGCGCACCTTGCAGGCACGGCGTACAGTCGGGGCGGCGCAGGCGGGGCACACGCTCGACAGCGTGTAGTTGGGCAGCGGCGGCAGCACTAGGCGAGGGTGTTCATTTTCGTCCGACTGCGGTTGCTCTTTGTCTGCTGTCGTATCATCCATAGCGATTTGTAACTCTAGTGACTCGTATGTGTTAAAGTCAGGGCATCAGCAGCAAGTTGCTCCCGCGCTGATAGCGCAGCGCGAGAGCGGAGTAAGTACCTTTATCGGAGATACTTATGTCAAGTATAGCAGATGAGATTCCTGGGAAGCAGTGTTCGCTGTGTGGACAGGTGTTGCCCGCCACCACCGAGTATTTTTACAAAAAGAGCAGCGCCCGTGATGGTTTACAGAACAGATGTAAAACCTGTGCGCAAGCAGTCTTCAAACGCTTTTATGATGAAAACGCTGATGACATGCGTGAAAGGTCACGTCAATATCACGCAGACAACCCGGAAAAAGAGAAAGCCCGCAAACAGCGTTACAAGAAAGAAAATCCAGACAAAGTAAATGAAGGCACCCGCCGCCACTACCATAAAGACCCTGAAAAGGCACGCGCACGAGGACGCAAGTATCGGGTAGAAAACCCCGAAAAAGCCAGAGACAGCGTTCAACGTTCGCGCGAAAAACATGGACGCCACGAAGACCCTGAAAAAGTAAAAGTACGAAATCGCCGCTATCGGATTCAAAATCCTGAAAAAGTACGCGAAATCGAAAAACGCTCACGCATCAAGAACCCTGAACCACAGCGTGCTGCTGCTCGCCGCCGTCGCGCCATTGAACATCAGGCACCCGGTGAATATACCGAAGCAGAAATACTGGCATTGTATGAATTGCAGAAGGGGAAATGCTGCTGGTGCGGACAGCCAATGGGGAACCGCTTCGTAGACCGCCATCTATCGCGCTATGAAAATTTCACCGAAGATCACATCATCCCCATCACCCGACAGGGAAGTAATTACATTCACAATATCGTGCTGGCGTGCTGGCGCTGCAATTCGTCGCGGCAGGAAAGGCTCGTGTTTAGGGAATGGAATCCCCCTGCCATCTTGGAATGGATGCTGGACTACATTCAAAATGCCCTGACGCCGTGAACTTTGACCAAACAAAAAGCTGGAGGTTTTATATCTCCAGCTTTCTATTAGTGAGGCGACGACCAGATTCGAACTGGTGAATCAAACTTTTGCAGAGTTTTGCCTTACCACTTGGCCACGTCGCCATTACAGAACTATTATTGACAGATACTCTTCACCACATATCTATCAACATTAATCCGATGTGAAGCACATTATACCTGCCACCCTCTACCTCTGACAAGCCTGAGTCTCATAACTTGAACACTGAACCCCGTTCGGAACGGTTTCGCGCGCTTGTGTGTAAGGCTGCTGCAAAGCCCATAAAATCATCACTGTGCCGTCTTATACCCCGGCACCGTTTGTATTTCCTAACCCATTCTAACCGACTTTCTTTGTGGTCCCATTTTTTGCACACCATGACTTTTATGGACATCCCAATCCACCTCGCCGTCAATTTCCGCAGCATCCCCGATCAATTCGATCAACGACTCCGTCATTTCGCGCAGCCTCAAAATGAAAAGTTTGTCTTTCCCAACCGATTCTAACCCGCATCAAGGCGTACCTGCCGCACTTTGTTATCGTCCTCGAATTTCTACGCCTCACACTTGCGCACACTGCCGAAAAACGCCACAATACGCCACATGGATAATGATAAACTCACACCCGAAACTGAACCGGACCTTGAGCCGGAAACCGAATCCGACGCCGCCACGCCCGACGAAGCCAACGAACCTGAAGCTGAAATCGTCGCCGAAGCGCAGGCAGAAGCAGCCGATGATGACCTGGACATTGACGCTGCCTTAGCCGCCGTCGCCTCCCTCAGCGATGTGCTTGCCGCGCAGGAGAGCGAGGCCGAGCAGCCGCCGCAAACGTCCGAGTTCACCGCCGTCGATGTGACGCCTCCGCCTGCAATACAGGAGCAGCGTTCCAGCTATTTTCCATCGCCGCCACCCTCGACGCTGCCGCGCGGCAGTATGGCCTCGGTGGTGCCCGCCTTTGTTCTCATCGGCATTGGCGTGTGGCTGACGTTCGCTCTGAGCACTGGGTACGCCTCCCCTGCCGCTGCTGCTGGGAGCGGTAGCGGCTGGGCGGCGTAGCGGTCACCCTGCTGGCGCGCTGGCTTTCGGCAGGACGCTGGGCACGCGGCACGCTGTTTGTGGTCAGCGCCATGCTGCTGTGCGCGCTGGTTTTAGGCGCGATTGCGATCACTGGCGCACTCCAAATCTACCCGCTGCTGCTGGTGGCGTTGGGCGCTGCATTCTGGCTGACAGCGCAGTTGGCACGCCCACGTGACCTGCGCCTGATGTTCCCCGGTTCGCTGCTGGTGGTCGGCGGATTAGCCGGACTGGTAGTCAGCAGCGGCGTGCTGGGCACAGATTTCAGCAGTATCGCGGCGAGCGTGTGGTTCATTCCTGTTATCATGCTGCTGATTCTGTGGCTGATCCCGGTGTTCCGGCGCGGGCGTTAGCTTGTGCGCATCGCTAT
The DNA here is from genome assembly GCA_046328675.1 of Anaerolineae bacterium. Lineage (GTDB taxonomy): Bacteria > Chloroflexota > Anaerolineae > Aggregatilineales > Phototrophicaceae > JACAER01. The sequence goes on from JAXLWC010000003.1 coordinate 3,669, forward strand.
CGACGCCAGCCGCACGACTGTCGCGCGGCTCACAGGCACGGAACACTACGCCTTACATCTGATTCGGGCGCTGATTGAACACAACCGCACGCTGCCCCTTCCCCATCAACTGCTGCTGTATTTCCGCGATACGCCGCCTGACGATCTGTTCCCTGTACGTGAGCATGTGACGCTGCGGGTGATTCCCTTCGCGCGGCTGTGGACGCATGTGCGTTTCGCGGCGGCGCTGTGGCGCGACAAGCCGGACGTGACGTTCGTGCCTGCGCATACCCTGCCGCTGCTTTTTCCGGGGCGGGCCGCGGTGACGGCGCATGACCTCGGCTACCGCTATTTTCCGCAGGCGCATTCGCGGGGGCAGCGCTGGTATCTGGACTGGACGACACGCTACAGTGCGCGGCGTGCCAGCGTGGTGCTGGCGGACAGTCAGGCGACGGCGGACGACTTACAGCGCTTTTACGGCGTACCAGCGGCGAAAATCAGCGTGGTGTACCCCGGTGTAAACCCGTTGCAACTCACTGAGATCGATACCGTCCAAAAAAAGTATGGCATCCCCCCACTCTATTTCCTGTACATTGGCACCTTACAACCGCGCAAAAACATCGCGCGTTTGGTGCAGGCTTATGCGCGCTATCGACAGATGACGGGTAAAAACACGGCGCTGGTGCTGGCGGGCAGCAAAGGCTGGCTGTACGACGAGGCATGGACGGCGGGCGTGGACGGCGTTATCCTGACGGGCTACGTCGACGAAGCCGACAAGGGCGCGCTGTATGCGGGCGCGCGGGCGCTGGTGTTTCCGTCGCTGTACGAGGGCTTCGGCTTTCCGGTGCTGGAGGCGATGGGCTGCGGAACGCCTGTGATATGCAGCAGCACGTCGAGCCTGCCGGAACTGGCAGGGGATGCCGCGCTGCTGGTCAACCCGCTGGATGTTGAGGCAATAGCAGCGGCAATGCAGAACATCACGGCGGATGAAACGCTGCGCCGTGACTTGATTGAACGAGGAAAAGCGCAAGCGGCGAAGTTCACATGGGCGCAGGCGGCAGAAAAGTTAAGCGAAGTTTTAGGGTATTTTGAGTAAGATGCTATAAGAAATCGAACGATTTATCTTTCACAGTAAAATTACATGACTAACCGTTTCCTGATCGTACAACTTGCCGACATCGGCGACCTGATCCTGACGACGCCCGCGCTGTCTGCCCTGCGCGAGAAGTATCCCGACGCCCACATCACACTGCTGGCGAGCGCGCACGCCGCGCCTGTGGTCGAGAACACCAACCTTGTCAACGAAATCATCGCCTTCGAAAAGGACAGCTTGACGGCACACGCGCGCTGCTGAACCGTGAGAACCTGCGGCGCATCTGGACGCTGCGCGAAAATCCCTACGACGCGGTAATTTTCTTCCACCATTTCACGCTGAAGCTGGGCACGCCGAAGTTTGCCTTCATCGCGTGGGCTAGCGGCGCGAAACGGCGCATCGGGCTGGACAACGGCAACGGCTGGTTCCTGACCGAGCGCGTGGAAGATAAAGGCTTCGGCGCGAAACATCAGGCGCAGTACTGGCTGGATGTCGTTGGGCTGCTGGGTGCCAGCACGAAACCGCGTACGGCAGTGGTTGGCGTCCACGAAGATGACCGTATCTGGGCGATGGACTCGACCATCGGCGCGAAGTCGCAGGCGGAAGCGGTACGCATTGCCATACATCCCGGCAGCGGAGGCTACAGCCGCGCGCGGCGCTGGGATGCACAGCGCTTCGCCGCCGTCGCGGATATTCTGCAAGCCAAGTACAGCGCACAGGTGATGCTGGTAGGCAGTGAAAATGACGACACCGCCGCCGTCAAGGAAATGATGAAAACGCCGTCGTTCGACATGTCGGGACGCACGACGCTGGGACAGCTTGCGGCCCTGATCGAAACGTGCGACCTGTTTATCGGCGCGGACAGCGGCGTGATGCATCTGGCGGCGGCAGTGGATACGCCTGTGGTGGCGATTTTCGGCCCCAGCAATCACCACGCCTGGGGACCCTGGGCACCGGGCGGTGAAGCGCGCGTGGTACGCAGCGGCGTCGAATGCAGCCCGTGCAGCTATGTGGCGCATACCGTTGGCTTGCGGCACGGCTGCGAGGCGCGCACCTGTATGCATATCCTGGAAGCGGGCGAAGTTCTGCACGCAGCGCGCGCGATACTGGAAGGCGGCGGCAATACTCACCGCGACACCGTGATTCTGCCGCGCCAGCCGCAGTATGATAAGCGCGTGCGCATTCTGGGCGTTTCAGTGGACGCAGTGACCTATGAGCGCTGGCTGGAATTGATCGCCTCGTGGGTAAAGGATAGTTCACGCCGGATGCCGCGTCACGTCTGTACGGTGAACCCCGAATTTGTGATGATCGCGCAGCAGGATAGCAACTTCTACAGCATCCTCGCGCGCGCCGACCTGTGCATCGCGGATGGAGTAGGCCTGTTGTGGGCTGCGAAACACTTGAAACAGCCGCTGCCGGAACGGGTGACCGGTTCCGACGGCGTGCCGATGATTGCCGAACATGCCGCGCGCGAAGGCTGGAAATTGTTCCTGCTGGGGGCCGCGCCCACCGTCGCGGAACGTGCCGCCTATTTCCTGCGGGAACGGTACCCCGGCGTCAATATCGTCGGCACCTTTGCGGGCAGCCCTGCCGCTGAAGAAGAAGACGCGATTATCGAACGGGTGAACAGCAGCGGCGCGGATATTCTGCTGGTAGCTTATGGCGCGCCAGTGCAGGACAAATGGATTGCACGCAACCTGCCGCGCCTGCATGTCAAAATGGCGATGGGCGTGGGCGGGGCGTTTGATTTCATTGCTGGAGTCCTGCCGCGTGCGCCGCAGTGGATGCGACGTATAGGCATCGAATGGCTTTTTCGGTTATATTTGCAGCCAAGACGAATCGGACGTATGATGCGCTTACCGCGTTTTGTGTGGGCAGTTTTACGGCGTGGCGCACATGCGCCGTCCACGATGGAGGGAAAGTATGGGTGAGCTGGCAGCGCTTGTTCCAAAACTCGCCGGACAGCGCGTGTTAGTGATTGGCGATGTGATTCTTGACGAATATCTCACGGGACGGGCCACACGCATGAGCCGTGAAGCGCCTGTGCCTGTGTTGGAATTGGAAGCGCGCCATCTGGTGCCCGGCGGCGCAGCAAATCCGGCGGCGAACGTGGCCGCATTGGGCAGTACGGCATCGTTGGCAGGCGTAATTGGCACCGATGCATCCGCCGACACGCTGCGACAGGTGCTGGACGGGCGCGGCATCAGTACGCATTTGCTGCTCAGCGACGCAACACGTCCGACAACAGTCAAGATGCGCATTATGGCGCAGATGGGTTTGCGTTTTCCGCAGCAGGTGGCGCGGCTGGATACACTGTCGCGCGAACCGATTTCGCTGGAGATTGAGCGTCAGCTTGGCGTCGTGATTGCTGCTGAAATGCGGCGCGCGAACGCTGTGCTGATGTCAGATTATCACACGGGCCTGCTAACTCCGGCGCTGGTGAGCATGGTGCGCACGTTGGCGGGCAATACAGGCGGCACACTGCTCACGGCAGACGCGCAGGGCAGCCTCGAAAAATATGTGGGGTTTGGTGTCGTGAAATGCAATGCCGACGAAGCACGTTCCTATCTGGGACGTGAACTGCGTACAGATCGCGATTTTGCGACGGCGGCCTTCGATCTGTGTACGATGCTGCAACTCACAGGCGCAATGTTTATCACGCGCGGCGCAGACGGTATCACCTGGGCAACAGGTGATGGCACGGTGTCGCATTCGCGCGCGCCATCCGTGACTGACGTTTATGACACAGTGGGCGCGGGCGACACGGCGATTGCCGTAATTACGCTGGCGATTGCGGCGGGCGCATCCTTCCACGACGCGGCGGTGTTGGCAAATTATGCCAGCGGCTTAGTCGTGCGGCGCGTGGGCAATTACACCCCCGGACGTGAGGAACTGGTGTGGGCACTCGACACCTGGGGCGCGGAATAATACCGATTGACAGGGGGCGAACACACAGATTCGCCCTATAAATCGTGTCCGATGCTAGCCATTGGTGCTGTGTGCCAATTTCTCAATCTCATCCGGCGACACCTGCTTGACGGTTTTAGCGAATGTCAGATAAAAACCGTTGGGGTCGGTGATGGAAAAGACGCGGTCTCCCCAGTATTCCTCTTTGATCGGTTGAACGATATGAACCCCTTTTGCCTGCAAGACCGCGTAGTAGGCGTCAAGGTCTTTGTCATCGGCAAGGTAGATCATGAACACAACACCCTGACCACGCTGGGGCAGCGTGCTGTCGGCGTTCAGCAAGAAGCCGTTATTGTCGGGCATACTGACGGCAGCAGTCATGGGCTTACCGTCGGGGCCAGCGAGGTTGAAGTCAAGTTTAAAACCTAATTTGTCGGTATAGAATTTGACGCTGGCGTCCAAATCCTTCACCGCAAGCACTGGAAGAATCATAAATCATCCCTCATACAAACGCTTTTGCTCACAATAGCACAAATGTTTGGTGTGTGTCAAGAACATGGGTTCTGGTGATGAGGGTACAAAAAACCCGACTGGGGTGGTCGGGTTGATGTTTTGTAAGCTATTTTTTCTGCTTCTTCGGCTCGTCCTGGGGCCGACGTTCAGTCAGTGGCAGCACACGAAAGTCCCCGCTGTTGGAAATGCGCGAGACATAAGGATTATCGATGACAATCATAGTATGCTTCTCGCCATTGCGTGACATTTCAAAATGATACAAAGGGACATAACGCATCCCGGTGTGCCAGTGATCTTCAACGTACACGATATCGCCTACTTCCCAGCCATTGTTTAGGGCGGTGAGCAGGCTATCCCCGCCGGAATATTTTTCCGACTTGGGTGACCAGTGGCGCATGACCTCAGCGTATTCGACGTGGAAATCCTGCAAATTTTTGGTAGTCATTATCAATACCTCATTCAACAACTTATTGTTTATTAATGTACTTAAAAAGTGTTAAATAATTGTTTTCTGACGATTATTCTTATGAGAATCTAATCTTCAGGACACTTTTTTTAGTCTTGTTTCTATTGTATTAGAAAATTGACAGGTCGGAGTCTCGAATTTACGGAGTAGAGTTGGAGTTTTTGCACAAAAAACAACCGTGCAGGGCGAATAAGCTATAATAGGGCCACTCAGCTTTCAGAAGACAAGGAAAACAACTTTTATGGCACAAATCATTAGCGTAGGCAGCATTGCCAATTACGTTGGACAGGAAGTCACGGTACGCGGTTGGGTCTATGATCGCACTGACAAAGGCAAACTGCAATTTATCATGGTGCGCGATGGTACAGGTATCGTGCAGTGTGTGGCCTTCAAGGGCAATCTGAGCGAGCCGGAATTTGAGAACGCGGGCAAGGTGACGCAGGAGTCGTCGGTGATTGTCACGGGCACGGTAAAAGCCAACGAGCGCGTGAAGAAAGGTTATCCCGGCGGCTACGAAATTGACCTGAAATCGTTCCAGGTATTGCAAATGGTCGAGGATTACCCGATTACGCCGAAGGAACACGGCGTCGAGTTCCTGATGGACAACCGCCACCTGTGGCTGCGTTCCAGCCGCCAGTGGGCGATTCTGCGTATCCGCGCGACGATTGTCCGCGAAATGCGCAACTGGCTGGACGATCACGGCTACCTGCTGGTAGACACGCCGATTATCACACCGTCAGCAGGCGAGGACACAACTTCGCTGTTCGAGATTGACTATCACGGTGAACCTGCGTTTCTGGCGCAGACGGGACAGCTTTATAACGAAGCCAATATGATGGCCTTCGGCAAGGTATACTGCTTCGGGCCAACGTTCCGCGCGGAAAAGTCCAAGACACGCCGTCACCTGATGGAATTCTGGATGCTGGAACCAGAAATGGCCTTCGTGTCGCTGGAAGAAATGATGGACATGGAGCAGGACTTTGTCAGCCATTTTGTGCAGCGTGTGCTGGAAAAGCACCAGAAGGAACTGGAAATCCTCGAACGCGACACCAGCAAGCTGCAAAACATCCTCGCGCCCTTCCCGCGCATCAGCTACGACGATGCGGTGACGCGCCTGCAAAAGATGGCGGCGGAAACTGAAGACCCCGAACAGAAGGAACTGCTCAAAATCGAATGGGGCAGCGACTTCGGCAGCCCGCACGAAACGGCGCTGACGCAGATGTTTGACAGGCCGGTGTTCTGCTACCACTACCCGTCGCAGGTCAAAGCCTTCTACATGCAGCCCGTTGATGGACGCCCGGAAGTCTGCCGCAGCGTGGACTTGCTCGCGCCGGAAGGCTACGGCGAAATCACTGGCGGCAGCGAGCGCATTTACGACGTGCAGTTGATGGATCAGCGCGTGCAGACGATGAACATCTCGCGCGAGGCGTACAATTGGTATCTCGACCTGCGCAAGTTCGGCACTGTACCGCACTCAGGCTTTGGCATCGGCTTAGAGCGTACCGTCGCCTGGATTTGCGGCCTCGACCACATCCGCGAGACGATTCCCTATGCGCGTATGTTGAACCGTAAGTATCCGTAAATTGTTATGGTAGGGGCGCAATATATTGCGCCCCTACGTCACGTTATTTCCCATTCTGCTCAATTTGCAGCGGCTTAACGCCCCAGATGTCCGCGCTGTACTGGCGCATACTGCGGTCTGACGAGAAGAAACCGCAGCGTGCGGTGTTCAGAATCGACATCTTCGTCCAATGTTCCACATCACGATAAGCAGCAGATGCCGCATCCTGACAGGCAATGTACGAGGCATAGTCCGCCAGCAGCATGTATTCGTCATGTTTCAGCAGCGAATCCACCAGCGGCTTGAACAGGAACGGGTCACCTGCGGAGAAGTCCCCCGATGAAATAAGGTCAATCGCCGCCTTCAGTTCAGGGATGTCTAAGTAGTAATCCTGTGGGTGGTAGCTGTTCTGCTTGAGGGCGAACACTTCCTCCGTCGTCAACCCGAACAGGAAGAAATTCTCTGCACCAACATGGTCACGGATTTCGATGTTCGCACCGTCCAGCGTGCCTGTCGTCAGCGCGCCGTTGAGAGCGAATTTCATGTTGCCCGTGCCGGAAGCTTCCTTACCTGCCAATGAGATTTGTTCAGAAATCTCCGCCGCTGGATAAATTAGTTCGCCTAGTGTGACGTTGAAGTTCGGCAGAAAAACGACTTTGAGACGGTCACGCACATCAGGGTCATGGTTGACGATACTGCCGATGGCGTTAATGAACCTGATAATCAGCTTTGCCTGCTGATAGCCGGGGGCGGCCTTTGCACCGAAGATGAACGTGCGCGGCACAAGGTCGTGCTGCGGATTGTCCTTGATACGGTTGTAGAGCGTGATGATGTGCAGCGCTTTCAATAGCTGGCGCTTGTATTCGTGCAGGCGTTTGACCATCACGTCAAACAGGCTGTCGGGGTTGACGGTGATGCCCATATTCTGCTGAATGTAGGCGCCAAGGCGCTGTTTGTTGTGCTGCTTGACCTCACGCCATGCCTTGCGGAACTTGGTATCCTCTGCCAGCGGTTCCAGCTTCTGCAACTGGTCAAGGTCTTTAATCCATGCGTCGCCAATGTGCTTGCTGATTAACTCGGAGAGTCGTGGGTTCGCCAGCTTCATGAAGCGGCGCGGCGTGACTCCGTTGGTTTTGTTATTGAACTTTTCCGGGAACATCTCGTAAAAGTCGTGCAGCACGCGGTCTTTCAGCAGATCGGATTGCAGTTCCGCCACACCGTTGATGGAATGACTGCCGACGCAGGCGAGGAACGCCATACGTATCAGGCGCTCCGGCCCCTCCTCAATAATGGACATGCGGCGCACGCGATCTTCGTCGCCGGGAAATTTGGCGCGTACCGCATTGAGGAATCGCTGGTTGATTTCATAGATAATTTCCAGATGGCGCGGCAGCACACGCTCAAACAGTGTGACTGGCCACTTTTCCAGTGCTTCGGGCAATAGCGTATGCTGTGTCGAGGCGAAGGTTTGCGTCGTGATGTCCCATGCATCATCCCACCCGACCTGATACTCATCGACCAGCATACGCATCAGTTCAGCGATGGCGATGACCGGGTGCGTGTCGTTTAACTGGATCGCGGCGATGTTCGGCAGAGTTTTCCAGTCGTGGTTCTTGATTTTGAAGCGGCGGATGATGTCTTGCAGCGAGCAGGAGACGAAGAAGTACTGCTGCTTGAGGCGCAGTTCCCGGCCTTGTGGCGTGTTGTCGTTAGGATACAGCACCTTACTGATGTTCTCGCTGTACGTTTTTTGTTCGACGGCGCGCGCGTAGTCACCCACGTCGAACTACTGAAAGTCAAATTCCTTACTGGCACGTGCCCGCCACAAACGCAGCATGTTCATTGTCGGCGTTTTGTAGCCGGGAACCAGTGTATGATACGGTTCTCCCATGATGGTCTGGTTGTGCAGCCAGCGCACATGAAAGCCGCCGTTCCCGTCGGGAATCTGTTCGGTGTAGCCGCCGAAGTGGACTTCGACCATGTCGTCGGGCTGCGCGAACTCCCAGGGATTGCCGTAGTACAGCCATTCGTCGGGGCCTTCCACCTGCCAGCCATCCTTGAACGACTGCTTGAAGATGCCGAACTCGTAGCGAATGCCATAGCCCACTGCCGGAATATCCAGCGTTGCCAGCGAGTCCATGAAACAGGCCGCCAGCCGCCCCAGACCGCCGTTGCCTAGCCCCGGCTCGATGTCCTGCTTGACCAGTTCGTCGAGGTCAATGTCATAGACTTTGAGCGCCTGCCGCGCGATGTCTTCGGTTTCGGTGTACAGCAGATTCTGCGTGAGCTGCCGCCCCATCAGATATTCGGCGGACAGGTAATAAACAAATTTGGGATTTTGCTCGAAATAAGCATGAACATTTTTGCGCCAGTCATACATCATATAATCGCGGACGGTGATGGACAGCGCCATATAGATGTCCTGCAACGACGCTGTATGGATGGCTTGTCCGCGTGTGTAGTACAGGTTGTCGGCGAGTGCCTGCGTGAAGGCTTCTACGGTGCGTTCAATGCGGGTGAGGGTGTCCTGCGAGGTATTCATGGTATCGACCTTTCTCTCGTGCTGCCTGAGTCCGGCGTACTACGTTGGAGTATAACGCTGATTAATTTTTCGTGGAAACGGCTGAAGTTAGGCGGGGCGCTTTAACGCAGGCGGATGCAGCGCCAACCGCTCGTCAAGGATGAACAGCGCGCCGACCACGATGATCGGCAGCGAGAACATCACAAAACGCAGCAAATCGCTGCCAGTGTGCCAGTAGAAGACCGAAATCAGCCCCAGCGCGAGGAACAACAGTCCACCGGGCACGCGCCAGCGCCACGCCAGCAGCAGTGCGCCCGCCAGCAGCAGCGAGGGAATCAGGTGCATGAACAGGGCGATAGCGGTATCGGTGATGCTGGCGTATTCGCCAAAGACATCCAGCGCAAACATGCTGATAAACAGGATAAAGAGGAGAGCGAGAAGGCGAGGAGTCCAGTGGAGGATGGAACGTGTTGAAGGCTGCATAGGTTATCCCTTTTGGTGAGCCAATATAGCTATAGTCTATCATGGCAATTGGCTCACCAGACGATAACTTTGCAGCGTGTTCTATTTCAGGTAGACAGTACGCAGGCTTTCGAGGTGTTGGTCAACGTGTCCGGCGATGACATACACCAGCGCACGCGCCGACGCCTCGACGCCGCTGGCAACGCCGCGCCGCAGCCACATCTCCTCGCTGAAGCTCTTGAACAGCAGCACGTTTGCCGCGCGCAGGTGGATGAATTCGTCCAACAGGTCATGCAGCGGGAAGCGGCTGGCGTCGTATTCGCGCACATAATCCAGCGGTTCAATGCCGGAAATCAGCGTGGCGTCACGGCGGGCAAAACGCAGCGCGCGATACGTTAGGATGCGCTCGAAGTCGTTGAGGTGACCGACAATCTCTTTGATATTCCACTCAGCAGGCGCGGGGCGTTCTACCGCGCGTTCGTCGGAGACCTCGCGCAGCAAGTTGGCAAGCTCCTGCGGCTGTTCGCGCAGCAGGTGCAGTAGCTCGACGCCTTCTGGCACGCGTATGATATAGGTGCCGTAATAAGCGCTGTATTCGTCGGGATTAGGGCGGGCGCTCATGAAACGCCTATGCTTGCTTCAGGTAAACGGTGCGCAGGCTCTCATAGTGATGTTCGACATGCCCGGCAGTGATGTACACCAGCCCGCGCACGCTTACGGGGTAATTGCTGGCCGTGCCGCGCCGTGCCAGTGTTTCCGGCTGGAACTGGGTGTACAGCAGCAGGTTGGCGGCACGCAGATGGGCAAATTCGTCTAACAAATCGGCCAGCGGTACAGCGGCACTATTCGAGTTTTCCACAAAAAGGTCCTGGTCAAAACCGGGCAGCGCTGTTTCGTCGCCGCGCGAAAAACGCAGCGCGCGATAGCTGAAGACCCGCTCACCGTCGTTAAGATGGCTGATAACCTCCTTGATGCTCCACTCTTTAGGCGCAGGGCGTGCGGCAGCCTGCTCCTCGGAAACGCCGCGCAGCAGGTCACGCAGGCGCTGTGGTTGTTCACGCAGAAACTGAAGCACATCGCCATCAGGCACGCGGGCCACATAACCCGCGTAAAACTCGGCGTATTCGTCGGTGTTGGGACGGACAATCACGAGACACCTCCATAGGTAGATGAGAGATGTGTCCGATTGTATAGGGAAGACTTGGGCAAAAGGAAGTCCCGCACGAGTCCAAGCTGCCGCAGGTTACGCAGTTGAAACAGATTTGCCTGAAAACAGGTAGGACCGGGCAATATTGCGTCCTATATCAACGATCCAATTAATCCACCGATGAAAACTTTATGCACGGCATCGCAAACCAAACGCTGTAGGATTAGCCGGATGTCTCTAAGTCGGCCATGTAGCCGTCGATGTCCTCGCGCGTGATTTCGCCGATTTTCATGGCACGCACCAGCCCTTGGGCATCAATCACATAGGTCACGGGCAGGTTGATGACGCCGTAGAGGCTGCGCGCCGCGCCTGCCGGGTCAAGCAGCACTTCAATATGACTGATGTTGTTCTGGCTGAAGTAAGCGTTGATAACTTCAGCGGTTTCTCCGGCGTTGATGGCGACGACCAGCGCGCCCGTTTCCGGGTCCTGTTCCTGTGCAAACGCCGTAAAAGCAGGTAGCTCTCGGACGCAAGGCGGGCACCATGTCGCCCAGAAATTCAGAAACACGATACGCCCGCGAAAATCCGTGATTTGCACCTAGGTGCCATCCAGTGCCGTCAGGGTCATGTTGGGCGCGGTCCAGTTCATGCGCGGCACACTGCCTTGCGGGGTCATCGGCGTCAGGTTATCACGCGGCGCGGCTCCGTTGCTCAGTACGGTCATGACTGCCGCCAGCAGCCCCATCAACGGGAACACCAGAAACAGCACCAGTCCAGGAGAAATTCTCCCTGTTTTATGTGTATTTAGCTCGTTGCTCATTGCTCGTTGCTCATTGCTTGCCACTAGGGAATCCAGCGTGGACGGTTGGCGTTAGTCGCTACCAGTGTCAGCGTATCCGTCGCCAGGTCATACGTCCAGACTTCTGGCGTGGCGAACTGCGTCGGATTGCCGTTCTCGTCCAGTTCGGGGAAACGCTGAAGCACCAACTGCTGCCCGGTGGCATCCCATGAGAAAAAGCCGTTAGTGTAGCGTTCATCAATCACCAGCGGGGTCACACTGCTATCGCGTGTATCGTACAGGTACATTTGCGAGCCGCGTGTGAAACGATTATCAAGGTACTGCCGCCCGATTGCCAGCCGGTAGCCGTCGGGATTCCAGATGGGCATCACGTCATCAATTGGCTCGTCGGGGCTGGTCAAATCGGTGAAATCGTTGCTCACGAGGTCGGCGATTTTGAGTGTGGAACGGGTCATGTTGCCGTCCAGCAGCATTTCGGGGAAGACTAGGCGCGTGCCATCCGGCGACAGCGTGCCGACGCTTCCTGTTCGGCTGGGAATGAGGACAACGCTTGAATCGGCAAAACTGTAGACCAGAATGCCGCTGCTGTTCGTGTCAAACACCGCTAGGCGGGTTCCATCGCCTGACCACACTGGACTGTAGCCCAGCATCTGCGTATCAGTGAACAGCGGGCGCGTGCTGGCGGGTGTGGTGCTCAAGTCCAGTAGCCAGACGCGTGTGGGGCTGACGCCAACGCTGGTCAAATCGGAGTTCAGATCGATGCGTTCATAAGCCATCATGCTGCCGTCGGGTCGCCACACCGGGTTCGTGCAGCGCGCATCCTCGGCGGTGCAGTTGGTGATTTGCGTCAGCCCGCCCGTTTCAATATCAAGCACTTTAATCTCCGAGGAATCCGACAGCGGATCAATCTCGGAAAAGGCGATGCGTGTGCCATCCGGGCTAACGCTGAAGTCATAGATACCTGTCGGGCTGAAGGTCAACTGATGGGCGCTCTGTGGGTCTCGTGGGTCAGCAATCCAGATGTTGGTAGGCGAACTATCCGAGGGTGTGAGATAGGCCACACGCGGCATCATCACCGTGAAGTTGAAACGGTACTCGGACAGCGTTTGCCGCCCGCTGTCACTGGCCGCGCCCCGTGGCAGCGATACCGTATAGGTTGTGCCCGGCGACATCGCAGTCGCTGGTTGGAAAATCAGCGTGCGCCCATTCCAGCGGAAATTCCCGTTCAGCGGCGGGTCAAGCAGCAGGCGAGACTCAACGGATGTCTGATCCATATCCTCCGTGAATTGGAGAAAAATGGAACTGGTGCTGTGGGCGGTGCTGATAGGGCCGGCAGCCAGCACGCGCACGCCAATTCGATCCCCGATTATTACCGTCAGCAGCGTGGCGGCCAACAGCGCCAAAATGACGACGCTCACGGTCACATCAAAGCGCGTCAACGTCGTGCGTGGTTTCCAGACCGGGGCAGTCTTCATCCGTCCGGCGACTTTTAGCTCATTACTCATCGCAGGTTCTCATCATTAGGGATACAGATAGGGGTGTTCCGGCTGGGCGACGACCTCAACCGATGTGGCGTGCAGCATAGGGATTTCCTGCCCACGAAACTGGCCTGATTGAAAACTGCCCTGTACGCGCACCCATTCGCCATCGTTCAGCGCCGTATCGCTTGCCCAGACGACGGGCAGGCCGATAGCGCTGGCGTCTGCCACACAGCAGCTAATGGTGAAGCGAGCCACCATAAACTGCCCTTCGCTAAAGTCCGGTTCGCGGTAAACAAAGCCAATCAGATCGGCAGGTTGTCCACTGAACTCAGCCAGGTTTGTACTGCGGTTAAAAGCGCGCAGCCAATCCAGCACGTTACGCTCCAACGGATTAGTCGTCAGTGTCGTGATGCCGCTGGTCGAAACCGCGCTGGTGCTGATGTTGCCTTCGATGGCCGAAGCGCCCAACGGCTGTGACGGGATCAGCGTGCCCAGAATCAAGGGAATGGCAGTGATCGCGAGGACACCCCATGACACCTGAACATGTGCGTTCGCCGGAACGATAGCATCATCCAATGGGTCAGTGCGGCGCGGGTGAAGCAGGTCAAAGGCGCTGACGGCTCCCAACGCGGCGAAAATCACCACTGCAAGGTATGCCAACCAGGCAAAGCGTACGTTGATGTAATTCGTCAGATTGCCGCTGAGGATGTTGTAGAGGAAATACAGCGCCAGCCCGAACAGGACGAAGGTTTTCACCCAGTTCTGCAAGCGGGTGTCGGCTTGTAAGTTGGTCTGCGGCTGAGTGTTTGCGATTTGCATGAACAACTCCGGTAATCAACTATTGGGATACGGCTAGAAGCTGAGATTCAGATTCATCCAGATGCCTGCCAGCATAGACATTAAAAACGGAAGAATGACCAGATAGAGCACAGTGCGGCGTTTAAAAACTCCCGCGAACATCAACGTGCTCTTGATGTCCACCATCGGGCCGAACGTCAGGAAGGAAATCAACGAACCTGTTGTAAATGTGCCGACGAAGGCTAACGCTAGGAAAGCATCGACGGTTGAGCAGACGCTGAGCAGAAACGCCAGCACCTGCATCGCGATGACCGAAACCACAGGCCCTTTGCCCAGCGCCAGCAGCACATCTTGCGAGACCAATGTCTGCATCCCTGCTGCCAGCAGCGAGCCAATCACCAGATAACGCCCCATCTCAAAGAACTCATCGCCTGCCATTTTCAGCGCGAAAATCAGGCCCGGCACGAATGCGCGGCGCTGTGTGGGTAATGCCTGCGTGCTGCCACCCATCACCGGAGCGAGACTCTGGGGACGCAGCACATCCTGCGGGCGGGCGGAGATGGCGAAAACGACGCCGATTGCTGTAGCGATGATGGCGGTCAACACATAACGCCCGATGACCACTACCGGAGCGATGCTGCCGAAGGCGATGTAGGTACTGACCAGCACCACCGGATTCATCACAGGTGCGGCCATGAGAAAGGCAACCCCTACGGACATGGGCAGCCCTTTGGTGAATAAACGGCGTGCAACTGGCACTACGCCGCATTCGCACACTGGAAAGGCAAAACCCATCAGCGTGCCGCTGAGCGTCGCCAGGATGATGTTACGCGGCATCCAGCGAACGATGTCGTCGCGTGTCACGAAGGCTTCGATTAAGCCTGATGCCAGGGTACCGAGCAGAAGAAAAGGGGCGGCTTCGATAAAAATACCCAGAAAACGAGTACTGAAGATGGAAACGACGGTGTAGATATCCTGCCCTGTATTGAGCGCCGCGGCCAGCACAATAGCGGCAAAGGTTAGACCCAGCAGTACCCAGACCAACTGCATCCCAGAACGCTTCAATTCAATTGTCTGCATTCACAATTACCCGCCGAACATACGGTCAATTGGGGGCGTTTTCACAGCACGCCCCACATCATCTTAGCATGATAACTGATGAACGGACAGGGGAACGGTGGTTAAGCAGTGGTTGGGCCAGTGGCAGTGTGCAGCATGTGGATGATTTGTTCAATGTGATCCACGTCGTGCAGCGCGACCTGCATTGACTGTTCGAGGACGGTAATGACGCCGTGTTCAGGGTGTACGCCGGAACGCCACCAGGCCTCAGGCGAGAGCGCTTCGAGGAATTCCACATGCTTGCGCCGCAGTTCACTGAACTGCATCAGGGCGGTGCGATAGCCCTGGTTGATATAATCATTGTCAATCACCATCTGGTGCGCATCGTAGCGCGGCAGCAGCGGGCGTTCTTTTTCGACCATCAAACGCACGCGATCAAAGAAGATTTCTTCAAAGTCGCGCAGATGGCAAATGATTTGTAATGTGTTCCATCCATCAGGGCCGTCGGTTACGGTGTGCGCGATTTCATGGTTCACGTCGCGCAGTACGTAATTAAGGATTTGCGGTGTTTTGCGCATGGAACGAGTAAAACGTACTGGAGTCATTAGGGTCATATGCTGTCCTCTCAAAATAACCCAGATGAACGATAACGATACGATAAAAATCGAATCGTCATTTGATTATTTCTATTATCCATGATTTTACCTGCCCTGCGCGACCAATTTTTGGTTAGATTGTCCCAAATTTCACTTGCAAAAAGCCGCGTCTTGTTTTTGTACACTATTCGCACCAGCAAACCGGAAAAGCAGGTTATAATTTCACAGATTATTAAGAGGTCCAACTTGCGTGTAGGAGTCTTTATGCCCGCCGAGAATGCTCGCACTTTTGAAAACGCCCCGCTTGAAGAACTCTTTTCTGTACTGCTGCGCCAGTTCAAACGCCCGTTGAAGGATCAGGGCTTTAATCTGAGCGATAAGGACGGCGATGCTCTTGCCCAGGGTATCGTGAGCCATCAACCCGACAGCCGCGCCCAAGCTGTACTTGAGGCGCTGACACGGGTGGTGACGGAGAGCGAAAATGTGCTTTCCCACTGGGGGTTGACCTTTGAAAAGTCGTTGGATGTCAACATGGACAATTTGCCGGGATGGCAATCGACAGCGGAGTTTCTGGAACTGGCGACGGAAAAAAGCAACGCGGAACTGCGCATCGCGGCGGGCGCGGCCTTAGTATTGGTACTAGGCGACAAACGCTATAAATCGTATCTTCAATATCTTGCAAAAGGTAACTACGGCGATGAAACGATTATCGCTAAGCGCGCGCTGGCATTTGCCAACGAACCGCTTTAGTTCATGAATGAGGGAAACATGTCACTAACACGATTAAAAACCTTGTTGGCGCGAGTCTCTGATGTGAAGGGCGCGGCGGGACTCCTGGGTTGGGATCAACGGACGTATATGCCGCCGGGGGCGGTACAGGGGCGCGCTGACCAGTCGGCGACGCTGGCGGGGCTGGCTCACGAGTTTTTCACTCACGATGAAGTGGGCGAACTGCTGCAAGACCTCAGCGACGAATACAGCGATTACGACTCGGACGATGCCAGCATTGTGCGGGTGATGTGGCGTGATTACCAAAAGCTCAAGCGTATCCCGGCGTCGCTGCTGATGGAAATTCAGCAGGTGGGAGCTTACGCGCGTGAAGCATGGCATACCGCCCGCGTGCAGAACAACTTCGGCCATTATCAGCCGTACCTGCAAAAGATGCTTGATCTGCAAATCCAGCTTGCGGAAACGTTGAATGTCGCGGCAGATGGCAAGCCGTTCGCTAACAAGTACAGCGCGCTGCTGGATCGCTTCGAGCCGGGCATGACCTATGAAATCATCAACGACATCTTCAGCGGATTGAAGAAACCACTGATCGAACTGGTCCAAGCGATTGACGCCAGAAGCGATGCGGTAGACGACAGCGTGCTGCGCCGTCATTATCCCCGCGAGACGCAGCTTGCCTTTGGCAGTGCGATGGCCGAGACGCTGGGCTATGACTTTAATCGCGGGCGTCTGGACTTATCGGCGCATCCGTTTACCAGCACGTTCCACCGCGACGATGTGCGCATCACCACGCGCGTCAAAGAGGATTACGTGCTGGTGTCGCTTGGCTCAACCATTCACGAGACGGGACACGCACTTCACCGCCAGAACCTCAGCCCGACACTGTATCGCAGCAACATCGAGGGCACGGGGCTGGCAACTGCCGAAACGCTGTCACGGTTCTACGAAAACATCATCGGTCTCAGCCGCGAGTTCTGGGTGTATGGCTTCCCGAAGGCGCAGGAGTTTTTCCCGCACTTGCAGGACACCGATCTGGAAACATGGTACCGCGCCATCAACAAGTCATTCCCGTCGCTGATTCGCACCGACGCCGACGAAGTGACTTACGGGCTGCACATCATCCTGCGCTTTGAACTGGAGAACGATCTGATCAACGGCAAGGTGAAGGTGGCTGACCTGCCGCAAATCTGGAACGAGCGCATGGAAGGGTATCTTGGCGTCGTGCCGCCGACGGACAGCGACGGCGTGCTGCAAGACATCCACTGGTCGCAGGGCGGCTGGGGTTACTTCCCTGACTACCTGCTGGGGACGATGTTCGCCTCGCAGTTGGACGAGCAGCTTGTTAAGGAGCAGCCGAACATCAAGCAGGACTGGTCACGCGGGGAGATGGCCGGCGTGCTGCAATGGCTGACGGACAAGGTGATGGCGCACGGCGGCAAGTTCACCTTCCCTGAACTGGCGCAGCGCGCGACGGGCAAGGCGTTTACGTGGCAGCCGTACATGAGCTATCTGCAAAGGAAGTACGGCGAGATTTATGAACTGTAGTCGCCAGCTTCACGATGAGGGTTAGAAACGGTTGGAAAAGGCAAACTTTTCATTTTGAGGCTGCATGAAATGATCGAGTGGTTGATCGAATTGATCATGAATGCAACAGAAATTGATCGCGAGGTGGATTGGGGTATTCAGAATCGTCATGGTGGACAAACAGCGGGTTAATCGGGAAAGCTGGTTAGAATTGGTTGGAGAATTCTAACGCTGTCGAAGATCATAAGACGCCGCTGTGTCGTTTTTTGCACTGTGCAATACCCCTAATCACCTGACTCACCTTACGTAAATCCTCGCGTTTGGGACGATGGCAGTTTTGAACTGCCAGCTATCCGCCGGAAAACCCACTGAAGGGGTTCCCATTCAGGTACAGCACGGCGTGCTGCTCCACTATCTGCAAAGGAAAACGGCGAGCTTTATCAACGCTAATCCCCAATTTTTGAGGGCTTGCATCAGGACAATCCGCACTAGAATTAAAGTATATTGAGGAAGTCCTGATGCAGCCTGCAACCCCTGACATACAACAAAATCTGCAACTTACTGATGAACAGCGCCACTTTCTACAAAAGGAGCGCCGCAATTCATTGATGCCGCTTCTGCTCTTTGTGGTGCTTTTTTCATTTTGCCTGTTCATTGTCCTTGGGAGTTTACGGCAGTCATTTTTCATAGGCGCGCTTTTTATGGGCGTATTTATGCTTGTCTTCTTGGCTGCTGCGGGAACAATCCTGTATTCACTGTGGATGTTGTCGCTTGACCTGCGGCATAACATCACGGACAGGGTTGAGGGTTTGGCACAACTGTCCATCAGGACGGAGCAAGGACGAACCAAAACATACTACACACACATTCTTGAGCTTGGGAAACATTACTTTGTGATTCCTGTGTGGGTGTACGTTCAGCTAAAGTCTGGCAGCTCGTATCGTGTTTTTTATGCCCCTCACAGTAAGACATTCTTATATGCGGAGTGGGATAAACCCGACAGAACAGGCGTAGAAGTTATTGACCGTAAACCCAAGCCAGTCGCCGTCAAATTGGCGTCTCAACTGCACGAGCCGCTCAACCTCGTTGATGAAACTGTAGTCAAATTGAAGCGGGATATGCGGTATGGTTATCGGGATGTTCTGTACCAGCGCTTTCGCCGTGATTCGCTCGCTGCGCTGTGGATTTTTGGTCTTTTATCGCTTCCGGTGATGTGTATAGGACTGATTTTGGTCTACTTATCTAACCAGGTTTCCTCAAACTGGATCGTGTTGGTGGTATATGCCATTCCGTCTGGGCTGATTTTGCTGGCGCTGGCTCATGATTATGTTCAGCTTCTCCGCGATATACGCGGCGGAACACTCAAAACATTTGAGGGTAAAGTCTATCTGTCAGCGCGTTTCGGCAGATATCATCTGAATATCACCGATATACAGTATGGTGGGCAGAAGCATTTCACCGTCCCGCGTGAGATATGTGATGAATTGGTAGACAGGCAGGTATATCGAGTCTACTACACCCCAAACAGTGAAACTTTCGTGTACGCTGAGCCGTTGTAAGGAGACGGAGATGCAGCCTGAAAAACGCAAACGGGTCGAAGACGAATTCGTCATCATTGACGAGCAGGAAGAAATGCGGCGCGCGGCTAAAGAGGCAGAACAGCGCGCCCGCCTTGAACTCCAGACCATGACTTACAGCCAGCACGAAACACTGAAATCGCAGCGCTCGAAAATCGTCGGGCAGTGGGCGCTGGCGGTTGGCCTGTCGGTGTTCTTCATGCTGCTGATGTCCGGCAGTTTATCCAGTCAACGCGATGGGTCGATGATATTTTTCTGGCTGATCATTGGCGGTTTTGGCCTGTTCTCCGGCATTGTCGGGCTGATGAAGTGGGGGCAGTTCAACGCGGATTTAGAACGCGGCAAAGTCGAGTATGTTGAGGACATCATCGCGCTGGATGTGCAGGGCGGCGGACGCAGCGGCCCGACCTACAAGCTGCGTGTGGGTTATGAGACGTTCACGATTTCCAGAGAGATGTTCCTCAGCCTGAGTAATCATCAACCATATCGTGTATTCTACGCGCCGCAGAGCCGCGTGGTGGTAGGTGCGGAGCCGTTGTAAGGGGTATCGTATGGAACCTGAAAAGCGCAAACGGGTCGAAGACGAATTCATCATTATTGACGAGCAGGAAGAACTGCGAAAAGTCACAGCCCAAGCAGAATTGAAGGCAGAAGAATCGCTCAATCAGATGACAGATGTCCAGCTCACAGAACTCAGATCTCAGAGAGCCAGCCAATGGTACATCGCTCTCAGCATTGCAGCGCTCATTGTTGCAGTCATTATCTTTCTGTGGACACCAGACCCATTGGGACTGACTCGGGCGATAGCGTGGCTGTTAGTGGTCGTGAGTGTCATTGTTATGGGATATGGACTCCTCAAACGCTCTCAAATCGATAGTGACTTGCGTTCAAGTAGGATTGATTACCTTGAGGGCATCATCTCACTACACAACAGAAGGGCGCCACACCAGCACCTGTTCTTGAGCATCGCGGGAGATACATTCGAGATTACTGAAAGTATGTTTCTCAGCCTGAGCAATCATCAACCGTATCGTGTGTTCTACGCGCCGCAGAGCCCGCGTGGTAGTTGGTGCTGAGCCGTTGTAAAGAGGAATCCGCATGGAACCTGAGAAGCGCAAACGGGTCAAAGATGAGTTCGTCATTATTGATGAACAGGAAGAAATGCAGCGCGCGGCTAAGGAAAAGGAGCAGCGCGCCTGACGTACCCCGGAAATGACCCCACACCAGCGCACGGAACTGCAATCCCAGATGGGCGCAAAAGTCTGGCAATTGGTTGGTCGTGCCAGTAGTTTGTCTGGTAATCCTGTTGTTTCTGCAAGGGTGGCTTCTGAACGTTACGGCGCTTCGTTGGCGCTTGCACGGCTGGTGAATTGGTCATCAGCGTGGTATTTGGAGTGATTAGCGGAATCAACTGGACGCAGATCAACGCGGTTGCGCAAGGGCAGGGTCGAATACGTGGAGGATAGCATCGTGCTGGATATACAGGGCGGCGGGCGCGGTGGCCCCAGCTATACGCTGAGTGTGGGGCGCGAGAAGTTCGCCATTTCCAGAGATGTTCCTCAGCCTGAGCAATCATCAGGCGTATCGTGTATTCTACGCGCCGCAGAGCCGATGATATTGGTAGTGGGTGTCGAGCCGTTGTAACCAATGACTATGATTGACGATAAAAACATCTACCCAATGACAGATTAGCTGGGAACTTGATTGGCGGTTGCGGGCTTATAGTCTTTGTTGTTTAGGAGCATTTCTGCTGTTAGGTGGTTATGTGGTCTTATCAGCAGTTTTACAAATTCCTAGCAATTCTAATGCGTTGATTGGCTTGGAATCTTCGCGCCGATTACCTGTTGGGCTTGTGTTTTCACAGCCTGACAAGGCAAATTAAGTTAGACTTGGATGAAGGGATTGTAGAGAGTATTAATGGAGTGGTTCGGCTCAAAAAGGGATTACAGGATATCGTAGTGCAGCACGACTTCAAGTTAATGACTTTTATTTCTATTTTCAACGAAACAAATTACCAGACCTCAGAGAGCAACAGCCTTATCGTGTGTACTATTCCCCGCGCGCAACAAGATATACTTGGGTGCTGAACCTCTTTTTTAACTGGAGCATTCATGACACGCAAATTTATTATTGACACGGACACCGCATCCGACGACGCCGTTGCGATTATCATGGCGCTGCGCTGGCCCGATGTGGAGGTCGAAGCCATCACCATCGTCGCGGGCAATGTGCCGCTGGAACAAGCCGCGCAATGCCCTGTACACCACTGAGCTGTGCGGCAGCAGCGTGCCCGTGTACAAAGGCGCGACCCAACCGCTGCTGCGTTCCTACGAAAGCGCGACGACGTGGTTTCATGGCAAGGATGGGCTAGGCGATCAGGGGTATTCCGCGCGCCGAAACGCGCGCCGGAAAACAAACACGCCGTTGACGCCATCATCGACACGGTGAAAGCCAACCCCGGCATCGTGATGGTCACGCTGGGGCCGCTGACCAATGTCGCGCTGGCGGTGTCACGCGCACCGGAAATCGTGGCTAACGTCAGCCGCTGCGTGGTGATGGGCGGCGCGAGCGCAGCCTACGGTGGGCAACGTCACGCCTGCCGCCGAGTACAACATCTGGGTAGACCCCGACGCCGCGCGCATCGTGTTCCTTTCTGGCTTGCCTGTCGAGATGATTGGCTGGGAACACTGCCGCCATGCTTCGCTGCTGAGTGACGCGGAAATGCAGCAGGTGCGCGGCTTCGAGACGGAGCTGGCGACCTTCTCGCTGGATTGCAACGCGAGGGCGATTCAAGCGTCTTTTGAACAAAGCGGCGAGTGGGGCTTAGCGCTGCCTGACCCGGTGGCGGCATTAATGCGTAGCGCTTGACCCGACGATTGCCACGAAGATGACGGCGTGCTACGTGGAAGTTGAAGCACTTTACAGCGATTTGACGCGCGGCATGACGGTGGTCGATGAACTGGGCGTGTCGAAGGACGTGCGCAACCGGACGCTGTGGGCGCAGGCGCACGCGGTTGCGCCGATCAAAGTGTGCTGGCAGATTGACCCGCACGCTGGAAGGAAGCGCTGTACAGCGTGCTGAAGTAACCGTTGAGCCGCCGCGATGCGGCAAGGGGATAGTCGCGGCGGTTTATTTTTGTTATAATATCCGCACATTTGTTCAGTGTGATGAGATAACCTTATGCCGAAAACACGCAGCAGCTTTATCTGCCAGAACTGCGGCTACCGCGCGCTGAAGGGCTTCGGGCGCTGTCCCAACTGCGGGCAGTTCAATACGATGGTGGAAGAAGTGGAAGAAGTCGCCAAACCCGCCAAACAGAACCGCCAGCCCACCGGTATCCCACGCAACGCACCGCAGCGACTTGGTGAAATCAGTACCGATATGGGGGAGCGCCATTATGTCCCGATTCATGAGTTCAGCCGCGTGTTGGGAGGCGGCATTGTTCCCGGCAGCATCATACTCGTGAAGCGGGGGAACCGGGCGCCGGGAAATGTGTAAAAGCGGGGACTTTGGTGTCTACCGGAACGGGTTAATTCCAATTGAGCAGCTAGAACCTCCTCAGGCAGGAGATGGTTTTTCTGAGCAAATAGTAGGCATTCAATCTACTGATGGATGTCGTTTGACCAGTCATTTTTATGACGGTGGGATTAAACCTATCATGCGCGTCAGAACACGCATGGGCTATGAATTAGAAGCAACTCATATACACCCTGTACTTACCCTCGCTAAAAACGGCTGCAAGTACTGGATGCAAATGCATACTCTCAAAATGGGTGACTATGTGGCTATACAGCGACATGGGACTGTATGGGGCAACATTACTCAACTTCCTGATTTTGAGATTACCCGCGTCACGAATACGGTGATTCCTAACCTCCCCCGTGAAATGACGCCTGACCTTGCCTATGTTATGGGGGTAATTGTCGGTGATGGCGGGATGACAGATAAAAACCCGTCTGTAATGATTACAAGTGCTGATGATGAGATTGTCAACGCGGTTTCGGAATGGTGTTCACAGCTAGGACTTAAGCTAAGACTCCAAACCTCAAATCCCGCTGTTCAGCGCTATGGATACCGAATATCAAGTGTCTTATTAAAGCGCTGGCTCAACAAGCTTGGTATCGAAAACGTCAATGCGCATCATAAAGAAGTACCCTTTACGATTTTGCAATCAACTCAGGAAAATGTTCGCGCTTTTCTACAGGGACTTTTTGACACGGATGGCTCCGCCACTAAATTTGGGGTTGAATTCTGTTCTGTCTCCAAAAAGTTAGCTCATCAAGTACACCTGCTGCTTCTCCAATTTGGGATTATCAGCAAACTCAGGTTTAAGCCAAATAGGTATGCTGGTTCCTGGACCATTCAACTTCTTGGTGACAATGCACGTCTGTTCTACGACATAGTAGGTTTCAGATTGACCCGTAAACAGGCGCGCCGGAATCTGCTGCCTATAGAAAGCAACAACAATCTGGATGTGATTCCTTATTTGCCAGCTATTGATCCGTTCAAAATTCCTCACGATCATCGTTGGGATCGGCGTTACCTCAAAGGTACGCGAATGGCGAGTTACAAAAAGCTGCAAAAAATCGCTGTATTCGTACCTGAAGTAAACGAATTACTTGAGCCTGAGTATTATTGGGATGAAATTATCGAAGTTACCCAGGCAGGCAAAGCACACGTCTATGATTTGACCGTACCAGAGACTCACGCATTTGTTGCTAATGGGATCGTGAGTCACAATTCGACCATGCTGTTGCAAGTTTCAGGGACAATCGCGAACGAAGTGGGTACGGTGCTGTACGTCTCCGGTGAGGAGTCGGCGGCACAGATTAAGATGCGTGCCGAGCGCCTGAGCATCGAAGCGCCGGATTTGTTCCTGCTGACGGAAACCAATCTCGGACAGATTATCGAGCAGGTCAACCGCGTCAACCCGACTGTGCTCATCGTCGATTCGATTCAGACGATGTACGCCGATGACCTCGAATCGTCGCCGGGCAATGTCAGCCAGGTGCGCGAGTGTGCCGGACGCTTGCAGGGACTCGCCAAGTCCAGCGGCGTGAGTGTGTTCCTGGTGGGGCATGTGACCAAAGAAGGCAGCATCGCCGGGCCAAAGGTGCTGGAACATATCGTGGATACGGTGCTGTATCTGGAAGGCGACCCGTTCCAGACGTTCCGCCTGCTGCGCAGCGTGAAGAACCGCTTCGGGGCGACCAGCGAGGTCGGCGTGTTCGAGATGTCCGGCGCGGGCATGGTCGAAGTCCCAAACCCGTCAGAAGCGTTTCTGGCAGAGCGTGTGGTGAATGCACCGGGGTCAGCCATTGCCGTGACGATGGAAGGCACACGCCCGCTGCTGGTGGAACTGCAAGCGCTCACCAGCCCGACGGCATTCGGCAACCCGCGCCGCACGCCCAACGGCGTCGATATGAACCGCCTGCTGCTGGTCAGCGCCGTGTTGAGCAAACGCGTCGGGCTGCGCCTGCACGAGCAGGATATTTTTGTGAACGTCGTCGGCGGCATGAAGATTGACGAACCCGCGTCCGATCTGGCGATGGCCGTGGCGATGGCTTCCAGCTACTACGACAAACCTATCGCGGCAGACCTGACGTTCATCGGCGAGGTGGGCTTAAGCGGTGAACTGCGCGCGGTGGGGCAGCTTTCGGCGCGGCTGAACGAGGCGGCAAAGCTGGGTTTCAAGCGGGCTGTCGTGCCCAAGATGCGGCGCAAGGTTGAGGGCGTGCCGAGTGGTTTGAAACTGATTGAGGTGCGCAACATCGCCGAAGCGCTGGCCGTCGCTGTGCCGAGAGAGTGAGATAAGCGGAAATGGCCGACGTTTTCACGGACATGCTGCACAGTTGGCAGAACTTCTACTTCATGGCAGGCGGCGCGGCTGCGGCCCTGATTGGGTTGATGTTTGTCGCCATGTCGCTGGGAATGCACCTTATTTCGGACACCACCCGCGAATTAGGACGGTTTTTCATACTGCCGAGCATCCTTTACTTCGTGTCGGTGCTGATTCTGTGCTGCGTGATGCTCAATCCGGCCTTTTCGCCCACGTCGCTGGCGCTGGTGCTGTTTCTAGGCGGGCTGGCAGGATTGGGCGTGACCTGGCGCTACGTGAGGCAGCTCATTCAGATCGCGAAAAAGTATCAGGACTTTGACCGGGGCGATTGGCTGGCGCAGGTGGTGCTGCCTGTGGTGAATTACACGTTGATCGTGGCGGCGGCGCTGTGCTGCGTCATCAGCCAGTGGGAGTTTGCTTTTAGCGCGTTGTGGATTGCCACGATTTTGCTGCTGCTGAGCGCCATCGCTAACACCTGGAGTCTGGTAATGTGGATTGTTGAGCAGCGGGTGGAATGAGTGCGGGCAGGTGGTAAAGCAGAAGATTGAACCACCAAGTGATCATGATGGGGATCACAGGGGGCGATGAAAATACGGATTTAACCGCAAAGGCGCAAAGGCGCAAAGAGAAGATTTTCAGAGCAGACGCGAGGACACCGAGAGAAACTAGGGAGCCGTTGTGTAGACCGATTCACCGTCTACTATAACATTGAGGGTTTGTCTTATCGGGTCAACGGTGAGCGCCATGTCGCGGAAAGACGCGCCAAAGCTATCATGAACCTGTGTATGGGCAACGCGACACAACCAGCCCTGGGCATCACAAAGATAGAGAATATAACGATCACTGCCTCCTATGTAATACATCGCTCCAAGTTGGTAGGTAACGTTGGCAACCTGTACAGTTGCCAGATGATTCGTAATAATGCCATCAGCGTAAATCCCAAATTTAAGGAATGAAAACCATCCACAGCTTATCAGCGCTGGGATGAGCAAAATCAACATGAAACGTCGGAAAACCTGATTTGATTTCAGCGAACGGGAACGAAACCCGACAATGGCGAGGAATAGAAATCCCATTGGAATGACAAATGTATAGCTAAGCAAATCAAGCGTATACAGGGACCAGTAAGGGAAAACCTGACCGTTGTATTGTCCCAAAAAAATATCAAGCACCAGAGATGAAGCCTGGGATTCTATCCACCAAAAGAGGAGGGCAACTCCAAAAATGAACCCTGAGAAGATTAGAAACCAATATTTTCGTACAGGTTTCATGCAACCGCCTCTTGCGCCGCCAATTATTAAGGAGTATACAACAAAATCGACTCCTCTGGGATTTACCCTTTGCATCTTCCGTTTCCCCTTATATCCTTTTAGCTGATAGCTGATGGCGCGCTGCTCACTGCGCTCAGCGACAAGGAGTTGCCCAATGTCTGCAAAACGAAAAACAACCGTCGCCGTGCTCTTTGGTGGGCGCAGCGTGGAACATGATGTCTCGGTGGTCACAGGTAATCAGGTGATGCGCGCCTTCGACCCCGAACGCTATGAGGTCGTTCCGGTGTATATCAACCGCGATGGCAAATGGTTCACGGGCGAGCCGTTGTTAGACCTCAAGACGTACCAGAACGAAGTCGCCAGCATGAAAGGCGTGCATGAGGCAATCCTTTCCCCGGCGACACACCATCACGGACTGATTATCGACCCGGTATCGGGCTTGTTCACCAAAAACGCGGTGAAGCGGCTGGATGTGGTGTTTCCGGCGCTGCACGGCTCACATGGCGAAGATGGCACGGTGCAGGGTCTGTGCGAACTGGCAGACATCGCCTACGTTGGCTGCGGCGTGCTGGCATCGGCGCTGGCAAACGACAAGATTATGACCAAGACTGTGCTTAAGCAGCATGGCATTCCGGTGGTTGATGGGGCTGCCGTCAGCCGCGCCGAATGGGAAACAAACCCTGACGCCGTAATTGAGCGTATCACGGCTACTCTGCCCTATCCCGTGTTCATCAAACCCGCGACACTTGGTTCCAGCATCGGCGTGGGACGCGCGGACAGCGAAGCGCTGCTGCGGGCATCGCTGGATGTGGCGACGCATTTTGACCGTATGGTGCTGGTGGAAGCCGCAGTGACCGATGGGCAGGAAATCAACTGTGCGGTGATGGGGAACCAAATGAAGCTGCGCGCGTCTGTATTAGAAGAACCTGTATCGTGGGATAAGTTCCTGACGTATGAGGAAAAGTATTTGCGTGGTCGTGAAGGCATGAAAAGCGCTGACCGCATTATCCCCGCGCCGCTGAGCGATGAACTGACGGCCAAAGTCAAGGACATCACCCTGCACGCCTTCCGGGCCATTGATGGACGGGGCACCGCACGCATTGACTTCCTCGTGAAAGAGGACACGGTGTATCTCAACGAGATCAACACCATGCCCGGCTCGCTGGCCTTTTACCTGTGGCAGCATGAAGGCATGTCACAAAGCGATGTTGTGCATGAACTGGTTGACCTGGCACGCGAGGCCTATGCCGAAAAACGCCGCAACACCTACAACTATCAGACGAACCTGATTGAAGTCGCGGCCATGCGCGGTCTGAAAGGCGTCAAGGGAGCGAAGGCTGCGCGCCCGGTACAGGGTTAGCGGATATTCGTAAAGCCGTTTAGAATAAGAAACGATGCGCTGGTGATGAACGTCCTGTCACACTTGTTTCGCGTCGATGGTTTCATAAAGTCAGGCGTATTCATTGTGGGGGTTTGCATGAGGGGATTCTCACGCCTCTTCATCATCATTCTGTTGGTTTCTCTTGCGGCGTGTAATACGGCGGCGGTGCCGACGGCTACACTGCAAGGACCGATTGTGCCAACACGTATTAGCCCGACTCCCGGTGAGTTCAGCCTGAACACCGGAACCGAAATTGCCCGCAATGGCACGCCCTCAGTGGATGTGACACTCCCCGTAACGCCGGATGTCTCGGGCATCGTTCCTACCGACACGGTAGAAGCGGTCACCAGTGAACCAGCGGCCTCGGATACGCCAACTGAAACCCCGATCACGCCCACTGAGACCGAGACGCCAAGCGCGACACCGACGCTGACGGAAACCGCGACAGCCAGCGCGACACCGACGCTGACGGAAACGCCCAGCGAAACGCCGACTGAGACGCCAACGCTGACGGAAACGCCAACCCCGACACCGACGGTTCCGGCAGGGCCTATTCCTTTGAACTATGGCGACCACGTTCAGGGCGAAATCAGCAACCAGACGCCTGAACTGCGTTATACCTTCAACGGCAGCCAGGGCGACATCGTCAACATCAGCATGACGGCCAACGATGGCGACCTTGACACCTATCTGCTGCTGCTGGCGGCCAACGGCGAAAAACTCACCGAAAACGACGATATTGTGTCGGGCAATACCAATTCGCAGATTGCAGCCTATACACTGCCGAGCGAAGGCACCTACACGATTGTGGCGACGCGCTACCAGCGTGAACAGGGCACGACCACAGGCACGTTTGAACTGGTGCTGGAGACAGGCGCACCCGATAGTCGCCCGGTTGTCATGGTGGATGAACCTGTCGAAGGTACGATTGACAACGATGCCCCTATCGCGATGTATCGTTTTGACGGGCAGGAAAATCAGGTGGTGTCGATTGCGGTGACCAATGCCTCCGGCGATCTGAATCCAGAGGTGATCCTGCTTGGCCCCGATGGGCACGAGTACGCGCGCAATGATGACGAAAGCAGCCGCAGTACGGACTCGCTTATCGACGGTGTGCGTTTGCCCCAGAGCGGGAGTTACACCATCGTCGTCACCCGTTATCAGCAGTTGTTTGGAACCACCGAAGGCGATTATGAGCTGGAAGTTACTGAATCGCAGCCTGCCGACTCGCCAACGACAGTTTTGTCGCGGGGCATTGAGTATGGCGCGGACGAGGATGGCAGCCTGGGCGATAACCTGCCCTACTACCAGATTTTCACCTTCGCGGGGCGTGCTGGCGACATCGTGACCATTGACCTGCAATCGCGGGACTTTGACACGCTGATGATCCTGACCGACGCACAGGGCCGCGAAATTCTGCGTAACGACGACGACCTGACGACCAGCAATACGACGAACTCCCTGCTGTACGATGTGAACTTGCCCGCCGACGGTTATTACACTGTCATCGTAAGTCGGCGAAGCTGGCGGTGATGGTTCGGGCGATTTCTCACTGGAACTGACGTTAGAAGAAAGCGCCGATGAAAATTCAGTACGCCTGCTGTATGCGCCGATGAACGTCTACAATTCGGGAAACCGTGCGTTCTGATGGCCAGCGCTATGTCAACTATCTGCTGGTGATTATCTGAATGACAACAACCGCGAAGTGGAAGTGCAAACGCTGCTGACCTATGCGCTGCCGGTGCTGCCCGCCGGGGCCAGCATCGAGGAAGCCAGCCTGCTTGACCTGAGCGTGTGCCGCGAGATTGGCGAAGGTTTTCGCGGTATGGGTGATCTGACGGTCTATACCGAATCGTATCGCAGCATTGACAACGCGGATACTGATCCTTCCTCCCGCGCAGATGAGGTGGACACCGTGCGCGATTGCGATACTGTGGATTTGACGGATCAGATTCAAAGTGCTTATGAGGATGGCGAAACTCAGATTCAGATTCGGCTGGTCTTCAGTGACGCGGTTAATCGCAACGATCAGGCTGATTATGTGCTGTTTGACCCACGCTTAACCGTCACCTTAGGCAACTAAAAAGCAAAGGGCGAACGAGTGTGTTCGCCCTTTTGTTTAGCCTTGCGCGAGCTGGCCGACGAAGCGGTAGCCAATGCCGTATTCGTTGTGAATATAAGTGGGGTTCTTGAGGTCGGGTTCGATCTTGCGGCGCAGGTGCGAGACATAAATGCGCGGATAATGATGTTCGGTGGTGTATTCATAACCCCAGACGCGTTCCAATAACTGTTGGAACGTGAGGACTTCACCAGAATGCTTGATAAAGGTTGCTAACAGCTTGAATTCTGTCGGCGTGAGGCGAATTTCCGCGCCCTGAATGCACACGCGGCGCCCGGCCAAATCCACTGAAAGATAGGGGTCAATATAGTTCGCCGGGATTTTCTCTTTGGGGTCATCCGTCAGGCGGGCACGACGCAGCAGCGCGCGCACCCGTGCGTGAAATTCGAGGGGACGCAGCGGCTTAATCATGTATTCGTCAGCGCCAAGATTGAGTCCTTCTGCGATTTGCTCCTCGCTGACGGCGTGGGCCGTCATCATGAGGATCGGAATATCGGACATCTCGCGGATGCGCTGGCAGACGGTTAAGCCGTTCATCATCGGCAGGGCCACATCCAGCACCACCAGTTCCGGTCTGAACTCCTGAAACAGACGCAGTCCTTCAACGCCGTTGCTGGCGGCAGCCACTTCATAGCCGCTGCGCTTCAAGTCTAACTGAAGCAGGCGCGACATTTCTTTGTTGTCTTCAACGATTAAGATGCGTGCGGTCATACATCACACTCTCCCAAGCCAATACCTGCTGTGATTTTATCACATTTTTACAATTAGATTTGCCGTTGGTAGGCATTGTTCCGTATGCTATCCTAGTACCTGTTCAGGTCGTTGGCGAGTAGATAGTAGTTATCGTGCCGTATCGTTCAACTGGTGGTCGTCGCAACAATGTGCAGATTGGTGTTGGGCGTTCAATTTGGGCTGGAACACCCCCTTCTCCTATTCCCGAACGCGTGCTCGATGGTATTCCGGGATGCCTAGCCTGGCTCGCTTTGCTGCTTTCCATTGCCAGTGCTATTGCCTTTCCGCGAACGGTGCTGCTGGTGGCCGCCGTGCTGGCGCTGTATTCCGCTGTGCGGTTCCTTTTCGCGGGGCTGGCGAACGTGCGTGGGCTGCGGCTGATCCGCGAATGGGAGCAGATCGACTGGCGCGCACGCTATTGTGAGCACCACAACGAAGATTCGCTGCCCTGGGACGTTGTGCAGCATGTCGTGATTATCCCTAACTACAAAGAGCCTGTGCCTGTTCTGATGCGCACGTTGGATGTGCTGGCCGCGCAGCTTGAGGCGAACCAGCGTTTAACCATTGTGCTGGCGATGGAAGCGGGCGAAGAAGGATGCAGCGAAAAAGCCGAACACCTGCGACAACAGTATCAGGGACGTTTCGCCAATTTTTTCTATACGGTACACCCGCGCGGCCTGCCGGGTGAAATGCAGTGTAAATCGGCTAATCAGGCGTGGGCGGCGCGCTGGATAAAGCGGCATCTGGTGGATGAACGCGGCTATAACATTGATCACATTGTCGTCACCACGATGGACGCCGATACACGCTGGCACAGGAACTATTTTGCGGCGCTCACCTATTTGTTTGCCGTCAACCCGAAACGGTATCTGCGCTTCTGGCAGGGGCCGATTCGTTATCACGGCAACATCTGGGACATCAACCCGCTGATGCGTATCGTCAACGCCTATTCGACGGCGTTTGAGCTGGCGTATCTGGCCGCGCCGTGGTGGATGGCGCTGCCGATGTCGTCGTATTCGCTCAGTCTGCGGCTGTTGGACAGCAGCGGATTCTGGGACGCCGATGTGATCGCCGACGAGAATCATATGTTCATTAAATCTTACTTTGCTCGTAATGGAGAGGTAGAACTGGAAGCAGTCTTCCTCCCGTTTCTGGCAGATGCAACAACGGGCGAAAATCTGTGGGAGGCGATAAAAAACCGCTACCAGCAAACGCTGCGTCACGCCTGGGCAGCAAGGAAGTCGGTTTTACCATCGCCCGTATATTGGAACATCCTGAAATGCGGTTTCTGCCTGCGTTTAACCTCTTGGTGCGCATTGCCCATGATATTCTGCTGGCGGGTGCTGGCTGGATTATCCTGACTGTTGGCTCACAGTTTCCTCTGATCCTGCATCCCACCTTACTAACCCAGATGTTGCAGGAAGGCTTCAGCAATCCCACCTGGGCTATTTTGCAGGTTTCCTTGTTTCTCGTGTCCTTTCTTGGCGTGGTCTTCTGGTATCAGGATGTTGTTGTTCGTCCACCGCGCACCAAACCCCAGACCTTGATGGAGCGTTTGCTCACCCTGTTGAGTTTTCCACTGCTGCCGATACTCACCCTGATTTTTGTGGCTATCCCTGTACTGCAAGCGCAAACGCGGCTGATGATGGGCGTTCCGTTACAATTCCGAGTCACCAAAAAGTTGTGATATGATGGGGAGAGGTAGTTTCCTATGCCCACACGCCCCCAACCCGAAAGTGATACTGAAAAACTTCAGCGGCGCAACCGCGAGCTTTCGATTCTCAACAGCATTGCCGAAGCCCTCAGCCGTGAGGTGGATTTAGACCGCGCGCTGCGTACTGCGCTGGAACAGGTGGCGGAGTTGTTCGACCTGCACACTGGCTGGATATGGCTGATGGATGGTGACAAGCCTTATCTGGCGATTGCGCAGAATTTACCCCCCGCGCTGACCCATCATCCTGAACTGATGGATGGCGAGGTGTACTGCCACTGCCTTGACACCTACAAGCGCGGCGACCTATCCGGCGCGGCCAACGTCAATATTGTGACGTGTACGCGTTTAAAAGGCTTAATCGGGGATACCGATGGGCTGCGCTATCACGCCAGCATTCCGCTGTACGCGCACGGCAAGAAACTGGGTATGCTAAACGTCGTCAGCAAGGAGTGGGATAAACTCTCCGCCGAAGACCTGAAGCTGCTGTATACCGTCGGCGACCTGTTGAGCATTGCGATTGAACGGGCGCGCCTGTTCAGCCAGAGCATTCAGTTCGGCGCGTCTGAAGAACGCAACCGCCTGGCGCGCGAGATTCATGATACACTGGCGCAGGGGCTGACGGCGATTGCCCTACAGCTAGAGGCGGCGGATGCCCTGCTTGAAAGCGGAGAGCAGATCGAACGGGCGCGGCAGATGGTACAGCAGGCGCTGGTACTGACGCGCAGTAATCTGGAAGAAGCGCGCCGTTCGGTACAGGATTTGCGCGCCGTTCCGCTGGAAGGCCGCCATCTGGCCGACGCGCTGCAAACGCTGTGTGACGAGTACGCCAAACGCTGGAGTCTTGACATCCGCTTTGTGTCGATTGGCAGGCGCGACCTGCCGCTGCGTGTCGAAGCGGGGCTGTATCGCGTGGCACAGGAAGCGCTGACCAACGCGGCGCATCATGCCGAAGCCAAGCGCATCACCGTGACGCTGGAGATTGAGCCGGAAGAAGTGTGCCTGATGGTGGTCGATGATGGGCGCGGTTTTGACCCCACGCAGGTCAGCGAAGGACGCTTCGGGCTGATTGGACTCAACGAACGGGTGAAACTGCTTGGGGGCAATACCTCGAATTAAGCAGTGTGCGTGGGGTGGGGACAGTTAGACGTGGATATTCCATTGCAGGGGAAGCCATGATGACGCTGATTCGTATTCTGATTGCTGATGACCATCCAATTGTGCGCGATGGCCTGTCATTGATGCTGGGCACACAGTCGGACTTTCAGGTTGTTGGCGAAGCGTCCAACGGCTATGAAGTCATCGAACAGGGACGACAACTGCTGCCCGACATCATCCTGCTTGACCTCGAAATGCCGGAACTGGACGGCGTCGAAACGCTGCGGCGGCTGCACGCCATTTGCCCTGATACGCGCGTGCTGGTGTTCACGGCCTTCGACACCGATGACCGCATTGTGGGCGCGGTGCAGGCGGGCGCGAAAGGTTATCTGCTGAAAGGCGCGCCCCGCAGCGAGATTTTTAACGCGATTCGGGTCATCGCGGCGGGTGGTTCGCTGTTGCAGCCTGTGATTGCCTCGAAACTGTTAGATCACATCAGCCGGGGCGCAGATGAGCCGCTGACCGAACGCGAGATGGATGTGCTGCGGCTGCTGGCGCAGGGCAAGACCAACAAGGAAATCGCCGCCGCGCTGGTGATTACTGAGCGTACCGTCAAGTTCCACCTGAGTTCCATCATGGGCAAGCTGGCGCGGGCAACCGTACCGAGGCGGTACGCATCGCGGCACAGCGCGGGCTGGTGGACTTAAAAGAATAGTTCGTCGCTTCAGCCATTTTTCCCCACAACTATCAATACCCCCCACTGTACGGAAGTACAGTAAAAAATCGGCCTGTTGTACGGCGCGGCAGGACTACCTTATTTGCTACCCTAATGTCATGATGAATGATTAAAGGGGAAACAACATGCCTACAGCATTGATTACAGGCGCGTCGCGCGGGTTGGGGCTGGCACTGGCACGGCACCTGGCGCACATGGGTTGGACGCTCGTCCTCGACGCACGCGGCGCGGCGACCCTGCAACAAATCCACGCGGAACTCTCGAAACATACCACCGTATACACCCTCGCTGGCGATGTCACCGACGAGACACACCGCACGCAGCTTGCCGAAATCGCCCAAAGCGCTGGCGGGCTGGATGCCGTCGTCAATAACGCCAGCATTCTCGGCCCCAGCCCACAGCCCGCGCTGCTGGATTACCCGCTGGCGGTGCTGGAACAGGTCTATCGTACGAATGTCATTGCTCCGCTGGCGCTGCTTCAGGCGCTGCGCCATCACCTGAAGGCGAACGCGCGCATCCTCAACGTCAGCAGCGACGCCGCCGTCGAGCCGTATGCAGGCTGGGGTGGCTATGGTTCGAGCAAAGCCGCGCTGGAACAGATGACAGCAATCCTCGCGGCGGAAAACCCCACGCTCAAAGTGTATTGGGTTGACCCCGGCGACATGCGCACGCAGATGCATCAGGAAGCCTTCCCCGATGAAGACATCAGTGACCGCCCACTGCCGGAAGTCAGCGTGCCGGGTTTCGTGGCGCTGCTGACAGGCGATTACGCCAGCGGACGCTACAAGGCGCGGGCGCTGGATGCCAAAGCGGAAGGCGTGGAAGAACTGCGCATTTCGCTGACCGTCAGCGATTACGACGCGGCGCGCACAGTGTATCAGGATGGGCTGCGTCTGCCTGTCGCGCTGGAATGGGATAACGAAGACGGGCGCGGCGTCGTACTGTCTGCCGGACGCGCCACGATTGAAATCGTCAACCAGCAGCAGGCCGAAACCATTGACCGTGTGGAAGTGGGCAAGCGTGTGGCGGGGCCTGTGCGCCTTGCGATGCAGGTTCATGATGTCGAAGCGACTGCCCGCGCGCTTGAGCAGCATGGCGCGGTGGTCATCCACGAGGCTGTGCAGACGCCGTGGGGCGACTTCAACCAACGCCTGAAAGTCACAGATGATATGCAGATTACGCTGTTTGAAATCCCGACGGCTGAACCTGTCAATGGGTAAAGGGTTGCGCCATGAATGTCCTGTTGAAAACCGATGTGCTGCCGCGTAACGCGCAGCTAAAACCGACGCTGGAAACGATGGACTTTCGCCTGCCGCCCGAACTTGAAGCCAGCGAACCGCCGGAAGCGCGCGGACTGACACGCGATACGGTACGGCTGATGGTCTCGTATCGCGCGGACAACGCAGTCGTTCACTCGCAGTTTCGCGATCTGGCGGACTTTCTGAAAGCGGGCGACGTGCTGGTCATCAACACCAGCGGCACGATGAACGCCGCCCTGAACGTGACCGACGCGGATGATACACCTTTTGAACTGCATCTCTCGACCCATCTGCCTGCTGACCTGTGGATTGTCGAGGTGCGCGAACCCTGCGAGGGGACGACTAAACCCTACTACACGGCGCAGGCAGGCACGACTTATCAACTGCCGGGTGAGGCGCAGGCTGTACTCATCACGCCATACAACAGCAGTGAACGGGCGCATCCCGGTCACACGCGCCTGTGGATTGCCACGCTGAATCTGCCCTGTGACGTGAAGGACTATCTGGCGCAATACGGCTTTCCCATCCGTTACAGCTATGTGCGGCAGGGGTGGGCGAACAGCTACTACCAGACGGTCTACGCGACGGAGATGGGCAGCGCGGAAATGCCCTCTGCGGGACGCGCGTTCACGCCGGAACTGCTGACGCGGCTGCTGGCGAAAGGTGTGCAGATTGTGCCGCTGATTCTGCACACAGGCGTTGCCAGCCTCGAAGACCATGAGCCGCCCTATGAGGAGTTTTACCGCGTGCCATCGGAAACGGCGCACGCCATCAACAGCGCACGCTTAGCAGGTAAACGTATCATCGCTGTCGGAACAACCGTCGTCCGTGCGCTGGAAACCGTGACGGATGAGGACTGCGTCACGCATCCCGGCGAGGGCTGGACGCGGGTCATCATCACCCCGCAGCGCGGCATCCGTGCCGTCAATGCCATGCTCACGGGAATGCATGAACCGCGCGCCACGCATCTGGCGATGTTGGAAGCGCTGGCTTCACGCGAGCATTTGCGCACCGCCTACGAAGAAGCCCTGTCGGAGCGCTATCTGTGGCATGAGTTCGGTGATTTGCATCTGATACTGCCGTAGCGCAAGTTCAGAGTTGTCAGTATGAGGCTAAACTGCTCAACTTTACCCCATAGACTCGGTTGAAGATGCGCAAGATGATTTTAGGTGTGAATTATCCGCCCGCAGCTAAAGGTGCGGGCTAGTCCAAAAGACCGTAAGCTCGCTATAGAAATTACCTTCCCGCAGCGTGTGCTGACCCGGCCCCTTCAAGGTGTTTAGCGCCCTTCGCGTTGGCCTCAACCTTTAGCCTGAGGCAAAAAACTACCCCTATTGGCCATCACCCACTAGCATAACCGCTGAGTCATGACTCAAAAGTGATGAGTGATGAGCAACGAGTCACTGCGGGGAATCGAACCACCGAGTGGCGATGCCTCATCACCCACTATCCCTGCTGTGACCTGTAAAGCATGAGTCTGAAAAACCGATTTCAGGAGTGGTGAGATTCAAGGTGACGTGGACGTTCAATTGAACGTCCCTACACAAGAAATATCCGCGAAACTCTCCACTCGCCCGATTTCCCAGACTCGTGTTTTTGTTAGCCATGACGTTCTATAATCTGCAACACCTTTACCCTTTCGTTTAATGATGTTGCAGAGACAGGAATCAGGTACAGGCGTTTAATCGGCGTCAGGAGCGAACCCAGCGCATCGGATCATCATCAGCGTTGGGTATGCGTCAGGGCAGCGTAGGGCTGGCGTCAGGACACGCCCTCTAAACTTCTGTACGATGATTCAGGTCTCTCAAGCGAGAGACATGTACGACATAACACAGGAGTGTACTTCGATGTACAAACGGATTTTCATGGCTTTAACTATCCTCTTGCTGGCGCTTTCCGCCTCCGCAAGCCTGGCACAGGATGCCCCCGCTGAACCCGTTTTCGCGGGCGTGAATGCGATGGGCGATTTAGTCATCTTCGGCAGCGACGGTATCATTACGGTCACTAATCCCAGCAATCGCGGCCTGAACAGCCTCGTGTGGAGCGACGATGGGACTCTGCTGGCGTACCTGATGTATGACGAGAACTATCAGTCACGCGTGATGGTGACAGATGGCAGCGGACAAACCCCGCAGATGCTGGAAACGGGCGCTTTGGAAGGAGGCTTCCCCATCACCTTTACCCCGGATGGTAACATCCTCTACGTACAGCAGGGCGTGTTTCCTTCCGACGCGTCGGCTCCTTATCAGAGCCAGTTGATGCAAATCGCGCCGACTGTCGGGGCACAGCCCAGCGTTGTGGGGACGATTACGTACAGTGTGGGCTGCGGCGGTGGTTCGCCTTACCCTGCCGACTGGCAGTATACGTCGGCGTCTGGCGGGTTTGGCGGCAGCTTCCTCGTGCTGGAGTGGACGGACTACGGCATCCTATACAGCGTTAACTGCGCGGGTTTCGGGCTGGCGCTGTTTGACCCGAACACAGGCGAAGCACGCGCGCTGACCCCTGATGCTTTCTCGGCGTTGAGTGATCCCGCGCCGCAGTCCGTGTATGGACGTGCGCGCCTGTCAGCCGATGGCAGCGCGGTGGTCGGCATCCGTTCGCAGTTGGGGCAGGACTTGCTGTTCACGCTGTACACGGCTGATCTGGCGACGGGTACCATCACCGATATTCCAAGCAGCCACATGCCGGAACAGGCAGGCTGGGGGCCGGACGGCAGCGTGGTGTATATGACGCGCGAACAGGTCAGCAACCTCACCGCGAACCTGACGGCAGAGCAGAGCGCCGCGCTGGAACAGGTCTTTGGCGGCCCGATGGATGTGCCCGCGTACCAGACTAGCATCTATCAGGTGAACGTGGCGACGGGCGAAGAAACACAGCTTTACAGTGAATATGCCTACGCGGTGGGGCGCATGACGCTCACCAACGACGGCAGAGGTTTGCTGTTCACCACCATCCCGAATATGGATGCGTGGGTCGCAGGGCTGGTGGATGGTTCACTGGATGTTCTGAATGATATGGATGGCAGCGCGCAGCGTGCGACAGTGGCCGTCAACCTGTTCCTGCTGCCGCTGAACACAGGGGAGCCTGCTGGTTTCGTCAGCATGATTGAACAGTTTGCGCTGCGTCCAACGAGCAGCTAGCCATCTCTACCCTGACCGTTTCGTTATCCTTGATAAGCCGTGCAGATGATGTACGGCTTATTTTGTTGGCGATACGCCTGCTGTTGGTTATGCTTGCTTATTCAAGTGAATTCTGGAGCAAAGTATGGCAGACCCCTTCATCGCCGAAACCACCTTTCATGTGCGCTATGCGGAAACCGACGCGCAGCAGGTTGTGCATCACGCCAATTACCTCGTCTACTTTGAGGAAGGACGCAGCGATTACATTCGTCAGCGCGGGCGCAGCTACGCCGACTTTGAGCAGGCCGGTTTCTACCTTGTGGTTACGGAAGTGACCGCGCGCTATGTGAAAGCCGCACGCTACGACCAACTGCTTACGATCCGCACCTGGATTGCCGAGATGAAAAGCCGCGCCCTGACGTATCAGTACGAAGTGGTGGACACCAACACGCGCGAGGTGCTGGTGACAGGCGTGAGCAAACATCTGTGCATCACCCGCGAAGGACGCGTCGCCAAAATACCTGATGAATGGCGTCAATGGATAGAATAATGGGGAGTGATGAGATTCAGGGTTACGTGGACGTTCAATTGAACGTCCCTACACGAAAAATATCCCCGACACTCCCCACTCCCGAATAATGTGGCTTTTGACGAGGGCTGAATCCCGCCCTATACTTAATTTAACGAAGATTAAATAAGATGTTTTGGAGTATTTTATGGTGACTTATGCAGATCGTCCATGGACGAAGAAGTACGATCAGGGTGTTCCGGCCAGCCTGGAACCCTATCCAGCGGTTCCCATTCAGTATTTTTTGCAGGAAGCCGCCAAAAAACATCCTGACAGTGTGGCACTCGTCAGCAGCGCCAAGCTTCCAGTATTGGGGCGTCAGGGCGCAACGTTAACCTATGCCCAGCTTGACCGCCAATCCGATGCGCTGGCAGCAGGCTTGATTGACATGGGGTTGAAGAAGGGCAGCGCGGTAATTCTGGTGATGCCCAACATCGCGCAGTTCGTCATCAGCTACTATGCGATTCTCAAGGCAGGCGGCGTGGTGTGTGCCTGCAACCCGACCTACCCGGCGGATAAGCTGCAATATGCGATTAACGACGCCGACGCCGAAATCATCATCACGATGAGCCTGTTCTACAAGACCGTCAAGGAAATCCAGCCCAAGACCAAAGCCAAGACCGTCATCGTCACCAGCGTCAAGGAATATCTGCCGCCGCTGGCTAAAACATTGTTTACGCTGGCACGCGAGAAGAAAGACGGACACCGCGTTGAACAGTTGCAGACCGGGGATGTCTGGTTCCAGGATGTGCTGCTGCGCAACGACGGCAAAAAGTCCAACGCTGACGTAAAAGCGGAAGACATCGCCCTGTTCCAGTATACGGGCGGCACGACGGGCGTCTCCAAAGCCGCGATGGCGACGCATCAGGCGCTGGTGTGCAATACCTTGCAGTGCAAAGCGTTCCTTGCCAGCCAGGGGGTTCCGGGGCACACCGAATCGTTCCTGGGGGCAATCCCGTTGTTCCACGTATTCGGCATGGTGGCTGTCCTGAATTTCGCCGTAGGTTTGGGCGCGCGGGTGGTGCTGGTGCCTAACGCACGCGACATTGACGACGTGCTGGACAACATTCACACCTTCAAGCCGACACTGTTCATGGGCGTTCCCGCGCTCTACAACGCAATCAATAACCATCCCGCTGTGCTGTCGGGCAAAATCAGCATACGTTCGATCCGCGCGTGCCTGAGTGGTTCCGCGCCGCTGCCACCCGCGACCAAACGCGAATTTGAACGGCTCAGCGGTGGCACGCTGCTGGAAGGCTTCGGCATGAGCGAAGCACCCACGGCAACCCACTGCAACCCACTGCTGGGCGAAAACCGCGCGGGGTCGATTGGCATTCCGCTGCCGGACATGGAAATGAAGGTTGTCAGCCTCGACGATGGTGTGACCGAAATCCCTGTCGGCGACCCCGGTGAGCTGCTGCTGCGCGGGCCGCAGTTGATGAAGGGTTACTACAAGATGCCCACCGAAACCGCCAATGTGCTGCGCGAGATTGACGGCAAAACATGGCTGTACACAGGCGACATCGCCCGAATGGACGAGGATGGTTACTTCTACATCGTAGACCGCAAGAAAGGACATGGCGCTGATTGGCGGCTTTAACGTGTACCCAAACAATATCGAGAAGGTGCTTTCCGATCATCCCGCCGTGCTGGAAGTCGGCGTGGCCGCAATTCCTCACCCGGAAAAGCCGGACAGGAAGCGCTGAAGGCGTGGATTGTGAAGCGTCCCGATATGGACGTGACGGAAAAGGAACTGGTTGACCACTGCGCCAAGAAGCTGGCACGCTACGAAATCCCACGCGTTTCGTTTTCGTGGATGCGCTGCCCAAGACAGCGGTAGGCAAGACGCTGCGGCGCGAACTGATCCGCATGGAGATGGAAGAACGCGAAGAAGGTTACCTCGTAAAGTAAATCAGCCTGGACTGCTCCCGCACCGTGTTCGCTGTGGGGAGCAGCAGGTATACCCGTTACGGTGACCACAGTACACCCCGCAGATCCCCAGCCAGGCGCTTGTCTTTGACGTTCGACAATGATAGTGTTGAGATAATAAAGCTTGTCTATTGGAAGCTGAGCTATGAGCAATCATTTATCGGCGGATTCATTGATGCAGCATGTGCGTGCTCTGGCGGTAAACATTGGGCCACGCCCGGCGCAGGCAACCCTGAAGAAGCAAGAGCGCGCGAGTACATCAAGCAGGTATTTACGCCAGCAGGGACTGGGCGAGCCACTGGAAATCGGCTTTGAGACGGCGGACAGTTGGAATTTCACCCGGACTGCTGCCGTTTGTCATTGCCTTCGGCGCGAAATGTGCTGGGACGCGGCAAAACGGGCAAATTCCTCGGTGGGCTGGCGACGCTGGGGGCGGCGTTCGCGCTATCGTGGCATGTTCAGCGCGCAGAAATCGCCGCTGCAAATGCTGACGCCGCGCAAACCTACGGCAAGGCGCGGGCGGTACGCCTCGCGCTGAAACGGTAAACATAATGGTGCTGCCGGCATACGGCGCTGGCAAAGCACCGCCTCGGCGATTCACACCGGAGATGAACGCGCTGTTCCGCTGTTCAGTTTTGGGCTGGGCAATCTGGTGGCGAACGGCGTGGCGCAGATTTTGCAGGCGTTAGGCCTGAAGTCGGCTGACCCGCTGCAACAGTTGAGCTTCTGGCAATTTGACGGGGGTTGGCATCGGGCTGGCAGACGAGATCAGCGGCTTTGTCGATGGCGCGAATGATAACGCGACGGCGTGGCCTGCCTGCTGGGGCTGGGGGCGCATCTGAAAGAGATCCACTGGAACATACTGAGGTGTGGCTGGCGTTCACGGGGGCGGAAGAAACAGGCTGTCTGGGGGCGCACGCGCTGTTGGATACCTATGGCGCGGAACGGCGAACGCCTGGTTCCTCGATTTTGAATCGACCAGCGCGGGCAGCATTGCCTACATCACGGAGCACAGCGGCTTTTCGTATGCCAACACCTATCGACCCGATGACGAGTCGCTGGCGTGGGCGCTGGAAGCAGCACGCGCCAACCCAGGAGATGGGCATTCGCGGCGCGCCGATGACGATTGTCGAAGAAATCGGGGCGCTGCGTTGGCGCGGCTATCGCGGGATTTGTCTGGCGGGTGTGGGCGATGATGGCTGGCTGATGAACTGGCATCAGTACAGTGACAACGCCGCCAATATTGTGCCGGCCTGCATCGAGAAGGCGGCGCACTGCACGGGCATTGATGCAAACACTGGATGAGAAGTAGGGAGAGTGGGCAGAGAGGCAAACCTGGCCGGCAGACTTCTCCTGAAGATAGAGCTAACCGCCAAGACGCCAAGAACGCCAAGAGAGAATGTGGTGATTTTCATGTGCTTATGTGAACACAGTCCATAAGGGTTTCCACCCAAACTCCTCTCCCCTGCACCATTTAGGCGCGTAGCGGGAGGGTTCGCGGCAGGAGAGGGGCTTAAAGCAGGTTCGCGTTGATGAAGTGATGGCCTAAATGCTGAATGGGATGACGATGGCGGGCGCGCTGACAGGGCTGCATGACGCGGATGCGGCGGTGCGGGCGCAGGCGGCGTGGGCGCTACAATACATAGGCGATGGCAGTGTGGTGGATGCGCTGCTGCTGACGATCCGTGATGCGGAGATGGCGGTGCGGGTGGCGGCAGCGCAGGCTTTGGGGTGAATTGGCGACGAACGAACGCTGCCTGCCCTGCTGGAGATGATGCAGCACACCGCGGCTGAGGAACGGTATGCGGCGGCACGCGCTGGGACGATTGAACCACCGAGACACCGAGAACATGAGAAAACCAGAGAAGCGCTGCGGGGGGCGCTGCGCGATGCGGATGTATACGTGCGCTGCGCGGCGGCGATGTCGCTGGCGGAAAGCGGCGGGTTCGCGCTGGCGCCGAAGGTGCTGGACGCTGAGCCGCGCGGAACCGAGCTGTATGAAACGGCGGCGCGGCAGGTGGAGAAGCAGGTGAAAGAGGCATGATGGACAGCACAATCAGCATTCAGCAGGCGCTGTTGGCGCAGGTGGAAACGCTGGCGCAGCGCCTGAACCTGACGCCGCAGGAGGTGGTGGAGCGTGCGCTGGCGCAGTTTTGCGGGAGCAGGATGTGCCGGACAGTGCGGCGACTCAGCGGCTGATTCATCAGGGAGAGGTATGCTGGCTGCACCCTGCGGCGGACGAGGGTATCGCCCATCCGCATGTCGTCTGGGGAAGATGTCCTGAACCACAGCCGCATCAC
Source organism: Anaerolineae bacterium (assembly GCA_046328675.1). Classification (GTDB taxonomy): domain Bacteria; phylum Chloroflexota; class Anaerolineae; order Aggregatilineales; family Phototrophicaceae; genus JACAER01. Next base: position 46,944 of record JAXLWC010000003.1, read on the forward strand.
GACGGTGGTGGTGTGCGCCGTGACCTCCAACGCGAAAAAAGCCAGCGTGCGGGCAGTGTGCTGCTGGAAGCGGGCGGGCGAACCTGCCACAAGCAAGCATCGTCGAGGTTGCCAAAGTGTGGACGGTGGAGAAAACGCGGCTTAAGGGCGTACATTGCGGGACGCTGAAGTGCGGCGCGCGTCAGCAGATTTTCGACGGGATGCGCTTCCTGCAAACGTCGTTTTTCAGCTAACAAGTAGAATATGACTGTCGTATGAACGATCAATTCACGATTGAACAGGCGATGTTGGCGCTGGACAATACGGATTATCAGCAACAGTTGAAGGCTATTCATTTTTAGAGCAAGAGATATAAGCCAGCTCTGCCAAAGCTCCTTGCGCTGCTTGAAAGTAAAACCCTTAGAAAAGGGAAACTCCTTTTAAGCGCACTGGCATGGGCAATTGGTCTGATTGGCGTGCTTCTACTGTGCCATTGCTGATGGATGTTGCCCGCAAATGGTCGTTACCCACATCTTTATCGCTACAGCCCTTCATCACTTACCGAGTTCTGCGATTTTATTGGAAATGCTCGAAAAAGGAGATGCCGTTGCGAGGAGCTAACGCGGCGACGATGCTAGGTAATCTACATTATAAGGCAGCGATTCCTCAACATACAGACTTTACACACCTGGATGATGACGACAATGTGAAAATAGAAGTGTCCACTGCGCTGAGAGTGATGCGTATTACCCCTGCTGTTGTGGCTCCGCTGATGGAGGCTTTGCGCGAAAATCCGCGTATTCGCTGGCGCTAATGCTAACAGATTAGGAGTGGCTGCGGGATAAACGTACCGTTCAATATTGATTGAAACGCTGCACGATGAAGACCCTAAAGCCCGCGCTGAAGCCGCCCAAGCGCTAAAGATCATGAAGATGATTCTGCTGCTCAGGGATTGATTGAAGCGCTTCATGACAGCGATGAGCTTTGTGCGTAGTAATGCGGCAGCCTCTTTGGGCGCGTTAGGGGCTGTAGAGGCTGTGCCTGCTTTGATTGAATTGTTACAGCGAAACACAGATCGGCGTGGTTTTTTCGTGATTGTTCCGGGCATTGGGCAAACTTGGAGACAGGGGCGGCAACACCGTCTTTAGAGGCGTTACTGAAACATCCTTACAAAGCGGTTCAGAGCATTGCTGGCACCCGGACTTCACAGAACTCGGAAATGACAGCGGTTTACCTGTATTAGCCAGCAATATGAGCCGAAACGAAGATCAGGGTACTCGCCTGACGTACTTTGCCTGTAAGGAAATTTTGCGCTGTTCCGTACACTGCCTATACTCATTGATGCACTTCATGATGTAGATGAACAGGTGCGTCAAAGGGTTGTCGAAGCATTAGGTAAAATTGGAGAAGAATCAATCACTGCCTTAAAAAAGGCTACTAGATGACCCTGATTGGTACGTGCGGGATATTGCTTTCGACGCTTTACACCGTATAGAACGTAAACAGAAGAAAGACTCAACCTCATGACTCTCACGATTGTCGGGCTGGGACCGGACATTGACGACCTCTCGCGGCGGGCATGGCGGGCGCTGGACGGCGCGCACCGTGTACCTGCGCACAGGTCAACATCCCACCGTGCCGCATCTGCCGCCGCACGCTGACCATCCCCCTCGACGACGCGCCCGATGGCATGCGCGCGTGCTGGACGTGGCACAGCTTGAGGATGTGGTCTACGCCGTGCCGGTGACCCGATGGTCGGCGACGGCACGGTGACGCGGCTGCTGGCGCTGGCGCGCGACGCCGGACTGACGGTCAAGGTCGTCAGCGGCATCAGCGTGGTCGAACCCGCGCTGCGGCTGCTGGGCGTGAACGCGCTGAACGGCTTGCAGGTGCTGGACAGCGCAAGTCTGGCGGCGATGCATCACCCACCGATCAACCCTGACACGGCGGCGCTGCTGGCCGCATGTGCGCGCGGAGAACCTCCCAGCGCTCAAGCGCGTGCTGCTGAACCAGTATCCCGACACGTTTGAAGTTACGCTGCTGCATGACGTGGGCACGGACGACGCCCCGCCTCGAACGGCTGGCGCTGAGTGCAGTGGACAGCGCCGCGAGGGCATCAGCGACGCGCTGCTGTTCATGCGGCGCTGGGCGGCATGTCCAAGCACCAGCGCTTCGAAATCATCGCCCACCTGCGCGCGCCGGAGGCTGCCCGCAAAAAGCAGACGCATGAGTCGCTGCGCCCGTACATGCTGGAAGAAGCGCACGAGGCGCTGGAAGCTATCGACAACGGTGACTGGCAGTCGCTGAGCGAGGAACTGGGCGATGTGCTGCTGCAAGTGGTGCTGCACACGCGGGTGCCGTCGATCGGGGCGAGTTCCGCATGACCGACGTGCTGCGCCACATTAACAATAAGCTGGTGGCAGCATCCACACGTCTGAAGAACTGGCTTGCACAGGTCGATGGCGCGGAACAGGTGCTGGCGAACTGGGACACGCTGAAAAGCAGGAACACGCCGAAAAAGGCACCGTGCGCAGTCGCTGCTGGACGGCGTGCCAGAGAACTGCCCGCGCTGATGCAGGCCTACCAGTACCGGCAGAAGGCGGCGAAAATCGGCTTCGACTGGGAGAAGCTGGACGATGTGACGGCCAAGGTGCGTGAGGAGATGGAGGAGTCATCAGCGCAGGCGCCAGGCACATCTTTGAAGGTGGGCGACCTGCTGTTCGCGCTGGTCAACTGGGCGCACTGGCTGGGGGTGAAAGACCCGGAAAGCGCGCTGCGCGAAACCAACGCCAAGTTCTACCGCCACTTCCGCTATGTCGAGGAACACGTCAGCGGCGCGGAAACCTATCCGCTGGAACAGCTTGACGCGCTGTGGAACGAAGCGAAGGCGATGGGACTGTGAAAATCGCCTGCCTACCTGGGCATTTAACGACCTGACGCTGACCGAAGCGTTGGGGACGATTGCACGCATGGGCTTCCGCTACGTCGATATTGGCGGCAGCACGCCTCAACACGCGGCGCGCTCGCCAGCGAACCACGCAAGGAAGCCGCCGAAATCCGCGCCGACCTGGAAGCGTTCAACCTCGATGTGAGCGACTTGTACCTGATGCTGCCGCGCATCTCGTTAGCCGACGAAAGACCGCCGCCGCAAGGAAATCGACCTGTACAAGGCGCTGGTGCCGTTTGCGCAGGCACTGGGCACGCCGGGGATTACGCTGTCGCCGGGGCTGGCGCATCCTGCCGACGACAGTGCCGCCTACGAACGCACGCGTGATGCGCTGCGCGAGATGGTGGACTGGGGCAAACAGGCGGGGTTAAGCATCAGCATCGAGCCGCACATGGACTCGATGGCGCAAAAGCCGGAGACCATTAACTCACTGCTGAAGGATGTCGAGGGGCTGCTGCTGACGGTGGATTGGGGCACGCTGGTGTGTCAGGATGTGTTCCACGAGGATATTGTGAAGCTGCTGCCGAAGACGCGGCATGTGCATGTGCGGCAGGCGGCGCGCGCCCAACTGCAAACGCCGTTTGAACGCGGGCGCGTGGACATGGCGAAAACGGCGGCGGCGCTGAAGGACTTTAACGGCGTGGTGTGTGTGCGCTACATGAAAGGCAGCGGCCCACACGGGATGCTGGAAGTCAACACGCTGCGCGAAAGCGTGCAGCTTCGTGATGCGCTGCGCGCGGCACAGACCGCCTAGAATCAAAAAGGGCAAGGCTGCTGCCCTGCCCCTCGTACCACCACATGGCATGTGGGATTACGCAGTAACGTTTTCGCTCACCAGAACCGCTTCCACGTCGAGATCGATGCTGATGTCCTTGCCGACCAGCCAGCCGCCCGTTTCGAGCGCCACGTTCCAGGTCAGGTTCCAGTCTTCACGGTTGATCTTGGTCTTGCTGCTGAAGGCGACGCGCTGATTGCCGTAGAGGTCCTTGAACTGGCCGTTGAATTCGGTGTCCAGTACGACGGGACGGGTGGTGCCGCGAATGGTCAGGTCGCCGGTGATTTTGGCGGTGTTTTCGCCTGTCACTTCCACCTTAGTGCTCTTAAAGGTGAGCGTGGGGTTGTTGGCGACATCAAAGAAGTCAGGGCTTTTCAGGTGATTGTCACGATCACCGACGCCTGTGTTGATCGTGCTGGCGTCAATCGTGGCTTCGACAGAAGAAGCGGCCAGATTTTGGGGGTCAAAGTTGACGCTGCCCGTCACGTTGGCGAACTGTCCGCGAACTGTCGCGACCATCATGTGACGGATTGAAAACGCAACGTTGGTATGAGTCGTATCGATATTCCACGTAGCCATGTGTATTATGCTCCAGATTAGATGACTTTCAGAATGAAACGGACTGTAGTCCGTTTAACTGATAAGAAGAATAACACACTCAATCGCTAATGTCTATTAGAGATTCGTTAGAAACGGACGAGAGTCCGTTTATACTGTTAAACGATCCAGGGTATCGAGCAGATTGTTGATGATACGCTCGAACGAATAACCGCCGTGCGTGCGTTGAAAGTGGATGGTCTGCACATCGAGCATGACGTAGAGCACATCGCTGAGGTAATCGAGGTCGCCAGAGGCGTGCATGGCTTGCAGCAGCCCGCGAATGGTCTGCCGCCACCAGAGATGGGCGGGGTAAGCCAGCGCGTTTTCATTTACGCTGGGGACGCTGACATGCAGCAGGGCGCGGTTGCGTTCGACAAAAGCCGCCACTTCTGGCAGGAACCAGCGCAGATGCATCGCAGGACTGCCGCCCAACCGCATTTGCTGCAAGGTGCGTTCCTGCAAATCACGCTGATCGTCATCCAGCAGCGCCTGACACAGTTCCGTTTTGTTGGTGAAATGGCGATAAAGCGTGCCTTTGCCCACACCCGCCGCGTCGGCAATTGCCGACATGCAGACTGCGTCCACACCCTGTTCGTCAAACAGGCGGCGTGCGGTATCCAGCAGCAGCCGACGATTTTTTACGGAGTCGGCACGCGGTGTACGCGGCGCGATGAGAATGAGGTTGTCTTGATCCATGGTTCTGTTGAAATACTCGTAATTTATCCCATTATTATAATCTACGCTGTCAATATTCCCGTTGGATTTATGTATAATTCGCCCAAGAGGGTAAATATGTCATCAAAACGACTGTTATGGATAGCACTTTTGATTATTGGAGGGGTGATTCTGCTGGTGGTGGTTTCCAGCGCGCTGATTCCTCCCACGACTCCGGCCTTTGATGCCGCCGTCCGTTTTGTCGAGGCCGCCGCATCTGGTGAAGACGACGCCGCGTTTGCGCTGCTGTCGCCGCAGGTGCAGGCGTATGTGCGGGCCGACTGTCCCGATGGCAGCGTATCGGCCTGCGTGCGCGGGTACACGCCGCCGGAATGGGGTTCCATGCAAAGCGCGGTGTTCCGGCGCGCCGCCCCTGATGGACAAAACTGGGATGTGCAGGTCATCGCCACGTATCAGTATGCTCAGGGGTTCAGCGGCGTGTGCATCTACGTGCGCATGGAAAGCACGGCGGATGGTCAATGGCAGGTAGCGCAGTGGGCAGGCTTTCTCTCGTGTGGCGACCCCGCCTCGCGCGACATGGCGACCAATCCCGATACCCCGAATCGCGTGCCATGAGAAAAACAAGCGGCGATCAGCGATTAGCGATCAGCGAAATACGGTCAGGATTTACGCCGTTGACCAATCATTTGTGGCTGAACAAGCGGTTTATGGAGGTCAAGAAACTAACCTGGCAAGGGACGTTTGCCCCTCATCCCCAGCCCTTCTCCCACGCGCTTCGCGGAGGAGAAGGGAGCCATACGGAAGCGCATTTGGCCCTGTTCGCAGATTTAAAAGTTAAGCTGCATAAACCCCTTGCTCCCAAACTTAACTCTGTGACTGCTATACTGCTTATCTTGTTTGTGCTTTGTGCTGGATGTATCCCGGTGGAAAAGCCGCCGCAGTTGACGTTTACGCCGGGGGCAGCGTTTGTCGTCACGGGCGAAATCTTCGATGCGGGTGTGTTCCGTGTGCAGTACCCGGCAGGTTGGCGCGTAATTACGGGACAGGCCAGCGCGCCGCCGTCGGTTATTTTCGCCGCAGCCGAAGATCAGGCGCTGATTATGCTGGCCGTTGGGGCTGTCGAGTCGCCGCCAGCGCTCAACACGGACATTGAAACGCGCAGCGAAACGCGCAGCATTGAGCATGGCGACATCACGCTGACCGCATACCTGACGGCTCCCGCCGCTGAATGGGACAGCTATGTGCAGGTGTTTGAGACGGTGCTGGCGTCTATCAGCGACTAAAGTTTAACGTCAGCACGTTTGTGTAAATCTGCCGCGTCCTGCAAACTGCTGGCAATGGTTTGCAGCGTTTCACCTGTGGCGGGATATACATAATCCGGCGCGATGTCGGCCAGCGGCACGGCGACGTAGGCATGTTCGACAATCGCGGGGTCAGGGATGGTGCGCTTGCCTACCTGCAACTGGTCATTGTTGAACAGCACCAGATCGAGGTCAATCGTGACTTCAGAGGTGCCACGCGTGCGTCCCAGGCGCTTTTCAATGTCGCTGAGGATCATATCCTTGAGTCCCTGCGCCGAGAGTTCGGTTTCCAACAGCACGGCGGCGTTGAGATAACGCCCCTCGCCATCCACAGCAGGCGACTCGTAAACAGGCGAAACGGTCACGCCGAAAATGGCGTCGCAGCGGTCACGCAGCAAGCCTACCGCCCGCCGCAGATGGTCTTCCGGTTGTGTGTTCGAGCCAAGAGAAAGATAGGCGCGGTTCATGGCGATTCCTCGTTATGTGCTCACATCAAATCTATTATAACGCACGGCTTTAGCGTGCTTGCCATACCTGCTGAAGCGGCGCGTAACTCAACAGCGTAATCCCTTCCTGTTGAAGGACTTCGCGCGCCTCGGCGGATGTCAGAAAATCCACGTCCAACTGGCGGAAGTGGTTGCCTTCGGGTTCGATGGTCAGCAGTTCGGGGTCATCCAGTCCCGGATGCACCGCCCACTCGCTCAGGCCTTCGGGCAGTTCGCGCAGCATTTGCACATAACGCGCGGCCTTGTCCTCTGTGCCAAGCATATAGCTGTCCACAAAGTCGTAGTCCACGCAGGGCAGCCCCTGCTGCTGCACCTTTGCCCGCATCGCCGCGTTGGCCATACGCAGCGCCAGCCCATATTCGCGCGCCAGCCTGAACATCAGGTCGGGAATCTCCGTTCTGGCGTTGAGCCGCAGCGAATGCCAATCCAGATGCGTCGGCTTCAGCCCTGCCGCCAGCACCGTTTCAATCTGCGCGCGGAATTCCAGCTCCAACTGCGCCAGCTCGACCTGCGCAAAGAGGTCAGCCATGCGCTCGAAGCGGTAGAAGTAACCCGTTTCATCCACCAGCGAGGGCACTTTGTCGCGCGCCGTCAGCGGTTTCCAGCGGTAGTCCACGCCGTCGCAAATTGCCGTCAGGTGAATGCCAAAGGTGATTTCAGGATGCGCGCGCAGTTGGTTCATGGCGTGCAGCGCCCAGGGACAGGGCACCATCAGCGTCGTGGAGCGCACTACGCCCTGCGTGATGCAGCGCAGGATGCCTTCGTTAATGGCGTGGCACATGCCAAAGTCATCGGCGTTGAGAATCAGCAGGCGCGCGTCGTCGGGATAACCCAGGTGTCGGTTGGTGGCGCTCGTTGAACTCACGAGGCTTGTCCTGTTTGATGCGGCACCAGATAACCATCGCGATACCAGTCCATCACCGTTTCATGGCTGACGTTGGCCTGGGCGAAGGTGAAGCCCGCCGGATAATGGGTGACCAGACTCTCCAGCGCCGAGATATGCGTGTAATCGGCGCGGAAATCGTGATAAATGCCGCGCGGCGACAGATAACACCACGACGCCAGCTTAAAGGTCGTAGTGTCGTCTATGCGCGGGATGTGATAGCCCAGCGGGCCGCGTTTGCTGGCTCCGGTGATGGTCGCGGCGTAGGCCTGCATCATCTGCTCAATCGAATACTGGCGGTGAAGATATTCAAGCATATCGGTTGAAGTACGGCGCTGTTCATGGATGATTTGCGCGGCGTGTTCGGCGGCGGCGTCCGCGTCGTCAAAGTCTACTTTATCGACCAGCACATCCGGCAGGTTGCTGCGATGCGGCCCCACGCGGGCAATGACCGCAGGCGTGCCGCAGCCCAGCGACTCGTAAGGCACGTTGCCGAAGGTCTCGACGAAGCTGCCGAGGCACAGCGTTACGCTGCCGAGATTGTAGTATTCGGGCATCAGGTCTTCGGGCACCCAATCGTGGAAGATGAAGTTATCACGGATGCCGCGCTGCTGTAACTGCGTTTCAACATTGTCGTAAAACTCGCGTACATGGGTGGCGATGGTGCTGTCTATCCACTTGGGCACCAGCGTTTTGACATTGCTGAGGCCGTGTTTGTGAACCAGCAAATCGACCACGTCAATCGTCTGCTGCAAGCCTTTGTCGGGTTCCGGGCGGTGCGGGTGCAGAATCACCGGCGTCTGCGTGCGGTCAACGTCCACGATTTTGCGGATGCGTTCCGTCGTGCGCGGCTTGTACTCCGACCAGTCGAAGCCATTGGGAATCAGCGTGATGCGTCCGGCGTAATCCGGGGAAAAGCGTCCGGCGGTATCCTCGTAGAAGCGGCGCTCATGCTCGGAAATCAGAATGAGCGAGTCGCCCTGAAACAGGAACCCGGCTTGCAGCGTCTCGGAATAGACCACGCTGCGCAGTGAAATCACCGTCGGGATGTCCTGATAGCTGTAGGGGAAAATCAGCCCGCCGTCGTGGATATAAAAGACATCGTTGTGATGCAGCATTTCACCTACGTCCTGCACCGCCGCCGCGATGTTGTAGGCGGGCGTGGCATAGGGTTCGGGGTACGGCTGCTTGAAGCGGAAAATCGGCAGCACGCGCACACGGTCATGCCAGTTGAAGGGCTGCATGGTATCCTGCCGCCGCGTGCAGACCACTGTGACGATGTGCCCCTGCTCCGCCAGATGCAGAGCGATCAGTTTAAGTTGTTTTTGCGCGCCGCCCATCGCATGGCTAGGGAACAGCGGCGTCATGGAGAAGATAAGGATTTTCATAAGCGTTGTTCAATCTAAGAAATCGACAAATTTTCTGTTGATTCAGGATTATTATCCTCGATTGGCGCGCGTTTGGGAACACGCATACGCCAGATGACGAACGAACTCAGTACAAAGATAATGGCCATGATGGCATACACCGTCTGGTAGCCTGTGACGTGATTGCCAGCGGTACGGTTAATGGTATCGATGACCACGCCGAACAGTGCCCCCGCACCGATGCCCATTGCTGTGGCGATGTTGGCAATGCCCAGATAACGCGCGGCTTCCTGTCGGGGCACGATTTCCGTCGCCAGCGCCCAGTTCGCGCTTAAAAAGACGCCCGTCGCAAAGCCCACCACAGAACCGCCCGCCAGCAAAATCGGACGCCACGTAAACAGCACAAACGGCAGCGTGCCGAATGCTGCAATCAGCCCGGCAGCGATAATCAGCGGCTTGCGTCCGATGCGGTCAGACAGCCAGCCGGAAGGCAGCGCCGCCACCAGCAGCGACAGTCCCAGCCACACGGCCACTTCGCTGTAGTATTCGTTCGCGCCGCGCACCGTCATGCCCAGCACATCAATCGCGTAGTTGATGAGGAAGTTGCTCAAGCCCACCGTGCCCGTCCAGAACAGGAAGCGGTTAATCAGCCACCAGCGAAACGCCGGATACTGCTTGAAATCCACGTCAAAGGCGCGGGCCAGAAATGAAACCTTGTTGGGCGACGATGGTGGTTTGGGTACGGAAACTGCTGCATGATGGGTGTCGCGTATGGTGTAGGCCGTTACCCCCAGGGCGGTAATCAGCGCCGCAACCGGGATGCTGATCGCCAGCAGAATCGCGCTGATGCCCAGCGACTCGTACTGCGCCACGACGCGCGGCACGACCAAGCCGCCGACCACCACCGCCATGATGTCCAGCATGGCACGAATGCCCGATGCACGCCCGCGCTGGGTTTCTGGCACCTGATCGGGGATTAGCGCCTGCCAGGGACCCTGCACAATATTCAGCGCGACCTGCGCCAGCATGGCAAAGGCTACAAACGTAATCAACTCCTGGGACGCGGCCAGCCCGTAGAGGAAAATCACAGCGCTGACGGTGCCTACCGCGAAATACGGCAGGCGTCGTCCCCAGCGTGAACGTGTGCGGTCAGAGAGAATACCCACCAACGGTTGGGTGATGGCGGCGATAATTAAGCCAGCGAAGCGCACCAGACCACTGGCGGCATTAGGATCACTGGGCACAAACAGGCGCATCTTGTGCGTGTAAATCGTGGGATTAAGCGTGTTGGAATTCAACGTCAGGGCGAAGGCGAATGCCGCGATGGCAATCAAGCGCCATATTGCTACGGGAGGCAGCAGCGGCGTCTTTGGTTTGGGATTTTCGTCGGTAGTCGTCGGCGTTGGAAGGTTCAATGACACTCCTGCTGATTAGAACTCAAACACCGCCGTCCTGAGCGACGGTGTCTAGTTTAGTATAACGCACGGACTTTAAGCGGCGGTTAGGGATTGCGCACCTGCACGGTTTTGCCGTTCACATTGACATTGCCGTTGACATCGCCTTGCAGGTTCCAGTCACCTTTTGCCACCAGCGCTGCCCAGAAATCCCCGCGCACTTTCAGGCCGGGGAAGTTGTTTTTCTCGGCAAAGCGATACATAAAATCGCGGCGCTGCTTGGCGACTTCAGTGATAAGCTGCTGCTCGGTGAGGCCGTTGATGCCCACCATGCTGCGCGGCTGAACACCGAGCGCGGTTTCGGCGTTGCCAAAATGCTGATGGCGCAAGCCGTGATTGATGGCCATGTCAAACCCCAGCGCGAGGCTCAACGGCAGTTGCAGCCCACGCGGAGTCGCGCTCAGGTCAAGCATCTGCTGCCAGTAGCCCACGCGCGCGGCTTCGTCCTGCGCGTTCTGCATTTCCTTTTCACTGGCGGCCATCACCAACAGTTCCTTGAGGTGGGCATCCCCGCGCAGTGTCTCATCCTTGGCGCTGATGCGCTGCTGGTAATTCGCGCGCAAGTCATCGGCAATTTTGGATGTGGAAACCGCCAGATAGTTGTTGACGACGGTCACTAAGCTGCCGCCGGACAGCGTAAACTGAAAGCGCCCGTAGCTGATGACGCCGCTGTCAAAGTTCTGGAACGCCGCATAACCATGTCCTTCAAACGCGGCGGTGATGGCAAACGCGGCCCGACGGATGCGCGTTTCATCATTGGCCGAAGGGGCGGCAACCGAAACGGCAGGCTGGGTAACGGGCTGCGCGGCGGGCTGTGTGGCGGCGGGGGCTGGCGAGGGCGCAGGCGTCGAGGCAGCGGCGGCGGGCTGTGTGGCGCTTGTCGAAGCTGTGGTGGCTGCCGGGGCCGCCTGAAAACCGACTTCAACCTTTAAAAAGCCTGCTGAAACATACCCCACTAAACCGGCTTCTGTGCGTACCTTAATCCACTGATCAGCTTTACCGATTTTGGCCTGAGCTTCTTCCGCTGCGTCCAACACCTCTAGGACATCTCTGCTATGCACCTGTCCGATTGGCGCGCCGTCCACCGGAGCCTGACGCAGACGCACATTATCGTTGGAGGGGCGCACTTTCAACTGGCTCATAGGTTTACTCTTTCCGGCTAGGTGAATTTATTGTCTAGTATATGACGGAATGTGAACCCACGAACGTAAATATCATGGAACCGTGCCAAAGTCACCTGAGCGCTTTTACCCTGCATGTTCCAACCGCCTGCTGCTTTGCTACGATGCGCCGCGTGAGATCACAAGGTGCTGCCCATGACCTCATTGAGCCAGCAGCAGGTCTAGAAGTGTTCTCATGCTCAGGGCGAACGCGGTGAGCAGCGCCGTTGAAGGTTTGGAGCCAGAGGCCTTAAAGGCGCGTCCGGCACAGAAAAGCGCACCTGTCGGAAATAAAATCCCCTCTGCGATGAGAGGGGATTGTGATAGTCATTTTAGGGTGTGACCCGGTGGCAGGCTGCCCAGTGACCGGGCAGGACTTCGATCAGCGCCGGGTCAGGGTCATGATGACAATAGTCAAAGTGAACGGGGCAGCGGGTGTTGAAGTTGCAGCCAATCGGCGGGCGGGCCGGGCTGGGCACATCACCGGTGAGGATGACGCGCTGGCGCTTGGCTTCGGCAACGGGGTCGGGGATAGGCACGGCAGATAGCAGCGCCTGTGTGTAGGGGTGCTGCGGGTTATCGTAGACTTCATCCGTCGGACCCAATTCAACGATTTTGCCCAGATACATGACGGCCACGCGATCACAGATGTGGCGTACCATGCTTAAGTCGTGGGCGATGAACAGATAGGTCAAGCCTAATTCCTGCTGCAAATCGGAGAGCAGGTTGATGACCTGCGCCTGAATGGAGACATCCAGCGCGGAAATCGGTTCATCGGCAACGATAAATGAGGGCTTGAGGGCAAGCGCGCGCGCAATACCGATACGCTGGCGCTGACCACCGGAGAATTCATGCGGATAGCGGTTGATGTAGAAGGGGTTCAGGCCCACACGTTCCATCAAACCTTCAACATATTCCTGTTGTTCGCGCCGGTTGTTATACATCTTGTGGATGACCAGCGGCTCGCTGATGATGCTGCCTACCGTCATGCGGGGATTGAGCGAAGCAAACGGGTCCTGGAAGATAATTTGCATACGCTTGCGCATACGGCGCAGTTCTTCAGCAGCGATAGTTGTTAATTCACGACCTTCAAATACTACAGAGCCGGACGTGGGTTTGTAGAGTTGCAGAACCGTGCGGCCTGTGGTGCTTTTGCCGCAGCCGGATTCCCCGACCAGACCCAACGTCTCGCCTTTGTACACATCAAAGCTTACATCATCAACGGCTTTGACGGCTCCCACCTGTCGCTGGAAGACGATACCAGAAACAATCGGGAAATGTTTTTTCAATCCACGCACTTGCAACAGCGCTTCGCGTCCACCGCTGGCTGTCTGCGCGGCTTCTTGTTGAATAGGTGCGTTAACCACGTTGCGTTACCCCCTCACGTACATCGACCCAGCAAGCTGCTAAGTGTTGATTGCCGCCTTCTTTGACAGTATCAAGCGGTGGTCTTTCCTGGTTACACCGTTCGATGCAGTAAGAGCAGCGCGGCGCAAATGAACAGCCTGTCGATAAGTAACGCATGTCAGGCGGCGCGCCTTCGATCTGAACGAGTTTGGAGTTTTTGCTGTTCTGGTCGAGGCGAGGCAGAGAGCGCAGCAGCCCCAGGGTATAGGGGTGGCGCGGGTCGGCGAACACTTCCCGAATGGGGCCGCGTTCCACGATACGTCCGCCGTACATCACCTGAATGGTATCCGCGAGACCAGCGACTACGCCGAGATCGTGGGTAATCCAGATCATGGCCATGCGCAGTTCGTCGCGCAGGCGTTTCACCAGTTCGACAATTTGTGCCTGAATCGTCACATCAAGCGCCGTTGTAGGTTCGTCGGCAATCAGTAATTTGGGATTGCAGGACAAGGCCATAGCGATCATCACGCGCTGACGCATACCACCGGAGAACTGATGCGGGTAGTTGTCCAGACGCTTGCGGGCGTCGGAAATCCCCACCATGTCCAAGAGTTCTGCGGCGCGGGTGTTGGCAGCGGTGTTGCTCATGCCAAGGTGAAGTTTCAAGGCTTCGGTGATTTGCGTGCCCACGGTGAGCACAGGATTAAGCGAGGTCATCGGGTCCTGGAAAATCATGGCGATTTCTGCGCCACGTACCAGGCGCATTTCTTCCGCCTTGAGTTTAAGAAGATCGCGCCCACGGAATAACACTTCGCCCTGCTCAATCTTACCAGGTGGGCTAGGAATCAATCCCATAATCGACAGCACATGGACACTCTTGCCGCTGCCGCTTTCCCCGACGATACCCAGCGTTTCCCCTTCCTGAAGCGCATAGGACACGTCGTTGACGGCGTGGACTATCCCTTCTTGGGTATAAAAGCGGGTGACGAGGTTTTTCACCTCCATAAGGACTGCCAAGGGTACACTACTCCTTAAAACTCAACTGATTTAAAACTTTATTGACGTTTCTTAAAGGTGTGAGTTTGCACCATTCTAGACGCGATGTCAAGCAAAACGCTTGTGCTAGATTACTAAGATTTCTAACCTGTGATATGACACAAGCTACAAAGACAGGCCTGAGGAGGCGTTTTCCCAGGCCTGCAAGGGGAATTACTGGTTGTTTTGATTGCGCTGGGTGAGGAATTCTTCTTTGGCGCGCATCTGTTCTTTCAGCCCGTCGAAAGAACGCTGGAGCAGGTCAAGGGGAAGGTTCTGCAAATCGGTATAGGCGACCTGGGTCAGGGCATAGACGGCTACTTCACGAATGAAAGCGCCGGGGAAGCCGACAAGCTGCGGGACAAGCGTCAGGTGTTCGTCATTCCACATGATCCCCAGATACTTGCGCAGCATCTTTTCGGCGTCGTCTGCGGTGCGGGTTTCGGGAATGATGAAGATACGATCCAGACGCCCCGGACGCTTCATGATACGCTCGTCGATGACTTCAGGGTAGTTGGTAGTGGCAATCAGCAGCGAGCCTTTTTCGTTGTCGAAGGATTCGGAGCCATCGAGTACGTTCAGCACGAGCGCTTTTTCCTGCTTATGCAGGTAGGCGTCCAATTCTTCGAGCAGAATCAAGGTGGGTACTTTGGATTGGGCGGCGACAGCTAATGCCTGCTGAATCTTGCCAAAGGTTGCGCCCTGCTGGTCCGCGCTGGAAATGTAAATGACCAGATAGTCGCGGTCAATCGCCCACTTGGCCAGCGCCGAGCACAGCATGGTTTTGCCGGTGCCGGGCACGCCTGCCAGCAGCAGTTTACGGAAAGGCTTGATGTTCAGGCGCTTGTACACGCCGACCCCTTTGGTAAAGAAGGATTCGACATCTTCGAGGAGTTCAGCTTTCAGTTTGGCGGGCAGAATAACTTCGTCCCAGCTAATGGAGGGGACAAAGGCCGCAGACCTGCCGCCGATAATATAGACCTTGGAGCTGGGCGAAAATGCCCGCGCCAGACGCGCGCATTCGTCGCTGAAGGCTGCCCAGGTTTTCATGAAGGCTTTGGGCACGCTGGCAATACAGGCCATGCGTCCGTCATCGGCAAAATAAGACGCCATGACGAGCACTTCTAGTTTAGGGATGTGACCGTTGGCGTGATGCAGCTTCTCAAACTCGAACAGAAAGGCCCCGGTGCGGAAAGTCAAATCGCCTGTGAATGAGAAAGCGGAGATATGAACTGTCACAGGGGTCTTGATTGGCTGATAGCCCTTAAAACCGTAATCATCAGGCAGCAGCAGACGCTTGTCGAATTTCTTGAGCACCAGGTCGTTGACGCAGTCGAAATGTATCCACAGCGTTTGTAAATCCTGATCGGGATGCGCAGGCATCCATTCCTCTTCAATCCAACGCCCCATCAAATCAAACTTCATTGATTTGGCAATCACATTGAGGTGTTCACTCATCTTGCTCATGGGCAACCTTTAGCACTGATTTTACGGCTCCTTTATTATAGCAAAAATACGTTCTAAAGTCTATAATAGATTAAAATGGTCTATAAAGGGTCAATAAGGGTCATAACGCAGTTCTGAAATGCGGAAGTGCTTGACGTTACAACCATGTTTCGATAATCTAATATTAGTAGTAATGTTGCCATTACGAGTGGAAGGGTACGCCGATGGCAGATGTTCGACAGCTTCCGCTTTTCCCTGCGCAGCCCGGTTCAGTCGATGACCTGAATCGTCACAGTGCGCTGCGTGATACGCTGGCGCTGTTTCAACAGCATTTGATACACGAAGGCAAATCCGAGCATACGGTTCGCGCCTTCACCTCCGATTTGCAGCTTCTGGGGGAGTTCACGGGTGAGAAAACGCAGGTTGGGCGCTACAACACGGATGCGCTGAACAAGTTTTTGGACTGGTTGGAAAATGGACGGGGTGTGCCATGCAGCCGTAAATCGTATGCGCGGCGGGTGACGACGCTCAAAGTCTACTTCAAATGGCTGACGGAGCACGGGGTCATCGCTCACGACCCGGCGAAACCGGTGCTCCAGCGATCAGGCCCGGCACCGCTGGCCGCCATTCTGTCGCTTGAGGAAATCGAGCGCGCCCTGTTGTTCGCCCGAACGATGCAGCGAACGGCGAAAGGCGGCGGCGAGCGCGATACGCGACCTGAGATGCTCTTCCGACTTATTCTGGATACGGGCCTCAAAAAGAATCAACGATGAACTGACTGCAGCATTGACCGTCTTAACCCCAAAACCCCTATTCTCGTCATCAAGCACAAAAAAGCCCGCGACATCTATAAGGAACGCAAAATTCGGCTTGACCCGGAGTGGATTACGCTGCTGGATGAATACATGGCGCAGTATCAGCCGCGCGAGACGATCATCAACTGCACGGCGCGCAATCTGGAATACATTCTGGAGGACATCGGCAAGGGCGCGGACATCGGCGAAAAAATCTCGTTCGAGATGCTGCGCTGGACGTGTGCCGTGCGCGATTATGTGTCGGGCATGGAACCTGACCTGATTCGCGAGAAGCTGGGACTCAGCCCGATTAGCTGGCACGAGACGTTTGCCAAGACCAAAAGCTGGCGGACTTGTGGATGGTGGAGGACGATGATTAATTAGGGGCTGGATTTACCCTTGCATGGTCTGCATCACTGGAATTAGGTGGTTAGGATTGCATTGATGCGTAAGATAGCCCACATATTAACAAAGAAAATAGCCGCAGAGAATAACACTAATCTCACGTTGATTACTCTTTGGCAGCCATATCGCAAGTATCATTCCCGTAGAGATAATGACCTCTACAACTTCCAGGACGGCGCAAAGAAGGCATATTCGCGTGAATCTTCTGTAACGACGTTTACGATAATCTTTTTCTTCATTTGGTTCATGCTGTAAAAACTGGCGCATGTTTTCAAATCGTTTTAGTTCCCATGTCTGGCATGTAGTTCTATCAGTTGGTTTTAATATGGTAATCATAAGCAACGCCTAAACTGCCTTTTGCGAAATGAGATGTATATAGTTAGGTTCATCAATGTTTTCGCCGATGGGATAGTAAGTTTCGAGAAGTGCGTTGTTCTGAAACCATGAATGGAAGCCCACAAGCGGCACTTTGTTAAACTTTATGTCGACCAGTTCGAGATAGATTGTTTTGTCGCCGTTGATAAAAACCCATTCATATATGGGATGATTTCTGTTCCAGAATAATCGAACCTGAGTAATGCCTGTTTCAACAACGTAAAGCCGAACTGCTCTAAAAGCTGAACAAATGGCTGGGCATCGTCAGGTAGTGGGATATTTTGCTCGCTGACAGCAACGCTTTCAGTTTTTCCCCAGGGGAAATTCATGAACCACACCTGTTTCAACTGCCTGTAAATCATCCACAGGAAGAAAAAATCTACAACAAGCAACATGAACGCGAGAACAGCAGGCAGAATAATTCCTAGAGTCACTTTTGCCTTCCTTTACGGCCTCATCGCGGCGAAGCGGTCGTTGGCGGGATTGTTGGTCAGGTTGCGCAACTCCCCTGCCGGAAGACCATCCAACATGGGCTGTAAAAATATTTCCTCATCACCTGCGCGGTTGCTGGTGAACAGAAGCCCCGAATTATCGGGCAGCCACATCGGGTAGGTGTCGTCGGCGGGATGCTGCGTGAGGCGGCGCTGGTTGCTGCCGTCTGCGTCCATGATGTAGATTTCGTTCTGCCCGTCACGGTTGGAGAAGAAGGCAATAAACCGCCCGTCGGGTGACCAGGAGGGGGCGAAATCATCGTAGAGATGGGCGGTGAGGTTGGTCAGATGTGCTTCGCTGCCTGTGATGTCCATGCGGTAAAGTTCAACGTTGTCTTCGCGATAGGAGGTGTAAACGAACTGCGTGCCGTCGGGTGACCACGAGGGGAAACCATCGTAGCTGTCGTTGAAGGTAAGCTGCCGAAGGCTGCCGCTGTCGGGATTTACCAGATAAATGTCGGAGTTGCCTGTGATGCGATTGGACGAAAACAGAATCTGCGTGCCATCGGGCGACCAGACGCCATAACCATCGTCGTAGCCTTCGTCACCGGAAAGATTGCGTGGATGACTGCCATCGGCATCCATGATGTACAGTTCATAGTTGGTATCGCGCGAGGACATGAAGGTGATGTACTCCCCGTCCGGCGACCATGTGGGGTACAAATCTGCGACCAACACCTGTGAATGGTCGTCGTAGGTTAAAGCAATGGTGAGTCCGCGCTGAAGGTCACTGACAAAAATATCCCAGTCGCCGCCGTTCCGCTGCGACGAAAACGCCATCCATTTCCCCGGCGGCAGGATTTCGCCAAAGGCTTTGGCCCACAGCACGGCGACGATAGAAATCAACAGGAGAATGATAGAAAAGTTGAAAAGGGGACGTAGAATCCTCATGCAAGCCGTTGCAAGTTCCTCATCAGGCATTAGATAATGGGAACTATACCATTATTTGATGTACTATGGTGTAACAAGAACTGTAACTCTACCTGTTATCACCTGTTTTTCAGGCAGGATTTAGCCCTATGAATGATTTAAGTGGACAAGTGCTGCGCGGCTATGAACTGCAACAGTTGATTGGCGAAGGCGGCTTCGGGGCAGTCTACCGCGCTTTCCAGCCGATCATCGGGCGTGAAGTCGCTGTGAAAGTGATTTTGCCCGAACACGCGAATCAGCCGGAGTTCGTACGCCGCTTTGAGTCTGAAGCGCAAGTCGTGGCGCGGCTTGAGCATCCGCATATCGTGCCGCTGTTCGATTACTGGCGTGACCCCGGCGGTGCGTATCTGGTCATGCGCTGGCTGCGCGGCGGCAGCCTGCGAAGTCTGCTGGACCGCGGCAGACTGGACATCAAGGATACGCTGCGGATTGTCGATCAAATCGCGGCGGGGCTGTACGTAGCGCATCGCAACGGCGTCGTGCATCGTGACCTGAAACCCGACAACATCCTGCTTGACGATGACCGCAATGCCTACCTCGCAGACTTCGGTATCGCCAAAACGCTAGTCTCCGACCCGGAGAAGGAAAAAGAAAAGTCGGCTGCTGAGGAAGAAGGGATTGTCGGCTCCCCGGCGTACATCGCGCCGGAACAGATTATGACGGAGCCGGTAACGCCGCAGACGGACATCTACAGCATGGGCGTGATGCTGTATGAAATGGTCGCGGGGAAACATGCCTTTGAAGGCTCGCCTGCTTCGACGATGATTATGAAGCACCTCAGCGAACCCCTGCCCGCGATTCACGAGGTGCGCCAGGATTTGCCGGAAGTCCTGAACACCGTCATCCAGAAGGCGACGGCGAAGACGCCCTCGCTGCGTTATGCGAATGTGCTGGCGCTGGCAGCGGAATTCCGGCGCGCGTTGAGCACGGTGGCTCTGGACAGCCTGCCGCCGGAAGCGACACAGGATGAAACGTCCGGCAGTATGGACGCGGCGGCGCTGGCGCGGCTGGGGATTACCGAAGAGTTCATGTCCTCGGAATTTGAAGGCATTGAGCCGGAAAATCCCTATAAAGGCTTGCGTGCCTTTGAAGAAGCGGATGCCGATGATTTCTTCGGACGCGAGGCGCTGACCGAACGGCTGTTGAAACGCCTTGATGGCGAGAATGAACGGTTTCTGGCGGTCATTGGCCCCAGCGGCAGCGGCAAATCCAGCGTGATTAAGGCGGGTATTCTCCCGGCGCTGCGGCGTGGCGCGCTGCTCGGCTCCAGTGATTGGTTCGTCGTGGAGATGGCTCCCGGCAGCCAACCTGTGCAGGAACTGGCGGATGCGCTGCTGCGTGTTGCCGTGAAACCGCCTGAGCATCTGCTTGAGACTCTGAGCACGGATGAACATGGTCTCGCGCGCGTTGTCGAGCAAATCCTGCCGCCCGCCGCTAACAGTGAAGCCACCAGCGAGTTGGTGCTGCTGATCGACCAATTTGAGGAAATCTTCACGCAGGTTGAGGATGAAAACACCCGTGCGCTGTTCCTCGACAGTCTGCGCACAGCGGTACAGACTCCCAGCAGCCGCCTGCGCCTGATCGTTACGATGCGCGCAGACTTTTATGATCGCCCGCTGCTGTATCCCGAATTTGGCGAACTGGTGCGCGAACACACCGAAGTCGTGCTGCCGCTGAGCAATGAAGAACTGGAACGAGCGATTTCGCTGCCTGCTGAGAACAGCGGCCTGGGGCTGGAAGTGGGGCTGGTCACGTCGATTGTGACGGATGTTGCCGAGCAGCCCGGCGCGCTGCCCCTGCTGCAATACGCGCTCACCGAGCTTTTTGAACGGCGCGACGGACGCTGGCTGACTGTCGAATCCTATAAGAACATTGGCGGTGTCTCTGGCGCGCTGGCGAAGCGTGCAGACGATTTGTATAACGAACTGGATTCAGCTGGCAAGAAAGCGGCACGGCAGATGTTCCTGCGTCTGGTGACGCTGGGCGAAGGCGCTGAAGATACCCGCCGCCGTGTCCGGCAAACGGAACTCACGTCACTGGACGGGAGTCAGGCGATGCAGCAGGTGATTAACCTGTTCGGCAAATATCGTCTGCTGACGTTTGACCGCGATCCGATCACGCGTGTGCCCACGATTGAACTGGCACACGAAGCGCTGATTCGCAAGTGGGGACGGCTGCGCGCATGGCTGACCGACAACCGCGAAGCGCTGCGCTTACAACGGCGTTTGGGAAGCGCGACGGAAGAATGGCTCAATGCCAACCGCGATGCCAGTTTCCTGGCGTCGGGGACGCGTCTGGAACAGTTCGAGGCATTTGACGCGCTGCAATCGGATATTGCGCTGACCCAGGAAGAAGATCAGTATCTGCGCGACAGCCTAACACGGCGCGAGCATGAACGTGCCGAAGAAGCGGCGCGCGCTGCGCGGGAGAAGGCCACAGAGGCGCGTTCACGCCAGCGTTTGCGGTTGCTGGTCGCGGTGATGACGGCGGCGGCGGTGATCGCAGGCGTATTGTCACTGCTGGCGTTTAACCAATCGCAGATTGCGCAAAACAACGCAGCAACTGCTACGAACGCGCAGGGGGAAGCGCTGTTTCAGGCAGGGACGGCCACAGTAGCGCAGGGCGAAGCGCTTATCCAGCAGGATAACGCGGCAACGGCGGCGGCGGTGGCGCAAGCCAATGAAGTGCAGGCGCGTTCGCTGGCGTTTGTGTCGGGCGCGCAGTTGGCACTCAGCAACAACAATCCTGACCTGGCAATCCTGTTAGCGCTGGAGGCGAACCGGACGGGCATCCCTTCGGTGCAAACGCTGAACACGCTGGCGGCGGCGGCTTATGCACCGGGAACCCGGCGCATTTACAATGGGCACGACTCGCGCGTCACGAGTGTACAGTACAGCCCCGATGGGACACGCGCGATTTCCGGTTCGCGCGGCAACACGCTGATTTTATGGAATGTCGCCAGCGGGCAGATCATTCGTGAGTTCCCGCAGGACGACCCCAATACAGCGGCGGTGGAAGGCCATCGCGATTGGGTGTGGGACGTGGCGTTCAGCCCGGATGGCACGCGTGTCCTGTCAGCATCGGCAGACGGCACGCTGATTCTGTGGAATGTCGAGACCGGGGAAATTGTGCAGCAGTTTGTTGGACATTCGGCGTCGGTGCGCTGCGTGGCGTTTAATACGGATGGCACAAAAGCAATTTCCGGCTCCGAGGACAGCACCTTGATGCTGTGGGATACGGATGAGTCCTCAGGGACTTTCGGGCAAGCGATTCGCACGCTCTCCGGCCATAGCGATGTGGTCAATGCGGTGGCCTTCAGCAGCAGCGGATTTACAGTCCTGTCTGGCTCACAGGATGGCAGCGCTATTCTGTGGAATCTCAACAGTGGACAGCCTTTGTTTACCCTGCGGGAAAATGAGCAGGATGCTGCTTCATCGGATAATGCGGTGTGGAGCGTGGCCTATGCGCCGGGCGAAAGCGGGGCGATCACGGGCGAGAACGACAGCGAACTCACGCTGTGGAGTTTTGAAACCGGACAGCCTGTGCGCAGCTATCAGGGGCACAGTGCGCGCATCACACGCATCGCCTTGAGTCCCGATGGCACACGGATGGCGACCACCAGCGAAGACACTTCGATTATCCTGTGGGATGTGCAGACAGGCGCTGTGGTTTACCGTTACCTTGGACATACCTTCCCTGTGTATGGGTTGGACTTCAGCCCTGATGGCCGCAACATATTGTCGGCTTCGTGGGATGGCACGCTGCGGTTATGGGATGTGGACAACGGCGCGCAAATCTTAGCCGTCAATCAGGGCACGGAAGTGCTGAGTGTGGACTACAGTCCGACGGCTCATCAGGCGCTTTCCGGGCTGGAAGATGGCTCAATCGTGCTGTGGAACACCGACACGGGTGAAGAAATTCGCCGCCTGCAAGGTCACAGCGCCGCCGTGAATACGGTGCGGTTTAATCATGACGGAACGAGGGCGCTGTCCGGCGCGGAAGATTACAGCGTGATTCTGTGGAACGTCGAGACAGGCGAAATCATCCATCAGATGGGCGGTTTGGACAGTGTCGATGGACACAGCAACGGTGTACTGTCGGTGGCCTTTAGTCCCGATGAAAGCCGCGCGGTGTCCGGCTCAAAGGACAATACGCTTATCATCTGGGACCTGGCAACGGGCGCGCAGCTAAACCGGCTGTTCGGGCATACCTTTCATGTGACCGGCGTCGCCTACAGCCCCGATGGCACGATGATCGTTTCAAGCTCACGCGATACACTGCTGATTCTGTGGGACGCTGAAAACGGACAGGAAATCCGCCGCTTTCAGGGACATGGCGATTGGGTGCTGAGCGTGGCCTTTAGCCCTGATGGGCAGCAGCTTGTCTCGTCATCTTCGGACAACACGGTGATGCTGTGGGATGTGAGCAGCGGCACACGCCTGCGGACGTTTGAAGGGCACACGGCGCAGGTGTTTGATGTGGCCTACAGCCCCAACGGCCAGTACCTGATTTCGGCAGGCGGTGACAGGTTAGTCATCCTGTGGGACGTTGCCAGCGGCAGCGAACTGCAACGCTTTGTCGGACACACCAACGATGTACGCAGCGTGGCGTTTAACGCGGACGGCAGTGAAGCCATCTCCAGTTCAGGGGATGGCACTGTACGGCTGTGGCGGATTCTGACCACGAGTGAGGCGCTGGTATCCTGGATTGAACAGAACCGTTATGTGCGTGAACTGACGTGTCAGGAACGTGAGCGCTTCGGCGTGCCGCCGCTGTGCCCGACGCCGACCCCTGTGAATTAACCCGGAAAGCAGTGCGTAAGTTCCGGCAAATGTTGAGTAGGGGTTTGGCACGCCAAACCCCTACGGGAAATTCACGATTAGCCAGCCGCTTCACCATCAGCGGGCAGCGGCGCTGGTGCCGGGGCGCTTCCGTTTGCGGAATTTGTCCCATTTGCATCAGTGGCAGGTGCGGATTCTGATACGGTAACGGCAGGTGCGCCAGTGTAGGCGGTTGGTTCGCTGGACACTTCGGCTTCCTGCGCTGCCTGCACCGCAGCCATTTCTGCTGTTTGCGAGTAGGCGCGTACCTGTTCGCGCTGTGTTGTCGAATCGATAACCTCGATACGGTCCACTTCCTGCTCGTTTTGTTTCTCCTTGTCGAGCAGGAACTGCCCCCACTGGTTGACTTCATTGGTGAGCACCAACTCTGTGCTGGCGATCAGGCACGGGTAAACCTGAGCGATGTCGCTTTCCGCAATCAGGTCGTTATCGGGCACAATCAGCGAGGCGCGTTCTGCCAAGCTTGGCGCTACGATAGATTGCCACCTGACGATCCCATCCATAAAGCTGACGAAAGCCCGCCAGCAGTGCAGCGAAGGCGGGTAGAACGGCTGCCGCGACGACAAGCCCACGTGTAGAGCCGCCGGGATCGGAGGCTCCAATGGTGGCGAACAGCGACGAAAGGGTCATCACGAGGGTAGCAGCGGTGAACGTGAAATTGGAGTTGAGTTCATTTTCACGCACGCGCGTCTCATAGAAATTGGTCTGTGAGGCGAGCCGCTTCTGAAGATACAGTTTGAATAGATACTCCAAGTCTTGTTTGGTGGTGCTTGGGGGCTTCCTTAGACATATTCCTGCTCCTTGATCTTCATGATGTTCTCGCGCAGTTTCGATAAACGATCCCCGCCGTCATAAGGCGTTTGGTGGGAGACGTACGTGTAATAGTGCATACGCATTTCCTCGGCAAGGCGGCGGGTGTTCCCCCAGCGCTTTTGCGGTTCATGGCGATTGCTCAGCGTCGTCGTAAAGGCTGTGATGGCACCAATCACGGCGGTGATAATGCTAAAAACCTGTGAAAGGGTGTTGCTGCCACTGGTTACTGTGGTGGTCGTGGTGGTCGGCTCGTCACTGGTTCCCTGCGCAGCATCTGGCGCGGCTGTGGCTACCACTGTTGTTGTTTCAGTGGGCACAATGGTGTAGGTCGCGAAAGTACCAAACAAGGTGGTGAGGAAGGCACCAATGATGAAAATCCACTGATAGAAGTAGTACATGTTCTGGTAGTACTTGGATTTCTGGCTCATCTCGTAGAAAGTAGGGACGAGGTACTGGCGCAGGTCGTTCATGTCCTGCACGATGACCGGATGTTTGGTCAGTTCATCTTCGGGGAAGTCCTTGACCGAGAGAAAATCGTCGCGCTGTAATAAATCCTGGAAGGTCGCCTCATCCTCAGGCGGGTCCCATTCCTTTGACAGCCCCAGCCATTTGGGTGCTCGCCGGACAAAAAACAAATCTTTTCCATTACGCCATAAACGGTTGATAAAAGTCGAAGCACTGGATGCCATAGGCGTACCCTTTTCCGTGTGAATACCACGCACTTTGTTGATTGTATCGCGATTCCGATTTTCGTTGCCAAGCAAAATTACAATTCTAACCTGTTCAAAACACAGGAGTTGCGACTGATGTGAAATCAGACCGTACAAAACTGAGTAACGAGCAATGAGCAATGAGCAATGAGTGAAAAGTGATGAGTGAAAAGTGAAAGTACAACGTATGAGAACCTCCGCTGTGATCTACGATAGCACAAAAGGAGATTCATTTGAGGTTCAATCGAACCTTTAATGCGGGATGTCATGATTCAAACGGACGGCATGATGATGAATCAAGAAGTAACAAGCTGTTCCGCCGCCATCAATCCTGACATGGCTGCACCTTCGACTCTGGGGCCGAAATAGGCTTCCCCGGCCATCGCCAGAGGATACTTGCCCGGCATGAACAGACACGGCTCACTGTAAACGAGTTCGGGGATGCTGTAGCGCCAGCGATGCACCTGATAATTGCAGACGGCTGCCCCAAGCCATTCTGAACAGGCGTCTAACATGAGATGCGCGACTTCATCCTGATCGTGATCGAAATGTTCGCGGCTGAAACCAGTGCCTGCATGAATGGTCACGGCATAAGCGTTGGGCGAAATTCCCTTGCAGTGATTGTCAGCGATCCACGAAACGGGATTGCCTGACAGCCACAGACTGCCGGGGTCGGGTATCTGGCTGGGTCTGTCGAGCGTGGCCATGACCGCAAAACACGGTGCGTAGGTGGCCCCGACGACTTCCAGTTCGGCGCGAATGTTTTCCGGCAGGCGGTAACTGCCCGTGTCCAGCAGTTGCAGCGATTGAGGAATGGGTGGGGTGAGCAGCAGGGCCTGTGCATTGAAGACGGCACCGGATTGCACGGCGACATGCCAGCCATCATCGCGCAAATCGACCCGCGTAACGGTCTGTTCGAGGCGAACATCCAGTCCTTGCGCCAGATATTTGGGAATATCGGTCATGCCGTATTTGCCGCGATAGCGTGCCTGTCCCAGGCCCGCCGGGGTGATTTCACCCTTCTGGGCGGCATGAAAGCCCTGCGCCCATTCGACGACGATGCCTGCTTCTATCCATTTGTTGACTAATCGCACAAAACGATCATCGCGGGCTGTGAAATACTGTGCTCCATGATCAAAGACGGCTTTGTCGATGTGGCGGGTGGCCATGCGCCCCCCTACGCCGCGTCCTTTATCCAGTACGGTGACCTGTACCCCATGCTGTTGTAATGTGCGGGCGGCGATTAACCCTGACAATCCTGCGCCTATTATTAAACAGGTACGAATAGCCATCTTTCCTCACAAAAAAACAATTTTTAACTACGACTACAAAATGCAATGCGACAAGGCCGTTCTTATAATTTCGCGATGAGTTCTGCCCGCCGGAACTGTTTGATGCCAAAATAAATCAGCCCGGCATCAATTAACCATAACACGATACCCAAACCGACAGCGAATCCCACACTGAGATACACCACGCCCGCAATCTGCCCGATCATGAGCACAATCACTGGCAGTATCAACATGCCGCTGGTCTGATAGGCTTCCATGAAGGTGGTGACACGCGAGGAGACCAGCACGGATGCCGCCATGCCCATTGTCGCTACCGCCGGGGCGACCCAAAGAATCAGGGGATACCATGTCGGCAGGGGAAACCAGATGCGCCCCATGATAGGCAGCGCAGACAGGTTGACGACAATGGCGTAGGCGATGAAACTCAACAACGTGATGGCAATCGCTGGAATGACTGACGCTAACACCTTGCCGAGAAATAATTCCCGATCTGTCACCGGAGTGTAAAGCAGGGCTTCCAACGTTTTGCGCTCACGTTCCCCGACGAAACTTTCTGCCCCGACGACGCTGGCCAGCATGATGGGGATAATCAGGAACATGGGGGCGAACATAAATCCCGCCAGCAGGACAACCCAGATTTGCAACCCTTCCAGTCCATCAACTTGCGCGTGCATTTCGGGCGGCATGTTGGCCAGCATCGTATCCAGATCGCCCATTTCCTGGCTGAGTTCGTCTTCAGGAATACGAATAACCTGTGGCCCGACGATCATCAGCAGCGGAAGAACGACGACAAAAATCAGCGGCACGATCAGCGCTGGCTGCCACGCCATTTTATTCTGAAGGACTTCGCGAAGGTCTTTTTGAGCGATGGTAAGAATGGCGTTCCAGTTCATAAATAAATCCTACTGCTGCATATCCATATGCTTAATTTTACGTCGAATTCCGACAAAAATAATCCCCATCGAGAGCGATGAGGATTAAGATCATGATAAGGCAGGTGCCCTAATGATTCTGTTTCTGCAACTCGAAGTAGATTTCTTCGAGAGAATGTTCGCGCGGGTTGACACGCATGATCTGCCCGCCGAGCGAAGCCAGATGAGCCACAGTCTGCGGGATCACATCTTCTGCCTCGACCTGAACGGCAAGCATCATTTTTTCCAGCGTAACTTCCTTGACACCGGGGGCGCTGCGCATGGCGCTGACGAGCGTTTCCGCCGGTGCGCTGCGCAGTTCGATGTCCACCCAGGTGCTGCGCCACAACTCACGCGCAAGCTGTGCTGGCGAACCCAACGCCAGCAGCCGCCCCTGATTCATCACGGCCACACGATCACACAGTTTTTGGGCTTCGGTCAGGTTATGGCTGCAAAGCAGGACCGTGCGGCCACGTTCGCGGCTCATCTGCTCAATTAAGTCGGTGACATGGCGCGCGGCTTCAGGGTCCAACCCAGCAGTTGGCTCGTCCAGAAAGAGGATTTGCGGTTCGTGCAGCAAGGCGCGGGCAATCGCCAGCCGCTGCTTCATGCCTTTGCTGTAGCCGCCAGCCTTATCGCGGGCGCGCTTGCTTAAGCCCAACTCGTCGAGGACAGCATCCACACGCGCGTTGAGCTGGTTTTGGGGTACGCGGTACAGTCGGCCAAACAGCAGTAAATTGTCACGCGCGCTCAGGCGTTCATACAGTGAGGGCGTTTCGGTCAATACGCCTGTCTGCGCACGCACGCGATCTCCATCCAGTACGGGGTCAAAGTCCAGGACGCGGATGGTGCCTGTGGTTGGCGCAAGCAAGCCATTGATAAGCCGCACTGTGGTCGTTTTGCCAGCGCCGTTTGGCCCCAGCATCCCAAAGACTTCGCCAGCCTCCACCTTAAATGTCAGACTGTCTACGGCTTTTAGCGTCCCGAAATTGCGGGATAACAACTCGGCTTCGATAACGGCAGACATGGATTATGCTCCTAACGGTGTACCAAAATCTTTTGCGGCAGCAGTATGCGAAAGGTGCTGCCTTCTCCTAATGTACTCTCGACAGTGATTTTACCGCTGTGTACCTGTACCACGCGGCGGGCAATGGCTAGGCCCAGGCCCATGCCTCCTTTTTCGAGGCGGCGGGCCTTATCAACCCGATAGAAACGATCAAAGATGTGCGGCAAATCGAATGCATTGATACCGATGCCATTGTCTTTGACTTCTACGACGACCTCGACTTCGGATTTCAGCGTCGTTAATTGGATGTGTCCCCCATCAGGCGTGTAGTTGATGGCGTTATCCAGAATGGCCTCGAAGGCACGCCGCAGTTTCTGGGTATCCGCCTGAATACGGGGAATGTCGCCTTCAATCAGTTCGACGGTGTGCTTCTTCTCGTCGATGGTATCTTCATAGTCAGCGATGATCTGCTTGAGGAGGATGTTGACATCGCAAGGGCGGAACTCAAAGGTATCGGCGTCGGCACGATCCAGGTTGGACATGGTCAGCAGGTCATTGAGCAGCGTTTCAATGCGCTTGATTTGTTCGTCCAGCAGTTGAACGTGACTCTGCCCTTTTTCAAACTGTACTTCGGGGAGCGTGCGCTTGAGCAGATAGAGGCTCGTGCGCATGACTGAAAGCGGCGTGCGCAGGTCGTGGGATGCATCGCTGATAAAGCGGCGCAGCACTTCTACACGTTCACGTTCCACAGCCAGTTCGAGCCGCTGCGATTCGGCCTGTTTGCGTTCCGTGATGTCGCGGACAATGGCCTGCACACGGCCATCCTGAAGCTGTTTGGCGCTCATTTCAACGGGTAACGCGGCGCCATCCTTGCGCTTCAGGCGGCGCTCATCGAGGGTGCTGGCTTTGCTGGCGCGGGTAATGCCCTGCGGACTGCCGGACACCATCAGATCAAGGAATTTCATCCCCAGCAGTTCTTCGCGAGTGTAATCCAGCATACGGCAGCCTTTGGGATTCACGTCAATCAGATTGCCGTCGCTGTCGGTGATAAAGATACCATCTGCTGCCTGTTCGATGAGCATCCGATATTTGGCTTCGCTGTCGCGCAGAGCGATCTCGGCGTTTTTGCGCGCGGTGGTGTCGCGGGAAACAGAGATGATGCGTTCCGCGATACCGCCGCCGTTGACGACGCGACTGGTTGCCTCCAGCCAGATATAATGCCCATCACGATGGCGCAGCCGGTAGCTGGAGGTGTTATTTTCACCCTGATCGATGATTACTTTGTATAAGTCTTTTAGCGATTCCTTGTCCTCATCGTGGAGGAACTCATTGATGTTACGGCCCACGACTTCCTGTGGGTTGTAGCCTAGAAGCGCATAGGATGCGGGGGAAACATACAGGAATGCACCTTCGGCGGTGGTGGTCGTAATCATATCGGTGGCGTTTTCCGCCAGCAGCCGATAACGATTTTCGTTTTCTGCAAGCTGCGCCTGACGGTCACGTTCAGTCTGCGTGCGCTGCTGGGCAGTGACCAGCACCAAGATTGTTGACAGTACGAGAAATGCCAGCGGCCCGGCGATGATAGACGACCATTCAAGCTGCGGGGAGAGCAGCGGCAGCGCCAGTATACCCAGCGCGTTCAAGCCTGCGACGATGAGGGTTGCGCGCAGCGACAGAAACAGATTGACGAACAAAAGGGTGAAGATGGTGGCGTACAGTGCGCCGATGTCTGATCCGGTATCGGGTTCCGGTAAGGCGATGATCAGCGCGGCCAGGGAGAATACCGCTGCTGTCAGCACTACGGCTTCCTGATAACGTCCGCTGCGCGCCAGAGCATAACAGAGCAGCATCAGCAGGCCAGCGATGACCATGACACCCAGATCAATGGAGTCCATGAACGGGTTCGGTCTGATAACCAGCGATGGCAGCAGGATCACCAGAAAACCCGCAGGGATGAAAATCGACAGCAGGACGGTCAACAAGCGGGACTGACGCCGCTGTTCCCCATTGGCGATTTCGGATGCAGGCTCAACAACGCGCTTCCAAATGGGTGGTCTGTTGGCTAAAGTGTCGTCCGAGGGATTCTCGACTGGCTGAATCTCCATGTACTGATTTCGCACCCCCTTTTGCTTCTATGGTAACAGATGATGCCCTTTATCCGCAGCATCAGTTCGATGTTATGGCCCTGTTAATGCTGGTGCTTGCCCTTCAATCAACAAATACGGCGGCCCCCCAATGCCTGACACATCCCCTGGATTAAGGAAGGGAAAGCCATCGGGGATGGCGGCTGGCAGGTCGATTTCGTAGCCGGAAGCCGTGTCTGCCGTTAATGGGCTGTTTAAGGTCAATGACACCAGATGCGCCGTCCCGACTCCAGACGGAATATCCACTTTTACATTTTCCAGCGAACGATTCCAAAACACAACCACCTGGCGGATACCGAGGTCAAAACTGATGATCACGGCGTCATCCGTTTCCTCAGAAAGCATCTGCACGCTGCGAAACGGCGCTGTGCCAAAAACCTGTGCCAGCAGTTGAAAGGATTGGGCGACGGGACGTGCGCTGCCCGGCTGTGGGTGTTGGCTGAAACACAGCGCGTTGGCCTCGTTGCGGTAAATGCCGAAGGCGTCGCCGAACTGACTATCGTCCGGCGCGAAGTCGGTGCCCGGCGGTTGGTTACCACAGTCGTCGTACAGTTGGTGGAAGAAGATAACGTCCGCGCCCTCATACCAGGCATAAGTGGCGCTTTGAATCAGGAACCACGCCTGCTGTTCCTGTGTGACACGCAGGGCATGGTCGTCGGGTTCGTTGGCCCACGTTGGGCCGGGATAATCGTCCCAGACAGGCGCGCCCGTTTCGTTTAACCAGATGGGGCGTTCAAGCTGATAGGCACGGAGTGTTTCGCGAACCCAGCGCACGAGCCAGCCGCTGCGCCAGGCGTAGTTGTAGTTGTGGACGGCCACACTATCCATGTACCAGTTGTGGTCTTCGCGGAAGGGGTCGTCTTCGTAGATGGCGAGCACACGCGCCAGGTAGTTTGTGCCTTCTTCGCTGTTGAACAGTAAGCCGCCGAACATGACCTGTGCCTGAGCGTCAACGCCGTGAGCGACGATATAAGCGACTTTCAGCAGGCGCGCGTAGTCGCCGATGCTGGCAGACCAGAATAAAGCAAAATCCGGCTCGTTCCAGATTTCCCACACCCGAATGCCGACATTGTCATCCCATCCCATCTCGTGGGAGAGCGTTCCGCCCGGCATATAACGGCTGACGACACGAAAAACAAAGCCCGCCCAATAGTTGTCGGGGTTAATGGTTTTGCCTTCGCGATAGGTATCGGTGCCATCGCTGAAAATCGGGCTGTGCAGCCCTGCAATGCGTTCGCCATCACGGCGGAATTCTGGCATTCCCAGCAGTATGGCGTCGATGCTCAGGCCGTGATTCAAATCCGCTTCCACGACATGATCCAGGCGCGTCCAGTCGAAAAATCCTGCGCTGGTTTCAAGGTGATTCCAGTAGATGGGAAAACGATCCCAGCCTGCGCCTAGTTCCAGCGCGCGCTGGTAACGCAGTTCGTCGGCGGGCGCTTCGGGCGAACTGATGAAGGTGATGCCGAGGCGGGGCGAACGGATATAGGCGGGTTCGTCGGCGTGGGACGTGGGAGCAAGGATCAGCAGCAGGGCAACGAATAGAACAGGGCTGAAAAGAGCGATGGAGAGGGGCACGGCACGCTGCCCCCCTATCGGGTTGTGGATGTGCGGGACGAAGAAACGACGGTTCATTTAGATGTGGTTCGTCCTAGCCGCTGACTTCAAACCAGGTCTGCCGCCACGCTTCGAGCTGGGCGATGGCCGTGTTGTAGTCGGTGACAATCTGTGTGGCAAGGGTGCGCAGTTCTTCGTGTTCGGCCTGCGTCTGTGCCAACTGGGCGATGGCGACAGCCACACGATGCTGGTCAATCAGGGCATTAATGAAACGCATGTCAAAAGGCGAAGCATCTTCCTGAATTTGTACGTCGGTGAGGTTGGTCAGCATGGTAGTGTCTGCCGACAGGTCGGCGTACCATGTGCCGCGCCACGATTGCATGTCGGCGATTTGCGCTCCCTGCGTGTCGATGATGGTTTGCGCGTAGGTACGCAGTTCTTCATGCTCCGCTGAGGCGAGGCCCACCTGCGCCAGCGCCAGCGCGTTCTGGTGCAGCGCCGTCATGGTGTTGATGAACAGGGCATCAAAGGGCACCGTAGAAGTTGCCACAGGCACGATGGGCGTGGTGTCGCCAATGAGCGGCGTGGTGGTAATCGTTGGCTGAACTTCGGAAGTCGCCAGTGCTTCGCTGGTGGGCGTGGCGGCAGGCGCTGATGAGCAGGCGGCTAAGAGACTAACCAGAACCAGAATCAGAAGGTATTTAGGCATAATTTGCTCCAGAAATGGTTCAAATCATAGCAGTCAACTAAAAATTTTCCAACCGAAGTTGACAATTGAATATTCGATGACCGTCTGCTAGATTAGTTGTGTCCAATGTAACACGTTCGGCAAGAACAGAAAGATCAACACGTAACTATGTCTTCTCAAACTTCAACTGGTGTTGTCAAGTGGTTCAATAACACCAAAGGATACGGCTTCATCACGATCGACGGCTCGGAAAAGGACATTTTCGTCCACTACTCCGGGATTGCGGGTAACGGCTACCGCACCCTTGAAGAAGGGCAGCGCGTGCAGTTCGTGGTTGCTCAAGGGCAAAAAGGTCAGGAAGCGCGCGAAGTCGAGCGCCTCTAGGACAAGCCAGCCTATCAATACGGGGATGCTCAAACGGGTGTCCCCGTTTTTATTTCCCCGAATGTCAGTTGACAGTTCTCAGCACAAGGCGAGGCTGAGCCGCTCGGTTTTGCTGCATAGCCTGAAAATACATCTAACCGCCAAGACGCCAAGAACACCAAGATAAGGCAAGAGAGCTGGATCACAAAGAAGGCTTGAACCGCAAAGGCGCAAAGGCACAAAGATAAGATTTCAGAGCAGACGCCAAGAACACCAAGATAAGGCAAGTGCGCTAGATCACAAAGAAGGCTTGCACTGCTGAGACACCGCGTTGAGTACAACAGAGTTCACCGAGAAATGAAACGATTATCGTGGCTTTCAGGTGTATTCGGTGCTCGCTTGAAGAGGCGTTAGAGGGACTCGATGGACAACAGTTTTCCCGTATACGAGGTGCGGTACAGGCAGTAAGCCCCTTTGTGCCGCCGCAGCGCTTCAAACAAGTCACGCGAGACCTCGGTATCCACGAAGCCTTGATCATTTTCCACTCGCACCAGATATAAGGCGACACGCTTGCTGACCATGCGCACGGTGAAGGTGGTTTCGCCGCAGAGGCTGGTGACCATGCCGCCGCGCAAGTCGCTGTTGAGGCGCAGCCAATGGCGCAAAAAGACGCCCATCATCACGGCGTTGAGGATGGTGACCCCCCAGCCGACGAAGGACAGAATCGGAGATTCCTGCTGACTGCCGAAAAACAGGAAGGTGGTGGCGATGAGGGCGACCAGCAGCAGCCCCACAAAGCCCAGCAGCAGCGAACGACGCCACTGGCTGCGCAGCAGGTCACGCTGATTTTCGCTCAGTTTGCCCGCGCGGTTGGCTTCCAGGTCTTGGCCGTTGAAGTTCAACAAGGTCATCAACTCTGTGTTCAATTACGGCTCCTGTGTGGGGATGTCGGTTGGTGCCGGGTTCACGGATGGCGCCTCGGTTGGGCTAACCAGCGGGTAAACAGGCAGACTTTCCAGCATGATGCGCGGCTCCGCCAGTTGCAGCCCGATGCTTTCCACCAGGTCCATCATCGCCAGATTGATAGCTTCGCGTTCGACGCAGAACTGGACGTAATCGGGCAGCCTGATAAAACAGACGATGTCGATTTCCAGCGCGTTTTGGCCAAAGGTGTTAAAGAAGACCTGAACGGATTCCTTCTCTACCGCGCTGCGCTGCTCTAACATCGTGCGAACTTTGGGCAGCAGGTCGCGAATTTGCTGGCTGCTGGTTTTGTAGTCGATGCCGATTTTATTGACGTAACGCCGCTTGCTCAGGCGTGACCAATTGATGATGGCGGCGGTTGCCATTTTGCTGTTGGGGACAGTGACCAGCGATTGGTCAAGCTGGCGCACGCGGGTAGAACGCAGGCCGACATGTTCAACACGGCCTTCGGCTTCAGGAATTTTGATGAACTCGCCTTCGACAAAGGGACGATCTCCGACGACTGCCGTGAAGCCGAACAGGTTGGCGACGGTGTCCTGCGCGGCCAGCGAAAAGGCGAGACCGCCAAGGCCGAGGCCAGCAATCAAGCCGCTGACATCGTAGCCCCATTCCTGGACGATAATGACCAGCCCCAGCGAGATAATCACCAGACGTAAGGCGGTGCGGATGAAGGGCAGCAGTTCTTCTTCGATCTCCAACCCGGTGACGTTGCGCAACTGCCGCCGCGAAAGGGCGATGACTTCTACCGCGCGATAGCTGCCTACCGCCACGCCGATAATGACGAACGTGCGCACCATACGCTCGACGAAGACATCACTTAAGCCCAGAATCAGCGCACCCAGATATAAGCCGAAGGCAATCAGGAAGTAGCGGACGGAGGTGGTGATGATGTCGAAGGCGATGTTGCCGGGCTGCCACTGGGTACGATCCAGCGTGCGGCGGACGGGCGCAAAGATGAGCCAGGTAAGCGTGCGGCGCAGCAGGAAAACGACAATCAGCGCGACTAAGGCAACGACCACGCGTAAGGTGATGTTGCGGGCATCAGGTGTGAGTTGATCCCAAAAAGGCATAGGTGATGTGCCCCTCAATGAATGTATATATTAAACTTATTCACGAGATATTCATGAACCAGGCTTGCCATTCCTATAATATTACAGTATATTGCAAAGTATAGGATTTATTGTTGCACCGAAAACAAGCGTTACTCCGTATAGGGTTGAAGAACACACTGATGTGATTTTTCAGCAAAGCTCACCGACATCCAATCCTTAAGCCCCAAAAATCAGGGGATAGTGGAGGTACTCTGGTATGGCGAAAAAAGCAGTGCAGCACAATGACTCAGAACGTCCCCTCAGAATCATCATGATTACCCAATTGGGCGCAGTACTGGTCATGGTACTGGCCGTAGTGTTTTCGGTGGTTCCCACTAAGCGCAAATCATAAACGCGCAGCGCCTTTATTCAGCGAGACCTGCCATCAAGGCGCGTCTCGTTTTGTTTAGACATCGAGCAGCAGCCGCACGTTCAAACTCCAGGCCATGTACAGCGCCTTTAAAAAGGCCTTGAATTCCGTAATGGTACGATCATCCTCGGGGTCTTCTTTATGGTGGAACGGGAAACGCGCGGCGGCATCCTGCGGCGCGCGGGAGATGCTCATGATCTGATCCGCATTGAGTTCACGCGAGATGGCGTTAAAAAACAGCAGCACTACCCCGGCATGTGGCGGCTGGATGTGTCCCAGCAGGAACAACATCTCAAAGACCTGATCGTTGGTGATGCGGAACTCCCCCAGACGACGCGACATGGAACCCCGTACTTCAAAATAGGCATCCCCGGACTGCCGCATGGGGCTGAGACTACTGCCGTCATATTTGAATTCTTCTACGCCCTGCTTGAGCAGCAGCCAGACAAGGGCTTCGTCGGGCACAGGCAGTTGGTTGAGGAGCCAGGCTTCTCCGCGCGCGCTGATGGGATACTGGACGAAGCCCATACAGCCGAAGCGCTGTCCTGTGCGGTTGGCAGGACAGCCCACGCAGTGACTTTCCAGCGGCTTAAGCTGATTGGCGGCGTCGATCAAATCCTGAACGACGATGACCTTCTTTTCTTTTTCGCCTTCCGGTGTGCTGCGGGTGAATTCAAAGCCCATCTCTTTGGGTGGGCGGTCATCCCCATTCTGGCGGAACATGGCGATAATGGTTTGGGCACGTTCTTCGCCCTTCAGACGTTCAAGGATGCCTTCAGTCGTTAACGCCTGCTTGGGAGCACAGTCATAATCAATCACAAAGTCGATGGCCATGTTCACAATTCCTAAAGCGCACAAATTCCAGAGTGTAATATTTACATCAAGTCACGAAGCTGATAAGGCGATTATAACACAGGGATGTTTGTATCTGGCATTTACAAGGTTAATACGGTGTACATTCCCTTTTGAGGAGTTAAAGTTAGCCGCAATCTTTAGTTTGAGGCCCGTTTTTGCACGCACTCCACAGCCCAAACCCTTTGGCGTGTGGGTAGATATGATCTACAATCCGCGTGGAAAGTGTATCCCCAGTGATCAGGGGAATCGATAGGTTATGGGAATCTTTAATCAGTATTCGTTTGTGTGGGCGGCGGCGGTGTTCGGTGTGCTGCTGGCGGCTGGCGCGTGGTTTGGACTGCGCGCGCTGCGGCTGAAAACACGGCTGCGGCTGACGCTGGTGTCCGTCGTGATGCTGGTGTTCATTGTGGCGAGTATCACGTTCAACCTGTCGCGGCATTATCCCGATGCGACGGTGCGCACGGCTGCGGATGTCGAAAGCACGCTGGCGAACGGGCAGCCGACGCTGGTGATGCTTTACTCCAATTATTGAATTGCCTGCATGAGTGAACTGTCCACCGTGCGTGGACTGCAACCTGAACTGGACGCTGCGGGCATCAACACCATTCTGCTGAACATTCATGAAGCGCCGGGGAGCGAACTGCTGGAGCGCTTTGGCTTTCAGGCGACGCCGACGTTTGTGGTATATGCCGCTGATGGCCGCGAAGTGCTGCGGGCGAACCGCGCGCCGTCGCTGGAGGAGATCATCAGCGCGGCGAATGGCCAGGGAAGTTAACCGTTTTCAGTAAAAGGCGAGGCTGAATCGTTTTGAAAATACGGCTAACCGCCAAGCGCTAATGAAGGGGATCACACCCAAGAACGAAAATACATTTGAACCGCCAAGGCGCAAAGAGCGCCAAGATCATACAAGAACACAGATTTTCATGCCTGTGGTGTGGATTGGTTTACAGGGGTAGCTGGCGTGAAGATGTATGAAGCACAGCGCATTTCTTGTACACATTGCGGCAAAATAAAACGCCCCCATCCGTTACGGTGAGGGCGTTCGCTTTGTTTACGCTGATGATTATGAGCAGGTGCCGCCCAGGACGTAGGTGGCACTGCTGGTGTTGTCACCATCGTGGTAATCAACGACCTGATTATTCGGGTCGAGTGAAAGTGTGTGACGGTATAGGTTTGTCCACCCACCTTGACAGGGGTAATCGTCGGCAGTTGCGCGACAAAGTTCTGCTGCGGCTGGATAATGGCCGACACTGCCGTATTGACTTCAATCGGATAGGTATCGCCTGTGCCTGTGACGCGGGCAATGACGAAGAAGCCTGTTCCGGTGGGCTGATTACCCGTGTTGACGATATTGACACTAATAGTGTAACCGACGCCGCAGAAAGGTGTGACACTGAACGATGGCGCGTTGGCAATCAGATTCGCGCCGTTCGCGCCTGTGCCGCCCGTCGTTGTGCCTGTGCCAGTGGTCGCTGTCGGCAGGACAACGGTGGTCGGCGCGGCAGTGGGCAGCGGCGGTCCCTGTTCAATCGGCAGGTTCGAGAGGTCGCCGGAAGTGGTCACGTTGCCACTGTAGACCCAACCATCCGAATTGAAGTACTGGATTTTATACCAGTCGCGTGCGGGGTTGGTTGCCAGAATCGCGGAGGTTGCGCCTGCTGCCAGGCCGCCAAGCGGTGGGTTAAACAGCGTGCTGGGTCCGCTGCGCACGTTGATGCCTGTGTTGGTGGTGAGCATCGGGCCGCTGGGAGTCGCGGTGGCGGCAGGGATGTCTGTCGCGGGAACGGCAGTCGGTTCGGCCTGAGTGGGGGCTGTGGTGGGGGCCTGCGTAGCCTGTCCGCCGCCCGTCGTGCCGCCTGTGGTGCCGCCGCCTGTCGTCTGGTTGCTGGTATCGGGGGCTTCGGTTTCTTCTGCCAGCGCAGCCTGTGCCAGCACGTTAAACGTTACGGCTGCCGGGGCGCTGCTGCTGTTGTCGGCGCGGAAGACGGTTACCGAAGCGGTATGTTCGCCCTGGCCTTCAGCCGTCCAGCGCTGGGTCGCGCTGAAAATGGCCGAGCCAGCGGCGTTGGGGGCGTCGGCAGTGCCAATGACCGTATTGTCGATGCTGAATTCGACGCGGGCAATATCCGGCCCCGCGTTGCTGACGGATATCTGAATGTTGACGCCAACGCCTTCGAGATACGTGTTATTGGGGGCGGGCGCGACAATTTCGACAACGGGTGGGCCGCTGAACGTTTGCGTTTGCTCCTGTCCAGGGGAAATGAGTGTACACGCGGGCAGCACCGCCGCAAGCAGCAGGATAAGCCACAAACGTGAGAGTAGACCTGGTTTCATCGCCAAAAGTAACTCCTCAAAATTGCCTGTTCACTTTGCAGGGTAAATCGTAGCGCAGTAGCCGGATTTATGCGAGATGTAACATAAAATCGTTGATGAGTCGTAGGTTTTGTGCCACAATCATCGGTATGAATTTTGAAAAACCTCGTCTTATCTTTCAAGCAAGTGTGGAACGCAAGCGCTATTTCCGGCGGTTTACGCTGGCATTTATTGCGGCGCTGGCGTGTGCTGCGGCATGGTTCGCGCTGGAACAAGCGGGAACGCGCGGCTTAATCGACCCGGCTCTGCTCGGTATCGGGCAGATCGTTTCGCTGGTAGTGCTGGCGCTGTTCGCGGCGCGGGCGCTGGTCAGCCTGCTGATCTGGCTGCGGCGCAAGAACGAATCGCTGCGGATGTTCGACCAGGGCTTTACCTGGACGCAGGGCAAGGACACGTACAAATCCAGTTGGCATAAGCTGGTGAGTTTCCGGGAAGGCGCGCGGGCGCTGCGCATTGCCGGGCGTCCACTGGTGCAGTGGGGCGCGCATAAGCTGACGATGCACGATGGACGCGTGTTCGAGTTCAGCAGCGCACACGGCGACCCGCGCGAGTTCGCCAGGGCGGTACGTCCGTACATCGCGGAAGTCACAGGTACGCGCATGGGTAAGGCGCTGCGTGCCGAAAAGCCCGTGAAGCTGCATCCCAAGCTCATCGTGTGGCCCGGCGGACTGGAAATCGACAAGCTGAAAATCCCCTGGACAGAACTGGATGTCAAGGTCGGCGGCGGGCGCATGACCGTGTTCCAGTTGAACAAGAATGGCAAGTTCAAGCCTGTGCATCACTACCCTGTCCCGCGCATTGACAACATCAGCGGGTTTGTGGAACTGGCGACGAGCACGATGCGCAATTATCAACCGGAACGCTTCGGCATCAAGACGCAGCGCGCGCTGCCTAAAATTGAGGACATTCGGTACGCGCCCGGTATCTATAAAGGAACGCCGATGCGTTCACAGGGCGAAATCGCCTTCGCTACCGAACTGGACGCACGCCGCATCCGCTGGCAGTATGAGGCCGGAGCGCTGGGTCGCAGCAAGTACGTGGTGGACTTTTACCTGCCCGATTATCGCTGCTGGGTAGACATCCGCAAGAGCCGTCCCAACCAGCGCGACACCGTCATCCTGTCGTCGGTGGCCGATACCATCTGGCGTGAACGCAGTCAGGAGCGTTTGTTCGTGATTCTGCCGGACGGCGCGCTGCTGATTAACCCGGAAGGGATGCGCAACCTGACATATGATGATTTTTGGGTGCGACTGGTGCGTCCATGACGGTGATCAGCCGCCACCGCCTGCCGCGTTTTTACCGCCTCGCGCTGACCGTGCTGTGGCTGCTGCCGCTGGCGATGCTGGGCGGGGCGCTGCTGCTGGCGCATGGACTGCCGCCGCTGCTGGATGTGCGTTTGCTTGCGCCGCTGCTGCTGATGGCGCTGCCTGCGCTGTACATCTGGCAGGAAGGCGTGGACGTGCTGGACAATGGCATCCGCGCGCGGGTACACCTGCCGCGTTTTTACCCCTACGAACACCTCGATAACTGGTATTTTGACAGCCGTCCGCAGCGCCGCGTGCTGACTATCTGGAGTGCGCGTGGCAAGGTGCTGGAGTGCCGCGCCGGACACCTGACGGATGTGCCGACGCTGCTGCGGGAATTGAAGGCGCGCGTGCGCTATCGGGGGTTCCCGTATTAGGTAGAACACCGTTAACATCCTCCTCAGCCATTATAATTCGCCGCACTTTGTACTTCCCATCAACTCCGAAGGACATTCACGCTTAATGGTCAACTCAAAATCCCTGAAACACATCCCCTGGTACGAAGTCCGAATTGAAGGCGGGTTCTGGGGGGAGCGACAGTCCACCAACCGTAGCCGCACCATCCCAGCGATATATCACCAGACGCGCGTTAGCGGACGGCTTGACGCCTGGAAACCTGCTGAAGCAGGCACACCTCCGAAGACACATATCTTCTGGGACTCGGATACGGCGAAGTGGATTGAATCGGTGGCCTACAGCGTGGCAACACACCCGAACGCTGAATTTGAGCAGCAGGTCGATGAGGTGGTTGATCTGATGGCTAAGGTGCAGCTAGCGGATGGGTACGCCAACAGCCACTTCATCGCGGCGGAGCCGGAGAACCGCTGGCGCAATCTGCGCGATCAGCATGAGCTGTACTGCGCCGGACACCTGATTGAAGCGGCGATTACTTACGCGCAGGCCACAGGGAAACACAAAATGCTGGATGTCCTGCGGCGCTATGCTGATCACATAGAGGCAACATTTGGCAGGCAAGAGGAGCAGAAACGTGGTTATCCCGGCCATCCCGAACTGGAACTGGCGCTGGTCAGGCTGTTCCATGCCACAGGCGACGAACGCTACCTAAACCTCTCGAAATACTTTGTCGATGAGCGCGGTCAGCAGCCGCATTACTACGATCTGGAAGCGCTTGAACGCGGCGAAGACCCACGCAAATTCTGGGCGAGAAATTACAATTACTGTCAGGCGCACATGCCGATTCGCGAACAGTCTGTGATGACAGGCCATTCAGTGCGCGCGTGCTATCTGTACGCGGCTGTTGCCGATCTCGCGCTGGAGACGCATGACGCCGAGTTACTGGAGGTTTCGCGGCGGTTGTGGAATGACCTGACGCAGCGCCAGATGTACATTACCGGAGGAGTAGGCACGATCCATACCATCGAAGGGTTTACGTTCGATTATGACCTGCCGAACGAGACTACTTACGGCGAAACCTGCGCGGCAATTGCGGTGATCTACTGGTCGCAGCGGATGTTCGCACTGGATGCTGACAGCCGCTATTTCGATGTGATTGAGCGCGCACTGTATAACGGCATGATCAGCGGCGTGTCGTATGAAGGGGAACATTTCTTTCAAGCGAATCCGCTGGCGTCCTATCCAAATATCAGCCCCTATGACCGCTTAAGTGACCTTGCCGCTGAGACTTATTATCGACGCACGGAATGGTTTGATGTCGCCTGCTGCCCCTCCAATTTGTCGCGGTTGGTGGCGTCGGTGGGGGGCTATTTCTACTCGGTAACGGCAGACAGGATGTACGTGCATCTGTATAATCAGAACCGCGCTGAAATGGCGGTAGGCGGAAACAAGATACAGCTTGAACAGCAGACGAATTATCCCTGGGATGAAGATATTCAACTTACGCTCACGATGGTACAACCGACACATTTTGAACTGGCGCTGCGTATGCCACGCTGGTGCCGCAGCTATCAGCTTGAAGTCAACGGCGAGGCTGTGTCGATGACACCAGAACGCGGCTACCTTGTCATCGCGCGTGAGTGGCAGAACGGCGATAGGCTGAGGCTGACGCTGGAAATGCCGATTGAGCGCATCGTGGCAAACCCGCTGGTGCGCGAAGATGTGGGGCGTGTGGCGCTGCAACGCGGGCCTGTCGTCTATTGTCTGGAAGAAGTGGACAACGGCGCGAACCTTGCCAGCGTTGTGCTGCCGCGCGAGGCTCCCATCCATTATGCATTCGACGACAGCCTGTTTGGTGGTGTGGGAACGATCAACGGCGAGGCGATGCGTCTGGAGTTCCTGAATTCTGACGACGAATTGTATCGACCAGAACCGTTCGAGCAACTGGTGCAGAAGCCATTTGTGTTTAAGGCGATTCCCTACTGCTTCTGGGCGAACCGCCAGCCCGGTGAGATGCGCGTATGGCTGCTCAAATCGTCGTGATTCACGGTATGGCGTGAAAGACGTAATAAAAAGACCTCCCGTACTGAGAGGTCTTTT
This sequence comes from Anaerolineae bacterium, assembly GCA_046328675.1. Lineage (GTDB taxonomy): Bacteria > Chloroflexota > Anaerolineae > Aggregatilineales > Phototrophicaceae > JACAER01. The sequence continues at coordinate 89,170 of JAXLWC010000003.1, forward strand.
GAACTTGCGTTTAGGCGGTGACGCGTTCGATGATGGTGCCCGTCGCCATGCCGCCGCCGCAGCACATGGTTTGCAAACCAAAGCGCTTGTCGTGGGTTTCCAGCGCGTGCAGCAGCGTGGTCATCAGGCGCGCGCCGCTGGCTCCCAGTGGATGCCCCAAGGCAATCGCGCCGCCGTGAACGTTGACCTTCGCCATGTCCGCGCCGATTTCGCGCTGCCACATGGCGATGACGCTGGCGAAGGCTTCATTGACTTCAAACAGGTCGATGTCCTCTACGGTCATGCCGGCGCGCTTCAACACTTTGCGCGTAGCTTCAATTGGGCCAGTGAGCATCAAATGAGGATCGCTGCCCACCGTGACGGTGGCGACGATGCGCGCGCGCACCTTCAAGCCAAGTTCCGCCGCCTTCTCGCGGGTGGTGACTAACACGGCTGCCGCACCATCGGTAATCTGGCTGCTGTTGCCTGCGGTGGTCACGCCGCCATCGGTAAAGACGGCGTTGAGCGTCGCCATCTTTTCCAGCGATGCACCGGGTCGAATGCCCTGATCACGGTCAGCGGTAACGGGTTTACCTTCGTCATCAACACCGGGCAGGGGCAGAATTTCACGCTTGAGCCAGCCTTCCTGCGTGGCTTTGGCGGCGCGCATGTGGCTTTCGTAGCCGATGCGGTCCACTTCTTCGCGGCTGATGCCCCACTTCTGCGCAATTTCGTCGGAGGAGATGCCCTGCGGCACAAGGTTGTAGGCTTCCATCATGCGTTCAGTGAAGGGCTGCTGGCCCATCATGCTGGCACCCATCGGCACACGCGACATGCTTTCAACGCCGCCTGCCAGCACGACATCGACCTGACCGCTGCCCACCATAGCGGCGGCCAGATGTACCGCCTGCTGGCTGCTGCCGCACTGGAAGTCGATGCTGGTGGCGGGAATGGTGATCGGTAAGCCAGCGTCAAGCACGGTGCTGCGGGCAACGTTGAAGGTCTGCTCGCCCGCCTGCGAGACACAACCCATGATGACATGGTCAAGATGGATAGGGTCTAAATTGGCGCGGGCCAACGCTTCACACAGCACATCAGAACCGAGGCGAACGGGGTGCGTGTCGCGCAGCCAGCCGTTGCGCCGACCAAGGGGAGTCCGAACCGCTTCGACGATCACCGCTTCTCGCATAAGACTTTTCCTTTCAAAAGAAATCAATTCTTGATTCGATTAAATTATAACAAGTTTTTCACTATTTTCGGCTAGAGTTCATCGGCGGAGTGTTGTACGATTGTGGTTTGCTTATCGCGCAACTGTTCAAATCAAAGGGTGTTCAATACACCAACCACGTACTGCTAACCGCTGATGGGTCATTAACCGCTAAGCGCTATTCTCCGAAAGGTGTCCTATGCTCAAAACCATCAACTGGCGCTCCCTGAGCGTTAAGTTTCTGCTGCTCACGATTGCGGCCATCATCGATGCCATTGGCGTTATCGTCTTTATGGTGCCCGCTGATGTCGCGCCGGGCGGCGTTTCGGGCATTGGCGTGATCCTCAATCACCTTTTCGGGACACCCATCGGTTTGATTATCCTGCTGGGCAATATTCCGATTCAAATCCTGGCGTACCGGATGCTGGGCGGCTGGAAAGTGATTGCGGGCACCGTTTATGTGCTGATTGTCTACTCGTTCCTCATCGACTTCCTGACGCCATTTTTCCCTGCGGCAGGCGTGAGCGATAACCCGCTGCTGAACGCGCTGTTTGGCGGCATCCTCACAGGCATAGGTACGGGGCTGGTGTATCTGGCCGGGGCGACGTTTGGCGGTACCTCAACCTTGGGGCGCATCATTCAGATCAGGTTCGGCACGCCGATGAGCACCACGTCGCTGTATACCGATACGCTGGTGATCGCGCTGGCGGGGCTGGCGTTCAATAGCTGGGAAGCGGCGCTGTACGCGCTGGTGGCGTTGTTCATCAGCGGCGTGGCCACCGATTACGTGCTGGAAGGCCCCAGCATCATCCGCACAGCGCTGATTATCACGGATCGCCCGCGCGAGGTTTCCGATGCGATTCTGCATCAACTGGGGCGCGGCGTCACGGCGTGGAACGGAACAGGAATGTTCACCGATCAGCAGCATACCGTGTTGTTCATCACGATTGCGCGCCCACAGGTCGGCACGCTGCGGCAGTTAATTTTACAGGTAGACCCGGCGGCGTTTATCGTGATTGGGCAGGGACAGACGGCATACGGTCAAGGCTTTATTCGCACGCAGGCGAAACACATTGCAGAGGCCGGCGATTAGGATTCTGCTGACGTTTGGGAACCCCCATCCCCATCCCTTCTCCCACTCGCTTCGCGGAGGAGAAGGGAGTAATTCGCGTTGAGTACACCGTGCGGCTGGTGAAGATGCCGCACGGTTTAGCTTAGGCGTAAACATCCCCTGAAATGAAACTTCTTGAACCCGGATGATGGCTGCGAGGATAAGGCCATACACTGACCAATTGGCTTGACGCATCCCGATTGTGAGCGTTATGGTTAAGGCTTTCCGAGCGATAATGTTCAGGAAGCCTATATGAAACCCATGTCTTTTGATTTTAAATAGCGGCGCTCAATGGTGACCGCGCGGCGCGGTATGGTCGCGGCGAATAATGTGCTGGCGGCGCAAGCAGGATTGAGCATTCTGCGCGCGGGGGGCAACGCGGCGGATGCGGCGGTGGCGACGGCGGCTGTGCTGAATGTGACCGATCCAGCGTCTACGGGGATTGGCGGCGACATGTTCGCGCTGTTCTACGATGGCAAAACCGGTAAGGTGACGGCGCTGAACGGCAGTGGACGGGCACCCGCAGCACTGACGGCGGAATATTTCAAGGAATTCGGCCACGTTCCGGCACGCAGTCCGCTGGCGGTGACGGTGCCGGGGGCGGTGCGAGGCTGGTATGATTTGCTGGAGCAGCACGGGCGCATGACGCTCAAAGAGGTACTGCAAGACGCGATTTTCCACGCGCGCGAAGGCTACCCGGTGGCGCCTGTGTTCGGGGCGTCGTGGCAGGCAAGCGAAGCCTTTCTGCGCAGCAGCCCCAACACGGAAGAGTATTTGCCGAATGGACAAGCGCCAAAGGTCGGGCAGATCGTCAAGCTGACGGGATTGGCGAACACCCTGCAAGCGATTGCCGATGGTGGCCCCGATGCCTTTTACACAGGCAAAGTCGCCGAGGCGATTGTGAGCACCCTGCAAGCGCTGGGCGGTGTGATGACACTAGACGATTTGAAAAACCACGTTTCGACGTGGGACGAGCCGATTTCAGTGGTGTATCGCGGCGTGAAGATTTACGAATGTCCGCCCAACGGTCAGGGGCTGGCGGCGCTGCTGGCGCTGAACATCGCGGAGGGGTTGGGCTTGAGTGAACTGCCCGCCGACTCGCCGCTGCGTTTGCACCGCATGGTGGAGGCGATGCGGCTGGCGTTTGCCGACGCACGGCAGTACATCGCTGACCCGCGCAAGGTCGATGTGCCTATCGCGGGACTGCTGAATAAGGAATATGCGGCTGAACGGCGCAAGATGATCGCCGATGGCAGCGCCATGCAGCCGCCGTCGTTCGGGATGCCGCTGCGCAGTTCAGACACCGTGTACTTCTGCACGGCGGACGGCGAAGGTAATGCCTGCTCGTTTATCAACAGCCTGTACATGGGCTTTGGCACGGGCATTGTGGCCAAGGGCGCTGGCATGTTCCTGCAAAATCGCGGCGCGTGCTTCAATGTCGAAGACGGACATCCGAATCAGGTCGCGCCCAACAAACGCCCGTACCAGACGATTATCCCCGGACTGGCAACGAAAGATGGGGCGCTGTACGCTCCCTTCGGCGTGATGGGCGGATTTATGCAGCCGCAGGGCCATTTCCAGGTGGTCAGCGCGATGGTTGACGACGATTTGAACCCGCAGGAAGCGCTGGATCGCCCGCGCTGGTGTCTGGAAGAAGGCACCAGTGATAGTGTGTTAGCGCTGGAAGAGGGTCTGCCGACGGCGACGATGGCACGGCTGGCGGAATTGGGACACCGTGTGCGTCCGGTGAGCGGCAGAGGGCGCGGGCTGTTCGGCGATGGGCATATCATCCGGCGCGACCCGGAGACGGGCGTGCTGTTTGGTGGCAGCGACCCGCGCAAGGATGGCGGCGTGGCGGCGTATTAGCGTTGAAAACGGCAGCGCGCTCTGTGTAAGTGCAAAAAATGGAACCGCCAAGACGCCGAGAACGCCAGGAACGAAAATACTTTTGAACCGCAAAGGCGCAAAGGCACAAAGGTAAGATTTTCAGAGCAGGTGCCAAGAGCGCCAAGCTAATACGAGAGCGTAACTAACAAAGGATACTTGAACTGCCGAGTTCACCGAGAGATGAAAGGATTTTCATGCCTGTCGGATGTATTCGGTTCGCATGTATGGCAGGACTCAACCTTTGCCGAGGGCGTGTTTGACCTCGGCGTTGGTGAGGAAGATATAGACGATCATCGCTGAAATCAGGGTGGTGGCTGCCGAGAGAAAGCTGAAGTTGCTGCCTGCCCAGCTTAAGACAGACAGTACGGCGCTGGACGCGTGAATCACGATGGTCAGCATCCAGGCCCACGACTTACGCTGAAACAAGCCAAAGGCGTCCACGACCAGCAGCACGGCGACGAGCGCAAAGAGAACCCCGAACAGCGGTAACAAGCTGCCCAGCGCGCTCACGGCGGTGACGGCGTTCTGCTGCTCGGCGGTGAGTTCGGCGCTGTTGACGGCGGCAGGTACCAGGGTGGTCATCACGCCAAGACCCATAAAGGCCAGCGCGCCGCAAGCACTGAGTAACGCTGAGACCAGCGAATAAGCGGCGGCACCGGAGATGATGGAGGAAACATTCGAGTTGTACATAGCAGTCCTTTGCGATGGATATGTATACAACTATACCGTAACTGGGGCTTCATCAAGACCTGATTGACAGGTGATGACAGGTCACGTTTGAAAGCCCAACAACGGCGGAATAATTGACATTCCCTGTCATTTTGTGATACGGTGAAGGTATCAACGCGCACAGAGATTCTGTGTGCGTTTTTCATTGCTGGCAAACCATCTCTCGATACGAGGGGTGGTTTTTTATTTGCTGAGGAGCAAAGCTGATGAACGACCACGAATTTCTGCACGCCTTTGAAAGCGGACATCTGCACACCTTTCCGCACCGCGACCATATCCGCATGGCATGGCTGTACCTGCGAACCTGCGACGAGAACACTGCGCTGCGCAAAGTCCGCCAGGGCATCCGGCAGCTTGCGGCAGCATTAGGCGCGTCCGGCAAGTATCACGAGACGCTGACGGTGTTCTGGGTGAAAGCGGTGCGAAACGCGATGACAGCGGATGCGGCTGATTTTGCAGCGTTTGAAGCCAAACATCCCGAACTGTTTGACGCGGGTTATGTGAAACAGTTTTACAGCGACGGCCTGCTGTGGTCGGAGGCGGCGCGGCAGTCGTGGGTGGAGCCGGATGTGAAGGCGCTGGCGTAACGATGCTGCTGTGGGCAGGCGCTGAACTCGCCCACAGCAGATGTATAATGTTGGTGATCGACATGATAGATTGAAGATGATGAGCGATAATCCTACCCCTCAGAAACGGCGCGTTGTCCTGTGCATGGGCGAATTCTGCAATATGGATCGGCGCGCGGCGAAACTGCTGCCAAAGTTACAGGCGATGCTTGACGACCTGAACCAGCAGAATGAAGGCAACCCTGATACACCGTTCCTCAAGCTGGAGACGGCACGCTGCCTGAGCATGTGCGGCGCAGGGCCAAACTGCGTCATTTACCCCGAAGATATTGTGAGCAATCGGCTGGATGAGGCCAAACTGACGCGCATGGTCGATGAACATTTGCGCAAGTAGTAGACAGTTTGCGGCGGGCAGTTTACAGTTATCGGCACGAAAAATTCCAACCACCCAATAGTGATTTTAAGGATAGATGGATGACGATTCACACGACTCAACTGCGCATCACCGATGCCGAATATCGCACACGCTGCGACGCGCTGCGCGGCTACCTGCACGAGCAGAAGCTAACGGGCGTGGTGCTGTTCGATGCCGATTACATTCGCTACTACACGGGTTTTCATTTCATCCCTACGGAGCGCCCGATGGCTTTTGCCATGAGCGCAGCCAGCGGCGAGCGTGCGCTGTTCGTGCCGCGACTGGAACTGGAACATGCCAAAGCCAACGCGCTGATTGAACGGGTTGATCATTATCTGGAATATCCCGGCGACCCACACCCGATGGTGGGGCTGGCGAAGATGATTAAGGAGATGGGCGTCACGGGCAGCGCAGGCGTGGACAGCGACGGCTATCCCTGGGTGTTTGGCTATCGCGGCGCGGCGCTGAGCGAGGCGGCAGGTGTCAGCGTGCGCAATGTGCGGGCGTTTGTCGAAGACCAGATGGCGATCAAGTCGGAAGCGGAACTCAATCTGCTGCGGGAAAGCGTGCGCTGGGCGAACATGGCGCATGTGCTGCTGCAACGCTACACCGTCGTCGGGGCAAGCGAGACGCAGGTCAGCGAACGGGCATCGCGCGAGGCCACACAGGCGATGCTGGACGCACTGGGGCCGATTTATCGCAACCAGAGTCCGTATTACGACGGCGCGGTGGCAGGCTATCGCGGGCAGATTGGGCGCAACGCCGCAATCCCGCACGCGCTGGCAGCGAACATTACGTTCCAGCCGGGCGATGTGCTGGTCACCGGGGCCAGCGCGCCTGTGTGGGGTTACGTCTGTGAACTGGAGCGCACGATGGTCATGGGCAAAGCCAGCGACGAGCAGAAATTCTTCTTCGATCACATGGTGGGGCTGCAAGACACAGCGATTGCGGCGATGCAGCCGGGCGTGCCGTGCTCAGAAGTGGATAAGGCGGTGCGCGCGTACTTCAGCAAGCATGACCTGATGCCCTACTGGAAACATCACAGCGGGCACACGATTGGGCTGCGCTATCACGAAGGCCCATTCCTGGACACGGGCGACCACACGCCGATGCAGCCGGGCATGGTATTTACCGTTGAGCCGGGATTGTACAAAGCGGGTGTGGGCGGCTTCCGACACTCGGATACGGTGGCTATCACGGAAGATGGCACAGAGATCATGACGTATTACCCGCGTGATTTGGAAAGTCTGACGCTGCCCGTCTAGGGACTCATTTTACAGCGGGAACCTTTATGGTGGGCCTGTCGTCCTTGATATTGAGGGTTATCGAGGAGCGATACACATGTTACGCCATAAAATCCCGCTGTTCATTGTCACCAGTCTGTTATCATTGGCTGCGTTTACAGGCATCGCCCTGCTGCTGCAAGCAACGGGTTTGTTCGATCAGGCGCAGCTCAATGCACAGATCAGCACTGAAGAACGCACATGGCAGGCGCAGGGTGTTGGTGATTATCGTATCGAGGTGCGCGTCATCAGCAGCATCTGGCACGCGCAGACGTACAGCATCACCGTGCAGGATAATCAGGTTGTCGCGCATGAATCAAACTGCATTCCCGCGCCATTTGAGGGGAGAGAATGCGAAACACGGGACTATGATCCGGCGGATTTCACTGTCGAAGGGCTGTTTGACATCGCCGGGGTTATGGCGCAGCGTTACAGCAACTACACGACCATCCGCTATGACGAGCGCTATCACTTCCCGCTGACTATCGGTTACAACGATCCGCAAATTCTGGACGAAGACGCTCACTGGGAAGTGCTGTCGTTTGAAGTGCTAGAATAAGGTTTGTATAACGACATTGCGCGTATAGGGTGCAACGTGTTGTGCCCAAAGTCACTTCAATATCCTTATCTAACGCGCGTTATAATACGATCATTCATTCACTGTGAGGCGTTACTCATGCGCGCCAAACACATCCTCTTGTTCATTGTCTCCTCAGTAATCGCGTTTTTCGTATTCGCGGGAATTGCGCTGAGTATTCAGGCAACCGGGCTGGTGAGTGTAGGGGCGTCGAATAAGCCTACAGCGATGTCAGAAATTGGTGCCGAAGAACAAGCGTGGCTTGCGTTAGGAATTGATAGTTATCGCATCGAAATCTCGTGGTCTGCTCTTCCTGTTATGATGGGAATAGTTAACACAGTTGTTCGAGATGGAGAAGTGGTAGAACAATCCTGCGATAGAAGATATATGTACTACTGTCAAGCATGGATAGCTAATGGTGTGTTTCCTCATGGATTCACTATAGCTGATTTGTTCACTCAGGCTCGAGAGGCGCAGGCACGTGCAGACAACTCCCCTATAACAGGTTATGCGTTCTTTGCCAATATAGATTTCGAGCCAACTTATCATTTCCCAACAATCATCGTTTCTGGAATTGCTGATCCTCAAGTTGAAGATGGCGCTGGCGTCTGGGAAGTTGTATCCTTTGAGCCTCTACCCTAACCCCTATACATCCATGCCTGCCGCTGCTGCCCGTGCCAGAACGCGTTCGGCGGCGCGCACAATGGGCATATCGACCATACGCCCCTCGAAAGCGAAAACGCCTGTACCATTACGCTGATGCTCGTCATGTGCCGCTACCAGACGCTTCGCCTGCTCAATCTGCTCGGCGGTAGGCGTGAACACGCGCTGTATCGGCTCAATCTGTTTCGGATGAATCGCCAGCTTGCCATCATAACCCATGTACAGCGCCTGCTCGGTTTCGGCGATGAGGTTATCCATATCGGCATCTGCAAGTGAGACAAAGGGCGTGTCAATCGCCTGCATCCCGAAGGCTTTGGCGTGCAGCACGACTTTGCTGCGGGCGTAGAACACTTCCCAGCCGTCGGGTGTGCGGATCGCGCCCATCGCGCCTGCCATGTCTTCCGCGCCGAAGATAAGCGCTGACAAACGCGGGTCGCTGGAGGCGATTTCACGCAGGTTGACGATGCCCATTGGCGTTTCGATGATCGCCAGCAGCGCCAGTGTGCCTTCTTCCCAACCGTGGTTGTGCTCTGCCGCCAGCAGGCGCGAGGAGATTTCTTGCACCTGCCGCCCGTGTTCGACCTTAGGCACGACATACCCATCGGGAGCGGCATGTATCGTGCCCTCGATGTCATCGACGTAAAAATCGCTGCTGGCAGGGTTGATACGCACCAGCTTTTCGCTGCGTCCAAAATCGACTTCGCGCAGGGCAGCCGCGATGGTGGCACGGGCGGCGGCTTTGTTATTGAGCGCTACGCCGTCTTCCAAATCCATGATGATCGAATCAACGCTCAGGGATGCGCCTTTTTCGATTTTGCGACGGTCATCGCCGGGCATGAACAGTAAGGCACGTCGTATACGCATAAGGATCGCTTTCTTGTGGGTGAACGCGCAGGTTCACCCCTATTAGATGACCACATCGATACTGGTGGATACGCCCCTCATCCCCAACCCTTCTCCCACTCGCTTCGCGGAGGAGAAGGGAGAACAAACAGTTATGTTAGGAACTGCTACCCATCATCAACTGTGTGGTCGCCTACTACACCCCACTAGCTAATTCCCAGCAGTTCAACCTCAAAAATCAGCGTGGCATAACGTGGAATCACAGGCGGATGCCCTGCCGCGCCGTAGGCCAGTTCATAAGGAATGTAAAACTCATATTTTGAACCGACAGCCATCAACTGTACGCCTTCTGTCCAGCCTTTGATGACCTGATTCAGCCAGAAGGAGATGGATTTGTTGCGCTTGTAGGAGCTGTCAAATTCGGTGCCGTCAATCAGCGTGCCGCGATAATGCACTTCGACATTGCTGCTGGCAGTAGGTTTGGGGCCATCCCCCTGACGGAGAACCTTATACTGCAAACCGCTGGCGGTGGTGACGACGCCTTCTTTTTTGGCATTTTCTGCCAGGAAATTCTTGCCTGCTTCCACGATAATTTATCCTTTCGTCGGTTATTTTCTTCATTTTATCACAGCAGATTTGGACGATGGTCATTGGATGAGGCTGCTTTGTGCCCCCTCGTTTTTGGGCTTGAAGCGGATAGGGCCAGCGTTTTGTGGGAATTTGCCGTGCGCATCCTTCAGGGCTTCGCGGATGACCTCCAGGTCGGCTTCGATGTTTCCCGTAGGCACGAAGATTTTGGTGAAGCCCGCGCGCTTATGCTTGTAATCGACAGCGGCCACAGCGATGGGCACCTGCGCATTGAGCGCGATGTAGTAGAAGCCCGTTTTCCAGTATTCGGCACGTTTGCGTGTGCCTTCTGGTGTGACTACCAGACAGAAGCGCTCACGACGTTTGAACTCGGCAACCGCCTGATCGACGATGTTCAGGTCTTTGTCGCGCTGAATGAAGACGGCACCCAGCAAGCGGGCGAAGAAACCGATGACTGGATAATCCCACTGATCTTTCACCATCCACTTGGGCGCACGGCAGTTGTAACACGCCAGCCACAAAAACAAGACCACATCCCAATTCGAGGTGTGCGGCACGCCGATGGCCACACACCTGGGCACGTCGAAGATGTCCCCGATAGGACGCCATCCCAGCAGCCGCGCCACAATCAGGACAGGAGACCACAGCACCCATATCACCCATCTTATTAACGGAACAGACTTTTGCATTTTCCACCCTCGCAACGAACAGCGTCGTTTATAATAACCCGAAAGGTATGGAAACGCTTCGTAGAGGGTATATGCCGCCACATATCGGTACGCTGCGGGAAAAATCGCTGCACGCGGCGCTTAAGGCGTGGTACGTTCAGCCGGGGGATGCGCTGGAAACGGCGGTGAACGGTTACGTGGTGGACATCGTGCGCGATGGGCAAACGCTGATTGAAATCCAGACGCGCAGCTTTTCGTCGATGAAACCGAAGCTGACGACGCTGTTGGAACAGTATACGCTGCGCCTGGTACATCCGGTAGCGCTGGAACGTTTTGTCGTGCGCGTGGATAGTGATGGCGTGGTGGTCAGCCGCCGCAAGTCACCCAAACGCGGCCAGGTGTTTGATGTGTTCCGCGAACTGGTCAGCTTTCCCACACTGCTGGCGCATCCCCATTTTTCGCTGGAAGTGCTGTTGATTCATGAGGAGCAAATCTGGCGTGACGATGGGCAGGGAAGCTGGCGGCGTAAGGGCTGGAGCATCCATGACCGCCGACTGCTGGAAGTGGTTGAATCTATTGTACTGGTTACGCCGCAGGACTGTGCCGCGCTGATTCCGCCAACGCTGACAGAGCCATTTGACTGCAAGGAGCTTGCCAGCGCAGTTCATATTCAGCGTCCGCTGGCACAAAAGATGGCGTACTGCCTGCGCGAAATGGGCGCTTTACAGGTCACCGGGAAACGGGGGAAAGCGCTGCTGTACGCGAAGGCTTAACCTTCCAGCGGCAGGCGGCGCATCCACCAGGCAACCGTGCCGCCTTCGAGGTTATAGACTTCGGTGAACCCGGCGTAACGAATGATCTGTGAGCCGTAGACACTGCGCACGCCATGCGCGCAGACCACCACGACGGGCACTTCCTGCGGGATTTCGCCCAGACGCTGCGAAAGTTCATCAAGTGGGATGTTGACCGCGCCGGGAATACGCCCCTGCTGGTATTCTTCCACCGTGCGCACATCCACGAGGGTATGCGTGGTTTTGCCCACGAACTGCGCGTTATACTGCTCGATACTGATGTTTTTGAAGTCGTTAGGGTTATTCTCGGTCACTTCTGAATTACCTCCTTAGAGCGAATGTAGATGACTTTCTCGACTGAGGCGTGGACGACCCCCTCTTTATCCACCAACTCTACGGTGTAAACCCGGTCAAGCGAAGGCACACGCGTCAGTGCATCGCGAATGGCGTCCAGTTCCGCCTGATTGATGGTGAAGTGGGCGGAGAGCGTGCCGCGTCCGGGCTTTTTGAAGCGTATTGTCGCGGATTTGTCCCACACGATGTAGTCCGGGCCGAGGTTCCGAATCAGCATAATCATGTAAAAGGGATCGACTGCGGCATACATGCTGCCGCCGAACATCGTGCCGACGTAATTGCGCGTGCGGAAGTTCAGCGGCAGGCGAATACGAACCTCGCGCCAGTCGGATGCGATGTAGTCAATTGTCGCCCCGGTACACCAATAGGTAGGGTGAAGGTTGAAATAATAACGCGTGAGCCGGGTATTCCACGATTCAGGCATAGGTTTAGCTGCTGACTTTCACGACACCTGTCACAAACGACGTGGGCTGCTCGTCTTATATGCGGTAAACAGTTGTTCAACTAGCATAGCTAATTCAGACGGTCTTGAAAACCGCTGACAGGGAGTAAGAAACATGACTCGCGTGTTGGTGACGGGTGGAACGGGTGGATTGGGGCGCGAAGTGGTGACCAGGCTGGGCGCAGCAGGCTGCGCCGTGCGCGTGATGAGCCGCAGGGGACGCCCACAGGATTTTAACCCCGCGCTGGAATGGGCGCAGGCTGATGTGGAGACGGGCGCAGGACTGGCCGCCGCTGTCGCCAATGTGGATGTGATTGTCAACGCCGTGACCAGCCCGGCGAAGGACACACAGAAAGTCGATGTCGAAGGTACTCAGCGGCTGCTGGAACAGGCGCGGACGGCAAAGGTGGGGCATTTTTTGCATGTGTCGATTGTGGGAATCGAGCGTATCCCGTTCCCCTATTATCGTCACAAAGTGGCCGCCGAGCAGGTTGTGGAAAACGGCGGCGTGCCGTATTCCATCCTGCGCGCGACACAATTCCATTCGCTGGTGGATGGCTTCCTGCAAACGCTGCTGCGCTATCCCCTCGGCGTGATGCCTGCCGACCTGCTGTTCCAGCCAATTGACACGGGCGAGGCGGCGGACTGCATTGTCAGCGCCATCAAGGGGAAACCGGGCGAACATCTGCCGGACATTGGTGGGCCGGAACGCCTGCGCCTGGGTGATCTGGCGCAGATGTGGCTGAAGGTGCGCGGAAAACAGAAGCTGCTGCTGCCGATCTGGCTGCCGGGAGGCTTCGGTCACGCGCTGCGTAACGGCTACAACACCACGCCCAACCGTTACGGCAAAATCACCTGGACAGAGTGGCTCAACAAACAGTACGGCAATCAGAATGCTCATCAGATGTCAACGCAGAAAGCGAGTGTCTAATCATGAATCGTCTAACCTGGATTCGCGGCATTGTGGCTACAGGGGGCATCATGTACGTGCTGACTGCCCTGCCGATGTTGTTCGCGCCGCAGTGGTTTTATGACAACATCGGTAACTTCCCGCCGTTCAACCGGCACTTCATCGGCGACCTGGGGACGTTTACGCTGCCCTACGGAATCATGCTGCTGCTGGCACTGCGCACACCCGCGCGTCACCATCTGGTGATTGGCAGCGCGGCGCTCGCCAGCCTGTTCCATGTGCTGGATCACCTGTATGAACATGGGGCGACGGGACAGGGTGCCTGGTGGCAGACGATTTCGCTGCTGGTGTATGCGGTGGCGCTGCTGTGGGCATGGTGGGCGGCGTGGCAGATGCGGAAAACACAGGCTGCATAAGCAGTCTCCGGCGGAAACTTATCAGTCTTTTACGGTTGACGTACCCTTCCTCGCCCATTGGGCAGTATAATGGAGAGAAAAATCCGGGGTTCCCTGTTGAAGAAGGGTTGTTATGTTCCTGAGAAGACTATTGATCGCGGTCACAGCCGTTGGTTTGGTCACCTGTGGGTTCGCGCTGGGCACAGCGGTCATGTGGAGTGGGGCACAAAACCGTTCAGAGGTTCAGAACCGAACGGTGGAGGTACTAGACTCGCAGGATACGGAGACGGTTGGTTTACCTGTGGATGTCAGCCTCCAGAATCAAACGGATGATGTTGTCCTGCTCACGGACATGGAGCAAATCTTTACCGACCTCTACAACCGTGTCAGTCCGTCGGTAGTGGCGATCTATGTCACATTTGCCGACGAGAATAATCAGGTGGGCAGCGCATTCGGTTCGGGGTTTGTGCTGGATACAGCAGGGCATATCGTTACCAACAATCATGTTGTGGATGGTGCTGACGAAATCGAAGTGAACTTTGTCGATGGCACACGTACACGCGGCGAAATCGTAGGTACTGATCCCGATTCTGATCTGGCGGTGCTGCAAGTGGACGTGGGGGCGGATCGCTTGCTCCCGGTTACGCTGGGCAATTCTGATAGTCTGCTGATCGGGCAGATGACTATCGCCATCGGCAGTCCCTTCGGACAGCGCTGGACGATGACCAGCGGGATTATCAGCGCGCTTGACCGCCGCATTCAGGGATTGAGCACCTACTCGGTGGGCGGCGTTATCCAGACCGATGCGGCCATCAACCCCGGCAACAGCGGCGGCCCTCTGTTTGACCTGCACGGCGAAGTGATTGGCGTCAATTCGCAAATCATCAGTGACAGCTTCGGCATCGGCTTTGCAATTCCCAGCAACCTGGTAAGCCGTGTAGCGATGGAACTGATTGCTAACGGGCGCGTCAATTACAGCTATCTGGGCATCGAAGGCCGCGAGATGACGGATTTGACGCTGGACTTTGTCGAGCAGTTTAACCTGCCCGATAACCTGCGCGGCGTTGTGGTCACAGGTGTGGAACGCGGCGGGCCTGCTGATGCGGCGGGCATCCAGCCTTCGACCAATAACACGCTGGAAATTATCACAGCGATTGACAGCTTCCCGATTAACGGCTTTAGCGAGCTGGTGGCCTATCTGGCAACGAACACGCAGCCCGGCGACACCGTAAATCTTACCGTGCTGCGGGACGGCGCGGCGCTGACGATTTCTGTGGTTTTGGGCACACGTCCGGCACGCTAGGCAATCCCCCTCTTGCACAGTCATGCCCCCGGCCAGATAATGGTTCGGGGGCATTTTTATGACAGCTAACGTTTTCAACATCAAAACACCGCAGATTTACCGCTGCAACGTCCATCGCTATCACAACAAACTCTCACGTTTATATATACGCGCTTTTAAGGGAGAGGCCCAGGAGCCAGCGTTCTACCTGCTGTTTACGGATGTGGGCTACTTTGAGGGACCTATGAACTGGCAGGGCGTTGGGTTTCGCCTGGCCCCGGCGCGGGAGTGCCTGACTCTGATGCAAAAAGCTGGCCTGCTGGCCGGGGTACAGCCAGAACTGGCAAGCGCTATCGCGGAAATGACACACCTTTACCTGTTAGACACTCCAGCCACAATCATTAAGATTATCGCGGGGCAAGCGACCCGTCTTAATGAAATCCCCACCGACATTTAAGAAGATTTCGCGAAAATTCACAACTTTAAGGGGATTCTTTATTGTTAGAATTCAGTTTAGTGCTATAATCGTTTCTAGTGTTTAATGTTATGAAACATTATCGTGATTTTACGTTCTTGATAGGACGTTCAGGGGATTCCTGTATGTACACAGTACTCGTCATTGATGACGAAACCGGACTGTTACGCCTGCTGCAAATGGTGTTGGAACGGGCCGGGTATCGTGCGCTGGTGGCAAGCAATGGCGTCGAGGGCGTCAACATGATTTACGAGTACCAGCCTGATGTCATTGTTCTGGATGAGATACTGCCTGATGTCAGCGGCAGCGATATTTGCCTGCAACTGAAGACGGATCCGACGGTTGCGCACATCCCCGTGATTATGCACAGCGGCGGCGCGAAAGTGTTCAATCAGGCGCACCTTAATCGTATTGGGGCCATCGCCGGGCTGCCCAAGCCGTCCTCCGTTCCCGCGATACTCAACACCGTTGCCGGATGTTTGAGCGCGAAGGACAAGTCTGCGTAAGTTTCATGCTCGTTCATTCTGTCTTATCACGCCGCATGGTGAATACTCTGCGGCGTTTATTTTCCCTACGACTCCCCTCCGCGCTGCACGCTGAGACTTTGCAACATAATTCCCACATGATATACTGCTCGCGCACAGGTTTTAGAGGAGTGTCGCAAAAATGAATCTTTTGGGTAGCGCCCTTCAAATCGCTTCAATTGTGGTTTCGGTTCTTCTGATTATTCTGATTTTGCTGCAAGTCAGAGGTGGCGCGCTGGGCAGCCTGCTCGGTGGTGACGCTGGTGGCGGTATCGCCCGCACCCGTCGCGGGCTGGAAAAACGTCTTTTCCAACTCACCATTGGCTTGTGCATCGCCTTCCTGGCATTGTCGATTTTCTCGGTAGCTGTTGGCGTTTAACCATTGCCATCTGGTTCTACTGATTTTTATTCTGCTTTCTAAGGGTGTTTTGCGATGCAAAGCACCTTTTTACGTTTTGAGGTCGTGTTATGCTGCGTGGATTCCGCTGGCAGTTCATCGCCCTTGTACTCGCTATAATCCTGTTCGCCATCAGTTTGTTATCCCGTTCCAGCAGTGGAACGCAAATCGGTTCTCCTACTTTACCCGCCAGTGACGCCCCTACCGCTGCCGCTGCCATCGCCACTGAAACGCCCATCACTGAGGCCCTTACCCCTGAAACGACGGTCAATACGCCTTTACCCGTGACCAACAGCGGAGATGGCGTCGTGACTTACAGCGAAGCGCTGATTGGCGGCGTGCAGCGGCTGAACCCGCTGTTCGCGTCGCTCAACCCGGTGGACAAGGACATCACGTCGCTGATTTTTGAAGGACTGACGCGCATCGACGAATACGGCGAACCTGTGCCGAACCTGGCGCTGAATTGGGTGGTTTCGTCGGATGAGCTGGAATATGTTGTCCGGCTGCGGCAGGATGTGCTGTGGCAGGATGGTGTGCCTTTTTCAGCGGCGGACGTAATTTACACCATGTCGATCCTGCGTTCACCGGATTTTCCGGGGCTGCCTGCGCTGGGGGCTTTCTGGCGCACGGTGGAAGCGGAACAACTGAGCAGCGACCTTATACGCTTCCGCCTGACGCAGCCGCTGGGGAGTTTCCTCGACGCGCTGAGCATTGGTATCCTGCCGGAACATGTGCTGCGAGGTACAGGCGCGGCACAGTTAGCGACGCATCCCTTCAACCTGTCTCCGATAGGCACCGGCCCCTACCAGCTTGAAGCGCTGCGCTCGGCCAACGGCGTCACGATTCAGCAGGTTGACCTGCGGGTTGCCCCGGTGTATCGCCAGCGTCCTGAAGGACAAAGTGGTTATGCGCTGGAACGGGTGACGTTTCGTTTGTACGACACTTTTGACGCGGCACGCCAAGCGCTGCAAAATGGCGAAGTGCTGGGGCTGGCGGCGCGCAATCGCAGCGAACGCCTGCCGCTGCTGACGCTGGTGAGCGTGAATCCGCTGACAACGATTGAACCCACGCTGGGAATTTTGTTATTCAACTGGGATAGACCCTTCTTCCGCGTGGAACGTGTGCGCCAAGGGCTGGAAATCGGCTTGAACCGCCAGTCGATTATTGAGCGTCAGCTTGCCAATATAGCGGTGATTGCCGACAGTCCGCTGCTGCCGGGTTCGTGGGCTTACGCCGCGAATTTGCCCTGGCCGTCTTATAACCCGGATACGGCCCGCAGCGAACTGGCGCAGGCGCGTATCCCCAGCGCAGCGGCCACTGCCGAGCCGACAGTTGATCCGGCGGCGACGATTGACCCGAATTTCACACCAGCCCCCAGCGCTGTACCGTCAACGCTGCTGTTTAGCTTCAACATTCTGACCCCAGACGATCCGGTTCTGATCGCCATTGCTACGGAAATTGCCAGCCAGTGGTCACAGTATAATATTGCGGTCAGTGTGGAGGCGGTGGACAGCGCCACGTACCAGACACGGCTGGATGCTGGCGATTTTGATACCGTGCTGACGGAACTGCCGATGGGTTACAGCGCTGACCCCGATGTCTACGCCTTCTGGCATCAGGGGCAGTATCCCGATGGGCGCAACTATGGCAACGTCAATGACCGCCATATCAGCGAACTGCTGGAACGCGCCCGCCAGACGTATAACGGCATCAACCGCATTCAGTTGTACGCGGAATTCCAGCAGGACTTCGTGCAAAGTGCCGTTGCCCTTCCGTTGTATTATCCTTTGTACACCTACGCGGTATCGACCCGTGTGAATGGCGTGCAGCTTGGCGGTTTTATCGCATCCCCTGCGGATCGCTTTAGAACCATACAGGATTGGGTGTTAGCCGGATAACCAGACATATAAGCAAGATAATGGAGCGTTTATGGCCGATTCACAGGAAGTCAGCAGCATACGTACCCTGCCGTTCAAAAAACTGTGCGTCATTATCAACCCCGCGGCAGGTATTGATCGTCCGATCTTAGGTATCATCAATAATGCTTTTAAGGATACCGATGCCTTCTGGGATGTGCGCATCACGCATAAGGCGGGCGATGCGCAGCGGCTGGCCAAAGAAGCGGTGGCGCAGGGTTTTGACGTGGTGGCGGCGCACGGCGGCGACGGTACGGTGATGGAAGTGGCCTATGGTCTGTATGGGACTGATGTGCCACTGGCGATTTTTCCCGGCGGCACGGCAAACGTGATGGCGGCAGAGCTTGGCGTTTCCAGTGACCTGAACCTTGCCGTTGGGTTGGTGGGCAGCGGCGACTACGATGTGCGCAAAATCGACATCGGTACGGCGGGCGAGCATAAGTTTATCCTGCGCATCGGTATTGGCTTTGAAGCCGACATGATGAAAAACGCTGACCAGGAGATGAAGAACCGGTTCGGCCTGCTGGCATACGTATTCTCGGCGTTTAATGAAATCCTCAATCCTGCCCCTGTAACCTACAAACTGACGCTGGATGGTCAGCAGTATGAAGCTGAAGGGGTAAGCTGCATGATTGCCAATTCTGGCAACGTAGCTATCGGCGGCTTGCGCCTCTCGCGGAAAATTGAAGTCAGCGACGGCCTGCTGGACGTGGTGGTTTTCCGCAGCGTGGACATTGGCTCGATCATTTCGGTCACGACTACCGTTTTGGCGCAGGCCGAGGCAACGGAACTACCCCAAATTCAACATTGGCAGTGTCATGAGGCGATTGTCGAGGCTGTACCGCCGCAGACGGTATCCGTCGATGGCGAAATCATTGAGCAGAATCCAATCAGCGCGCGGGTTCTGTCGCAAGCCGTGAATGTGATTGTGCCTAAAACCACCGCATCATGAGTGAACAACTGCCACCACCGCCGCCGGAAAATAAGCTGCCACCGCCACCACCGCAGCATCTGGAGCGCGAGAACCCGATTTTTGACCTGCTGGCACAGTTCAAGAGCCTGGGGTTGGCGTTCATCAATAATCCCTGGTATGCGCTGCTGGCGGTAGTGGAACTGCTGGTGCGATTCCTGACGGGCGTGCCTATCGAACGCTTCAGCCGCATTACGCCAGAGGTGTATGTTTCCGGTCAGTATCGCAAAAAGGGCAAGGAAGCTCTCACTAAACGGGGCATCACTGCTGTCGTGAACCTGCGCACAGAATACGATGATGCGGCAGCAGGAATTGCGCCGCCGACTTATCTCCATCTGAAAACGGTAGACAACACGCCGCCAACTATTGAACAGCTAAAACAGGGCGTTGATTTTATCCACGATGAGATACAACGCGGTGGTAAGGTTTACATTCACTGCGCGGCGGGCGTAGGCCGTGCGCCAACACTGGCCGCAGCCTACTTTGTCAGCCGGGGCTTAAGCCCGCAGGAAGCATGGGCGAAAATCAAAAAGGTACGCCCGTTTATCCGCCCGACGCGGCGACAGCGTGAACAACTTGAGGCATACGCTCGACAGTTCAAGCCGCAAAGCGCCGACTAGGGCGAGTCCATAGTTGACAGTTTTTAGTAAAATACGAGGCTAAATTGGTGTGATTTAGTCACAATGCCTCGCCTTAAGATGCCCTAATCCCAGGCCCCTTCGCGTTCCAGAATCGCACGCAGTAAGTCCTTGCGCGCGCTGCCGCCCAGCGTTTCCAGTTGACGCACACCTAGCGGGTCGATGTGCTCTCGCAGCAGGCAAAGCTCGTTGGCGTCCGGCGGCGGCGTCTCGTGGACATCGGGCGCGATTTCCAGTGTGAAACCTGTTTTCTTCTGGATTTGCTCAACCGTGACGCCCGGATGGTAGCTGATGAGGCGCATCCGTCCGTTAACCCAGTCAAACTGCCCCAGATCGCTCACCAGATAATTTACACCGCGCCCGCGCTTGCGCTGCGGCGAATGCCCCATGCCGCTGACGAAATCCAGCGTTTCGACGAAGGTCACCCGCGAATGGCGCGGCACGTAGAGGTAGATGTTGTCGTGGTTGACGGTGACATCGGGAATGCCGCCTGTGCCGGGCAGACGCATACGCGGCTTATGGTAATCGCGGCCAAACGCCACATTGTTGAAGTTACCGTGTGCGTCCACCTGTGCCGGACGGAAGAATTCCTTAAGGTGGAACTTGGGCAGCATGTCGGCGGACGCCACAGCAAAGCCCACGTTAAATAAAGCCTTGCCGAGCCACAAGTCTTCGATACGTCCGATGCCTAACGCGGCCCAGCCTTCGCACAGCCCCTGCCCGATGGCCGAGGCAAAACGCACGTTCGGGGCGTGGGTACACTGCGCCAGTATCAAGCCGGCCATGACCAGCGGCGTGTTGATGCCCTGCGCCAGCACCTCGCCGTCAACCACCTGACGAGAGATGCACACGGAGATGAGTTCGTCAATTGTGAAGGCTGGTTGTTCGGACATTGTTCGTGACCAATAGATTGTTTGGCACGTAGTATACCATCGGATGCGATGTGTCTGATAAAGAGCGAGGAACAGGGAGTGGTTAAATTCAAGGTTACGTGGACGTTCAGTTGAACGTCCCTACACGAAAAATATCCGCGAAACTCTCCACTCGCGAGGAACAGGTCAAGTCTCCTGTTCCTGCTAAAACGTCAAATATCGCCGCCGCCGTCAGACGCCATTTTGACGATCACGGGCTTGATTTTGGCGATGATGTCTACCAGATCGCTCTGCGCGGCAATCACCTTATCAATCGGCTTGTAAGCCTGCGGCGCTTCGTCCATGCCTGCACCAATCAGGGTGACGCCGCGTTCCTTCAGATAGCGGTCACGTTCCGTCCTGGTGATTTTCTGCTTGGCCTGCGTGCGGCTCATCTGCCGTCCTGCGCCGTGTGCCGCCGAATTGAGCGACTCCGCCACGCCCTTGCCGCGCACGAGATAGCCCGCGTCGCCCATCGAACCGGGAATCACGCCCAGCACGCCCTGGCCTGCGGGAGTCGCGCCCTTGCGGTGGACGTACACGGTGCGTTCAGGCGAGCCGAAGCCTGCGGGGGCCGGGATGGTTTCCGACCATGCGAAGTTGTGATGGTTCTCAATCACGGCGACGGGCTTGAGTCCAACAGCTTTCGCCAGCTTGTAATGGATAGTTTCGTGGTTGGCATGGGCAAAGCGTCCCGCCAGATTCATCGCCAGCCAGTATTCCTGCCCTTCCGCCCAGGTCATCGGCAGCCACGCCAGATGGCGCACGCTTTTATCGAGGTTGGGGTGCATCTGCTGGGCCAGCTTGGAATAATGATCGGCAATCTGGAAGCCGACGCCGCGCGAACCACTGTGCGACATTACACCCAGATATTTGCCCGCCTTCAGTTCCAGATCAGGGCTGTCCTTTTCCAGCGTGATTTCGCACCAATCGACAAAGTGATTGCCGGAACCCGATGTGCCAAGCTGCTCGTAGGCTTTGTTCTGCAACTGGCGCAGCAGCGGCGTGGCTTTCCAATCCGGGTCATCCAGGACTTCGTGATCGGGGCGCTGATGCGCTGCCCATTTACCGCCCGCGCCGAAGTTGGTTTCCGTTTCCAGCGCTTTCTTAAACTGCGCGACCTTCTGGTTGAGCACAATCGGGGAAATGTCAAAAATGGTCACGCGCACGCGGCAGGCGATGTCTACTCCTACCGCATAGGGAATGACCGCGTCCTCTACCGCCAGCACGCCGCCAATCGGCAGGCCGTACCCTACGTGCGCGTCGGGCATCAAGGCCCCCGCCACGCTGACGGGCAGACGCATGGCAGCATCCATCTGCGTGCGAGAGCCTTCATCAATCTGATCAGCGCCCCACACTTTGTAGGGAAGCGGTGTGGAGCGCAGTGTTTCTTCGGCCATTGTTGTTCCATTCGCTAATCGATCCGTCGCACTACGCCGCCGCCAGTGGGCAGCGCAGTATCAATGGCCATTATACGATAAGGGTCACAAGAATTCAATAAGGGTCAGATGCTAATGCATTGGCCGAATTGTGATAAAAGTATGAAAAATCGGCACGGCGGCTGAAACAAACTAGCCACAAACTTGCCCGTGTGCTCAATTATGTTACAATGCAATACAGGTTTGAAAGTGTGATACACTATCTGCAAAGTGCTGTTGTAAGAATAGGAGACCTCGATGTCTGTCGTCACCGTTTTAAAACAAGCAGACATATTTTTTGAATTGACCAATACCCAGCTTGAATTGGTCGCTTCGATCTGTGCTGAACGTCATTTTCAGGCAGGCGACGTTATCTTCGAGGAAAATACCCCCGGCGATGAGCTGTATGTGATTGCCAGCGGCGAAATCAACATCGTAGTGGATCCAGCCCTGATTGGCAAGGAAGCGAGTTCCGGCTCGGTAGCCATTGCCACCCTGCGACGTGGACAGTCCTTCGGTGAGGTATCGCTGGTGGACGAGGGCTTACGCTCGGCTGGCGCACGCTGTGCGAAAGAAGATACTCATCTGATTGTTATCCCCCGCGACAAACTGATGCTGCTGTGTGATACCTATCCGCAGTTAGGCTACCGTCTGATGCGTAACCTGGCGGCGGACCTCGCGATGAAGATTCGCCATACTGACCTACAGGTACGCGAACAAATTACGTGGACACGCAGCGAACAACAGTAGTTCTCTTTGTAAGAGAAAGCATCCAACGCACAGGGAACTGTGCGTTTTTGTGTTTACGGAGAAATGATCATGCGAAAATTAGGGATGATGTTGATACTGCTGGCGCTGGCGGTGGTGCCTGCGTTCGCCCAGGATAGTAACGGCCATGTACGGGCGGCCCATTTTGCGCCGAGCACTGGGCCTGTTGATATGTATATCAATGGTGAACTCAGCCAGACAGGGCTGGACTACACGTTGGTTACTGACTGGCTGGCGCTGCCTGCCGGGATATACGATATTGCTGTCGTGCGCGCTGGCGAGGAATTAACCAGTGCTCTTTACAGTGTGGAGGATTTTGCCTTAGCCAGCGGTGAGTGGATTACGTTTGCGGCCATTGGCGTGCCGGGCGACACCAGCTTCCCCTTCGTTGTGCAGACGATTGTTGAGGATTACAGTGAGATTGGGGACGGCGAAACACGCGTTACCTTCTTCCACGCCATTCCCAATATTGGCGCTGTGGATGTGCGCATTGCTGATGGGACAGAGTTGGTTGACAGTTTGACCTATCCCGGACAGGCGGCATCGCTGGGGATTTCGACAGAAGCTGCGGCCAATGATGGCGGGGCGACGATGCCTGATATGCTGGAGGGGGCCTATACCCTGCAAGTCACGCCTGTGAATAATTCTGAAGTGCTGTTTCAAACGGATGTGGAATTTGTCAGCGGCCACAGCTACCTTGTCGCTTTCGTGGGACTCGCCACGGAGGCGCGTACGATTGTCACCGACGTTGATTTGAACAGTATGATCAGCAATATGGTGGCGACTCCCAGCGGCGTACAGGATTTGGCCGTTGAGACCTGCGAATCTGGCGGGACCGCGCACATTCGCGTGGCGCATTTTGCGACCTTATCACGCGCTTCCAACGATGTCGATTTCTACCTCGGCGGTGAGGCTTATCAGCTTGGCATGGCGTTCGCTGATGTCAGCGAGTGGGCGGATGTTGACAGCGGAAATTACGATGTAGCGGTCACTCCTTCAGGCAGTGCGCTGAGTGAGGCCCTCATCAGCGCGACGGGTGCGCCGTTGTGTGCTGACCGTTGGGTGACGGTGGCGATTATCGGACTGGCGCAGAACAATACGCTGTCGATTCAGCCCATTATGGAAGACTTCCGACGGCTGCCGGACAATACCGCACGCCTGACGGTTTTCGACGGGGTGCCAGATGCGCCGCCGATCAATGTGCAGCTTGCGGGCGGTAATCTGCTGATTGGCGGGCTGACCTATCCGGGACAGGCGGCGGCGTTAGGTATCTCCGACGAGCCTTCGGCAAACGACGGCGTGGCCATTCGTAATCTGGACGTAGGCGCTTATGACCTGGAAATCACGCGGCAGGATAACGCGAATGTGGCGCTGGTCTCCTTTGAGGATTTGGTGCTGGATCGCGGACACAATTATCTGCTGGCGGTGATTGGGACGCTGAACGTTCCTACCTATGCGCTGGTCTCCAGCGACGTGCCGGAAGGCTAAACTCTGAAGCAGTTCATCAAAGAGGCATCGCGCGATGCCTCTTTTGATTCGTGGCTAAATTGGCTGAACGTCATCGGTGTTAGTCGTGCGTGGAGTCCATTTAACGCGTCTTTGCAGTCAAGGCTTCAGGCTACTCCACAGGATTCTGGGGATTCAGCATGTCGCTGGAACGCTGTACGGCGTAACCCGTGAGGGTGTTGAAGGTGCTGATAATCTCCTGCGTGGAAACGCTGAGGCGCTGCACAATTTCGTCCAGTTTCTCAAAGGACATTTCCCCCTGTTTTGCCTGCACGAGCCAGCGTTTGATAATCTCGGTTTCCAGAGAGAGGGCCGTCAATGGGGTTCTGATTTCGTGCCCCATGTCATAAAAGTAGCGCTGTACGGCTTGCATCGTCCACTCAGTGTCATCATAGCGTTGCAGCCATTGGGGTTTTTCAACATCCGACATGGTTTGTCCTTAAAGAATGGCTCATGTTCAAAATGAGTGAATGGTAAGGACGTTCAATTGAACGTCCTTACAAGAAATATTACCTTTGCACCTGTTCTGAACAAGAGTCTAAAGAATATGTCTCTTATCACTCTCTATCTATAGCACATCCTGGATAGTCTGCAACAATTCGCCCTGATTGAACTGTGATTTGACCAGATAGGCATTAGCACCCGCGCGCAAACCCGCTTCGCGCTGCTCCGGCTTGGCCAGGGAGGTGAGCAAAATCACGGGAATGTCGCGGGTTTGTGGGCTTTCTTTGATACGCTGTGCCAGTTCGAGGCCGTTCATGTTGGGCATTTCCACATCGCTGATGATCACGTCGAGGTCATTCTCATTGATCAGCCGCCAGCCTTCGACGCCGTCAATGGCCACCATGACATCAAAGCCTGCTGTCTCCAGAATGTTCTTTTCCAGCGTGCGGGTGGTGATGGAGTCATCCACGACCAGAACCCGCAGACGGCGCTGCTGCATGGAGGGTACGTCAATGCGGGCACGGCGGAAAGGCAGTGACATGCCGCTGGCCCCACGTACCAGGTCGTTGGCGTCCAGCACGATGATGACATCGCCCGACCCTAACAGCGCTGCGCCCGCCACATAGCGCGCGCGCGCGATTTCTGGCCCCAGAGACTTCAGCACGAGTTCCTGTTCACTATAAAGATCGTCCACTTCAAAGGCGATGGCACGGTCAGCGGCACGTAAGACCAGCAGTGAGAGTTTGTCGGTGTCCGCCTGGGTTGAGGGCACATCCAGCAGCGCGCCCAACGATACCAGCGGGATAGGACGGTCATTGATGTGAATCATGTCGCGCCCCTCAGCCGTAAAGACCACTGAACGCGGCATCTTCTCCATGCGCACCACCATGTTGGAAGGCACCGCGTAATCTTCACCGCCGATGCTGAGCAGGATGCAGCGAATGCGCGTCAGTGAAACGGGCACACTGAGGGTCACTTTCGTGCCACGCCCGATGGCGCTTTGCACGCTGACCCGCCCGCGCATGTTTTCAACACGGTCACGGATGATGTCCATCCCTAAGCCGCGTCCACTGATCGCGGTGACATGATCGACGGTGGTCAGGCCGGGGTGGAAAATCAGCAAGCGCGCTTCATCTTCTCCCAGCGCCATCGCTTCGGCGTCGGTCATCAGGCCAGCTTTGACCGCAGACTGGCGCACACGGCGGGTATCAATACCCTTGCCGTCGTCGGAGACGTGAACCAGGATTTCACTCCCGCGCTGTTCGATGATCAGGGCGATGCGGCCCGTCGGCGATTTTCCCGCTGCTTCGCGATCAGCCGGGACTTCGATACCGTGATCGATGGCGTTGCGCAGCAAGTGCATGATGGGGTCTTTAAGCGAGTCCAGCACGGTTTTGTCCAGTTCGACAGCGCTGGAGGCCACATCAAGCTGAACCTGTTTGTTGAGGTCACGCGCCAGATCACGCACCATACGCTGGAATCCGCCGATGATCGACTCGAACGGAATCATGCGCATGGCGCTGATGTCGTCCTGTAACTGATCGGCAAGCGAGCTAAGGTGCATGTTATCCTGCACGATGTTCTGCGAAAGCTGATTAATCAGACGCAGTGTGTCTGTGAGGTGACGTTGATTCGATTCGAGAAATTTGAAAATCTCCGACAGCTCGGCGGCCATCTCATCGTTTTTGTCCTGCAAACGGCGGACAAGGCGGATGTACGAGGCGCGCACGCCGCGCCATTCTTTTTGCCAGCGCGTGTGCAGCCGCAGCACACGATCAAGCTGCAACTGGCGTTCCTCCCCGTGCATCCGCGCAACCAACAATTCGCTGGCTTCGGCCATCAACCGATCCAGCTTGCTCACGGTGACGCGAATGGTATCCTCCGACGGGCGCAGCATCATCGTCTGCGATTCCATCTTTTCCGAGGGAGGAGGAATCGTAACCGCCGCAGGCGTTTCACCGGATAAATCACCGATCACCGAGATTTCACGGGTAGGATGCAACTGTGGTTTTGTCTGTGGCGGCGGCGGGGGGGCTTTAGCGGGTTTTTTGGCCTCCAGCGGTATGACTGGTTTATCGGTGGAGTGCTCAGATTTCTCTTTGGTGGACGCAATCACCTGTTCCAGATGGGCCAGTACCTGAGCGAGGGTATCGGTGTCGTGTTCACCGCCCGTCGCGTGATTCTGGATCAGGTCGAGGCCATCGTAGAGCGTATCACAGATGTCCGGCGTGAGCGCTAGATTTTTTTCGAGCGCGGCGTTAAAAATCTCTTCCATGTAATGGGAGATGGTTTCGATCAAGCCGATACCCACCGCACGCGCCGCGCCTTTCATGCTGTGCGCCACGCGGTTCATCTCACGCAGCAGCGTAGCACGGCTGGCATCCGTCGTAGTTTCGACTTGCAGCAGCCCATTGTTGAGCGCTTCAAGATATTCGCTGACTTCGACCCAGAAGATATTGAGGAGTTCCCGGTCTGACATGGCTACATTTTCAGTCCGCTTAACACTTCGTTGACGCGGTCTGCGGCTTCACGCAGACGTTGGATGCTGGCTTCAACCTGCATGGTACTGCTGACGGTTTCGGTGGTGGCGTGTTTGATGGTGCGCATCGCCTGCGTCAGTTGATCCATGCCGATGGTCTGCTGGCGTGTGCTGGCTGCGATTTGCAGCGCGGCCATCGCTGCTTCTTCAATGGCTTTTGCCAGGTCCCGAATTGAATCCCCTGCTTTATTGACCAGTTTCTGGCCCGTGTCTACGCCTTTGCTGCCTTCTTCCGTGACCATAACGGCGGTGTTGGTGGCGCGTTGGATTTCACCCAGAATTTCGCGCACCTGAATCGTGGCATCGCGGTTCTGGTCAGCGAGGTTGCGCACTTCCATCGCGACGACGGCAAAGCCCTTACCTTCTTCGCCAGCGCGGGCGGCTTCGACGGAAGCATTCAGCGCCAGCATACGGGACTGGTCGGCGAGAGCGTTGACGGTGGCGATGATTTCACCGATCTGCTGCGTGTGTTCGGAAAGCACCAGAATGTTATCGGCGATGTCTTCTACCTTGCGCCGAATCAGTTCCATACCTGTGATCGTTTCGGTCACAGCGTTGATGCCATCGCGCGAAATATCGACGGACACCTGCGCGGTTTCGGCGACGCTTTGCGCACGCTCGGCAGTTTCCGTTACCGTTGCGCGGACTTCGTTGACGGTAGCAGTCGTTTCTGTGACCACGGCGTCCTGCTCGTTGGCCATCGTGATCTGGCGCGAGGTCGCGTTCAGGATTTCCTGCGTGTCCATTTCGAGGCGGCGCAGCGCGTTGCTGATTTCCTGCGTGATGTTCTGCAAGCGTTCCAGCGTGCGGTTCATCACTTCGCCCAGCCGCGTGAGCATTTTGCCTTCGGTGCTGTTGGCGTTGGTGGGCAGCAGCAGCCGCTGGCGCATATCCCCTTCGGCCACCTGCTCTAATACCCGGACGTAGTTGTTGAGGGTTTGGTCGATGAAGCGATAACTGCCGCTGTAGGCAATTGCGCCCACAGCCAATCCAAAAATCAGCACCAACACAATCCACAGGAGAGAGGGGATACTCTGATCAATGGTTGGGAAGTTGTGATGCAGAAATTCCCAGATGATTGCAGGGACAACCGCGGTGATACCACAACTGATGACCATCCCGTTGCCAAAAATACCCCAAAACTGCTTCAAAAACTGGTTGTTTTGTGTGTTCATGCTTCTTCTGCTCCGCCGATGATGAGACGCTCAGACTCAAAGATTTGCCCGATGTTCAGAAGTACAAGTCGATCTGATGTGACGCCGCGCGCAAAACGGGTGTCGCCGGGTGACTGGATGTCGCTGTGGCGCAGGCTGGTGACGCCGCTGATATGATGAGCGAGCAGGCCGATTTCCAGCCCGATGGCGCGCACAATCACTAATTCCTGTGGCGGCGTGCTGTCGTTGACATTGATTTCCAGAAACAGCCGCAGATCAAGCACGGTGATGATTTGCCCACGAATATTGATCACACCGCGATAAAACGGCGGTGTAGCAGGCACGCGCGTGATTCGGGCAACGGGACGTACCGCGCGCACCAGCATGACATCGACCCCGTAGCGTTCTTCGCCAAGCTGGAAGGCGAGGATGTTTTCCACGTCTTCTAATGTGGCACGCTCTTTTAAGGGGGCGGCGTACAACTGAGCACGCTGTTTCAGACGCTGCTGGATGGTAACCAACTGCGTATCATCGTGCCATTCAAGGCTGTTCCAAATCGTCTGAAAATTGATCGGTTGTTGCGCGTTATTGGACATCGTTATTCTTAGTTCATCGCTATCAATAAAACACGAGCTAAGACACTCGGTTTTCTTACAATGCCATTGTGCAAACAGATAGTGAGTTGAATAGAGTAAACTGCATTCCAGTATACAACAGAACTCAATGAGCGCATGGTTGAGGAAATAGCTGCGAGCGCTATGATCGGGGGAAGTGCATGTCAATAGCCGATAGCGTTATTGGTCTATAATGGACATACAAGCGCCTGCTGTGGATCGTTAGGCTTAGACTATAAACATTAAAGATGGGGCTTGTCCTGGGCAAGCCCTGTGTGTTCTTTAGGAGTAGAGGATGACCACGAACGGAACTCATGCGAATGGTACCAATGGGGTTGAAACGGGCAGCGAAAAAGTCAAGCGCGGTTTAGCGCAGATGTTGAAGGGCGGCGTCATTATGGATGTGGTGACGCCTGATCACGCCAAGATTGCGGAAGATGCTGGCGCGTGCGCGGTGATGGCGCTGGAACGTGTTCCGGCGGACATTCGCGCGCAGGGCGGCGTGGCCCGGATGAGCGATCCCGATCTTGTTGAAAAGATTATGAAGTCAGTGACCATCCCGGTGATGGCCAAGTGCCGTATTGGTCATTTTGTAGAAGCGCAAATTCTCCAGGCGCTGGGCATTGATTATATTGACGAAAGCGAAGTGCTCACCCCTGCTGATGAAGAAAATCACATCAGCAACACAAATTTCAAAATTTCGTTGTCTGCAGCTGTAATCAGCTTCGAAACACGCCGCATCGTGGCTTGCAGCAAATCCTGCGGCAAACGACTGAGATGATGACGTATATGCCACGCATATCCATCACCATCCTGCTTATCTTCAACAGACAGATGAAGCCTCATTTCTCTCTTAAAATATTAAAACTTATGTAAAAACTGTTGAAAACACCATTTAAGTTCTCACTATGTGTTTCAACAGTAGTGTATTTAACAGTATATCCTTGAGGAGTTGAAACGCCAGACGGCGTGTTTGTCGGTTCCGGCATCTTCAAGAGTGGCGACCTGGCGAAACGCGCAAAGGCCATCGTCCGGCGACCGCACTACAACAATCCCGACATTCTGGTCAAGGTCAGCCGCGCGTACAGGTGAACCGATGGTCGGCATCAACGTCAGCGGTATGGCGGAAGGCGACAAAATACTCACGCGGTTAGTGATTTTGAAGTGAAAATATAGAGAGAGTCCATCGGCTCCTGTTTGGCTTCCCTCGATTACAGTGATAGAGCTCTCAGCGTTACCGCCAGCGCCCGCAAACGTCGCTTTCTGACCGCCTGCTGTCAGCGCATAATCTCAAGAAAACCCGTAAACGTAAGCTGACCGTTGGCATCCGTCGTCATGGTTGTTGGAGAACAGCCACCACTCGCTGCACCAATTCCAGCAGTTCGTCGCTCCAGCAGGCTTGGGCAGATGATCCCTGCGCGGCAGCGCCTGATAGCGCGTTGAGCCAGGCCCCGTCTGACAAATCCCACCACGTAATGGCCTCGACCAGCGGATGCAGAACAACGTCTTGTAGTGCGAAACCGCTTCCTGCGCCTGCCGTTCCACTCCTTCAAATTGTGGTGTGCCAATCGTTCACCTGATAATCATTCAGATCGGTAATTTCCGGCGGCATGATGCGCCCTGAGACAATCGTGTTCTCCGTGAAGTGAATTGGCAGCTTGAAGCGTTCAAAATGCTCCAGCACCTTGAGCGTTTTCTCGACGCCCCAATAGCCCTGATGCATATGTGATTGGATGCCGATTACATCAATCTGGATGCCTGCTTCCAGACAGCCTTCGATGAGAATGTCGTAGGCGGCTGACACATCGAAGTCATTGAGCAGCAGGATGCTGTTGGGATTGGCGGCGCGTGCCGTGTTGAACATGGTGCGAAGCAGTTCAAAACGTCCCAACTGCTTGCAGATGCGGGTGATGCCGTTGTCGTAACGGTCAAAGATGGGCATGATGACTGCTTCGTTGACCACATCCCACATATCAATCACGCCCGCGAAATCGGTAACGTCGCGCTGGATGCGTGCAATCTGCGTCTGGAGAATCTCCTCGTTGCTCATCGTCAGCAGCCAATCCGCCGTCACGGTATGCCAGCACAACGGATGCCCTTTTACCACACTGCCCTGTGCTTTATGCCAGCGCGCGGCGGTCAGGATGCGCTGTGTCTGCGGTTTGCCACGCTCTCGTTCAAAGTTTCCCCAGTAGAAGGGCATCGTCACCTGATTGAACAACGCCAGAAAATGCTGGTTGCTGGTTTCAGCTTGCTCCAGCGCCGCGCCGGAGAGTTCGCCATTGGCGACGGCGATGCTGTCACCCCAGTTGCTGCCAAAGAGGAACTTGTGCCGCGTCTGCTCGACGGTTACCGCCTGATGGGCAAGCGGCGTCCCGTTGTGGGCAAGCGTCAGCGTAATTTGTGCGGTGCGGTGTTGGCGAACCGCAGGGTCAAGATGATTAAAGTTAGTCATAAGATTACCCGTCATATTCCTGAGCTTGAATTTTGTGCCCCATTATAGCGTGTCTTAGCGATGATGAGACTTCAAACTGTTTGTTATGGCCTGTATAATGTGCTTTATCGGACTGAAATA
The DNA here is from genome assembly GCA_046328675.1 of Anaerolineae bacterium. Lineage (GTDB taxonomy): Bacteria > Chloroflexota > Anaerolineae > Aggregatilineales > Phototrophicaceae > JACAER01. The sequence goes on from JAXLWC010000003.1 coordinate 120,709, forward strand.
GCCCTCATCATGAGGAACTAGCGAAAGGCAAACCTATTAGAGAAGCTTAGAAACCCAGCATGTCTTTACCCTTCCCCCCAACTCCTTGCGTTCCCGGTTTCTTCTGTTATTCAACCTATGCTGCTGCGTTAGCGCTTCATCCGTGCTGTTCTGCGCGCCGTATCCGCGCCCCACCTGCTGATAGCGATACACGGGTCATTTCACTTTCCGGTTTTGCTTCACATTCTACGATTATTGGACTGAAAGCTGGCGTAAGCCGTATCCCTTCGAGAGATAAGCCGTCTCGAAGTCTTCCCAAATGGCTGAAAGGACATGTACACATGCGCAATCTGCAAGAAAGTCGTTCCTGCTCACACTAAGGCTCATCGAGTGATCCTCGAAAGCCGCCCCCGCCGCTATCCTGCCAGAATTCGGGCGCACCGACCTGTTCCACACGGCAAGGAGGAGCAGCGTAATGATCCCGGTGGTTTTGGCTATGAAACGGTTCGGGAGGTGTTGGCCTGCCCGGAATGCGCCGCGTCGCTTGAACAGCGTTCAGCGTTCATAAGGCGGCCTTAGCCGATTAACGATAATCTGCCAGTTGATCGAGATGAATTGACTGGCAGATGTCGGAATATTGCTAAATTGATATAGCTCAATAGTTATTTCACGGCTTATAATTAGTGTTATACGTGTGGGTTAGTCGGGGGAAGACTATGCCATATCATGTGCAGTGGTTAGCACAGGATCGTGTTATTTTTGAAAGAATATGGGGCGTTTTTGACGACAACGAAGCGCAAATTTCAGATCATGCCATTGTAGAGCTGCTGGATCAATCGTCCGCCAGCGTCATTCATCTGCTGGTGGACATTTCCGAAGTTAACGCCTGCCTCAGTATCAAGGCGGTGCATCAGCTTATGACACCACGTCACGCCAAAATGGGTTGGTTGATTGTCTATGGGGCTAACAAACCTTTTGTGCGTGCGCTGCTGATGTTAGCGATAGTTGTGTTTAACCTGCGCTACCGCGTGTTAAAGGATAAAACACAGGCGCTGGAGTTTCTGGCCGGATTGGATGCCCTACCCCAGCGTTCGACAAGTTGATGGTTAGCCTGGGAAGGGGTATAAACGAGGAAAATCGTCGATAAATCCTTATAGGTTTATTATGTCCCTTCCCGAACGCCCTTCCCCTAAAGGCAAACGCGTTTCCCTCTTTGTGACCTGTATCATCGACATGATTTACCCTGATGTCGGCATGAATGTGGTGGACATTCTGGAACATCTGGGGGTCGATGTGGACTTTCCTCAGGATCAAACCTGCTGCGGCCAGCCGGGATATAACAGCGGCTATCGCAGCGATGCCAAAGAAGTCGCCATGCATTTTCTGCGCGTTTTCGCGGACGCAGAGGTGATTGTCACGCCCTCTGGTTCGTGCGCGGCGATGGTGCGCCACGAATACCTCACACTGTTCAAAGATGACCCTGTCTGGCTGCCCCATGCACAGCGCGCGGCCTCGATTACCTGGGAGTTCACCGAGTTCATCGTTAATGGGCTTGGCGTGACCGACCTGAAACTGCGTCTGCCGCAGCCGCAGACCTTTGCACTCCATGACGCCTGTCATGGGCTGCGCATTCTGGGGCTGAAGAGTGAGGCGCGCACGCTGCTGGGTAGTGTCGAAAATGCCACCGTTGAAGAACTCAAGGATGCCGACTCGTGCTGCGGCTTCGGTGGGCTGTTCAGCGTCAAGCTGCCGGATGTCAGCGGGGCGATGCTGCAAAAGAAAGTCGATTGTATTGACGAGTGTTCGGCGGCGACGATTGTCACCGGCGATACAAGCTGCATGACGCAGATGAACGGCGGCCTGTCCCGGCAGAAGTCAGGCAAGCGCGTGCGCCATATCGCTGCCGTGCTGGCGGAAGGTCTGCACAAGTCCTGAGTAGAGTACACGGTAACGGAAAAAGTAGGGGACATGGGAAATGCGCGGCAAACGACGCTGGGTAATTTTGATCATCGCCCTGGTATTGATTGGCGGGGTGGCGCTGATCCGCGTGAACCTCACAGGGCTGTTGAGTTTGCAGAACTCCGACTGCGCCCTGACGCCTGCCACCGATCAGGATTTTGCGGATGCCGTCGCGATTGGTGATGGGGTGTTTGACTCGAATCTGTGGACGGTGGAAACAGACGAACATTCGGCACTCATCAGTGTCGCGTGGTTCAACTACGAAAACGAGGCCATCGCCCGTTCACAGTATCTCCTCTACAACTGCGGCTACACGCAGGCAGACCTGGATCGCTTCTACGGCGATGAGGGATTTAGTCTGATGCTGGAGGGCTACGACTCGTGGACGCAGACCGCCATTTGTGAGAAGGATGAGATTACCCTGCGCGAATTTACGGTGACGTATTCTGCCAGAGAGTTTCTGATGCGCTTTTGGGTCACGCCCGTGAGCGCGACCCGCGTGCGTGACATTCACCTTGCCTTCCCGTCAGAGGATCGCGCCATGCTGGAGGAGTACGCCGCGCGTTTGTTTCCCGATTTTACGTCGTGCGAAGCCGCTTAAGTGAGGATAAAAGATGAAGGTTGAATCGAATAATTTTGTTGCGTTAGCCCAGATTGCGGTAAAAGACCCGGACTTACAGGAAGCCGTCGCGCTCGGCACTTACAACGGCTACAGCAAGCGGCTGGTGGCGATGTTCTCACAGGGGCACGAACACGGCGAAGCGATGCGGATGCAAGCCGCCGCCATAGCCGCCGCGCCATCCAAAAGCCGCCTGACCTGCTGGAACTGGCGGAAAAACAGATGACCGCCAACGGCATCGTATGTCCTGTGGGCCGAAACTGCCGAAGAAGTGCGCAATCTGGTGATGGACACGCTCGCGCGCAAGCGAAGCCTGTCGCTAAGAGCAAGAGCATGATCAGTGAAGAAGTCGCGCTCAATCATGCCTTTGAGGAAAACGGGATTGAAGTTGTCGAGACTGACCTCGGCGAGTACATTGTTCAACTGAACAAGGAAACGCCCAGCCACATCGTCATGCCTGTGATGCACCGCACCAAGCGCGAAATCCGCGACCTGTTTATGCGCGAACTGAATATGCCGTTTACGGATGACGCGGCGGAGATGACGGCGTTTATTCGCAAGCATCTGCGCCATGTGTTTGTCGAGGCGGACATGGGGATTTCCGGCGGGAACTTTATCATCGCGGAAACCGGGACGCTGTGCCTTGTGACCAACGAAGGCAACGGACGCATGGTCACGGCCTTGCCCAAATGCCATATCGGGATTGTGGGCATCGAGAAGGTCATCGAAACGATAGAAGACTACGCCACGCTGACGCAAATCCTGCCGCGCAGCGCCACCGGTCAGCAGATGACGGTCTACACCCAGATGATTAACGGGCCGCGCCGTGACGATGAACCCGACGGGCCGGATGAAGTCTACGTCATTCTGGTGGACAACGGGCGCAGTAAGGTGTACGCCACCAAGTACGCCGAGGCGCTGGCCTGTATTCGCTGTGGGGCGTGCCTGAATGCCTGCCCGGTATATCAGGTGACAGGTGGACACGCCTACGGTTGGGTGTATTCCGGCCCCATCGGCGCGGTGATTACGCCAGCGCTGACAGGTCTGGAGAACGCCACGCCGTTACCGCAAGCCAGCAGCCTGTGCGGGAAATGTAAGCAGGTGTGCCCGGTGGACATCGACATTCCGAGGATGCTGCTTGACCTGCGCCATGATGAGGTGCAGCAGGGCATGACCGACAAGCTGTATGATGTGGGCATCAAGGCATGGTCGATTGGCAACAGTTCGCCAGCGCTGTTCCAGATGGGCGGCGCGGCGGCACGCATCGGCACCCGTTTCCTGCCGAACCAGCTACCGGGGCCGCTGGCAGGCTGGACTAAGTATCGTGATTTTCCACAGTTCGCGCCCAAATCCTTCCATCAGATGTGGCAGGAACGCAAGAAAGGCAAACCCTCATGACCAGCGCCCGTGACCGTATTTTAGGCAAACTGCGCGCGGCGCAGCAGCCGTTTAACGATTTACCGCCTGCGCCCGATCATCGTTATATGGCGCGGCCCAAAGACCTGACAGCGGAAGCCCTGCGCGCGCGGTTTATGGATGAGGTGAAAAAGCTGAGTTGTAAGCCGACGAACACGCCAACGCCAAGTCCGCGATTGAATACATCCTCGGCGTGATTGGCAGAGGACAAGCAGGTGATTTAGCCGGGATTTCGCCCATATACCGTTGAAGGGGCTGAAAGAGGCGCTGGACAAACAGGGCGTCACGATTGCCCATCACCGCGACGACAAGGTGCGCGTGGATTACGCGCGGTTGGCGGGGCTGGCGGTGATGACGGGCGGCTGGTGAATGATGACCAGCGGGGCGGGTAAAGCGCGCATCGCTTCGTTACCGCCGCCTGTACACGCGGTGATTACGGCTGACCAGGATTTTGCCGGACTTTGATGCGGATTGAACAGCGGCGTGCTGGAGGGCATCGACAGCTTTAAGCGCCCGGCGAACAACTCGTGATTGGCTGGTCTGGAGCCGCACGTCGACATCGCGATGGAAAGCGCGGGATGGTGTGGCTGCCGGGCGATGTGCATGGTGATTATGGTGCGGAGAACCTGTCGCTAAACTGGAAGCGTTCTGCCGCGCTGGCAGAAACGCGAGTTTTCGCCTGCCGAAGTGCAAGTGGACAGGATAAGGCAGGTTCATGGAGTAGGTGGGATGAGGGTGCAATGTATTGTGCCCCCACAGATGGCGCTTTGAACTCAGAAGTGTTCATTGATGTTTTAGCACACGATGAAAAAGACGCAGATAATCTTAATCGCCAAACCTGAGCCTGATCGTATTTACCTCTGGTCAAGTGAGTAAGGCCTGTAACGGTAATCATCCTTTATCATCTGAACCAGCAAGCGGTAAATATCTATTTATAGGTAATTTGCCCGGCACAGTCACACAAAACGGCAACAATCAACTTTTTCTGGTTGATACTCTTAACGGCAATGTGAGCTTGTAGCCACTAATGAACTATTCCTAGACCTCAACGGAATGACAAATTCGTGATGGAACTCAAAATTGCGTTCCTAAAACGGGCGAGCGGCAAGCATCTATAACACGATGACCGCCACCCAAACTGACATTCCAAATTTAAGGCTGTCCCACCCTCAATCATGGTCATCTAATTCATCGCAACTTCTGTACCTCAGGCATAGTCCCGATACGATACTCCGCTATTGATGAGCTTCAAATTTTGGATCTAAGCAGTGGAAACTCAACGTTGTTGTTTAGTTTTCAATTTGATGAAATCTTCTGCAATATTCCGCTACCTCCTCTGCCTAGTGGGATTACTCAATTAACCTTTATCAAATGCGGAAGGTTGAAGTAATCCAGTTTACACAGATTGGATTGCGATAGCAATCATAGGGTATACACCTGAAACATCCCTGATGAATTATTCAGGAGCAACATTTCCTGTCACATTTCTTTATAATCTTCAAATCGGTTTATGCTTTCTCTGGATGTGTTGTTCACCTCAAGTACCATACTTTGACGCCATCACAGTGAGTCCCGATGCACAAGATATTTAGGGATACAGACATCCGAGATAGGAGACAATGCAACTCATATTGTAGCTTTTAATCAAAGCAGTCAAGGGGCTTCCTAAGTGTTTGACAGCGCTGTGTCAGGAAATCAAGCGCTTTTGGGTTGGTTGGGTGCGGGTTACTTATTACATACTATAGATGCTGTCACCAATGACACGATCTACTATATCGGTCAAATTGTTGACGGAAATTGGTATTCTACGGAGCTCTTTCGTCTACCAAGAACAACGTTTGAGAGGAAGCGGTGGAGGCGGAGATTGGCATATCACAGCTTCCGAAAGCGAGAAGCAAACGCTGACCTGCTCATTTGACCAAACCCCATCTCGCTTAAGTGTAGGAACACACGCGCAGCCTTCACAAATGGCACATCGTCACGCTTACGTTCAGAGCTGACGACATACCCCACTGTCGTAACGGAGATGTCAGAGGGTACGGAGTTTGATGTGATTGGCGGACATCATGCGCGAATGGGTACTGCTGGTGGCAGCTGTTGCAGCTTGCTAACGGGACAAGAGGTTGGGCAAAGTGAAGCCGATACACAAATGTATTTCGAGCCATAGGTAAACATCAGTTGTAACTTGAACCCCACTCCTGCCGCGGAAGGATAAAAGCAGGCGTATAATGAAAGTAAATATATCGATTAATCCCCCTCATGGAGGTGGGTGATGTTTAAGTATCAGCTCAACAGTGCTGTAGTGGACTGGTTGCTGGAGCCTGATACCCCCGCAGTCCGCTATCAGACGTTACGCGATCTCCTCGATTATGCAGCAGACAGTTTCAACTCCGCGCCGCCCGTGTGCAAGCGCACCACGAAGGCGCAATCCCCGCGGACGAAGCAAAAATGGACGCTGAAGGCTTCTGGGTAGAACCGGGGCCGGGCTACCTTCCCAAGTATCACGCTAGCGTGTGGTCGCTCCTGTCGCTGGCGCAGCTAGGCGCGTCGAGCAAGCTGGATAGGCGCATCGCCACTGCCTGCGGCTATCTGCTGGAACATGCGCTGGCGCGCGGTGGACAGTTCACGGCGTCGGGCGCGCCTTCAGGCACGGCAGATTGTTTGCAGGGCACCTGTGCGGCGCTGCTCGATCTGGAATACGATGACCCACGACTGGATAGCGTTCGAGTGGATGGCGCGCAGCGTGACCGGCGAAGGGCTGGCGTCGTCCGCCGAGTACCATGCCCACATGCGTTATTATGCGGGCAAAGTGTGGGGCCGCCGTTCGCCTGCGGCTCGAACGACAAGCTGCCGTGCGCGTGGGGCGTGGTGAAGGTCATGCTGGCCTTCAGCAAGCTGCCTGCCGCACAGCATACGCCGCTGATCAACTGCGCCATTCAACAGGGCATCGATTTCCGGAGCAGCGATCTGGCAGACGCCGATTACCCTGCCGGCTACAGCGATATTCTCCAGCGGCAACTGGTGGAAGTTCGCTTCCTGGTGTTTTACGTCACTGACCTGCTGCAAAATGTGGAAGCGCTGCTGCGGCTGGGCTGCATGACGACCCGCGCCCGGCACGCGCGCTGGCGCTGATCTGGAAAAGCAGGATGCACAGGAAGATGCGCTGCCGGAATATGATTATCACGGCAAAAGCTGCCGATTTCGGCGCGAAGAAGCAGCCCAACAATGGGTGACGCTGCGGGCGTTGCGGGTGCTGAAGCGGCGAGTTAAAGCGACGCCAGCCATGCGGCTATGGTTTCCGCCACCGCCGCCTCGCGTTCAACGTAACCGTGATCAGCACCGTCAATGAGGCAAGTGTCTACCTGCGGCGCGTTGATGGTCTGCGCCTTCAGCGTGTCGAGTTCGGTCTGTCCGCCTACATCATGGTTTGTGCCGAAGAAGGCCAGCAGCGGACAGCGCAAGGCCGCGATGTGTGGTGTGCCGCTGTCGGAGGTGTAAACATGGTTGAGCACGTCCGCGCGGCTGATAACGTTGGCGGCGCTGAGTCGATACCAGGGCGCGCGCATGAAGTCTGGCAGCAGTTCATCGCCCCGCCCGGCGGCGACAAGCTGGCGCGCCTGTTCGAGCACGCCCGACCAGTGGCCGTGCAAATCGGGGGACGCAAGCACAACACCCTGCACGCGGGCGTCCTGCCGCTGTGCCTGATAGTAGACTGCTTTGGCCGCGCCCTGACTGTGCCCGGCGAGGATAACTTTCTCTACGCCTAACTTTGCGATGGCGTCGATCCATGCGCCGATGTCCAGCGGGGCGTCTTCCAGCTTTTCCCAGGCACTGCCTACCGCTACCATCTGCATCCGTGCATCGCTCCACGCTGAAGCGGCGATGTCGTGCCCGCGCGTGTTCGCGCTGACGAACAGATACCCGCGTTCGGCCAGCGCGCGGCCAATCATGATGTAAGGATAGTCACAGAAGCGCCCGGTGTTGCCGTGTATCCAGAGGATTGCAGACGCTTTACGGTCTGCGGCGGGCTGAATGGCTACGCCTTCCAGCGCAAGCTGATCTTCACTGAGCACAAACAGCAGTTCTTCGTGATAAGCTTTCATCGTTCGTCTCCCCTCTTGCCTCGACGAATCCGACTCTAGCAGACTTTTGCCGAGATAAAGCCCCCAATTTATAGCGCTGTGGTGGAGCGCCTGTTAAACTAGAGTCATGATAAAATGAAAAACCCTAAGATAAATGTATTAATCTTGATAACTCCAGGCTCAATTTCAGCCAAGAGGAATGGTCATGCCGATTGAAGCGGTCATTTTTGATATGGACGGCGTGCTGGTGGATTCAGAACCCTACTGGCTGCAATCACGCGAGGAATTTGCGCGCGACCTGGGCAAGGTGTGGACAGACGAGTTTCAGCGTCTGACGATGGGACGCAGCACGATTGAGTGGGCGCACGTCATGCATGACAAGCTGGAACTGGACATGTCGCTGGATGACATCATGGCCAACATCAAAGGGCGTGTCATCGGGCATTTTGCGGCGCACATGCCGCTGCGTCCGGGGGCGTTGGAAGCGGTACGCATCGCGGGCGAAAATTATCCTGTCGGGCTGGCGTCCGGCTCGCCTACGGAAATCATCCAGTATGTGACACAGCACACCGGGCTGGATAAGGTCTTTCGCGTGATGGTGTACGGCGATGAGATTGAGAACGGCAAACCCGCGCCGGATATTTATTTCAAGGCGGCAAGGCTGCTCGGCGTGAACCCGGCGAACTGCATCGGCATCGAGGACTCCGGCAACGGCATTCGTTCGCTGCACGCGGCAGGCATGAAGATTATCGCCGCGCCGAGTCCACAGTTTCCGCTGTCAAAGGAACTTTTGGGCATGGCGCAGCGCGTGGTGCAGTCGATGGAAGAAGTCACGCTTGAGTTGTACAAGAGCTTTGAAAGCGGAGATTAACCCCTCATCCCCAACCCTTCTCCCCCGATTTCGAGGGAGAAAGGAGTGATGCAGATGATGTTTGCTTCCTGGTGAGCGAATTTGAAGCATTACCGTGTCAGCGTGGCGCGGCTGAGGGTGTTAGTCTCTGCGGGGATGGGCGAAGAAACCGAAGTCGAGGTAGTAGCTGCGCGTGCCAGCGGTTTTAGTCTCGCCGTGTTCCTTGAAGACAAATACGTTAGGATCGCGCCGCTTGAATTTCTTCTTGAGCGTGGCCCACTGCGATTTTGACGGCTCGGTCTGCCCTTCCGGCAGAATGAAATAGGCGGGATTGAAGATGACGCGGTAGTGCCCATCCTTGTGTTCAATCAACTCCAGCACATCATGATGCTTAAGCTGCGCATCGTTGGTCAGCACATTCTGCACGAAGTTCAGGACATCCTCGCGGCGGTGTGCTCTAAATTCAGGCAGGTCTTTCATAGATACTATAATTCCTTAACTGTGGATATTTGAAGGCAATCCACGCGGTCAGCAGCACAGTGGCCACACCCCTGCTGAAATCGAGAACGGCACGCCGAAGGCCGCCAAACGTACCCCGCTTCCAACTTCGCTCTGTTAGCTGGTGGGCCACCCATGAAGAAAATCATGTTGACGCTGGTCATACGCCCACGCAGGTTATCCGGCGTCAGAAGCTGGCGGATGGTGTTACGAATAACGGTTGAAACGGTATCGCTTGCCCCGGTGAGCGCATAAAGCACGTAAGAGAACATGAGACTGGTCGAGATGCCGAACAAGGCTGTCGCCAAACCATAGATACCCATGCTGACCAGCAGTACCAATCCCCTGACGGCGGATGTCGGTACGCAGGGCGACAATGGTTCCGGCAATCACCGCGCCGATGGCTGTGCCGTACCCAGAAAGCCGTACCAGCAGGTGGCATCAAGCTTCAGGATATGTGGGTCACGACCAGCGGCATGTTTGTGCCGACGAGAAAAACGTCGCAAAGAAATCGAGCAGCATTGTACTCCAGATCATCGGCGAATGAAGGTGAAGCGCAGCCCTTCGATCAGCGAGTCCTGCTCATGCTGCTGTGATTGAGAACCTGCCCGCGATAGCCGATGTTCAATAGCGCGATGATGGTGGCCAGGAAACCTGCGCCGCCGTGTGAGTACATGTGGCCAAAGCCAATGTCGAAGTTGGCGATAATCAGGCCAAAAAGCGCTGGGTTCGGTGATAGTGGCAATCTGGAACATGAGCGTTGAGGCTGACGGCATTGGTCAGATGCTCACGCGGACGAGATTGGGAATGATCGCCCAGCGTGCCGGGCCAGCGAAGGCGTTGACTGCCGCGCCTGCCGATGTCAACAGGTAGATGGCCAGCAGGGTGATGTTGTTGGTCAACGCCGGTAACGACAGGGTGACCGCCAGCAGCAGCGAGACGATGCGCGCGATAATCAGCACTTTGCGGCGATCATGTGAGTCCGCCAGCAAACCGCCGAGCAGCGCGAACAATACAATGGGAATCACGCGGGACAGGCCGATTAAGCCTAAACCCAGCGCTTGCAGGGATTCACCCTGAAGTGTAGTCGGAGTGCCGAACAGGGAGAAGGTAAAGGTCTGGTTTGCCAGCAGTTGTACGACGTGCCAGTTGATGGCGAATAACTGTACCTGCGCGCCGGTGGTCGCCATCAGATCACCGAACCACATCAGACGGAAATCACGATGCTTAAACGCCACTAAACGCGGCGCTGTGGATGCTGCTTGCTCTGACATTAGGGTCTTTCACACAACGAAGACGGAGTAAAAGTTATTGTAGTCCTGCGCCAGATATCATCGGTCGGCACCACAGCAAAATGGCCAGACAGCCGATATTCAGCGGTGATGCCGCCTGTGCCAACGTCCCTGCACCGTCGGAAGGGTGGCTTAGTCTGTACTGCGGCAGCGCGGCGGCACGCTGAGGTAGCTGAGGAACAGCCCGACGATGCCGGAAAGGAAGGTGACGCCTGCTCATTATGTGAATTCGCCGGGGTGTGTACGGTACCGGCTGATGAGATAGCAAAATAGAGCAGGCTCAGAATCACAGGCATGCCATGAAGATGCGCAGCGCAGTTTTGCGCTCGACGGAGGGCTTGAGCCACAGCAGCAGCCCATCGCCGAGGAGTTCGCGATGACAGGCGCAAGCAGCAGCAGCTTGAAGTTCTCGACGCCGAAGCGCAGCCAGAACATCAGCAGCGTTTGCGCCAGCATCACACCGTGAGGAAGCTGCGCGGCAGTTCCCAGAGGCGCATGGCAAACAAAGTAAAAGCGTGCCCATCAGCAGGACGGCAGGCGTCAGAATTCAGGTAGACGTTGAACACGTCCGCGTAGCCCCTGAAACTGGAATTGGCGGTGAGTGAGCCGGGCTGCCCAGATAGTGCGAATACTGCATGAAAAAGGTCATGACTATAAAGACGCAGATAGAAATCAGCGCAGGCAGCAGTGGTTTCCACCGGCGAGTTTGCCTTTGCGCATCCACAGGCACGTGAAAGCGGCGGTGGCAACAGCATGCGCCCGTCGCCAGCAGCAGATGAGCAGGACTCAACAGTGCCTGAATATCCGCTTCAAAGCCGAACAGGTCATGCCAGACGAAATCGAAGCCGCCGCCAAAACCGAACAGCAGCACGCCCACCAGTCCCAGACCGTAACCACGCGGCAGCGCGCGCGTCCAGGCGTGGCCTTTGAGCGTGTTGGCGAACTGTGTGCCGACCAGCGTTAGCCCGACCAGCCCATAACTGGAATACAGAACGGCGTGCCAGGGCGTAAAGAAGCTGTTATCGACGCGCCCGGAATTGTGCGCCCAGCCGTCGAGAAACAACCCGCACAGGAAAAAGACACACAACACAGCCACCAATAAATCAAATCTGTAACTGGCGGCAGGATACCCTGCGATACGACGCTGGATGCCGCTGACTTGCGTAGAACTTGCCATACTTTCCCCTGATGAAACTTGGATACCGCTTTATGATACGCTGAATTACGCGCAAATACTCACGAAGTCGTTTTCATTTTCCCATGAGTTTCTAATTTTACGCGTGTATAATTTGTGAAATGGTTCACATAAGGGGTGATATGATGAATGACCTATTCCAGCGTGCGGATGTCTACATTACCAACTGGATGGCGCGCTACGGCGTGCTGCTGCTGCGCATCAGTGTTGGCATTGTGTTCTTCTGGTTTGGCGTGCTGAAGTTCTTCCCGAACCTTAGCCCTGCCGAGGAACTGGCCACCCGTACTATTGAAACGCTGTCGTTTGGCCTGGTGAAGCCTGCGCTATCGCTGCCTGTGCTGGCGGCGTGGGAAACCCTGATCGGCGTGGGGTTGATCACCGGAAAATTCATGCGGGCGACGATTCTGCTGCTGTTTCTGCAAATGATGGGGACGATCACGCCGCTGTTCCTGTTCCCCAATGAGACGTTCACGCGTTTCCCGTATGCGCCGACGTTAGAGGGGCAGTACATCATCAAGAATCTGGTGCTGGTGAGCGCGGCGCTGGTCATTGGCGCGACGGTGCGCGGCGGCGCGGTCATCGCCAGCCCGAAAGCCGCTGAGGAAGCCCTGAAGCAGCAGGAACGTGAACAGGAAACGCTCTAGATTCAGGGGCAAAATCGGGTCTCAGGCATAGGCCGCTGGCTGACTAGCCTGCCATACTGACTGACCTAGCCTATTGACCAGAAAAAAACTATCTGTATGGGCGGGGAAAAAAGGGACGAAATATCCGAGAATAAGGATGAGTGAGATTTGTTATTGATACCACCCCTCTCAAACGGGTTCCCAGTTTTAGTGTTAGAGAGAGGGGTGGAACACTATCTCCGCTAGTACAAATCCGGTCTGCGATCCTCGAACACCGGAATCTTCTTGCGAACTTCCTCAACCGTATCCATCTCAATCTGTGCTGTCAGCAGTAGCGGTGCTTCGCCGCCTTCGACAATGATCTTGCCCCAGGGGTCAACGATCATCGAGTGGCCGCCGAAGACCGTTTCGCCGGTCTCGCCCGCCGCGTTGCAGGCCACCATGTAACACTGATTTTCGATAGCGCGTGCCACCAGCAGCGAACGCCAGTGTTCGACACGCTGGATGGGCCATTCGGCGGGGATAATCACCATTTTCGCGCCATCGACTGCGTAGTGCCGGAATAATTCCGGGAAGCGCAGGTCATAGCAGATGGCGATGCCTGTGTTGCCCCAGGGCAGGTCAATCGACAGCGGCGCGGAACCGGGAGCCAGCCATTTGTCCTCGTCCATCAGGCGGAACAGGTGAATTTTGCGATAAACGCCCATCATGCGCCCGTTGGAGGCAAAGAAGGGCGCGCTGTTGGCCACATCCACGCCGCGCTTTTCCAGAATCGAGCCAACGATGCTGATTTTGTGCTGGGTGGCCAGTGCTGCAATCTGGTTGAAGGTGCCGGAGTTGAGGGCGCTGGCGAGGTCTTTGGCGTTATCCAGCGCGTAGCCCGACGACCACAGTTCAGGCAGCACGACTAACTGTGAGCCGCGCCGCGCCGCCTCGATGATGAGTTTTTCGGCGTTGGCGTAGTTTTTGTTTACGTCACCCAGTACGAGGTTCATCTGGGCAAGGCTGACGGTCAGTTTCGGCATAAGTGATACTCCAAAGGTCTATCGCGACGTTACAGAGAAATTATAGTGCAAGTTCATATCCGGCGTATGTCGTGCCATTTAGCGTGTTTGCGTCTCGCGCCACAGGGCGATAATCGCATCGACAATCTCGTCCGGTGACAGGTAGGTTGTATCCAGTTCCAGCACCCCATCATACTTACGAATCGCCCATTCGCGTTTGACATAACCGAGAGCTTGCGCGCGTTCCTGCGGGTTATGATAGCGCGCGCCCATCGTCAGGTGCAAGCGGCGCAGCACGGCGTCCAACGCGGCGACGAGGCAGATCACTGGGCCGGTTTCCTGAATGCGCGGCAGGTGATCGGCGTTCAGCAGCGTGCGCCCATTGATCTGGAGCACCATGCTGCGGCGAAGGACGGATTCAGCAATTGCCTCACCTTCCAGCATTTTAAGACGCTGTTCGCCGTAAACCTCGCGGATTTCATCAATCGCCAGCCCCGCACGGGTTTCAATCTGCGCGTCTACGTTGACAAAACGCATCTTCAGGCGTTCGGCCACACGGCCAGCGAGCGCGGGCTGATTTGGCCCCGTATAGCCTGTCAGAATCAGATTGCGGTCTTGTGGGGACAGCAGTACCTGCGGCGCGGTGCCGTTGTTCTGCGGGCGCGGCCTGAAGGGGCGATATTCGCGGTAAGGTGTTCGTTCGGCCATTAACGCCATCCCGGATACCACTTGTCCAGCAGCGTCAGCAAATCATTCAGGTTGTTGACAGCGCCGTCCGGGACTACCAGCCCACTGATCAGCGGCTGCGTAGGATGTTTCACGCGCATGACGGCTTTGAGTCCTGCGCCCTGTGCTCCGGCGATGTCCGCGACGGGATTATCCCCTACAAATAAGGTTTCCTGCGGCGTCGTGCCGAGGCATTGCAGCGCCGCCTCGAAAATTTTGGGATGCGGTTTAAGATAGCCCACATCGGCGGCAGAGAGGCGGCATTCAGGAAAATATTCCAGCAGGCCGTGCGCTTTCATTTCAATATCTCGCAGAGACATGGGCTGAAAGGCATTGGTGACGATGCCGACCCGGATGTTGTTTTTGTGCAGCACCTTCAGCGCGTCGCGCACATCAGGAAAGGCAAAGGTGCTTTCGGGGGCCGCCCAGTTATAGGCTTTCAGGCATTCTTCAACACTGAGCGACCCATGGGGGATGCCCAGCGCCTGCGCCGCTTCGACAAGGATGTGTCCCAGATGCGGGGCCAGCAGCGATTCGCGCGCATTCATCCAGGCGTCGCGCACACGCTGAAAATACTCTTTAGAGTAGTCTTCCCACTGCGACAGAGGGTAGACCTCGCGGCAGATGTAATCGAACACGCTGCGCAGGTGTTTGGTTTCCCGGACTTCCCAATTGTCCGTAAAGGCACTCCAGTCAATCAGCGTGTCATCAAGGTCAAACAGAATAGCTTTCAGCATACAATCGACTTTTGTGTTTCCACACTCCATAACAAACAGATCGAAGGGGCAAGGCAGACCTTACCCCTGTTGATGAGCCGTACCAATTCACACATTCGCCGCCGCAGCGACAGAACGAGGTGTTAGGATACTTTCTCGGTAGCACGCATGATGAGCAGTGCCTGTTCGAGGCCCTGCTGGTAAGTGGGATACTGGGGCTTCCATCCGAGCTTGGACTGCGCTTTGGCTGTCGTGACCTCTGTGCCCTGTTCCAGCAGCGTGACCTGCTCAGGTTTGATGTGACTGAGCAGCGGCACAGCCAGAGACGGCACGCGTCCCGGTTTGCTGGCGCCAATCATGCTGGCGTAGGTTTCGATGAATTCGCCCAACGACACCAGTTTGTTGTCAGCGATGTTGAAGACTTCGCCTTTGGGTTGTTGTTCGGCGGCCAGCACGACAGCGCGCGCCATGTCTTCGTGGTGTACCCAGGCGGTTTTCCTCGCGCCGCCCGCGAAGAAGGGTCTGCCGAAGCGGAACGACTCGCCATAGAGCGCGAGGTTGTGGTCAGCGCCACCGTAGAGGAAACCCGCGCGCAGCAGGCACGATGGAATGGAACTGCTTGCGATGGCATCTTCGGCAGCAATCGCCGCGCTGAAGGCGGGATGCGAACCGGGGGCTGTGCGCGCGGCATTTTCGTCAGCGGGCGAGTGCGTGTCGCCGTAGAGGAAGGCATAGCTGGTGTTGACGATGAAACTCACGCCAGAGTCCTGTGACGCTTGCAGCAGCGCAGCAGTGCTGGCCTTGAGCATGGCATCAAAACCGCCCCAATCCTTGCCGTCGTGCAGCAGCGTGTTGGGAATTTGCGGTGTCAGATTGATGACCACGCTCGGCTTGGACATTTTCATCATGCTGCGCAGTTCGCCCGCGCGGGTCGGGTCGGCATAGACGGGCATGGCACCATCCTGGTGGGCCGCGTCGGCACCGGCTTTGCCCTGCGTGACCGCCGTGACCTTATGCCCATGTGCTACAAGCTGGCGGACCACTGCGCGTCCCAGAGGACTCGTGCCTGCTGTTACAAAAACACTCATCGATTCAGCCATGAGGACATATCTTTCTTATAGTTCATAAGCGAATGCAATAGACAGTTATTATAACCGCTGATGCGCTATTCGTCACAGAAGGAAAATGGAGTGTCCGTTGGCACGGCAGAATGTATTAGAACTTCATAAAAACAGGCCGCTAAAGGCACGTTGAGGCCCGACGAACTGTAACAGGTCGGCGCTGGCGGGGACTCAAGTTATACTAACAATCAACAACATGGGTTGATGGAAAGGTTCAACATGAGCAGAAGTGAAGTGGCAACACTGGCGGGTGGATGTTTCTGGTGTCTGGAAGCCGTGTATGACCAGCTCAAGGGTGTCGAGGATGTGGTATCGGGCTATGCCAACGGCTCCGTTCATAATCCGACCTATCAACAGGTTTGCACGGGCATGACCGGACACGCAGAGGTCGTGCAGATTAAGTACAACCCGGATGTCATCAGCTTTCAGGATTTGCTGGATGTGTTTTTCACCATCCATGACCCGACGACGCTCAATCGCCAGGGCGCGGACGTGGGCACGCAGTATCGTTCGGGCATCTACTACCATACGCCAGAGCAGAAGGAATCCGCCGAACGCGCGATTTCGGTGCTAAACAATGCGCACCTGTGGGATCACCCGATTGTTACCGAGGTGGTGCCCCTTAGCAATTTCTATGCGGCGGAGGATTATCATCAGGAATATTTCACGCATAACCCGGCGCAGGGCTACTGCCGTGCGGTGGTTGCGCCGAAAGTCGCCAAGTTCCGCAAGCAGCACTTTGCCCGCCTGAAGGCGTAGGCTGGATTGGGAGTGGGCTTGGCCGCGCCAGGCCCACTCTGCTGCCACTCTTCGATAGATGCCCCCGACTTATTAGAAGCTTCCGGTTGTAACCGCGCCTGCACGCTCATAATTCACGACGATAACGCCGCTGGGGCAGACCTTGCTCTCCGTCACCTTGAACGCCGCCGGGATGGTACCCTCGACAAACAACCGTTTCCCGACGCCCAACGTCAGCGGATAGATCTTGAGCCAGTACGCATCGACCAGGTCATGCTTCATCAGCGTCTGAATCAGATTTCCGCTTCCGTAAACGTGTAAATCCGGCCCCGCCTGCTGCTTGAGGCTGCTGACTTTTTCCGCGATATTTCCGCTCAAGAATATAGTGGGCTGCCACGCGCTGGACGTGACGGTGTTCGAGACGATGTACTTGGTCGCGGCGTTGACGTTCGGCCATATGTCCCCGTGCTGCGGCCAGTATGGTTCCCAGATGTCAAAGGTTTTACGCCCTATCAACAAATCAAACGGCAGGTTCATCTCGTTTCTGATGACACTTCCCAGCACCTCGTCAGAATAGGCCGTTACCCACCCGCCATAAGCGAAGCCACCACTGGTATCTTCCTCTGGCCCGCCCATCGCTTGTAAGACACCATCCAGGGTGATGTGCGAGATGACAACCACTTTTCTCATGAGTGAGTTCCTTCAACAGTTGGCGTTCTTTAGGATAAAGATAGCACAAATGTTCATTGTAATCAAATCAGACGTTTAACTGCGACAGTGACACAGAACACGGCGGCGGCAGGATATTCGGCAGCGAAAAAATGGTGCAGAAGAAGATCAGGAAATTGCGCGCGTGACTTTCGTTCTGAGGGTGATGTGATGGGATAGGGCTTAGCAGCGCCAAGCCCCTGCGCCTCACTCAAGGCCCTTCAAAAAGCCCAGTACAATCTGATTGAATTCGGCAGGGCGTTCCATATTGGGCAGATGCGCCACACCGGAGAGGATGACTTTGCGCGCGCCGTCAATGTTGCTGCCTAGCCATTGGCTGCCCTTTACGGCACGCTGCACATCCAATTCCCCGCTGATGACCAGTGTGGGAATGTCGATTTCATCCAGACGCTCGATAGCGGGCGGGGTCAGTTCCTGTTCTTCACCAATGGCTTGTGCCTCGTTTTCCAGCGCGATGGTGTCCATGTCGCGCACCAGATTGCGGATGCGGGCGTCAACCTGATCGGGCGTGCGCTTCGGCCCATCGACCCAAATCTGGACTTCCAATTCCGCCGCACGCGCGAAATCTTCCGCCTCCATCGCGGCTTCAACCTCGTCTAGCTGTGCCGGGGACTTGCCGGCGTAGCGGAATCCTTCCGGGGAACTGCACACCGTAACCAGCGCTGCGACCATTTCTGGATAGTCAAGCGTCAGGTTCACCGCCGTCGTGCCGCCTTTGGAACAGCCCACCACGTAGGCGCTTTCCATGTGCAGAAAATTCATCAGCGCGTATAAATCTTCGTAATGCGTGAACTTCCCCGGCACTGGTTCGCTTTTGCCATATTCGCGCATATCGTAGCGCAGCACGCGATATTCCTGCGCGAAGGCTTCAAACTGTGCTTCCCACATGCGCGAGTCGGCGATGCCTGCGTGAACCAGCACCAGCGGGTGCCCCGTGCCTGCGACCTCATAATACAGCCGCGCGCCGTTGACTTCTGCAAAACCTGATTGTACGTCCATCATCCTAAACCTTTTTAAACGGGAGGCAGCCACATCGCACGCAGCGCAATAAAACTATAAGCGGCCATCAACGCTGCACCAGCGCCGACCACTGCGCCGTACCAACCACGATTTGAACGCAGCAGCTTTGCCAGCCAGTAAATACCCACGATGAACAGAAAAAACCACAAGAAACCGATATATCGCGCGTGAATAACCACCGCGTCCACATAAGGATAACTCAAATAGCGCACAATTTGCGCGGCGTGCGCTGCGACTGTGAACAGCAGCACCAGCGCGCTGCCGTCCCGTATCGCCCCACGCCAATGGAGCAGGCAGCGATAGGCCGCATGGACGACGGCGAACACCATCACGAAGGTCACCGGAACCGCCAGAAATTGTAAAAGCAGGAGGTCGTTGTAGCGGGCGATGGGCATCGCGAAACGATGGGGCATGGCTGTCAGCAGATTTGCGTCCCACGTGTTGTAGGCGTCGCTTGACCAGTGATTGTAGTAATCGCTGTGCAGCGTGACGTATTCCAGACTCCAGTAGCCGCGATAGCCGTACTTGTAGGCAAACGGCGACAGGAACAGCGTCGGGTCAAAGCGCAGCAGGAAACCCACATGATCGGGCGGCGTGTCCGGTATGGTGGGAATGATACCCATCGCGCCAATCGGGTCATCCAGAAACTGCATCGTCTGGTAGTTGTTGACCAAAAAGGGAACCAGCATCAGCGGGAGTCCCAGCGCCGCATAGCCGAAAACCCGCAGTGTCCTGCGCCAGTGCCGCCGCGTCAGGTTATGAACCACGACGAACCCCGCCAGCGCCAGATAGCTGCCGAACAGCACGATGCCGTTGTTCTTGAAGGCGACGGCAAAGCCGCACAGCGCCGCCGCCCGCAGCCATGCGCCGCGCTCTAACGTGCGTCCACGCGCCAGCCGCCACAGCGCAAACGCCGCCAGCGTGCCGAACATCAGCACGGGAAGATCGTTGCCGAACATCGCGCGTGCCATGACGTGCATCGGCAGCAGCATCACCACCAGCAGCGTCAGCGCCTTGAACAGCGGATGCACCCGCCGCAGGAAGTGTTCGATGAGATGCGTCATCATGCCGATCCACAGCACATCAAGCAGCAGCAGTGCGACGGGCATAAAGTACAGCATCCCGTCGCCGACAAACGGGTCACTGAGAATGAGTACCCATGTGGCGAGGATATAAAACAGCGGTGCCTGATGCGCCTCGTAGTTGTCGGGCGGGTTGTTGTCCGGCGTCGGTGGGGAACCTGTCGTGCGGATGACATGCACGTTGAGAAAGTGCTGCGGCATGTCATAGCCGTAAAAGATGTTGTAGTAGAGATGATTGTTCAGCGCCAGCAGGCCAAGCAGCAGCACAGGCGCAATCGCCCATGCATAACGCCAGCGGCGCAGACGTTGAACGAGGAGTTTCATAGTGAGCAACGAGTTAAAAGCAACGAGCAACGAGTCAGGGATACTTGTAGGCCGATGCATCCTTCAAAACCACTCCATAGGGGGTATGAGGGAGGCACGTTGCCCACTGTTTTAACTCATTGCTCATTGCTCATTGCGTGTTACTTTAGATCAACAGCCGCATCGGACTTTCGATGAGCTTCTTCAGTTCCTGCAAGAACTGCGCGCCTTCTGCCCCATCGCTGACACGATGGTCAACGCTGATGGTGACCTTCATGCGCGTGCCGACACCCAGCGAACCATCCGCCTTGACGACAGGGATTTTCTTCGCGCCGCCGACTGCCAGAATGCCTGCTTCCGGCGGGTTGATGATGGCCACAAAATCCTCGACGCCGTACATGCCGAGGTTGCTCACGGTGAAGGTGCTGCCGGAAACATCGTCCGGCTTGACCTTGCCTGCCAGCGCGCGTTCGATTTTGGCCTTGTTATCGACAGCCATCGTACCCAGCGAAGACTTATCCGCATCCGTCGCCACCACGTTCATCAGGCCGCCGTTGGACAGCGCGACAGCGATGCCAATGTTGATACGCTTGTGGCGTACCAGCTTGTCGCCGTAGAAGTGCGTGTTCAGGTTGGGGAACTTGCGCAGCGTAAGGGCGGTGGCTTTCACCACCATGTCGTTGACGCTGATTTTGGAAGCTTCGTCGAGGCTGGCGTTCAACTGCTTGCGCAGTTCCAGCAGCGCGTCCATGTCGATTTCAGTGGTGACGTAGAAGTGCGGCACCTGCTGCTTGCTGGTGACCATGCGGTCAGCGATCAGCCCGCGCATCCTGGTCAGGTCGATGATTTCGACATCATTGCCTTCGGGCAGTTTGCCGTAGGTGGGTTTGCCGCCGACACCTGCCGCATGTGCCACAGCCGCAGCGGGCGGCGGTGTAAAGGCCAGCACGTCGGCGCGGGTGATGCGTCCAGCGGGGCCGGAGCCTTTAACCTGGCGCAGATCAATACCGCGTTCGCTGGCGATGGCGCGGGCGATAGGCGAGGCCTTAATGCCGCCGGGATAGGTGCCGTTGCCCTCAACCACGACAGGCGCGGGCTTGGCAGGTGTAGGCGGTGGAGCTACGGGTGCGGCGGCGGGTGCTGGTGCAGCGGAAACTGCTGCCGCTGCCGGGGCAGGTGCGCCCCCTGCGGACTCGCCTGCGGCACCGACGTAGCCGATGGTCGCGCCGACTTGCAGCGCTTCTCCCGGCGCGCCGATGAGTTGCAGAATCACGCCGCCGACTTCTGTGGCAACTTCAATCGCCGTCTTGTCCGTTTCGACTTCGGCGATGACATCACCGGGCTTGATGGTATCGCCCACATTTTTTGTCCAGTTGAGCAGAGTACCTTCTGTCATGTCCATACCCAGTTTGGGCATGATGATTGCTTCAGCCATAACAAAATCCTTTTGAGCGATCAGCTTTCAGCGTTCAGCCTTCAGCCAGATACGATTACTTCCTGTTTCACGAGAGCGTTTGCTGCCGTCTGCTGTGCAGGGTGCGTACCCCTAAATACAGCAGCAAGCCAAAAGGTCCCAGATTGTAAATGACGAACAGTGTGGGTGACACCCACCTTGCTGGAATCTGCCGTTCGCGGCTGTCAAAGTATGCCCAACGGGCCACGAATAAGTCAAACACCAGATAGTGAATCCACCCGACAGCAGCCGCGAACGGGATGCTGAGTATCTGCGCCACACCTTCTGTTGTGCTCACATCGGGCAGTCCCTGTGATACACGTACCGCGATGGGAATCAGCAGTACAGCATAGGTCAGCGCCAGCGGCACAAAAATCAGCAGTGAACCACAGATGCGCTGTGTCCACTCCCAGCGCGGCGCGAGAATCAGCAGTATCCAGAACGGCACCACGTACACATTTGCCAGCCAGAATACTGCATCAAACGTCACGGCTTACACCTCGTTCCTTACAACACGTCGCGCACTGCATCGACCACTTTCTGGGCGTTAGGCAGTGCCATCAGTTCCAGTTCGGCGGCGTAAGGCAGCGGCACATCCATCGCGTTCACGCGCTTGACGGGCGCATCCATGTAGTCGAACAGGTTGTCCTGTATCTGCGCGGCGATTTCCGCAGCGACACCGAACATGGGCAGCGCTTCTTCCACCACGACGCAGCGATTGGTTTTCTTGAAGGATTCAAAGACCAGCGAAGTGTCCAGCGGACGCAGCCAGCGCAGGTCGATTACTTCACATTCGACGCCTTCTTTAGCCAGCATGTCGGCGGCTTGCAGCGCCCATTCCACGCCGCGCGCCCAGGCGACCACTGTCACATGCTTGCCTTCGCGCTTGATATCGCTCTTGCCAACGGGCAGAACAAAATCAGGATCGTCCGGCACAATCGACGGCTTGGGATACAGCGCAATGCTCTCGCTGAACAGCACCGGATTATCGTCACGGATGGCGGCTTTGAGCATCCCTTTGGCATCGCGCGCATTGGAAGGCGCGGCGACGTATAAGCCGGGGAAATGCGCGAAAATCATTTCCGGCGTATGGGAATGCGTCGCGGTGGCCTGATTGCCCCAGCCGGACGCCACACGCAGCACCATCGGGCAGTTAAACTGTCCGTTGAACATGTAGTGTACTTTTGCGGCGTGGTTAATCATGGCATCCACCGCCAGAAAGGCGAAGTTGATGGTCATGATTTCGGCGACGGGGCGTAAACCTGCCATCGCCGCGCCAACGGCTGAACCAGCAATCGCCATTTCGCTGATGGGGGTATCACGCACACGGCGCGCGCCGAACTTCTCCAAAAAGCCGCGTGTGACTTTGTGTGTACCGTCCCATGCTCCTACTTCCTGTCCCATGACAAAAACGCGGTCATCGCGTTCCATTTCTTCCATCAGCGCCATGCGCAAGGCTTCGCGCATGGGGGTGTTTTTCTCTGACATGTATTAGCCTCTCAGTGATGAGTGATGAACTGTGAGCAGTACTCTACGCTGCCCGCATTTCATGCCTAGACGTAAATATGGCGTACAAGGTCTTCGTAGGTCGGGTCTGGGCTTTCGTCGGCGAATTTCTCTGTCCCGGCGACGACCTCTGCCGCGTCCTGTTCAAGCTTGGTCAGGTCGGGGCCGATCTCAGGATACAGTTCGCACAATTTGTTGCCCAGCAGCGTAATCGGATCGCGCGCTTTGTACTTTTCCAGTTCCGCTGCGCGCGCGGTGTACATCTTGTCGGACATCCCGTGACCCTCGTAACGATAGGTCATGGATTCCAACAGCACCGGACCCTTCTTCCGCGCATATTCGACGGCTTTTTTGACCGTCTCATGGACCTCAAACACGTCCATACCGTCCATCGGGTCAAAGGTCTTCATGTCATACGAAATCGCGCGTTTGATCAGTTTCGTTTGACCACTGGAGGCTTCGATAGGGGTTCCCATGCCATACAGGTTGTTTTCAATCAACCAGATGACGGGCAGTTCCCACACGGCGCTCAGGTTCAGCGCTTCGTGGAAATAGCCGTTGTTAGTAGCACCATCACCGATGAAGCTCAACACCACTTCATCGTCACCGTTGTATTTGGCTTTCAGGGCGATGCCCGCGGCCAGCGGCAGATGTCCGCCGACGATGGCATAACCGCCCCAGAAATTGTGCTCGCGCGAGGCAATGTGCATCGAGCCACCCTTGCCGCCGCTGACACCTGTGGTTTTGCCGTACATCTCGGCCATGATGCGGTTCGGATCAACGCCGCGTGCAATCGCCAGACCGTGATCGCGGTAGGCGGTGATGACATGATCCTGTGGGCGCAGCGCGGCTAACGCTCCGACGCCTGTTCCTTCCTGCCCGTTGTAAAGATGCAGGTAGACGCCCCCGATCTTTTTCTGATGAAACAGCTCCTTGCTGCGTTCCTCAAAACGGCGGATTAACACCATCTGCCGGTACCAGTCCAGCAGCGTTTCCCTATTTGGTATCGCCATTCCAATCTCCCAGAAACCAGCGCGTACCTGACGACGCAAATAAACATAAGGCATATAGTGTAACCGAAAACCAGGCCACACTCAAACGTTGGTTTGTGCGATTTGAGTCCATTGCGGGTGAGTGCTTGTTAGCGAGGTCGGGGAACTAGGTCAACGCGCCGATGTTCTGCTGCAACTGCTGGGCAGCTTCCAGATGCAGCGGCATCGGAACTTGATTGAGCAGGTACAGCGTTTTGTCCAGTGTGGCAATTGCCGAATGCGTTTGCCGCCGCGTCATGTGCATACGGGTTAACGCCAGCAGCGCGTCAACGGCAAACGGCAGCCGTGAATACGCCAGATGCATATCAATGCCGCGATTCATGATTTCCAGCGCCTTATCCCAGTCGTGATTTTCAGCATAGGATTTCGCCAGCAGCACATGAAACTCGCTGAGGGCGATTTCCTGGTGGTTGATTTCCGCGAGGTCAAAGGCATCTTCGGCACGATCCAGTGACTCAGCAACGTTGCCGTGCAGCAGGTCAAGTTCGGCGCGGTACAGTTGATACAGCGGCAGATGGAAGACGTTGCCATGCGCGACGGCTTCCTGTATCGCCGTTTCCAGATATTCCAGCGAACTGGGATAATCGCCTTCCTTCAGCGCGATGTAACCCAGACTGCCGCAGGCGGTAATCATCGGCAGGTCAAGGTTCATCTCATGTGACAGGCTCAGCGAATGCTCCAGATATTCTCTGGCGCGGTCAAACTGCCCACTGAAGGCTAAGCCCCACCCGACCACCGCGAGGTCTGCGGCGAAGCGATTCGGGTTACCCTGCGACAGTTCCAACGCGTGCATCGCATCACGCCAGCCATCGTTGGGGCTGCCGATGATGAAGTTGGTCTGCGCGCTGTAGGCCAGCGATGCCGACAGCATATCCTCGTCATGGAAGTGTTCCGCCAGTGTGATACCCCGCTGAAGCAGCGGCAGCGCGTCCGGGAAATTGCCCGATACGGCGTAAGTGCGGCCAATGATGTTGTAAGGCAGCAGCAGCGTGTGTTCAGTCTGAAGACGATCGGCAATCGAGATGGACTTCTCGAAATAACTGATGGCCGTTCCGGTCTGCCCTTTAATGTGATAGTACGCGCCTAAGCTGCTCAACACCCGCACGAAATTCTCGTCATCTTCCAGACGTTCGGTGAGGGCCAGCGCACCTTGCAGCAGTTCCAGCATGTTATCCGGCATGTGGTAGGTGCTGACGTTGGCCAGCTTCAGCGTGATTTCGACACGCTGAGGATCGTCCACTGACAGATAAGCCAGCGCGCGCCAGTAGAAATCAGTGGCCTCGCGGTTCGCGCCGCTGCGCATCGCCTGATCGCCTGCCAGGATGGTGTACTGCATGGTCTTGTCGGTGTTGCCTGCCATCTGCCAGTGATAGGCGAGGCTGGCAACATGTTCAGGCGCATTGGCATAGGCGTATTCGGTGGCCAGCGCGACCTGTTCATGCAGCGCGCGGCGTTCGTTGTCGCCCATCGTCGCCAGCAGTCCGGTGCGCAGTTTCTCATGCATGAAGCGCCAATCACCGTCGGTCACGTCCAGCACCTGTGCCTCGGCGCACAGATGCAGCCATACTTCCAACGCGTCACGCGGCATCATCACGCGCATGACGTTCATGTCGAGGTAGTAGCCTGCGATGGCCGCGAACTCCAGCAGCGGACGGGCTTCGCCGGGCACGCGGTCAATACGGCGCTGGACGATGCGCTTAACGCCGCCCGTAAACACATGCTGCGGCAGCGTCGCCTTGCCGATGCGGTCAAGCTGTCCGGCTTCTTCAGCCAGCGCACGCACGACTTCCACGATGAAAAAGACGTTGCCTTCCGTTTCGCGATGCAGCATTTCCACGATGTGCGGCTGGCGTCCCGCTTCACCAATCATCGCTTCACTCAAACGGGCGATACCCTGCTGCGACAGACGGCGCAGTTTCAACAGGTGCGTAAGTGGAAGCTGCTCCGGCAGATGGGGGCTTTCGTCGTCGCGGAAACTGCCCACCACCAGCAGCGGCAGCGAATCTACGAGCTTAGTCAGGCGTGCCAGCGCTTCCAGACTTTCGGCGTTGGCCCACTGCAAATCTTCCAGAATCAGCACAATCGGCTGCTGCTGGCGCTTGAACAGTCCCAACAGCGCCGAGAGCAGGCGTTCCTGTCCTTGCAGCGGCGAGAGTTCAGGCGCGTCGCCCACCGCGCGTCCCAGCAAATCGCTGATGTCCGGCACCAGCGTTTTGAGCACGCGGGCTTCGCGATCTTCCAGCGGCGTGAACAGCGACATCCAGCGCAGCGCCGGACGCCAGGGCGCATACAGCGCGCCGCCTTCGCTGATACACTGCCCGCGCAGCACCAGCGCGCCTCTCACCAGCGCCTGTGTGCGCAGTTCTTCCAGCAGGCGCGACTTGCCCACGCCGCTTTCGCCGCCGACCAGCCACACGCTGCCGTGTCGGTCAATGGCTTTCTGCATGGCGTCGGTCAATTGGATAAGTTCGTGGTCACGCCCGACGAGTTCTGCCGCCTGCAAATAGCTTTCGCGGATGGCGGCAGTTTCCTGCGGGATGTCCTGTCCGGTAGCCTGGCTCAGCGCTTCGATGACTTCCGCCGCGCTTTCGTAACGCGATTCCGGCGATTTTGCCATCAAGCGCTGCAAGACGACGGCGAGGCGTTCGGGGATGCCGGATAAATCCGGTTCGCTCTCAAAGATGTTGTGAATCAGTTTAACGATGTCGCCGGGGTCGAACGGATGCCGCCCCGTGAACAATTCATACGCGATGATGCCGAAGGCGTAGAGGTCGGCGCGTGGGCTGATGAACCCTCCCGTCAGCACTTCGGGAGCCATGTAACCCAGCGTGCCAGCGGTGGAACTGTCGTTGTCTTCGTGGTCGCGCGGGGTCATCGACAGGCCGAAGTCCAGCGCCTTCACTAACTGCCCATGATCGCTCTCAATGACAAGCACGTTGGTCGGTTTCAAGTCACGGTGGATGATGCCGCGCCGGTGCAGATATACCAGCGCCTGTAAAAGCTGCATCAGCAGATCCACCTGTACATCGAGGGATTGTTCGCGGCCTGCTTCAGTAATGGTACGCGGGTGGTCGAGCAGTTCCATCGTGAAGAAGGGTTTCTGCTGGTCAAAACCGTAATCAAGCACGCTGATGATGTTGGGATGGCGCAGCGACGCCAGCAGCTTGAATTCCTGTGCCAGTGCCAGAGACATATCTTTGGTCTTGGCCGCGCTGGTCACTGTCAGGCCGCTTTGACCGAACTGCAACCGTTCGGCAGAAGCCACCACCTGTTTGAGTGCGACGGTTTCTCCGGTGAGGCGGTCTAAAGCGCGGTGGACGGTGCCCATCCCACCGACGCCAAGCTGCTCATGCAGAAGATACCGCTTACCAATCATTCGTTAGTGCTCTGGACTATTGACAGTAATATCTATCCATAGTGTAGCGTTAAAAAAATGTTTTGCATGGGTAAAACCGTAATATCTGGTAAAAATTCAGTTTGAGTTTATAAAAATTTTACAACTTACATTTTCAGGGCTTCAACCCACAAGAAAGTCGCATTGTTTTAGTGGCAGTAAATGAGAGGGTTCCAGGCTTTTGCCATCCGTGAGGTGGCACGCGATGAACGATTGTGCCAAAATGATAGTGGCGTCGCGGCGTTAAGTCCTCTCTCTCTGACAGATGAGGTGTCCCAGCATGAGTGATGCTAACACAAGCGTTCGTGTTTTCAAATACCGCCTCTATCCAAGCAAAAGACAGGAAAAGAACCTGCTGCGGGTGTTGGACTGCGCTTGCAACCTCTATAACATGGCATTGGCAGAGCGCAAGGATGCCTACGAGCTTGGGGGGCGCAATGTGACGCTGGCGGACACGGAACAGCTTGCGAAGCGTTACCGTGCCACCTTTCCCTATGCTCAACAAATGTTCAGTCAGACCGCGCAAAGTGTGGTGAAACAGGTTGATTTGGCGTACCAATCCTTCTTTCGCCGCCTGAAGAGCGGTGAGAACCCCGGCTATCCTCGTTTCAAGTCACGTAATCGCTTCCACAGCTTCGAGTTCAAGCAGTACGGTGCTGGCGCGAAGCTGGATGGTAGACGCCTCAGGCTGTACGGCGTCGGGCGCGTACCTGTGCGCTGGCATCGCCCGATTGAAGGCGACATCAAAACCATTCGGATTATTCACAAAGCGGGACGCTGGTACGCCTGTTTCGCGTGTGAAGTGCCAGCCAAGCCGCCGCTGGCCAAAACCGGACGCGCGATTGGGATAGATGTGGGTATCGCCTCACTCATCACCACTTCTGAAGGCGAGAAGGTAGAGCCTCCACGATTCTATCGCGAAGGACAAAAGAAGCTGCGGATATTGCAGCGTTCAGTTGCCCGAAAGAAGAAGAGTAGCAAAAACCGACGCAAGGCATTGCAGTGTGTTCAGCGTCAGCAGGAACACATCAAGAATCAGCGTGCTGATTTTGCACACAAGTTGAGTCGCATGTTTGTACAGGACTATGACCTGATTGCCTGCGAAGAGTTGGAAATTCGGAACATGGTGCGTAATCGCCATTTGAGCAAAAGCATTCTGGACGCGGGGTGGGGGATCTTCAAAGAACTGCTGACGAACAAAGCGGGAGAAGCTGGTCGTCAGGTGGTGTTTGTTGACCCTGCTTATACATCTGCTTGTTGCTCGAACTGCGGCGCTCTCTTTCAAGGCTTCAACCTGTCTATCCGATGGGTAGAATGTGATTGTGGTCTCGCGCTCGATAGAGACCACAACGCGGCGATGAATATCTTAAATCGAGCCGGATGGGACACATCCGTACAGCCTAACGCAGCGCCGCTGCCTGTGCTAAACGGCAGAGGTAAGCGCAAGCGTGCTGTAGAAGCTGCACGGCTTTAGCCGTAGCAGGTGTCACAACTTACATATAAATGAAAAGCGGCGAGCTGGCAACACGCTCACCGCTGTCGATTTAATTAATCGTGGCGTTCCTGAAGAATTTGCGCAGCGTCGTAGAGATGTTGTTGTTCTTGAGGTACTGGATGTTTTCGCCGGAAAAGGCGCGCGGCTGCATCTTGAAGTGGCTCACCAGCGCATTATCTGGCACGGTGTTGGGTACCGCCAGCAGGTCAAGCAAACTGCTGCTGACAGGGGTGCCGGGCAGCGTTTTTTCCATCACGAACACAGGCAGGCGCAGCAGCCATGTCGGCGCAGGGAAATACACGCGCACGCCGCCGACCACCGCCGAGATGCGCTTTTCGATTTCGCCCAGCGTCAGCACTTCCGGCCCGCCAAGTCCCAGTTCCTTGCCGATGGTGCTGCTGTCGTCCAGCGATTTCACCACGGCTTCTGCCACATCGTAAACCGACACGGGCTGGAACTGTGCGCTGCCGCCGCCAATCATCGGGAACAGCAGCGGCGTCACCTGCATCAGGCGTGCCAGCGAGTTAAAGAACTCATCCTGCGGGCCAAAAATCGCCGAGGGCCGCAGCGCCGTCCACGCCAGCTTGGAGGCGGCGACGTATTCCTGCGCGCGTCCCTTGCTTTTGAGGAAGCGGTACGGCACCTGACTGCTGGCCCCGTTCTGGCTGATGTTGATAAAACGTGTTACACCGCGCGCTTCTGCCGCATCCACGACGTTGATGGTGCCCTGATAGTTGACTTCCTCATACGTCTGGCCGTTGGTTTCCAGCGCAATCGCGACGGTATGCACCACCGCCGAGACATCGGTCATCGCCCGTTTGAGTCCCTCGCGGTCACTGACATCCCCCTGCACGATTTCGACCTTGCTGCCTAAATCGCCCAGCCGTTTGCGCGTCTTTTCCATGTCGCGCACCATCGCGCGCACGGGCTTGCCCAGCTCGACCAGGCGGCGCACGGTGTTGTTGCCAACGTAGCCGTTTGCGCCAGTCACTAAAATGGTCATGTTATCATCCTCCTGAGTGGATGGTAATGGAATACAGAGTGGCCGAATCCGAATCCGCCGCAGGCACGCGCGCGGTTGGATTATTGACATCGTAAAGCCCAATGATGAGCGTGTAATGAGCCTGTGTTAAATCATTCGGGAGTACCAGCGCGTGATTGTCGCTGATAGTTTCCCCAACTGCCCATCCGGTGGTCAGGGCTAAACCGCCGCCCGGTTCGCCGTCATGCTGCGTCACCAGCACGCCGTCCTCGTTGAGAAGCTGCACGGTCACGTTGTAACGCGTATCCAGCGGCGCGTCGGTTGTCCAGCGTAGTTGGACTTGCAGCACATCACCTGCCGCAAAGGTGTCTGCGTTCAGCGCGAAGCCTGCCAGCGTGATATGTTCCCCAAACTGTATCGGCTCATCAACGACAATCGGATACGCGTCGGCAGGCATCACGTAGCGCACCAGCCGCACATCACCGTACCACTCGTCGCCAGCCTTGAACGTTTGCGCGCTCAGCGTCGCTTCCACGATGCGCTGTGGGTCACGTTCGGCTTCGCCCCACAGCACGGCAAAGACGCGGTCATGCTGCGCGATGATGTCTGTCACAGCGGCGTAGGTTGCGTCATCATCGCCGCCCAACCCTTGCGGCAGCGGATAGACATCCGCCGCACCGTGATAGTAGTAGTCGAACACTTCCTGCTGATTAGGCGCGTCCAGAATAATCGCATCGCCCGCACGGGCATCTGCCGTGATCGCCGCCACAATTGCGCGATAGTTGTCACGCTGGAACGCCGCGTCGTGGTACAGCGGATTGAGTCCCGCGAATAGGTTGACGCTCAACCACAGCAGCGCCAGCCCTCCCGCCAACTTCATAATCCCCATACGCACCTGTAAAGGCGCAACATATTTTGCTCCCACACGAACCCGCGTAATCTGTCCTTGCCACAGCATCCACACGCCGCGCCCAATCCACAGCGCAAGCGCCATCTGGGCGGGCAGCAGCAGCTTGAGATTCGCCTCACGGAACAGGCCGCGCGCCATAAAAATCGCCACAGGCACCACCACCCATACGACGGGCAGCAGCATATTCCATCTGTCATCTCCGATTTTTCTTGGCGCACTTGGCGTCTTGGCGGTTAAATTCGTATTTTGCGTCGTCAACAAACCAAACAGCAGCAGAAACAGCACAATGCCAAACGTCGCGCCGCTGGCTTCATAAGTCACGCCGAAGCTCAGCCAGCCGAAAATCGTGTTCAGCGCCTGGTCAGCGGGAATAATTTCCCCTGTGTTGGGCCACGTCAGCAGGCGGTCTAACGCTGTCGGCAGCCAGGGCGCGAACAGCACTATCGTCGCCACGTTCGCCGCGACGTAAACTCCAAACATCCGCAGCAGCGAACCTGTGTGTTCGCCCGTTTTCACGAGACGCCGAAACTCCACGACAAACCACGCCAGCGCCATCACACCCTGCGCCAGCATCACGAACGGATAGGCGTAATGCGTCCACAGCCCCGCCGCGTTCACCAGTGCTAACGCAATCGCCCACTTCTCTATCTTTTTGCCTTCTCTTGGCGCACTTGGCGTCTTGGCGGTTAGTTGTATGTCTTGGCGGTTAGTAAAGAATCCCGCAAAGGCCCACATCCCCAGCGCCGACCACAGCCCCAGCAGCGCGTACATGCGGGCTTCCTGCGCGTAATAGATGCTGAAGGTGTTCAACGCCACAATCATCGCTGCCGCCGCACCCGCGAACGTCCCATACAAGCGCTTACCCAACGCGAAGACTGCCGCCACTGTCAGCGTACTCGCCAGCGCCGACAGCAGCCGCAGCGCGAACTCCGTGTCCCCCGTCAGCCCACGCCACACGGCCAGCAGCCAGTAGTAGCCCGGCGGGTGAATATCCAGCGCCGCGTTGGTGGCAATATCGACAAACGAGCGCGTCGCCTGCACGTAGCTGTTGCCTTCGTCATGCCACAGCGACTGCGCGCCAGCAAATGCACCCGCACAGCAAACGCGAGGAGAATCACCGCCAAGACGCCAAGAGCGCCAAGAGGCTTGGAGAAAGTGGAGTTCATCGCCGCTGTCGTTCCCACCCTTCGCTGCCTTTGCCAGAACAAGCCCCTTTAGTGGGCTTTGAGTCTTTTGAAAGCACAGCCGTATGTTTTGAACCTACGGCGATAGCCAACGCGAACATAAAGTCCTTGCATCATCGCCGCCGCCGTTCCCATTGCACCCACGCGACAGAGCCAACGAACCACACGACAACCGCCAGCACGCCAAAAATCAATGGGAAATACCCATTGAAGTTAATCACAGCGATAGTGTCAATGAAACGCCGTGTTTGATCTTCTACAGATTGTCCAGTAAAAGTGCGGGCAGAAATTGACATTGAGATTGTTTGAGTTCCACTTAGCGGTATCCAAAGTATGTGCCATTGATTGTCAGAATAAGTTCGATATGTCCCTTCCAGCGAGATATATGGTACACCATCTATTAAAACCCCTAAATTAATAGCACTGCCCACTGGTACTTCTCCGTACCATTGCACCATGACACTTGTACCACTTGCTGTAAATTCCACTGATGTTGTGTCAACGGCTTGCCCAAACTGCGCGCCTTCGACCTCTCGCACTTGCGCATCGTCCGCTAACGTCACCCGCCAATCTTCCGCCTGATACACGCCGGGATACAACACAGCCTGTTGATGACTCTGAATGTACGCCCGCATCGACTCATAAATCGGCAGCGGCGTAAACGTCGGGTGTTCGGCGCTGTAGTCCGGCTCGACCATGCGGAAGTAATACTGCGGCTGCGTCCGCCAACTGTCGTCGGGGCGCGTGAAGAACCAGTAGAAAATCACGCCCACCCACGGCCATTCCTGCTGCGCGCGTTCGTAGCCCAGCGGCATGTAGCGCGCTGCCTGCTCCGGCGTCACCCGCCCGAACGCCAGTGGATTGTTGATGCTGGGATCGTCCGGCACCGGGTTCCATGCCGCCTCGCTGATCCAGATGGGCTTGTCGGCGTCGCCGTTCGCCACCATGATGTCGCGGATATACAGGTTGCGCGCAAAGGTAATGGTCGTCGGGCGCATCCGGCGATCCGTCGGCCCGCTGTTCAGCCCGTAGCCGTTGACGCTCATCACGTCGAAGCAGTCGCCTGCCCCGGCGTCGTACATGCGCTGCAAGTAGATGAAGTCGTTGAGGTCGCGCCCTGTCAGCGCAATCGTCGGAGCCATCGCCGCGCTGATGACCACGATGTTCGGGTCAACCGCTTTCAGCGCGTCATAGGTGCGGCACAGCAGTTCGCTGTAGGCTTCGGGGTTCACCGCCTGTTCGCCCCATTCGGGGTAGATGTTCGGCTCGTTCCAGATTTGGTAAAAGCGCAGCCGTCCCTGATAGCGCGTGGCAACGGCGACGGCGTAGTTGACGTAATCCTGAATGTCGTCCGGCGGCGCGAACGAGCCGATGTCCGGGTTGGCGTGCGTCCACGCGGGCGGGTTATCCAGCCGCACCTGTATCGTTAAGCCGTACTGCTCGGCGAGGCTGACGATTTCGTCGTACTTGTCCCAGGCGCTGATGGTGTCCGCCTGACCGTCGCCGTCGTGGTCGTTGCGGCTGTCGGTGAACTGCCCGCGTCCATCGACTTCGATGTCTTCCCACGGAAACTGCTGCCGTATCCAGGTGAAGCCCGCCGCCGCGATCATGCGTAACTGTTCCTCGCGCTTGGCGGATTCGGCTTCCAGGTTCAAAAAGGTGTTGATGCCGTAGGGACTGTAGCCGTTGTGCTGAATCGGCGTCAGCGGCGCGGTGTTGGGCTGGGGACGCAGCAGGTTGCCGGGCAGTTCGATCATGGCGCGAATTTGTGCCAGCGGCGCTTCTTCGCCCGTCTGCGACCAGAAGAACTGCCACACCAGCCCGTGATTGGCTAAGTCCAGCGCCAGCGCGCCGCCCAGCAGCAGCACGACGACCAGCGCCCCGATAAGCGTTCGCAGGGTGAGTATTCGTTTCATGGCGGGGAATTATAGCGGGTTTCGGCGGCGTGTGGGGATAGGCGGTTTCGACTCGCTTGTGATAAACATCACTAGACGCGGAGGGTGAATAAACCTACATTAAGGATTAGACACACAGACAGGTGCCTGATGTAGCCGGTCTGACAACTTGGATTTGCATGTCTCAAGCGCTGACCGATCTCAGCGCTTTTTTGTTTTGAAGGAGTATTTTATGCTCAGTCGATTCTGCTTACGCGGCGGTGTATGGCTGGTGCTGCTGCTGACGATGGCGCTGCCAGTGATGGCACAGACAGAGACATATGAAGGGCAGATTGTGTTCATTTGCATCATTGACGATCAGTGGGACATCTGCATTGTAAACCCCGATGGCAGCGGCTTGCTGCGCTTGACGGACACACCGAATCGTGAACGGAATCCAACTTTTTCCCCTGATGGCACACGGATTGCATTTTTCATGATGTCGAACCGTGAGTCTAATTACCGCCATGAACTATACATCATGCAAGCCGATGGCAGTGGTTTGCATCGAATAATGCTTTCGAATGGAAGTGGATCCGAACTCAGTTGGTCACCGGACGGAACACGGATTGCATTTGAATATACATACGCTACGCAAGTACGCCGGAGCACTTATATTTTTGATTTGGATAGCAGTGTACTGCGCCAGATTACGTTTGATGGTGGCGGCTCACCAAGTTGGTCACCGGATGGCGGGTTGCTCGCCTTAGCTTTGACTGATTACACAAGGACGGTAACGTCAAGGGGGCACGTTAGTTCTCAAGTTAATATTATGGATTTGGAGACAGGCGATACCTACCGCTTAACACAGCTTGATATGGGGGTATACTCCATTCGTTGGTCACCGGATGGCGAACATATTGCTTTCAGTACTCAGACAGAAGATGGATGGGCGCTGTACGTCATGAACACAGATGGTAGTCATCTGCGCCAGTTAGTTAATGACTCTAACATGCTATGGGTATCAGGTTGGGCACCCGATGGGCAGCAAATTCTCATGAGTACCTATAACTCAACTACTGTTGCTTTATCTGTGTCCCTAGTCAATATCACTGACGGAAGTTCACAACTGCTGCTAGAGAATGCGATTGACGCTGATTGGTCAGCAAATGCCCACGTCACAGAGGTCGCGTCACCTGTCACCGCAGAGGGGAATGTGTCCAGCGGATTGTGGATGGAGACTTGGGCGGAGGATGAGGACGTGTGCTACACACAGGAACAGCGCCGTGCTTTCGCAATCCAGCCTTTCCTGTTAAACGTCGCGGAAGACGGTGATGAACTGCAAGTCAACTATCCGCTGACAGGGGAATCTCTCACATTGCCACGCACAGAACCCGATTTCTATTTTGGCACACTGCCAGGCACAGGCGGCGCAGCCTTTGGCGAAAGCCACGTTGCCTGGCTGACGCACATGGAATATTCCTTTGTGGAACAGTTTTCCGATGACTGCCAAATCTATAGCAATGCCGCGTGGGATTTTGTCACCGATGGCCCCTACTGCACGCTCACGGCGACGGCCAATCCTAACCTGCGCAGCGGCCCCGCCACCAGCTATCAGCAGGTCGGCTCGCTGACGGCAGGCGACAGCACCATCGCCATCGCGCAAGCCACAGGCGATGACGGTTATGTCTGGTATCAGTTGTATGACAACAAATGGGTGCGCTCTGATCTGGTAGAAGCAGAAGCCTCCTGTGCTGAGCTGCCCACCCCGTAATTCCCACGCGTCTGCAACAGGGCGCGGCATAGTCTCCGCGCCCTCCGCGTCTCAGTGGTTCAACTGTTCCCTTGGCGAACGTCGTTGTACCCAACGCGGCGACTCGGCGGTTCACTGTCGCGTTTTGCTCATCACCTTACACATCCGCCATTATCAAGAGACAAGTATTACATATCCAATTAAAGGTTCAATTGAACCGCAAATGCACCCACTTTTGTGCTATCGTGAGGTTGCGCATCTGTACGGGCAACGCGTGCCTTGCCCCTGCGCACGCCGCACCTTAACAAACAATCCGCCGTTAGCTGTTAGCTGTTAGCTACCAGAATCATTACTCTGTTATCTCCTGTTAAACAGGGAAAATCTCGTTAGTATGTGTCACGTTAAGTACTCTGCCTATGCTAACGGGGGTCAGCGACTGACTTTTCTCTGTGTCCTCCGTTGTACTCAACGCGGCGACTTGGCGGTTAACCCCCATTCATCGCCCGCCACAGCTTTTCCGGGCGCAGCGGCATATCAATGTGCTGCACGCCGAACGCCTTGAGCGCGTCCATCACCGCGTTGACCACCGCTGGAGTCGAGCCAATCGTCGCCGCCTCGCCGACGCCTTTGACGCCCATCGGGTTCAGCGGCGTGGGCGTCTCGGTGCTGCCTGTGCGGAACCAGGGGAACGAGTCGATACGCGGCATGGCGTAATCCATCAGCGTCCCCGTGAGAAGCTGGCCGTGCTCGTCGTAGACCACTTCCTCCCACAGCGCCTGCCCGATGCCCTGTGCCAGCCCGCCATGCACCTGCCCTTCCACCAGCAAGGGGCTGATGCGCGGGCCGCAGTCCTCGACGGAGATGTAATCGCGCAGGTGGACGATGCCCGTTTCGCGCTCCACCTCCACCACCGCCACATGCGCGCCAAAGGGATACACGCCATCGCCTTTGGGACGGAAGAAATCGGTGGATTCCAGCCCAGACGTGATATGATCGGGCAAATTGCCGCTGTACGCCCGCTGCGCGATCTGCGTCAGCGACAGCCCTTTGGCAGGCATCCCACGCACCTGATACTGCCCATTTTCCAGCACAATATCCTCTTCTGCCGCTTCGAGGATATGCGCGGCAATCTGCTGTGCTTTGGCGCGTATCTGCTCCGTCGAACGCATCAGCGCCATGCCGCCAACCGCTAACCCGCGACTGCCGTAGGTGCCAATACCCATCGGCCCGCTGGCAGTATCGCCATATTTCACCACGATACGGTCATAATCCGCGCCAATCTCGTCGGCAACCATCTGGGCGAAGGTCGTTGCCTGCCCCTGTCCATGCGGCATGATGCCTGTGAACACGGTCACGCTGCCGGAAGGCTCCACTCGTACCGAAGCGCTCTCATAAGGCCCCGGCGCGCAGGTCTCCACAAATACCGCCACGCCGATGCCCATCAGCATCTCGCTGTCGCCGCTGCGCTGCGCCTGCTTGGCACGCAAATCGACGTAGCCTGCCATCTCCAAGGCACGATTCAAGGCGCGTTCGTACTCCCCGCTGTCATAGGTAGCCCCGGTGGGCGTCTGGTAGGGAAGGCATCGGGCGGGATAAGGTTTTTGCGCCGGATTTCTACCGGGTCGATTCCCAGTTCCAGCGCGGCGATGTCCATCAGCCGTTCGATGTAGTAGGCGGCTTCCGGGCGTCCTGCGCCGCGATAGGCCGCAACCGGAGTTGTATTGGTGCAGATGCAGCGCGTGTTGATTTCCACAGCCGGGATGTGATACACGCCGACGGACATCCTGCCTGTCAGCCAGGGTAGAAAGGTGAAAATCGGATAGGCTCCAACATCGCCCGTCACATCAATGCGCAGCGCGCTCACTTTGCCGTCCTGCTGCACCGCCAGTTCAAGGTCGGTAATCTGCGCGCGGCCATGCGTGGTCGCCAGCAGATTCTCGCTGCGGTCTTCCGCCCAGCACAGCGGCATCTGTAACCGCAGGGCCAGCGCCGCCAGTGCCAGTTCTTCCGGGTAAAGCCCGATTTTGACGCCGAAGCCGCCGCCCACATCCGGCGCGATGACCCGCACGAGGTTCTCGGTCAGTCCTAACTGTGTCGCCAGCTCACTGCGTATTCCATGCGGGGTCTGCGTGCTGCTCCACAGTGTCAGTCCGCCGTTGGTCGGGTCGGGCGCAGCCGCCACCGCGCGCGGTTCCATCGGCACGGCGGCAAGACGCTGGCTCACGATGCGCTGTTTGATAACGTGCTGAGCCTGAGCAAACGCGGCGTCCACATCCCCTTGCAGATGGTGCGAGGTGCCGAGGATGTTATGGGTCATGTCTTCATAAATGGGAGGCGCATCGGCGGCCATCGCCTGCTCTAAAGTAGCGACCACTGGCAGCGGCTGCCAGTCAATGGCGACAGCGGCTGCCGCATCAAAGGCGATCTCCGGCGAGTCGGCAATCACGGCGAGGGCGGCTTCACCCACATGCCGCACCCGCCCAACCGCCAGCGCATAACGGCTGTGCTGCGGATTACCACCATCGACGGGCAGCATTCTGTAAGCAGATTTGAGGTCTTCCCCGCTGATGACGGCAGCCACGCCGGGGATGCTGAGCGCGGCGGCGGCATCAATGCTGCCAATGCGGGCGTGCGCATAGGGGCTGCGCACAAACGCTACATGTTTCATTCCGGGCAAACGGAGATTCGCGGTATAGGTTCCGCGACCAGTGATTAAACGCGGGTCTTCTTTACGTTTCACTTCGGCGCCGACAAGTTTACGAAAAACCATGTCATCCCTCCCCCGTGATATATTTAAATTTTTTTGTAACTTTATTAAAGCATCATATTTCATAAACGCAACAGATATTACAGCGATTAACAATATGTCGTACTAGCCGCACGTCCCACTAAGGAACCACGAATATGTCTAAAGACGCCTGCTGTCCTGTACGCTACAATGAGAGGCTCGACACTGAAGGACATTTCATGCGCAAAGTCGTTATTTTATTCACGGCTCTCTTCCTCGTGCTGCTTGCCACCAACGCGGTTCCGCTGCTGCGCGGGGCGGCAGGTTGGGAATGGATATACCAACTGCCGACCCGCTGGACGCCTGTCGCCGTTTTAGCGCTGCTGCTGTTGTTTTATGTGGTCGTGTCGGTGTTTATCCGTCGCGCGCTGGCCGTAACGGGCGCTGTTCGTCCTTATCTGTATGGAGTGGGACTGTGTTGGTGCGTGATAGGCGGTTCTGTGCTGGGGTTTGCGGCAGCGGGCATACGCGGCGATCCCCTGCAACTGCTGTTCAGCCACACCGTTGCCCCGGTGCAGACAGGCTACAGCACGGTAGCGGTTAACATCATGGCCCGCGATGGCCTTGATTTCACGCTGCACCGCTGGCCTCAGGTCATGGAAGACGCGGTTGAGGCCAATTTCATCCACATCACCACCAGCCCGCCGGGGCAAGTCCTTGCTCACTACTGGGCGGCCCAGCTATTGGAAGGGCTGCCCGCCTCGTGGAGCATGGCGCTGCGTGCCTATCAGTGCAGCGATCTCAACGTGATGCGTTATACACGCGGCGAACTGCTCAGTGCTGGCCTGGGGATGCTGATGCCTATCTGGGCGGCGCTGGCGGCGCTTCCCCTCTACTTTGCCGCGCGTGAAATGAGCGACGCTGTGACGGCGCTGCGGCTGGCCCAGTGGTGGGCGCTGGTGCCTTCGGCGCTGCTTTTTGCGCCAACGTGGAACACCTTCTATCCGTTCCTGGTTACCTGTGCTTTCGCGCTGCTAGTACAGGGCTTGATGCGCAAAAGCCGCTGGCATGTGCTGGCGGCTGGCGTGATGATGTCGCTGACCACGTTCATGAACTTCTCGGTGCTGCCTGCGCTGCTGCTGTTTGGCCTGTTCACGCTGGCTTATACGCTGCTGGTGGCTAAACGCTCGTTCATGGTGGCACTGATCGATGGCCTCGTCTTCGGTATTGGATTACTGACCATCTGGGTCATTTTCTGGCTGACAACCGGTTACACACCGCTGGATATTTTCGGCGTGACGCTGAATGCACACGGCGAACTGGCGATGCGTGCGTATCTACCCTGGCTGCTGCTGCATCCCTACGATGTGCTGATGTTCGCGGGTTGGGCGTTGGTGGCGCTGTTTATGTGGGGCGTGTGGCGGGCGATTACTCTGGCTCGACACAAAACAGCTTTACAGGCGTCGGACGTGCTGGCGCTGGCCATGCTGCTCACGCTGCTGCTGATCGACTTCAGTGGGATAGTGCGCGGCGAGAATGCCCGTATCCTCATTTTTTACGTGCCGTTTTTGCTGCTGGCAAGCGTGCGTCCTCTGTCGCAAACCGCGCGCCAGTGGGATGTGCCGCTGCTGGTCACGCAGGCGGTGACGGTGCTGGTGATGGCGACGGTGCTGTATACCATTCCTTCCATGCTGAACCCACCCCCCGCTGAACCCCGCGTTGACCTGCCGCCTTCCCTGCCGGGCGATTCACGCGGCGGCGGCGTGACGTTTGCGACGCCGGATGGATGGGACGCTATTCGACTGGACGCTTATCGCTTTATCGCTGATCCTGCCGCGCAGGCCATTACCCTCGAATTTATCTGGAATGGCGTGGGGCCGACGGAACGTCCCTATCAGTTTACACTGGTCGCGCGCGGTGAGAATCAGCTTGACGGGGAAGTAGTGTCCGAGCCGCTGCAATGGTATCCGCAGCATGGCAACTACCTGACGACCTGCTGGCAAGCGGGACAGGTGATCCGGGACATCGTGATCCTGAATCTGCCGCCTGTGTCCGAGCCGCTGCGCTGGGATTTGTGGCTGACCGTTGCTGATGAACGGACAGATACGACTCTGCAAGCCGATTTGGGGCAAGGATTGGAGGCGCAGAGTCTGCTGCTGGGGCCGGTGCCCTATCCGTGATGGTTATTTGCCCTTGTCGCGCCTGCGTTTTTTCTCGCTGAAGGACAGCCCTTCGTAGTGTGGGTCAAAGGTCGGCGCGCCAATCGTTTTACGATAGCCGTATTCAAACAGGGCGTTGCCGATAAACACCAGCGGCAGCGAGACGATCAGCGCCATCGTGAAGATTTCGCTGTGCGAAGGTTCAGCAATCGTCAAGCGCAGCAGCAGGAAGATCACGAAGGTAAACATGAAATAGCCTGCTGATAAGCCGAACAACTTTGCCGGACGCACACGGACGAAGATGGCCATAATCAGGATGATGGTGAAAAAACCGCCGATAATCGTCGCTTGCAGCCACAAGCCACCAACACGCAGCCATGTCCAGACAGAACTGAGGTCATCCATATTCAATCCGTTGCGCTATGTTTCATATGATACTCATCGATAAATTTTAACGCTTCGTCCATTGATTTGACGATGCGTTTGCGCTCATGGCCCGGCGTCACCTGCATCGAAATGCGCACAATCTGTTCCTGATGTACAGTTTCGACGATGAGCGCAACCGCAGTGTGGCTGGTATCGACCCTAACGTTCAAGTTGCGGCTTTCACGGTGAACAGCCGCCAGATTCCCGGTTTCGGCATCGGTCACCTGACGAAAATCATAGACGGCTCCACGCACCTCCTCTACATTCACCACCTGGGCGAATTCCGTCGTCCACTCATACACAGCGTGAGTGACGCTGGAGGTAAGTACACCCCGGTAAACGACGTAGAAAACTCCCTGCGTTTCCTCCCAATAGGCGGTGAACTCTGGCGTTTCCCGACGGAAGCTGTCCACAAACTCCTGCTTTCTACTCGAAAGGATATGGCTGACTGAGGCACTACTCCGTTTTGGTTTGCCGCTTGCGAAATTGATTGATAAAAGCGGTGGCTTCGTCCATTGATTTGACGATGCGTTTACGGTCCTGTCCTGGCGTGATTTGCATCGAAATCTTGACCATCTGCTCCTGAAACAGCGTGCTGACGATTAATGCTGCGGGGATATTGCTGACATCAACCTTGACATTGAAATTCCGGCTTTCGCGATGTGCGGTTGCCAGATTGCCTTTGTTGAAGTCGGTGACCTGTCGGAAATCGTAGATGCCACCGTGTATCTGGCTGATGTCCAGAAACTGCACCGATTCCATCATCCACTTATAGACTTGTGCGGTGATGTCTGGGGTGAGCACGCCGCGATAAGTGACATAGACGATGCCCGTTTCATCGTCGAAGTAAGCCATGACCTGTGGGGTATCCATGCGAAAGCGTTCCATATCAGGCTCCATTCATCACAATATTCGGCGCGAAATCCTCTAAAAACTGTGCTGGAATACGGGTAGGTTTGCCTGTAACCGGATCGACGGCGACCAACCCGGAAC
This sequence comes from Anaerolineae bacterium, assembly GCA_046328675.1. Classification (GTDB taxonomy): domain Bacteria; phylum Chloroflexota; class Anaerolineae; order Aggregatilineales; family Phototrophicaceae; genus JACAER01. The sequence goes on from JAXLWC010000003.1 coordinate 162,570, forward strand.
GAACCTGTGCCACCTGGGCACCATCACGGACTCGCGTGAGACTGAAAAAACGGGTACCGCTGATGCGTTTCATGTCGTAGACGTAGGTCGCGATTTCCAGTTCATCCCCTAACAGCGCCGATTGTTTATACTCGATTTGCTGTTCACGGGCGATAATCACAAAACCCGCTGCGCGCACGCGTTCCAACGACCAACCATAGGCATCAGTGACCTCAAAGGCAATATCAGCGGCATAATCCAGATAGCGCGCGTTGTTGACATGCTGCTCTCCGTCAATGTCTGACCAGACCACTTTGCGCCGCTGTTTGAAGACTCCCGAGGGTGGTGGCGGCGGCGCTGGCAGGCGCTTGTGCGCATGGATGTGCCCGGATTCTTCACCGCTGTTGTAGGCTTCGATCATCTCCTGCGGTGCGCTGATGGGCTGGCGCGTGCTGAGGTCGATCAAAACCCAGTCGGTGCGCGCGCGTGCAGCAAGTGTACCACCTTTATAGAACTCATAATGGCGCAGGCTGCGAATGCGCCGAAAGCCGCTGGTCCACGTTTTGACTTCAAACGTGTCCTGATGATACAGCGGTTGCAGATATTCGATATGCGTTTCGCGAATCAGCCAGCGCATATTGAGTTCATCATAGCGCTTAAAGCCGTATCCCACCGCCTCAGAAGCTTCAACAGCAGTTTCCTGCATATAACGCGCATAGCTGGCATGACTCATGTGGCCATAGGCATCGCAGTCATGATAGCGTACTCGATAGGATGTCGTGTAAATGAATGGCATGAAATCACCTATGATTAAGAAAGATTATAAAGCTGATATGCAGAACCCTCAACGGATAATGATGGTTTCATTGCTGAAAGTCGGCCTATCTGTTAATCTGCACACAATTTCACTCAACAAAAAGGACGTTTTATGAGTGCTGAACATCAGAAATTCTTAGAGCAGGACAAAAAACAACTGCATCCCATCTATCATCCCAAAACGCATGAGAACCCGCTGGTCATTGAACGCGGCGAAGGCGTCTGGCTGTACACCAGTGATGGACGCAAGGTTCTCGACGGCATGGCGGGATTATGGAACGTTAATATCGGCTATGGCAACCGTGAGCTGGCACAAGCGGCTTATGACCAGATGACACAGCTTGCCTTCACGTCCAATTTCGCCGGGATGACCAACATTCCCGCCTCGCGGCTGGCGGACAAACTTTCCGGTTATGCCTATCCACAGCTTAAGACGACCTTCTTTGCGTCTGGTGGCTCAGAAGCGAACGACAGCGCTTTCAAGACCGCGCGTTACTACTGGAAGCGCATGGGCAAAAACGATAAGGTGAAAATTATTGCCCGCCGCAGCGCTTATCATGGCATTACACTGGCGGCGACCTTTGCCACCAGCATCGAACGCTATCACAAGATGTTTGGCCCGGCGGTACCCGGTTTCCTGTATATCGCCACGCCGAATCCCTATCGCTATGACGGCGACATAAAAGAAGGGGAAAGTGTCGCACAGGCGGCGGCCCGCGCGCTGGAAGAAGCCATTTTACGCGAGGGTGCGGATACCGTTGCGGCTTTCATCGCTGAACCGATACAGGGCGTTGGCGGTGTCATCATCCCCCCGGATGAATATTTCCCGCTGGTGCGCGACATCTGCAACCGCTACGACGTGCTGCTGATTGCTGACGAAGTGATTACCGGTTTTGGGCGTACTGGTGAGATGTTTGCGCTCAACCGCTGGAATGTGCAGCCCGACATTCTTTCTTTTGCCAAAGGCATCACCAGCGGTTATCAGCCGTTAGGCGGCATCCAGATTTCGGAAGCTATTCGTGAGGCCATTGAATCCGCACCGGAAGCAGACTCCTGGATGCACGGCTACACCTACTCCGGTCATGCGACGGCGTGCGCGGTGGGACTTAAGAATCTGGAAATCCTTGAACGTGAAAAGCTGGCGGAACGCAGCAAACAGTTGGGTGAACGCCTGCTGCGCGGTCTGCAAACGCTCAGCGAGTTTGCCAACGTGGGCAACGTGCGCGGCATTGGCCTGCTGTGCGGTGTAGAGATTGTTGCCGACAAGGGCACACGCCAACCGGACGCGGCGCTGGCCAACCGCATCATGAAACTGGCCCTGGATCGTGGGCTGCGTTCGCGCGTCGTCGGCGGCAACACGCTCGCCTTTTCGCCGCCGCTGTCGATCAGCGAAGAAGAAGTGGACGAAATCGTCAAGCGGCTGGGCAGTGCGTTGGATTCGATTTAACGACTATGAAAATGAACGACATCCCGTTTGGCACGACGGACTGGAGCGAGGTGCCCGCTACAGAACATTCCGGCATCAGCGGCAAAGCCCTGTGGCGCACGCAGCAGTTTGGTGAGATACGCGTGCGCATGGTGGAATATACACCCGGTTATCTGGCGGATCACTGGTGCGAGAAGGGGCATATTCTGCTGTGTCTGGAAGGGCGTTTGGAGACCGAACTGGCCGATGGTCGTAAGTTCGTGCTGACGCCGGGCACCAGCTATCAGGTGGCCGATCACGCGGAGCCGCATCGCTCATCGACGGATATTGGCGCGAAACTGTTTATCGTGGATTAGCGTCCGTTGAGCGGAAAAGAATACCTCGCCGTCTAGCTCAGGCGGCGAGGTACTGAATTGGCGAGGGCTGAATTATGGCAGTGGGTGAGCGATGGGCTGCTGATGCCATTCGTTGATGAATGCCAGCGCTTCGTCCATCGATTCGACGATGCGTTTGCGCCGCTGCTGGGGAGTGACGTTCATGGTCGTTTTGACCGTCATCCGCTGATAGAGATTACCCACAATCAAGGCGACGGGATGGTTGCTGATGTCAACCTTGGTGTTCAGCGTTTGGCTGCGCGTCTGCGTGGTTGTGATACTCCCGACCACAAAATCCTTCACGGCGCGGAAGTCATAGACTGAACCGCGCGCCACGCCAATGTCGCTGGACTGCTGCACCAGTCTGCCAATCCAGGCGTAGACTTTGGCGCTGGTATCGGCAGTGACTAATCCGCGATACGTCACGAACAGGATGCCCTGATCTTCGTCAAAATGACCCGAAACCTGTTCCAGTTCCAACCGCTCCAATTCCATTATCCCATCTCCTCTTACCATCCTAACCCGCTTGCCGATTTATCTGGTGCCAGTCATGGATGAACGCCAGCGCGCCTTCCATCGAATGCACAATACGTTTGCGTTCCTGCTGGGGAGTGACGTTCAGGGCAGCTTTAACCATTGCACGCTGATAGATATTGTTGACGAGGAGCGCTACCGGATGGTCGCTCAGATCCACCTGATTGTTGAGCTGATAGCTTTGATATTGTGTCGTACTCAGGTTGCCTACGACGAAATTGGTCACTTCACGAAAGTCAAAGATTGAACCCTGCACCGGCACAAGCCCATACGTCGAGATCAATGCACTTATCCAGGCGTATACCTGCGTGGTGATTTCGCTCGTAATATGCCCACGATATTGCACGTAGAGGATGCGGTTTTTAGGGTCATAGGCACCGGAGACTTGTTCAAGCTCAAGGGGTTGGGGTTCCATACTTCCATCGCTGAATGTTAAGCATCTATAAAATGATGATAACATAGACAGTCGATTTTAATTGTGAATTACGTCAATTCTTTGCAAAAAATTAATTAAAATTTCAGAGTTTCAGAGTTAATTCATGAATATAAAGCCTTCATCCACGAAAATACTCTTATAATGAAAATTTGTAATCATTCATCATCTGGTTCTGTTAGGAAATCATATGCACCGCGTGACTTTGTTCTACCCCATGTACAATGAACTGAAGTCGGTTCGACCTACAACGGAAAAAGCCTTAAAAGTGCTGCGTGCAGTCTGCGAGGAGTTTGAAATCCTCATCGTGGATGATGGCAGCAGCGATGGCTCAGAGAAAATCGCTGACGAGCTTGCTGCTGAACATCCTGAAGTGCGCGTGATCCATCACGAAGGCAACAAAGGTTATGGTCAGGCGCTGCGCACGGGTTTTGCCAATGCCAGCAAGGACATCGTGATGTACACCGACTGCGACGAACCTGCTGATTTGTGGCTGTTCGCGGCGGCACTTACCCACATGGAAGACCCAACCATCGACATGCTGATTGGCTACCGCCTCAACCGCTGGGATGGTATGCGCCGTTTTGTCTACTCCAAGATTTACAACGGGCTGGTACGCTTCCTCTTTGGCGTGAGCGTGCGCGACATCAACTTCTCGTTCAAGCTGGTACGCC
>JAXLWC010000030.1:0-61102 GCA_046328675.1 Anaerolineae bacterium
CCGTTATGCTGATTTCGCCTGCACGATGATACGGAAGCCGATGTTGCCGTGTCCCTGATCGGGTTCGTAAAAATAGCGGTACGTCGTCGTGGCAAAGCGCGCGTCGAAGCGCCACGACCCGCCGCGCAGCACCGCGCCTGTTTCCACAAAACTGTCGCACCACTCCCAGACATTGCCACTCATATCGAACACCCCAAACGGACTTGCGCCATCAGGGAATTGGGTGACAGGCGTGGTTTTGACGATGTTGCCGTCGCGGGTATTGGCGCGCGTGGTCGCAAACTCATCGCCCCAGGGATAACGACGCTGGTCATCACCCTGCGCCGCCTTCTGCCATTCCTGTTCCGCAGGCAGCCTAATCTCCAGCGTGGGCGGCAAGTTCAGCCGATGATGTAGCCACGCGCAAAAGGCTTTCGCGTCGTAGAAGCTCGCCCACGTTGCCGGGCGATCATTGTCGCGCGCCATCTCCACAGGCTGCGCATTGGCAAGCCGTGACTCAAGCGCCAGCGGATGGTTCTGCCGCGCCCACCACGCTTCGTTGGCATAGCCATCCTCAGCATCGAGGAAGACCAGATACTGCGCATTGGTAATCAGATATTTCGACATCCAGAAGTGGTAGGGGCCGTTAACCTCGATAGTCTCTTTCACCTGATACTGAAAGTTTTGCCATTCGCCAACCGTCAGCGTGACAGGCTGCGAAGATTGCACCTCACACCATGCAAAGGGAGGCGGTAACAGAGCATCTACATTGGGCAGCAGTGGGTTCACAACTCATAATCCTAATAAAGCACGCAGTCCATCATTCATGACCTGACTGAAAATGAACAAGCCCTGCGCTTCGGCGGCAACCGTACCATCCGGGAGCCGTAATTCACTTTTCGCGTAGGTCTTTTTGCCTTCGATACGCTCCACAGCCGCCGTGACCGTAATTACCGTGTCTATCGGCACCGGAGCGCGAAAATTAACGTTAAGGTTGGCGGTCACGCCCATACGCTGCGCTTCAAAAGCCGCGACGGTCATGGCCTCGTCCAGAATCGAGCTAATCGCCCCGCCGTGAACCACCGTAGGTGCGCTTTGCATCGACTCATCCAGCATGATTTCAGCTTCCACCGAGCCATCATCGTGTACGGTAAACTGCATGTGGAAACCGTCACGATTGAGGAAACGAGTCGTCGGGAAGGACGAAACCTTTTTGCGCGTGATGATCTCGCCCGCCATCTGTTGCAGGAATGCCTGCTGCGAAGCTGTCAGCATCAGGAACGCCGAGGAGCGTCTGCCCATTTTCACCTTTTGTTTGGCATCCTCAAGGCTCAACCCTTTGGCGATGTAGTAGGCATGGAGCATCGTCCCGGTGCGCCCGATACCCGCCGCGCAGTGGACGAAAACAGGTTTCCCCATCTGCCGCATCTGGTCGATAAACTCCCGCACCTGCGTCACCTGCTGGGCATCCGGCGGGTGCTGATCGACCACCGGAACATGCAGGGCCGTGATTTGCAGGCGCGCCAGCAGTTCCGGCGTCACTTCATGCTGGGTCGTCAGCGGCTTTTCGGTCAGCGTCACAATGGCGCGAATGCCCTGCTCATGCAGCGATTCCAGGTCTTTGACGCCAATCGGGATACCGTTCGCCGCTAAGGCGCCGGGTTCAATCCAGTCGATCTTCATGCGCCGTTCCCATCCAGTTTCAGCGCGAGGGACTCCAGAAACACCTGCTGCGATTCGGAGAGTTCATCAAAACGTGCCAGTCTACGCGTTGCCAGCACTTTGGCTTTGGCTTCATCAAGGCTTAACCCGCGCAGCAGGTAATAACTGTGCAGCATCGTGCCCGTGCGTCCTACGCCTGCATAACAGTGAATGAACACGGGTTTGCCCTGGTCGCGCATCTGGTCAATGAACATGCGCGCGTCCAGCACCTGCTGCTCGTCGGGAGCCTCAAAGTCAATGACGGGGATATGTTTATAGCTAATCTCAAGCCTGTCAAAAAAAGCAGGCGTCACATCATACTGCACCGTCAGCGGCTGTTCCGTGAGTGTGACAATCGCGCGAATGCCCTGCTCGTGCAGCCATTGAATATCGCGCGAGCCTGCTGGAATGCTGTTAGCCGCCAGAATGCCAGGTTCTATCCAATCAATCTTCATGCTTCAGTTTGTCCAGTCTGCGATGCATACAATGCGAAACCCTAACGTACCGCTGCGGGCATCAGGGAAATCGGCATCGCGCATACCGTTGCGCGCGGTTTTTGAATCGCTGTTGCACGAGCCGCCGCGCACCACACGCGCCCGCGCCCCTTTCAATTGCGTCGTATCCGTTCCCCATTCATTCAGACACCATTCCCACACGTTCCCCGCCATGTCCCACACGCTGTAGGGGCTGGAACCGCTGGGATAACGGATCACCGGGGTCGGTTTGGCCAGGCCGCTTTCCTCGGTGTTGCAGCGGGATTTGTCGAAGGTGTTGCCCCAAGGGAATACGCGGTTGTCATCGCCCTGCGCGGCACGCTGCCACTGCTGTTCAGTGGGCAGCGCGATTTTTATGCCGGGGGTCTGAAAGGCGTCTTCCAGCCAGCGGCAGAAAGCAACGGCATCATACCAGCAGACTTTCGTGCGCGGCATGGCGTCGCCCTGCGTGCCGCTGTCCTTGGAGCGCAGCACACCGCGCCGCCACTGTTCGGCCTCCGGCGAAAAATCCCACCAGCGGGAATTGGCGTAACCCTGATCTAAAAACACGTCATACTGCAAATTAGTAATGGGATATTTTGAAATGGCATACGAGGGAATCTGGAACTTCCCGCCGCGCGACCCCCCGCCAGACGCTTCTTCCAGCGTGACAACGCCAGCAGGCACTTCGCACCAGGCGAACGGTTCTGGCAGCACCGCCAGCGCATCGGGCAGCGCCAGTTTTCCCGGCATCTCCGGCAGGCGTTCCGTCACAGGGAGCGACCCCGTCTGCGGCAGCGGTGAGGTCAGCGTCCCGGTGACGGGCATTTCGCCCACGACTTCACGCCCCGGTGTAGCCCGGCGCGGCGTTAACTGTGCGATGCTGGCAAAAAACTCATCCGGCGGCATATCGCCTTTGCGTACATCGGCATACTGTGCGCGCACGAAAATCGCCCAATAATCGCTGGAGATTAAATCCCCTTCCAGAAGTAAGGGGAACGTTGGCTTACGCAGTTCATCCGCCAGCGTGACTTCACGCTGCACCCAGCGCGACTCGCCGGAATCCGGGGACATCAGCACCACGAAAGCGGTACAGGATTTGATGGCTCGCACTATCGCCCGCCACCAATCCTCACCATAATCAATACGATCATCAATCCAAACATCGAAGCCCAGGCCAAGCAACTGGTCAGCCAGCTTACGGGCATATTCGCTGTTTCGTCTGCTGTAGCTGATAAAGACATGTGACATAATGCACCTCGATACTTGAATTATAACGACAATTTACAACCTTTGATAATCACTCGTTTTAAGGAGAAGTCTCCATGTTGGAATTGCTCGACTGGCGGCGCACCATCGCGGAAATGTATCAGGCAGTGCGCGTAGGAAATGGCAGCGCTGAAGCCTGTGCTAACTTCCGCCGCGCCAAAGACGACTTATTCAGGACACATGCGCAGTCACCGCTGGATGAGGCGCAAAAAGCCACCTTCGCCGGGCTGCCCTACTACGACTACGACCCGGCCTACCGCGTACGTGTGCGCCTCAATACGGAGGTGGAGCAGACCGTACTGGATATTGAGTTGGGTGATGACGGGCGCTTTCGCTGCACACGCTTCGGGCAGGTGACGTTTACGCTGCCCACAGGCACAGGCAGCTTAAGTGTGTACTGGATCAACGGCTACGGCGGCGGGGTGTTTTTGCCGTTCGGGGATGCGACGAATCGCCAGACGACTTACGGCGCGGGACGTTACCTGTACGACACCATCAAAGGGGCCGACCTCGGCACGGCGGACGACGACATCACGCTGGACTTCAACTACGCCTATCACCCATCATGCGCCTACAACATACGCTGGGTATGCCCGCTTGCACCTGTTGAGAACCGCCTCCCCTTCCCCATTCCGGCAGGCGAACGACTCGTGCCGAAATAAAACAGGGCAAACCTGCTGCGGCTTGCCCTGTTTATGGCTGACTACAAATAGCGAACAGTTACTTCTTCGGCAGCAGCGCGGGCAGCAGCGCATACCACTCGGTTGACTTCACCACATCATCCAGCGACACCTGATCGAGAACGGTGTGCGCGTGGATTTCGTCGCCGGGGCCGTAGCCAATGCTGGGAATGCCCGCCTTGCCTGTCCAGTACGTGCCGTTGGTCGAGAAGTCCCACTTGCCCGTCGGCAGCGGCGTGCCCCACAGCAGCTTGCCCGCCTGCACGCCTGCCTGCACATAGGGGTCGCTTTCCGGCAGTGCCCACGCCGGATAAATCTTATCCAGCGGGAACACAAAGCCCGTGTAGCTGGGCGTGTCGTAAATCAGGATAGACGCTTCCACGTCGTCGCGCTGGCCGACGACGCGCTTGATGCGTTCCAGTTCCGCCTGCGGTTCTTCGCCAAAGGTGACGCGGCGGTCAATGAAGATGCGCGCTTCGTTGGGCACGGCGTTGATGCTGGGGGTCTTGACCTGCATATCGGTCACCGTGATGCGTCCATGTCCGAGGAAGGGGTCATCGCCCAGTTCCGGTTCCAGTTTGCTGATGGCCTCGATAATCGGCAGAATCTTGTAGATGGCGTTGTCGCCCATGAAGTTGCTGGCGGCGTGCGCGCTTTTGCCCTTGGCGACCACCTGCATTTCCACGCGGCCCTTGTGCCCGCGATAGACCTGCATCTTGGTCGGCTCACCGATGACCACGAAGTCCGGGCGCAGCCCTTCGACTTCCACCAGTGCGTGCGGCGCGATGCCGTCGTTCCATTCTTCCATGTTGCCAAAGTAGTAGGCGGTGACACCTTCCAGCAGTCCGAGCTGCTTCGCCAGCGCCAGCCCGTAGATCATGCCCGGCGTGCTGCCCTTTTCGTCGCAGGCCCCGCGCGCAAAGAAGATGCCGTTCTCGATCTTGCCCTTGAACGGGTCCCACTGCCATTCTTCAATCGCGCCGATGCCAACGGTGTCGATGTGGCTGTCATACAGCAGCTTCACCGGGCCATTGCCGATTCTGCCGACGACGTTGCCCATGCGGTCATACCACACTTCTTCAAAGCCCAGCTTCAGCATTTCGGCTTCGGCGCGCTTGCCCACGTCCAGAATCAGGCTGTCGTAACTGGGAATCGCGCACAGTTCACGCAGGAACGTGATGATGTCCTCGCGCTGCTCCGCGACCCGCGCTTTAATGTTGTCGATTACACTCTGGTCAATCATGACTCACTACCCTTTTTGAAACTGCTAAAGATGGCGACGATTCTGCCACGTTCTGCCCCTATAAAACAAGCACCAGCCTGATCCAAAACTCAGGCGTCAATCAACTGCCGCGAGAGCTTGTTATGCTGTTCCACCAGCATCGGCAAGTCCAGCGTTTGCAGCACGCCATCGCGCACCACGACGCGCCCGTTGATCACCGACAAATCCACCTGCGGCGAGGCGCAGAACACCAGCGCGGCGACAGCATCATGCAGCGCACCCGCGAAAGCGTGCGTGTCCGTGCGGAAGCCGACGAAATCCGCCGACATGCCGACAGCCAGCGCGCCGATGTCGTCACGGCCCAGCACTGCCGCGCCGCCCAGTGTCGCCACTTCCAGCGCCTCGCGTGCCGAGAGTGCCGCCGGGTCGCCGTTGACGCGCTGAAGCAGCATCGCCTGCCGCGCTTCGTTCAGCAGGTGCGCGGCATCGTTGGACGCCGAGCCATCCACGCCTAAGCCCACCTTCACGCGCGCATCGAGCATCTTGCGCAGCGGCGCGATGCCGGAGGCGAGGCGCATGTTGGACGAGGGACAGTGACAGACGCCTGTGCCCGTTTTGCCGAACAGCGCGATTTCGCTGTCATCCAGCTTGACGCAGTGCGCGTGCCACACATCGTGCCCGACCCAGCCCACGTCTTCGGCATATTCGCCGGGGCGCTGCTTGAAGACCTGCAAGCCGTAGCTGATGTCGTTGTCGTTTTCCGCGAGGTGCGTGTGCAGGTGTACGCCGTAATGCCGCGCCAGCACCGCGGCCTCGCGCATCAGGTCGCGCGACACCGAGAACGGCGAACACGGCGCAATGACCACGCGTAACATGGCGTGGCGCTTGGCGTCGTGGAAGGTTTCGACGACGCGCTGCATGATCCTTGAGGATGGCGGGTTCGTCCTCGACCACGCGGTCAGGGGGCAGGCCGCCTTTGCTTTCGCCTCCACGCTCATCGCGCCGCGTGCCGCGTGGAAGCGCATCCCAATCTCAGCGGCGGCGGTGATCTCGTCTTCGAGGCGCACATCGTTGGGGTAGATATACAGGTGGTCGCTGGACGTGGTGCAGCCGGAGAGAATCAGTTCGGCCATCGCCAGCTTGGCCGAGACATGCACATGGTTCGAGCGCAGGTTGGCCCAGATGGGATACAGCGACTTGAGCCAGCCGAACAGTTCCAAGTCCTGCGCGATGCAGCGCGTCAGCGACTGGTACATGTGGTGGTGGGTGTTGACCAGTCCGGGCATGATGATGTGCTGCGGCAGGCTGAAGACCTCATCGGCGGTGGTAGCTTCGCCCTGCGGCATGTCCGCCAGCGTGCCGACGGCTTCGATGACGCCATCGCGGACGAACAGCGCGCCATCGTGAATCTCGCGGCGCTGCGCGTCGTGGGTGATGAGGGTGTGAATATGTTTAAGAAGCAGCGTAGACACAGCGGTTACTCCGTAGATGTTCGATGAGGCGCAGATTGTAACCGCCGAGAGGCTGCCAGGCAAAGAAAATATCTGGCGACGTTACGCACAAGTGTGGATCGTTTTCGCCATGATTGGTAGATTTGTAATGGCGGGGGTTGAGGGACAGGTAAATCGCCGACTGCGATGGCAGGAAAGGGCATATTGGCAGCAATGCTGGCGAAGGTTATTTATGATTTACGATAGCACAATGGGGCGAATTTTAGTTCCAAATGGAACTTTAATTCAGGTTATGAAGTCTTGGTTTTCGAACATTACAGATTTGAGTTGCTGTCTAGACGACATGCCACCGCCGGGATATAGTGGATATTGTAATCTCCTACCCCGACCCTCAGAGGCAGAGGATGAATTGTCTTATTTACGGATGCGCAGTCAACTGCGGCTACGCTTGCTTCAGTGTTAATGATGCGCTGATTCAAAACGAAAACTGTATCAAATACTTCACTTATTTAGCGTACAGAACGGAGGAATACGAAATCCTGCATATTATTTTGCCTTGCAACATGCGCTTTGTCTGTATCGGTACAAACCGCAGAACTTGAGGGTCTGTTGAATGCGCCGCCGCGCAAAGCCCTATAGTCATCACTTTGATAAACATGAGATGTTTTTCTCGGTTAAACACCACTCATACACATTCCCTGACAAATCCATAACGCCAAATGGCTTGCACACGTTCATCATAAAATGTTACAGGTACTGGTTTCCCAATATTGGAGTTAGAAGTATTACAACGGGTTTTATAAAACTCATCCCCCCATGGATAATTTCTTTTACTCTTGCCCTGTGCGGCATATTGCCATTAGGATTCAGTTGGTAAATCAATCACTAAACCTATTTTGGCATAACCAGTGACAAAATGCCTTAGCTTCATACCAATTCACATTGGTACGGGGAAAATCATCCTAAAAAACTAGAATCTTCAGGCTTTCGAAAAGCCTTATACTCAAACCATTCTTCAACCTCTGGAGATGATGACCACCAACGTGAATCTTGATAACCATTCCAATAGCAGAAATAAACCGAAACTGAGCGTTTGTGATAGGAGGTATTTCTCTATAGTCGCCAAATTTTTTATTTGTTTACGCTTCTCCTCCCAAGACATTCCACCATTCATTATGATTTATGAAAACCTCGACCATCGTATACCTTGAGGTATCTCACACCAGTCGAACGGCGGCGGCAGGATTTCCAGCGTGCGACGCGTGAGGTCGGCGAGGTCGGAGAGATGCGGGGGAAGATTTGGGCGCAGCGCGCTGCGCCCCTACGGGCGAAGGGTGATGATGACAGACGGCGGTTTGCGCAGCGTTTCAAGTTCCTGCCGCAAGCGTGCGTTTTCTTCTTCCGTCCTGCGCTGACGTTCAGCTTTCGGCGGTGCCGGACTTTCCGCATATCCAGTTGAGCTTGCAGATAGCGGGCTTGTTCCAATGCTGTGCCTGTCATTCAAACGGCGCGCGGCATTCCTCTGCTGCGGCATTGCGCGGCGGCTTCACGTATCCATTTTTGGTACGCTTCATAAGCTTCGACGCGTTCCCGCTGCTCGCGAAATGTATTCCTCAACACGCCGTAAATGTTTTCCGACATTCCTCGCGCACGCCTGCACAGAAGGGATTCCGGCCATACTTGGCAGCGTGACTTGCAGATAGCTGCCAAGCGCCGGAAACAGCTTGGCTATTCGATCAATTCATACTGAGTGGCGAATATGCCACTGTTGCTCACTGCGCCGCCGCGAATTGCCCAATTGAGGCATCGCTCTCCTTACCGTGCCATGCAGCAAAACGGCGTAGAGTTAGATACAGCTGAGCATAATCCAATTCCTGCTGCACCCAGTAGGATTTTTAGCGTGCGGCGAAATTGCTAGCACGAAATTCCACATTTCTCAGCGTCTTCGATATTGCCTGCTCAGCGATGGTCGTGCGCTTGCTGCGCCGTTGATGATGCCCGCTTTCACCAATCCAGACATCCCTGCGTGCGCAAATCCTGATCCAGCCATCGTCCAGCATGGTATCAAGATCGCGTGTGGAGTAGCTGATGAAGATGTGAGGATTATTGGTCATAACAACATGGTAGAAGCAGTATTTATAGTTAGTATAACCTGATGGAGAGCAAACGGCATGACGTAAGGGTAAAGAGCGAACTACAATGTTCGCCCCTGCAATTTCGACAGCCTTAATCTCTGCTATGAGTGTGCTTCCTGAACCGCTAACCATCTCTCTGATGGTTTTCGTTAGTAAATTCTAACCCATTCTAACCCGCGCATCGCTCCTGAACCCATTCAAATGGCGGCGTGAATCGATTGTGCGCTCATCTCCGATCAATTCGATCAACCACACCATCAACTCACGCCTGCTCAGCGATCAATTTGATTAACTCAAATGGATTGAGTTTGTCTTTTCCAACCCATCCTAACCGTCTCTCACGCAGTATTCCCCTCGCTTAGCCGTTGGCCCCTTTTTCGGCGATGGCTTTGGCGGCTTTGAGCGTGTTCTGCAGCAGCATGGCGATGGTCATCGGGCCAACACCGCCCGGCACTTTGGTGATGGCCCCTGCCACATCCTTCGCCGTTTCAAACTCGACATCGCCCACGTAGCGGTAGCCGTTTTTGGCCGTCGGGTCGTCAACTTTGTTCGTGCCCACGTCAATCACCGTCGCGCCCGGTTTCAGCCAGTCGCCCTTCACAAACTGCGGCTGGCCGATGGCGGCGATGACGATATCCGCCTGCCCCACCACGCCCTTGATATCCTTGGTGCGGCTGTGGACCACGGTCACGGTAGCGATTGGCTTTAATCAGCATCAGCGCGACGGGCAGCCCCACGATGTTGCTGCGTCCCAACACGACAGCATTCGCGCCGGACACCTGCGCGCCCGCCTCTTTGAACAGCACCATGCAGCCCGTCGGCGTGGCAGGCGTAAACAGCGGGTCGCGCCCTTTCATCGCCAGCAGGCCGATGTTAATGGGATGAAAGCCATCAACATCCTTTTCCAGGCTGACCAGCGACAGCACACGCTGTTCGTCGATGTGTGACGGCAGCGGAAGCTGTACCAGAATGCCGTGCACCATCGGGTCATCATTGAGTGACTTTACGGCGGCTTCTACTTCTTCCTGTGTGCTTTCCGCCGTCATCATATGCGCGATGGAGGTGAAGCCCACCTGATCGCAGGCTTTACGCTTCATGCGGACATACTGCGCAGATGCGGGGTTATCGCCAGCCAGCACCGCGCCCAGCCCCGGCGCATAGCCATATTTCGCCTTAAATTCCACGACTTCACTGGCGATTTGAGCGCGAATACGGTCTGCTACAGCTTGCCCATCGAGAATTTGTGCGGTCATCTTGCAACATCCTTAATGCTTTTCGGATAGAATAATGGAGAGATTATCACACCGTATTATTTTTGCGTACTGACAAAGATCATTATTGACTTAAGATTTTGTCAACGCATTATTACAACTCTTCTACAAAATTAAATTCACTTGCGGCGATAATCGGGTAACATTATAGAAGACGACAATCGGGCATGTTAGCGTGCTTCGACGAAAGGTCCTCATATGGGTAAAATTAAGTTTCGATCAGGCAAACCGCAAGCAGGTCAAGCGTTAGTCGAATACACGCTGATCGTTGTACTGGTGGTCATCGCGTTCGCGGTGGCGCTGGCGGCAACCGGACCTGCGATTGGTAATGTCTTTAGCAACACTGTTTGTAACCTCGTACAGGGGCAAAACTGCTCTACCCCCATTCGTTCGATCCCGAATGTGAGCGCATTCTGGGCGACGGTAACGTGGGCAGCGCAGCAGACGCCGCAGGAGAGTCCGTTCCCGACGAACCCCCCTGTTCCGCCGCCCGCGACGGCCACCGCAGGCCCTTCGCCGACACCGTCGCCCACCGTTCCTACGCGTACGCCTATTCCGTCACCCACACCGGGGCCGACGAATACGCCAACCGATTTCCGCTTTGATGCGCCCAACTGGTATGAACGCGCCGACCCGGACACCGCTGTACGCTGGCGTCTGGATAACAGCGTGTTCCTTGGTGGTGAAGAGTGGATCGGCGACTACTACCCCAACCCTAACTTGTCGGGCACACCGGACTTCCGCCAGGCCAACAGCACCCTGACACCGCCATCGCCATTTTCTATCGATTTCTATTGGACTGGAACATCAGGCCCGCGTGCAGGCTGGCCCGCCAGCAACCCGGGCGATAACTTCTCGGTACGCTGGTATCGGCGCATTTACGTGCAAAGCAGCGTTACGCTGAGTTTCCAGGTCCGTTCTGATGACGGCGTACGCTTCTATGTGATGGGTCCCGGTTTGGGCGGCAACGTGGCAGACCCCACCACCGGCGCGAGCTGCGCAGGCGGTTCGGGCACCACACCCGCGACGGGCTGCCGTCTGGTGAACGACTGGACCGGACATTCGGCAACCACCTACAACACACGTCAAGTCACCCTGACGGGTCCGAACTACTACCTGTTCGTGCTGGAATACTTCGAGCAGACCAGCAACGCCGAAATCTCGCTGAACATTCAGCCGCGTGGTGTAACCGTCAACAGCAACGACACTGTACCTTCGGACTGCAACTGGGGTCGCACGAACAGCGGCAGCGCCAGCTCGCGCACCTGGATGTGGGAAGAATATGTCGGCGGCAATATCCCGGCGAACATGCGCTGCACGCTGGAATTCCGAGGCCGCGTATACGTTCCGCCCTCGTCCGGCGCAGGATCACTGCCGAACGCACACTTCCTGTTCTGGGCAGTATGGGACTTCTCCAACTCTGCGACTGCCGGTTATGTCGAATTTGCGGACTACGCTAATCGACAAGCTGACGGCACATATCCCGCAGGATCATGGCAGCGAGTCAACCTGTTCCAGGGCAACAGCGCCAACTACAATTGGACAAGGTTCGCCGTGAACCTATCGAACGTAAACGGCGTAAACTTCCAGGGGAAGGAACTGGCGTTCAGGTTTGTCATCGACAACGGCAACGTCAGCAGCGGTGGCCGTAACTGGTACATCGACGACATGACCATCCAGAGCTTCGGGCCGGACTCGACGAATGTTACCGTTGGTTCGTTCTACGATCTGAACTCTGATGCTCAGAAAAATAGTTTCATCACCACTGAAAACTGGGGCCTCAGCTCGAACTACGTTTACGGCAGCACGGGTATGGCATTTAACGACAGCCCCGGCGGCCCGCTGACACCCTTCACGCCCGGTTCTGGCAGCAACGTCAACTATGACCGTTTTGAGAGTTCCGACTGCCCCAGCGGGTCATGCCCTGCCCCAACGGTTGCACCCGGTCAGCCCTCAACCTCGCGTGTCTACTACATTGAGTTCAACGGATGGGTAGACCTGAGTGGCAGCCTGCCGGATGTCCAAGGCGATACAGGTGTGCCAATGCTGTCGTTCTTCCAGGCCTATGACATTGGCGCTGGCGGGCGACTTGAAGTGCAGTACACGCGCGATCCCTTCATCTCAGGGGCGGCGGCAAATCAAACCGTGCGCACAACATGGACACGCGTGCCCGGCACTGCTGGACGCGACGGTAATATTCTGGCGCTTGTCAGTTCCACTACCAGCCAGCTCACCTTCGCCCAGCGCGAAGTCCAGCTTGACGGTATCCCGAACTATGACACGCAGCGCTTCCGCTTACGCTTCGCGATGATCCTGGATCGCAATGCCACCGAAGAAGATGGTTGGTGGATTGACAACATCTATGTCGAGCGTATGAGCCGCCCACGCTTCACACCGTATCCGTTCTTCGATGATGCGGAAGTCAGCGATGCGAACTGGCTGATGGAAGGCTCGTGGGCACGTTATCAGTCGCAAAGCGTCTTCAACGTGGGCGCGTGGGTCTACACTGACAGCCCGATTGGCGGCTATCTGCACAACACCAACGCTTCAATGCAGCTTCGCTGGCCGCTTGACCTGCGCAACGACTCGCCTGACAACCTGAACCCGCCGGGCGCTACGGCAGCACCTACGCCGGGCAATCAGGGCGGCGCGGCAGTCCATCCCATGCTGAGCTTCTGGCATAAACGCGATCTGAACCGCTATGACAACTTCATTGTTGAGTGGCGGCGCTACCGAGATACAGCGGGTACGTGGAATACCATCTGGTCGTACAACTATCAGGATACGACAGCGAACGGCATTCCAACGGGGTCAGCACAGTACAGTTCACGTACCGGAACGCAGCTTGCCTGGGAACAGGTCGTCGTTGACCTTGACCCGGTGATGCAGATGGTGAACACGGCCAGCCCGTCAGACGTGACCGACGATGACATCATCATCCGCTTCCGTTTGGATGCGCGTAATGATGTGGCTGTCGATGATGGTTTATATATCGACAACATCGCCATTCAGAACTACTCGGAAACATCGTGGCGGCTGTGGAATACCAGCTTCGATCCCGATGGCGGTGGGCCTCTGACCACGGGTAACGGCGAAATTTACATCGACGGCGTGGACAACCCGACTGACTGGTGGAACCGCTGGTATACGGGTGGCGAATGGACAGCGATCGACTGGAATACGATGGTCGGCGGTGGTCTGCGCTCCTTCCATGACAGCCCCACAGGGCAAACGTCAGCGCCGTTCTACTTCAACTCCAGCAATTACTATGACGGCGTTGCCTACGGCGATGATACGTTCAGTATTCTGGAAATGCGTCAGATCCTCGACCTACGCGGCGTAGATGTAACGCGACGCCCGACGATGGAATACTGGCACCGTTATTGGGTCGGCTCCAGCGATACGCTCTACGTGCAGGTATCGGTGGAAAATACCGCCTCCCCCATCAACACAGCGCCGTGTGGTGGTACGGTTGGCAACTTCGGTGACCCGCCGCGACAGTGTTATGAACGTACTGCGGGTTGGGATCGCTGGACGACAGTGGATTCAATATCGGGTGAAGCACGTAACTACTCATGGACCCGTGAGTTGATCGACCTGACTGCCTATGCTGGCAAACGTATCCGCGTGCGCTTCGTCACCGACAGCCTGGATAACAGCAGCAACCGTGATGGTTGGTACATTGATAACGTGCGCTTCTTCTACAACAACTTCACCACGCCGCTGCCCTACCAGCTCACCTTCTTTGATCCGGCACGTAACCTTGACCGCTGGATACCTGAAGGCGGATGGGGTCTTGATCCCGAACGCTATCGTGGATCGGGTGGTGGCCCGGCAGACCTCGGTACCAGCCCCTGGAGTGCTTACTGGTTTGCCTGCAATAGCTGTAGTGCCAACTCGGCGGCGACCTACCTGAATGGTATTCCCGACACAGCAGCAGGCTATGCCGCAGCAAGGACAGCGGCGGGCGTAGGGAACTACTTCCCGGATACCCAGCCACAATTCCTGATGGACGTGAACTTCGAGTTCGGCAGCAACGGGCCGCGTTACTCTGATGGTACGGTCTGGCGCAGCAATAATATGGTCGCACGCTTCACTCGTGATGTGACCGCGCAAGGCGGCGAATACACCTTCATCACGATTTCAGACGACACCGTGCGTATGAAGTACACGCCGGGTACTGGCGGCGGCGCTGGCAACTGTGCGGGCTGGAACATCATCTGTAACTGGACTGCGCACGGACGTACGGTTGACCTGCGTGCGGTAACCTTCCCGGCGGCAGGTAACTATCGCCTGATTGCCGAATGGTGGGAGAGCGGCGGTGAAGCCATCATCGTGATCTCAACTGGCTCCAACAACTTCTCGTTCAGCGACAGCCCGAAGAATGGTGTTGGGCCATCGTTCCCAAGCATTCCTTCGACCACCTACAGCGACTCGTCGCTGGTGTTGGACGGTGCGATTGATATGTGCGGCGCGCGTGCCCCAGTACTGGAATTCTACACGGTATACGATACGCCCAATACGATGACGGTTGAAGTCACGACGAACGGCGGTCTCGACTGGACGCGCGGTAACTTCAATGGGCCGCCCGGCGGTCACGATGGTAACCGTCCGGCTCCGGTGGTCACGCCGACAGCCGTGCCGATCTCAGGCTTCAACGGTTCACAGTGGTCGGGTACCAGCTCCAGCTTCCCGACGGTATGGGAACTGCGGCGCTACAACCTGTGGGCCTACATCAACCGCTATATGGGCTTGCGCTTCCGCCTGACAACGGGATCGAATGTACGTGATGGTTGGTGGCTGACGGACGTTACAGTAGGCGCGTCCTCGGTTACCCCGCGTGCCTCGCTGCCAGCAGGAACCTGTCCGTAAAATCATGATGAGCAGATGGGCGAACTGCAAGGTTCGCCCGATAACAAGACTTGTGATAAACGAGGGGCTGAAAGGCTCCTCGTTTGTATTAAAGTGAAATACACATTTTAACCAAATGCCAATAGTGAAAGTTCACACACAATGCTAAACTGTAGTTAATGCCTGATGTTGAACAAGTTAAAGGACCTATGACCTCACACACTTATCAGGGAACCCTATTTGTACTTGTCGGACCGGGTGGAGTGGGTAAGAACGCCATCCTCAAAACAGTGCTAGAGCGTGTTGACAATTTAGGTCAGTTAGCAACGGCGACTACCCGTGCCGCACGCATTGGTGAGCAGCATGGCAAACAGCGGCTTTTTGTCTCTCATACCGAATTCAGACGCATGATCCGCGACGACGAATTGGCCGAACACACTGAAGTTCATACAGGTGATTTTTACGGGGTGCCCCGTACCAGCATCGAAAACCCAATCGCACAGGGGCAAGACCTGATCGCGGACATTGATATGCATGGCGCAAATACCCTGCGCAACGCCTATCCCAACAATATCGTACTGGTATTCATCGCGCCTCCCGGTGATACGCTGGAGGAGATGCTGCTAGTACTCAAAGAGCGTCTGGAAACACGCGACGCAACAGCGGAACAAGCCCAGCAGCGTTTACTGCGCGCGCCTGATGAAATGGCATTTGCGCCTCAGTGTGACTACCTCATCATCAACGATAATCTTGATAAAGCCGTAGAACATTTGTACGGAATCATTCTGGCAGAACGCAGTCGTAAAACGCTGCTTACGCTGCGCGCGAAACATGGTCTGCATCCTCATCAATTCTCTTATGCCGCCACCGTCATTCCCGTCTATCAGGACGAAGTGTTGTATCACCGGAACGGCAAACACTTTCCCACAGGCAAGATACTTGTCGGTGAACTGCCGCACGAAGCAGCGCTGCGCCTCATCAGCAAAACGTTCGGAATACATGCCGAAGCAAGCAAACTACTGCGCAGCCGCTACAGTGACATGGACAGCCGCTTTGTACAACCACTGCTGCTGGAACACGAAGAAAAACAAAGCACCGAACTGGTGGTATTTGATTTCATCTATCTGTTGCATGAGCGCATCAGCGCCCACAACTGGGAATGGGTCTCGGTGGGTGAAATCGAATCGCCTATCGCATCAGCACTAGCCGAACTCAACACTTTGCGATCGAACAATTGAGCCGGAACCTATGACAAATTTATCTGAAACACATATTGGTCTGGGGGCACAGCTTGCCGCTGATGGCATTCCCCTGCAATATAGCAGCCTTGAAACGGAATATCAGGCAGCGCTGCATCAGGCTGTGCTGATGGATCGTTCGCATGAAGGACGGCTGCTGCTCACAGGCGCAGACCGTCTTGTGTTTATGCACCGTATTTCCACGAATGACCTGCTGAACATGGCGCAAGGCGAAGGCCGCCCGACACTGTTCACAAACCCCAACGCGCGCATCATCGACAGAGCAACCGTGTACCATCGTGGCGAAAGCGCGCTGGTGATTACGGAAGCAGGACGTGGAGAAGCGCTGCGCCAGTATTTGCAGCGCAACATCTTCTTTAACGACAAGGCGCGCATCGAGGACATCAGCGGTTCCACGAACCTTTTTGTGCTGCACGGGCCGCAGGCAGACCACGTTGTAAGCACATTGCTGGGTGGACAAATCCCTGAACAGGGTGCTGAGGTCGCTGTCGCCGGAGTTGATGTGTTCATCGCCCGGCGCAAACCGCTGAGCGTGTCACAGTGGGTTATGGTTGTACCCAGCATTAAAGCAGCAGAAGTATGGAATATAGTACTGGAAGCAGGCAAAACGTATGGGCTGATACCCGCAGGTTCGCTTGCCTACAATGTCCTGCGTATCCGCGCGGGACGCCCGGCAGCCGGGCGCGAACTGACCACCGAGTACAGTCCACTGGAAGTCGGACTCTGGGACGAAGTGAACTTCCACAAAGGCTGCTACACCGGACAGGAAATCATTGCGCGTATGGAAAGTCGCAACCGTCTGGCACGCACTATTGTCAGCGTGGAACTTGAGGCGTTAGTACCAGCACCAGCCGAGCTAACGCTTGAGGGGCGTGTAGTCGGGACGTTAACCAGCAGCGTCAGTACGCCAGAGGGCCTACATGTCGGAATCGCAGTCATAAAGCTCCAGGCAGCCCAGATTGGGTCAACAATTAAAGTGGGCGGCGTTAAAGCCGTCATCACCGCGCTGGCAGGTGTACAACCTGCACATCTCATGCCAGAGGAAGCATAAAGCATGTTTTTGAAATTCGTTCGTCGGTTTTTGGCATTCGTGTTAGCGTCCAGCGTGGTTCTGCTTCTGCCGTTGGCCATGTGGATCAACGCGGCGCAGGAAGCCTTCCTCAATGTTGACACCTACAAAAACGGTCTACAGGAGCAAAATATCTATCCTGATATTGCCAGCGCTGCGCTGCCCTCGATTCTGCGGCGCGCAACCGACCTGCAAGATGACCCTCTGGTGCTGCTCATCAGCAATTTACAGCCTGATGTGCGCCGCCAGGTAACCGACGAACTGATACCCGCCGATTGGATGCAGACACAAACGGAAAGCTGGCTTGACATGTTTTTCGGCTGGCTGAACGGCGACGTAGAAACGCTCGACAACCCATTGGATTTTAGTGGATTGACGGAACGGCTGCGCGGTGAAGCAGGGCAGCGTGCTGCGGATCTGATTATTCAGTCATCGTCGGAATGTCCACCAGAAGCCAATCAGCAGATTGAAGCGCTGGCTAATAACCCGCAGCCAGGGCCGATTCCGCCATGCCAGCCGCGCGAAGAACTGTGGGACACGATGCGAAGTGCTTTGCTGGAGTCAATGAATCGGCTGGCGAACGCGTTGGAAGCCCGCACGATGCGGCTGGAAGACCTGACAGGAGCACCACGTCCGCCAGAAACCGAAAATATCCCCACTGTGATCCAGGCATCACAGCAGATGCTCGCCATATCCTATCTGTGTCCGGCAGGGCTGCTGGCATTGATTGTGGCGCTGGTTGTGCGCTCATTTAAAGGCTTTGGCCGATGGGCGGGATGGATGGGCATTGTGAGCGCGTTTGTGGCGATTCTGCCGCTGCCCATACTCTCCGGCACGATTATCTCAGGGGTAACGGCGGAAATCGGGAAATCCGATATGCCTGCGGAAATGCAGTTATTTCTTATCCGTCTCTCCACAGGCCTTTTAGGTTCTGGTTTTGCGCAGTTCAGCGCGCCAGTGGTTGGGCAAGCGCTCTTCATTGTGTTGATTGCGGCAATCCTAATTGGGCTGCCGTCACTGCTGGCGCGACGCAGCACAGTTCCGCTGACAATTGCTGACAGCCCTACCGTCACGGTACAGCGGCCTTCTACCGCCAGCACACGTCGCACCGGGCAGCTAGACAAGCCGGAACAATAAGCGCTAGAAATCAGGCGGCGGGACATCAAAGAATAACGCCCACCAGAGCTGCCAGGGTTCTGGCTGCGGCGGGGTGGTTTCGATTGGGGTAAAAGGCGCGGTGTCGTTTTCAGAAGGCGTTGGCGCAGTAACACTCCCTCCAACTGGCATAGGCACAATCAAGACCTCACCGGGGCGCACCATTCGGCCATCGCTGCGTGCCCATGCTTCGACGTAAGCATCACTCTGGACGTAATCACGCTCGTCAATCAGATCTGACTGTTCCAGCCGAAGCTGGGAGATTTCTGCCTGCACGCGATCCAGCGCTTCCTGAAGGGGTTGATTAGCGGCGATACGGCTGGTGAAATTGATTGCCAGAATCAAACTGATCGCCAGCATGGTAGCAAACATCACCTGCAAGCCTGAAAGCTGTCCCTTAGCCTTGCGCACGTCGCGCTGTTCTTCGACCTGTTCCGTCATACTCACGCCTCCAGCCCTTCAATATACCACAATCCGAGATGGTCGTGAAAAGGGTGAGGATATTTCACCAGCGATTTTCGTGCTGCATGTCACATGTCAGCGCCGCCACGCAAGTTCATAATGGAGAGAGGAAGTATTAGCGAAAGAAGGCTTTATGGAACTTACAAAAGTTGACCTTAAGCAAAACCTCAAACATCTTTACAACCCGTCGGCCAAAGAATACACCGTGATCGACGTGCCGGCGATGAACTTCCTTATGATTCACGGAATCGGCGATCCGAACACATCAGAAGACTACAAGCACGCGATTGAAACGCTGTATGCCGTGTCCTATGCCATCAAGTTCGCAGTACGCAAGCAGCAAGGCCTCGATTATCCCATCATGGCGCTGGAAGGATTATGGTGGACAGATGACGGTGCGCTGGATTTCACGGCAGATGATCGTAACCACTGGAACTGGACGATGATGATGATGCAGCCCGAATTTGTCACGGCTGAGCTGGTTCACATTATGATCGCGGAAGTTGCGCAGAAAAAGAACCCGCCTGCGCTCTCACGCCTGTGGTTCGAGGAATACGACGAGGGACGGAGTGTGCAAATCATGCACATCGGGCCGTACAGCGCGGAACACCCGACGATTGTAGGAATGCATCACTTCATTGACGACATCGGCCATGAATCGAATGGCAAGCATCATGAAGTCTATCTGAGTGATCCGACCCGCACCGCGCCCGAAAGGCTGAAAACGGTGCTGCGCCAGCCCATTCGCCCCAAGTGACACAACAAAAAAGACCCGATATGTTTTATCGGGTCTTTTTGTGCCGAAGGTGGGAGTCGAACCCACACCCCGTTGCCAGGACTACGCCCTGAACGTAGCGCGTCTGCCAATTCCGCCACTTCGGCGTTGATGAAGGAAATTCTAGCAGAGAAAAGCGTGCTGTCAATGCTCAAATCGTAGCAATTGCGTAGGTTTACGCATGTGACAGTGTAGCTTATAATGCCGGGTCAATGGAAAACAGTCGTTGATTATGCCTATGATGAAACGCAGTCTATTTGTGGTGTGTTTTCTTTTGTTCCTTGTGCCTGCCTTGGTGTTCGGCCAGACAGGCGTCTATGCCGAAGCGATTGGGCAAGCCAACTTACGTGCAAGCACCGATACCTCCTCAGCGCTGTTGGGGCAAATCCTCAGCGGTACACGCTACCCGGTTATCGGGCGCAGCCAATTTTACCCCTGGCTCCTGTTAGGCGACATCAGCTCACAGCAGCCGATTGGATGGGTCTTCGCCGATCTGGTGACTGTCTACGGCGACCTCAACGTTGTGCCCTTCTCGACCACGATTGTGAACCCAGGCGCAGTCGTGAATACGCCCACGCTCACGGTGCCAGCGCCCGCACAACCCACTGCTACGCTGAGTGCGCAGGTCACTACTGTCGTTCCTACAGCGGCCCCCACCGTCCCAGCCAGTGCGGTGATGGGTATCGCGCAAGGCGAAATAAACATCCGTTTTGGGCCGGGCGTTGACTATCCGCGCATCGGCGTTGCGCAGGCAGGCGACCAGTTCGTGGTCACGGGCTATCATACACAATATCCCTGGATACAGATCAGCTACGCGGCGTCGCCGAATGGCTTTGGCTGGGTGTCTAACGGCTTGCTAGAGGTTCGCGGCGACATCTACAGCCTGCCCGCGATTACCCAAACCCGCTTTATACTGCCTGCGACAACGGCGACACCGCAGGTTGTACAGCAAAGCCTCGTCCTCGGCGCAACTGCCGTTCCCATCAGCCCGCAGTTTCAGGCGTTGGGTGACCAGTTGTGGGAGATGATTCTGGGCGCAGGTTTCGACCCGGAAACCAGCACGCTGGGCGCGCTGTTCCTGATGGATTTGCAAACCGGAGAAGCGCTGACGTTTGGCAACGACATTGCCTTCAGCGGTATGAGCATCAACAAAATCGCTATTCTCGCTGATTTGTACCGCACACTGGATAGTCCGCCTGACAGCTCGCAGGCATACACCGTCGTGAGCGCGATGGTGTGCAGCGAGAACACGTCAACCAATGGGATGCTGGGAATCATCGGCGGCGGCGACGAGGTGCAGGGTGCGGCGGATGTGACCGATTTTATGCGGCAGTTGGGTTTGCAACATTCGTTTATCCTCGCGCCGTATGTGATTGACCCCAACAACATCACCCCCGTCAACATCCCGGCACCCGTCACGACAGCCGACCAGACCAGGGCCGCGCCGGACGGCTATAACCAGATGACGGTGGACGAAATTGGCTGGATGCTGGACAGCATCTATCAATGCGCTTACAACAACACTGGGCCACTGCTGACAGCATTTCCGGGTCAGTTCGACTCGCGGGAGTGCCGGCAAATGCTGCATGTGATGAGCTTTAACCGCATCGGGGCGTTGATCGAGGCAGGAGTTCCCGCAGGAACACGGGTAGCGCATAAGCATGGGTGGATTAACGACACGCACGGCGATGCGGCAGTTGTATTTAGTCCTGGCGGTAACTATGTGCTCGTCGTCGCTTTGCACACTCCAACATGGATGGACTTTAGCATTTCCTTCCCGCTGGTGGCCGAGATTTCACGCAACGTCTACAACTATTTCAACCCCACAACTCCGTTCGCCAGCATTCGCAATGAAACAGTTCCCGAATGCGATATGGGCAGCAACGGGCAAATCATCAGCGATCTGATGTCATTCACGTTCGCAGGGTAACGATACTGAACAAGGGGATTGATCCCCTTGTTCAGATTATTCCACGCTAGACCGATACAAACCTGACGGAGTTAATCGGAGGATAGTTGAAACCGAGGCAGCGCCATGTCTCGCCGCGATCTTCGGACAGGTAGAGGTTACCCGTCGTGGTGCCAAAAACAAGCGTATCCCCGCTGATATCCAGCGCATGACGGAAAACCAGATCATAGGTATCCTGCTGCGGCAGCCCATTTCGCAGCGCCGTCCACGTCTTGCCGCCGTCGTTCGTACGGCAAACACACAGCGCGCGATCCACCGCCAACCGGAATTCGGCATCTACAGCAGGCACAACCCACGCCGTCTCAGGGTCGTGTTCATCGAGCGCGATGGCAAAGCCAAAGTAGGCGGGGCCGCCAGGCTGTGAAATGTTATCCCAGTGCTGCCCCCCATCGACGCTGCGGAAAATGCCGCAGTGATTCTGCTGCCACAGCACATCGGGGTCAGCGGGCGATGCCATCATGAAATGTGGGTCATGCCCGTACTCGGCGTAAGGATTGGGTAGGTAATCCGCTTTGAGGCCCTGATTGCGCCCCTCCCAGGTGATTCCACCATCATGCGTTTCGTAAACGCCACCTACACTGATACCCGCCCACATATGCTGGCTGTCACGCGGGTCAATGACCAGCGAGCACAACCCCGGATGATCGCGCCCACCGCCAAACCAGTTGTCCTTGCGCGAGGGATGATCCCACAGACCGCGTACCAGTTGATAGGTCGCGCCGCCATCATCGCTCTGGAATAACCCACCGGGTTCGGTACCAAGGTACATGCGATTGGGCTGGTCTTTGCCGCCGGGCGCGACTAACCAGATATAGCTCAGCGTCGCTGGTTTATCGTCGCGAATGGTCTCGCCTTCGGGATATTTGGGAGCCGGAATTTCTTCCCACGTTGCGCCCATGTCACGGGAACGATGGAGCTTTTGTCCCCAGTGCCCGTGATCGAGTCCCGCCCAGAGCGTGCCTGTGCGTGCGTCGGTGGCGGCGTACGAAGCCGGAACGCCGCGATGCGCCTCACAGACGAGCTGCCAGTCTTTCCCCTTCTGCTCCAAAATCAAAACACCCTTACGCGTCCCAAGAACCAACGTATTGCTCATCCCACTACCCCCCTGAAAGTGCCTGCATGATAAAAACGCGATCACCCGCCTTCAGGGAGTCCTGCAAGCGCTGGCGATCTTCAACCATCGTATCACCCACAAAGATATTGACATGTTTGCGCAGCGCCCCGGTTTCATCAACGACATAATCCGCCAGGCCGGGAAACTGCTGATCAATTGCAGTAACGACCTCGGCAACGGTGTGAGCATCAATCTGTAATTCGGTGAGACCGGGGAAAAATTTGTAGAGGTGACTGGTAAATTTCACATGGACCATTACTCATCCCTCACAACAAACCGCAATATACGCATGATAGAACATAAATTCTATTCTGTCAACCACAATCAAAAAGGGATGCCGTTGAAGGCATCCCCATGAACTGACTTTGGAGGAAAAACCGATGCAGCGAGGTTAGCCGATATTAGCGGCGCACGTTGCGGCTGCTTGCTGCGCCGAAGCAGCGGCATCAGCGGGCGACAAGGCACCCGCAAGCACGCTGCTCCAGGCTGTCCCCAACGCATCCCACAGACAGCTTGTGTGCGTTGTAGCAGGAAGCATCACGCCATCCTGATAAACTTCGAGAGACGTGCTTAGCAGCGAACTGCTGCTAATCGTGCTGTCGTTCTGAAGGGACACGGCAGAAGGCAAACGTCCATAAGTGCTGGCGGCATTCAGTACCACGTTGGCGTCAGTCGTGACCCAGGTCAGGAACGCTAAGGCCGCGTCAAATTTGCTGCCAGTGGCGTTAATGGACAGGCTGGCATATTCCGTGCTGACAAATGAATGGGCGCGCTGGCCGTTGGGCAGGGTCGGGAACGGCGCCACTGCGATGTTGTTTTCCATGCCACGATCAAGGTACATGGCTAAAGAAGTGTCATCAGCAATCACCACACCGACATCGCCGTTGATAAAACGCCCATCGGTGCAGTCAACATCACAGCCTGAAGGCACACTTCCGGCAAGCTGCTGCATGAACGCCATCGCGTCGGCCCAGGCGCTGCTGTCGAGCGTGAAATTGCCGCTGCCATCCATGACACTGCCACCAAAGCCAAAGGCTATCGGCAGCAGGTAACGCGGGTCTTCGATAGGGAATAACAAGCCGTTGGCAGCGGCTTCATCAAATGTCTGCGGAGCACTGCCCACCAACTGCGTGTTGATGATCATCATCAGATGACCGCCGCTGGACAGCGGGATACCGTAAGTTGTGCCATCCACCTGCGCGCCTGCTACCACAGCAGAATCATAAACTGAGGTATCGACCACCCCATCCAAGGGCATAAGCAGCCCGGCATTGGCGTAGCCTGCCAGCGGTTCGCTGTCATCTACAACAATGTCCGGCAAATCCGATGGATAAGCCGTGAGCAGTTGATTATTCAAATCCGCGTCACGTAAAGACACCAACTGAAGCGTCGATCCGGGGGCATGTTCTTCGGCCCATTGATCGAACCAGAGCGAAAGCAGTTGGGCAGTGCTGCCGTCCCGCGCCCAGATGACCAGATCGACAGGCTCAAAACTCTGTGCCGATGCTGTGCCACTCACCAGAATTGTGAGAAGAAGCATCAACAGCGACAGTTTAAATTTCCACACCATAGAGAACACCTTTGCACATCCTATCAGTACTATTGTACTGCAATCGTCAGATGCTGTGCCCCCTAACCTATGAGGGTTTCGGACACAGGCGCTTCAGATAATCCCAGGTGTAAATGCCTGTATGATGCTGGTCTGACCAGAAGGGTTGCAGCGCGTAGTTCCCCACCAACTGCAAGTCGGTGATCACATAGGAACGCGCGGGCGTCAATTTGAGAACCATGAGGTCTTCCGGGTCATGTTCGCGCCCCATATTGGCGTGACCGCCGCGACATTCGACGCAAGGACAGGCTTCCCGAAGCTGTGCCAGCGGATACTTGCATACCTCATCATCTGACCAGATGATTTCCAGATAACCTTCACTTTTGTTCAGGTTTATCGCTTTAGGACGAATCAAACTACTCTACTCCTTATAGGGCGCAGCGCACCATGCCCCATCCTTAAGTTAGGATAAGCAGGGGCACACAACACTGCGTGCCCCACATTGCCGATTGTTAGCCGCAGCCGTCGAGGTCACGCCATTTGGCGATTTCCAGATCATTGACCAGCATTTCGCCATTGGCGTCGGGCACGATTTGCAGACGGCGGTTGGAGATTTCGCTGCAATCATCCGCCTTCTCGACGCCGCCCCAGCCATCACTGCCGGTAGGCCGCACGAATTTATACTCAATCGTTGAACCTTCCGCCAGATACAGCGTAATCTGCCAGTGCGTGTCATCAATCTGCGTCATTTGCAGTTCAGGGTCGCTGTTATTCCACAAGGAGTAGGCTTCCGTGTGGAAATCACCGACGATATGTACAGGCGGATCGTTGGGCGTATTCTCCGGCACCGTGACGATGATCGTCACCGCCACAGACGCACGCTCAACCGTTACCGCTTCCCCAACTGTCGGTGAGGACTCATTGAGCGAGCTATCCACTGCCGAGACGCCGTAGATAAACTGCTGCCCCTGGGTCACATCGACATCGGTGTACTCTGTCGTATCCGGCGCAATTTCGGCCAGCAGTGAGGTTTCGCCTGATGCCACGTCAATGCGATATAGACGATAGACAGCCAGCGCCGCATCAGGTACCGCTTCCCACGACAGCGAGACGCCGGAAACCGTCGCGCGGCCCATTGTAATCGTCGCGGGTGCGTCCGGCGCAGTGGTATCGTCAGAGGCCACCACCACAAGCACGGGCACCGAATTGGAATCGGCGAAGGTCACAGTTTGCCAGTTGATTCCAGCATCCGTGCTGAAACGAACGAGAACACTGTAGGTACCGGGTACTTGCGGAGTCAGTGCGATGGTATAGATATCCGCCTCATCCTGGTCAGCCGAGTACGTCATGGGCTGCCAATCAAGGGATTCAGGATTAGCGCCGTCAGGGGCGAGTGCCGCTTCCGCACGTACCCCTTCGCCCTGCCCTTCAGCATCGGTTACGCCGTTGATGACGATACCCGCTGAATAATCGACCAACAGGCCATAACTCAGCGTGACTTCACGCGCGGTTCGGCTGACATCGTCAACGAAGAAGACGCGGTCAACGGGTGCGCTAGGGGCAGCAAACACGCTGCTGCTCATCACCCCTTCCAGACCATTTTCACCTACCGATGCAACAGCATAGAAGTAGACATAACCGTTGGCGACATCCTGGTCGGTGTAGGACGGTTCACTGCTGATCGCCACTGCCTCAAAACCGCCGACGGCGACAGGGCTGCGATAAATCACATACGACGACGCGCCATCAGATGCATCCCACGTGAGGTTAATGCTGCCCACTGCTCCCACTGCCGTAACATTGGCGGGCGACTGCGGAGCCTCAAACGCGGAATCGGTCACGGTTACCGTCCAGACATCCCCGCCATTCGCAGGCACCACCACCGTAACGCCGCCGCTGCTGGTTTCGATTTCGCTGCCGGTCAGCGGAGAAATCATTGTCAGGTTGTAGGGCAATACGCGGTCAAGCCACAGCGTCACCGTTTGCTCAGCGCTGCCGTTATTGAGGACGACCAGCGCAGCGTTGCCGGACTCCGGCGCAACCCGCAGGAAGGCGTAGATACCGCTGGCATCGTCCGCTACCAGCGTGGTCATACGTCCCTCGCGCAGCGCCGGGTTATCGCGGCGCATGGTACCCAGCATCTGGTAGTAACTGAGCATATCGTCATTAGGCGCTGGATAGAAACTGCCAGAAGTATCCGTCCAGGGATACGGCGCGCGGTTATATGGGTCATCTTGCAGCGCGCCATTGCCATCGACCAGGCTCGGCGCATCGATAGCGACCTCGTCGCCGTAGTAGATGGTCGGCGCACCGGGCAGTGTGAACTGCGTCAAGGCTGCCAGACGCTGTAACTGCGGATCGTTACCAAGCACAAAGGGCAGGCGGCTGGTATCATGACTATCGAGCAGGTTCATCATGGCATAGAACGCCATCGGCGGCGTATCTTCTGCCAGTGCCTGCACAACGCCGTTAAACTGCGTGGGCGTAAGCGAGAAAATCGTTGTATCACCCAGGCTGTCGTTATCGCGATAGTCGTCGTTGATCGCAAAACCGAGAATACCGCGCCGCATCCGGTAGTTCATAGTGGAGTCCCACTCATCGCCGAGCAGCCATTCGCTGGCATCACCCCACTCTTCGCCGATGACGACGGCTTCAGGGTTCTCGAAACGGGCAACCGTGCGGAAGTTTTCCCAATAGGTATTCGCCGGATCGCGCCCGTTGTCAATGTCTCCCGCGACATCCAGACGCCAGCCGAGAGCGCCTTCGCGCAGCCATGTACGCTCGACGCTGTTGTCGCCGCGCACAAAGTAAGCACGCGCGGTACGGTCAAAGGCATTTAGTTTCGGAATGGTGTCAAAACCGAACCATGAGGTGTAGTTGACGAACGTGCCGTCACCGCCATTGCACGCGCCGCCCGCCACAGGCGTTTCATCGAAATAGAACCAACTGCGGAATTCTGAATCAGGACTCTCGCACGCGCCTAGCGTATCAAAGCGGTGGTAGCGGTCAAAATTCATGCTGTCGCTGGACATGTGGTTAAACACGCCGTCCAGAATGAGCACGATACCGCGCGCCTGTGCTTCCGACACCAGAGTACGGAAATCATCAATGGTGCCGAGAATCGGATCAATCATCAGATAGTCGGCGGTATCATAGCGATGATTTGAACGCGCCAGGAAAATGGGGTTGAGATAAATCGCGGTGACCCCAAGCGATTGCAGATAATCCAGTTTCTCCGTAATCCCGGCTAAATCCCCGCCATAGAAATCACTGCCCCACCAGCCGCCTTGACCATCGGGAGCGCTGACCACGCGGCCATCGACCATCGGTTCATTCCAGGTTTCGTGGAAATAGAGGGGCAGCCGTCCGTAGAATACTTCCGAACCATCTTGAGGGTCGTTTGAGGTATCGCCGTTGCGGAAGCGGTCAGGGAAAATCTGATACACCACCGCATTACGCATCCATTCCGGGGTGTAAAACTCAGGGTCATACACGACCAACTGGAAGCTGTTGTCCGGGCTGCTTGTAAACAACGTGCCGGGGCCGCCCTCGTTCGCCAGCATATATTCGCCCGATTCGCGGCGCAGGTCGTCTTCGTAATAATACGCTGTACCGCCTTTGCTCAGAATGAAGCGGTACCAGTACACCGTCGTCCCTTCGCCAACCTGAAGCGTGTATTCCCACAAATCATAGCCATCGGGAGTCGTGGCAACGCGGGTCATGGGGATAATATCCTGTGCCTGCGCCCGCGTGCTGTAAATACGCACCGCGACACTGTCAACATCGTTGGTTGCCGTGCGGAAGCGCAAAATCACGTCTGTGTTCACCGGCACAGGGCCGCCGGGTGTCCGATAAAGATCGTCGTGCGTGTCATGCAGGAGGGCGGCGCTGTTGGGCGGTTCCTGGGCCACCGCCGCAAACGCGGGGAGACTCAGCATCACCAGCAGCATCAGCCACAGCCCTCGCGAAACCAGATTTTTCATTGACACACTCCTAAAAATTCATTTGTATTTTTATGCAATACTTGCAAAACCTACTTCAATTTTAGCGTAGACCCATGCACGCAAGCAATGTACCAGCCTTGAATCCCCTTCTCAGTTCGCATAAAATGAGCGGCTTATACGTTTTTGGAACCAGTTTCTCAAAAACGGTGTCTATAAGTCTGGAGTTGATATGCGGTTATTGGTTGTGATTCTCTTCGCTATCGTTGTGCTGGTCGCTGCCTGCGTTGGTCCACCACCAACTCAGATTGTGCTTGTCGTCACCGCCACGCCAGCCGAAGATATTCCCACTCAAACCCCCTACGTCATCGTGGTCACCGCGACCCCATTGTTAGAGCCGACTTCATCGGATACGGCAGTCGTCACCCCTTCACAAATGGCGCCGCAGTCGTCGTTTACGCCTGCTCCTGTGCTGAATGCTTATCCTACCAACACGATCAGCGCCATCCAGGTTGCCGAGCAAATCTTCGAGGGTGGCCGTATGTTCTGGTTACAGCCAACGCGTCAGATTTGGGTGATGGTCGAACGCGGCGAGTACAACGGGCACTGGTATGTCTTCGACGACACCTTCCAGGATGGCGAAGCGGAGTTTGACCCGAATATCGTAGCCCCCACAGGTTACTTGCAGCCGCTGCGAGGCTTCGGCAAGGTGTGGCGCGATAATACGGAGATTCGCGAAATGCTCGGTTGGGCAACGGCCAATGAAATCGGCTACGTCAGCAACTACGAGTTTCACCCCGGCGGGCAGCTCAATGATCGCGGCCTATACGTAGAAGCTCCCGGCTACCACATCCTCTACAGTCAGACCAATCAACCGATTCGTTTTGATGTGGCGAATTACACCTGGCAGTTCCTCAGCGGGGATGCAGTCGCAACGCCAACCACAGCGCCCTAAGTCCACGATGATCTAACAGTGACGATACGCTCTGCCGCTAAAGCAGAGCGTTACCCACGCCTCGCGATAATGGGCTATACTATCTTTCAGATTCTGTTGCACAGTTCCTGGAGATTTGCTTTGTGACTCAACTTCGCCGCTGGCAGCTTAACGCCACAGCCCCCTACAGTCCACAGATTGCGGCAGACGCCCGCTTCAGCCGTACTGACTACAGTGATGATCAAGTGTGGGAACTGCATCCCGGAACGGGCGAAGCCGCCGCATTGACCTTGCAGACACGCTACGGTGGGCGCGCTGGCCTCGCCAGTATTGTTCCCTTATGGCTGCATGACGGGCGGATGATTTACCAGAGCCTGACATACGCAAAGCCGCCCGTGATAACGGCCTTTGCCCCCGCCTATATGCAGGCAGAAGCCGAACTGCTGCCCGGCGTCACGCTGCTGGCCGAATACTGGGCGATGGAATCCCATGCCATCGGCGGACGCTTTACGCTCGGCAATCGCAATAAGCAGGCTGTTGCCCTGCGCCTTGAGTTATTTGGACACGTCGGCATCAACAATCAGGAACAAAAACTGGGCATTATCGCGCTTCAGGAAGGCGGTAATGCACTGTACATGGGGCAAATCGGCAACCTGCATCCTGTCGTCGCACTAGAGAATGGCAGTACCGAAAGCACAGGCGGCAGCGTAAGCCCTAAGATTGGCGCACCGCTGCAAGTCCCGGCAGGCGGCAGCGTAGCCATTCGATGGGCACATGCAGGGCGTCTGACCATGCGCGATTCGCTGGCGTTGGCACAGCACTGGCTGAAAGAAGATTGGGATGCTTACTTTGAGCGTGTCGCGCAGGGCGCAGCAGCCATTCCTTCCATTGAGACGGGCGATGTCGAACTGGATGCGACGATTGCCGCGTCCTATCAACAGCTTGTGCAAAGTTTTCTCAAGCCAACATCCTACTTACCCTATGCCTCATTCGTTGCCACGCGCCAGCCTACACGCGGCTTTCACGGCGACGCTGATCGCGCCTGGAACGGCCAGCAGGCACAGCTTTCCTACCTGACAGCATTGGCCGCCGCCCCTATTGATCCAACCTTAGCGGCAGGCATTTTACACAACTACATCGCAGTACAGGGGGCGGATGGACGCATCGACAGCAAACCCGGCCTTGTCGGGCAGCGCGAAGGGACAATGTGCGCGCCGCTGTTAGCCCGTTTGGCGGGAAACCTGTACCAGTACACGCAGGACGCATCCTTTCTCGATAAAGTCTTTACGCCGCTGATGAAGTTCTTTGAGCGCTGGTTTGGCAAAGACTTCGACGCCGATGGCGATAACTTCCCCGAATGGCAGTCAGAGCGGCAGACGGGTTACGCCTATCTTCCAACGTTCGCGGTCAATCAGGCATGGTCGCAGGGCGCGGACATTCGCTACGTCGAGTCACCTGATCTCCTTGCTTATCTCCTGTCAGAAGCGTTCCACCTGCGTGAAATGCTGATCCCGCTGGGCAAAACACGCCTGCTTCAGACCAACGCGGAGCAGACACGCCTCAACACCCGCCTCACCGAACTGCAAAAGCATCTGCAAAGTCTGTGGCGTGAGAACCGCTACGTGTATCGTGATCGGGACACGCATGAGACCACTGCGGGCATCAACGTCCTTGACACCGTGCAGGGGGATGAAGAACATCTGCCCTCAGTGCAGCTCACGCCGCAGAACCGCCTGATCGTGTCGATTATCGGAGGTCTGGGTCACACGCCGCAGTTCAGGCTTACACTCACAGGGTTGGATGCCAGCGGTGCCCCGCTTACCGAGTCGGCAGACAGCAAGCTGTTCGCCTGGCGCACCAGCTACGGCACCTACACCAGTCAGCACATCTTCTCCCGAATTGACCGCATTCGCTGCGATGGCTTAAGCCGCGCTTATCACATCACCGTGAAAAGTGTCGATACAACAGCATTGGACATCAATACGCTGATGCCGCTGGCTTCACGCGGGTTGAAAAAGACGCGCGCCAAGGAACTGGTGCAGTTGATGAAAGCCGAGCTTTTGAGCAGCAATGGTCTGACGATGAACGCGTTGAAGGATGCTCATTATGATGCGACCAACGCTGAAGGCAGCGGCGGTATTTGGCCTTTCTGGCTGACGTTGTTGGGTGAAAGCCTGCTGGAATATGGCTTTTACAGTGAGGTTGTTGAACTGCTCAAGCGTCTGCTGAAGGTACAGGTGAGTGTCCTTAAGGAGCAGAAAGCATTTTCCGAATTTTATCACAGCGAGGAAGCCAAAGGCTTAGGGGAGCGTGGGCACATTGCTGGCATTGTGCCGCTGCATTTGCTGCTGCGTGTGCTGGGCATACAGGTGATGTCGCCGGGGCGTGTCTGGACAGGCGGCAAGTTCGCCTGGGGCACATCGGTCACGCTGACGCAGCACGGCGTTAAGGTACGCCGCAGTAAAAAAGGTACCGTCGTAGAGTTCGCATCAGGGCATAAGGTTGAACTGCCCGCCGAGGCCCCCTGGCAGGAGGTCATTGACCCGACCCCCGATACACCAGCGGAACCCACCCCAGTACTGCGCGACGCGGAACCACCTGTGAGTGAGCAGCCACAGGCTTCTGAAACACCCATCAAAATCGAAGTCGATATGGAATAAAGGTGGCGATGACCAACTCCGACAAGTCTTCACGCAGGCGGAAGAAAATCCCCGACACGATTACGCAAACGCTGCGGCTCACGCCCGAACCGACGCTGACGCAGATGTATGACTTCGTGTTCCGCAGCACCGACAACGGCATCATCGTCACCGACGACGAGGGGTTGATTGAACTGGTGAATCCTGCCGCCGCTGCGATGCTGGCGATGCATACCGAAGAACTGATCGGCAAAACGCCTGAGGAGTGCTTTGAGCAAAACCCCGCGCTGCTGAACCTGTTCATGCGTGAAGGGGAACAAACGCTGGACATCCGCCTGCCTAAACGCCGTATCGCGGTAGGTGTCGGGCGCACGCTCACCAGCAATGAGCGCGTCGTCGTCCTTCAGGATGTGACCGAAAAGCGCGAACTGGAGTCACGCCGCGAGTCGCTGATTCAGCGCATGACCCACGACTTACGCAACCCGATTTCGGCCATCATCGGCTTTGGCGAGCTTATCGGCAAATACGGCGACCTGAATGACCAGCAGCGCAAATTCCTGATGCGGCTGCGACAGACCACCAACAAGCTCTATGATGTGGTCGGTTCGCTGGTCGATCTGGCGTGGATTGAAGCGGGGATGCCGCTGGCACACCGCCCGACGCAGATGTCCACCGTCATCGACAAAGGCCGTGAGCCAGATCGGCTCGCTGGCGCTGGAACGGCATATCACCGTCGCCATTTCCGTGCAGACCCCTGCCCGTCATCATGGGCGACCCGGAGCGTTTGCAGATTGTGATCTATCATCTGCTGCATAACGCCATCATCTATTCCGATCCCGAGTCAACCGTAGCCATTCACGCCTGGGGGGACGACAACGATGTCTATTGCAGCGTCGGGGATCGCGGCATCGGCATCGCTGACGACGAACTCGACAAAATCTTTGACCGCATGTACCGTTCGCGCGATGAACGGGTACGTGATACACCCGGCGGCGGCTTAGGGCTGACGATTGCCAAAACCATCATCCAGCGGCATGGCGGCGACATCTGGGCAGCCAGCAACCTTGGACAGGGCAGCACGTTCACGTTTGTCCTGCCGACGGTGAGGTTGTAGGTTATGAGGCGCTTTCTTACCCTGATGATGAACTTAAACGTCTGGTATTCCTTATTCTGAAGCTGACCGCTGATCACTAACTGCTAAAAGCTAACCCATGCGTAAAGTCAAAATCTCGCTGCCTGCTACCATCACAAATCTCGGCCCCGGACTCAACAGTCTCGGACTGGCGTTAAACCTGCGCACCACCATTGAAATTCGTGAACGCAGCGACGAGCAGTTGCTTGTCGAAACCGAAGGGGAAGGCGCGGGACGCTACAGCATCGGCTTACGGCATCCGGTGGTGCTGGGCATGATCCGCGTCTTTCAGCAGGTGGAACGCGCACCGCTGGGGCTAACGATCAAAGTCGAGAGTGCCATCCCCGCTGCCTGCGGACTCGGCGCGGAAACCGCTTTTGTCCTCGCAGGCATCATCGCCGCTAACAACCTGATGGGCAATCCTTTGAACCGTGAACAAACGCTCGACCTCGCCACGCAGGCCACCAAACATGCCGACGGCGTGGTCACGGCAATGGTTGGCGGTCTGACCGCAAGCGCTGTACGTGATGGCAAAGTCACCTTTCGCTCGCTGCCCGTTACCCCACTGACGCTGGTGGCTGCCGTCCCAGAAGCCGAGAGCTACGCTGACGCCGCCCGTACTGTGACGCCAGACCGTGTACCGCTTGCCGACGCGCTGGCAAACCTCAGTCACGTCCCGCTGCTGCTGGATGCGCTGCGCCTCGGTGACCTCAAGCTGTTAGCTCACGTCATCGACGATCACCTGCGTGCCCCCCTACTGCAAAAACATATCCCCGGTTATGGTCACGTCGTAGAAATGGCGCGACGCGCTGGCGCACAAGCCTTCACCCTCAGCGGCGACGGCCCAACGCTGATTGCCTTCGCGGAAAAAAACCACAGGCAAATCGCTGAAGCGCTGCAAACTGCCTTCCAGAATTCAGGGGTGAAGGCACGCACTTGGATACTCAATACGGACACTCAAGGCGTCGTGCTCAGTGTGGCGCAATCGGCATAGAGAGGAAATTGGAACTACCGAGGCACCGAGGACACCGAGAGGAAAAGGAAATGGGAGAAAAGGAGTTCGGTTATGAGTTCGATCCGCTGAACCATGCGGTGATCGGCGCAGCCATTGATGTACATCGTGAGCTAGGGGTTGGCTATCTTAAGACGGTTTACCACGAAGCGCTGTGCATTGAACTCAATGAGCGTAAAATAGCTTTTGAGAAAGAGTATCCAATTGGTGTTTCATATAAAGGGCGCATTGTAGGCGAAGGCAGAGTAGGTATTTTTGTTGAGAAGAGGCTGGTTGTAGAACTCAAAGCGGTAGAAGCAATCCTTCCGATTCATACTGCCCAGGTGCTTTCTTATCTCAAGGCGACTCGTTGTAAATATGGTCTCCTCATTAACTTCACCGTCCCCGTTCTCAAACAAGGCATTCGGCGCATTGTCTTATCCTAACTTCTTTCTCTCGGTGTTCTCGGCGTCTCGGTGGTTCAATCTCCTGGTTGTAGTCTGCTGCCTGCTGCTGGCGGCGTGCGCGCCGGAACTGCCGAACCGCAGCGGACTTGACGCCATCACCGCCGTACCCACGCTGGATACACAGAACGCTGAGGCGCTGTGTCAGGCCATCAACAGCAACTGGGCGCGGGATTGGGAACTGACGATCCGCGCACTGGAAAACCTGCGCACGCTCAACGCGCTCTGCGATGACGGTATCGCCGTCGATAACCGCCTCTATACCGCGTATGTGGCCTACGGCACGCAGCTTGAGCAGCGTGGGCAGCAGGCGGACGCGATTGCTGCCTATCAGGCCGCGCTGGAATACGACGCAGCGGGCAATGAAGCTATCGGGCGACTGGCACGGCTGGGCATCGTCACGCCGCAGCCACCGCCGCGCTGTGAGCCGCAGCAGGTCACAGATTTGTTCGCCGCGATGCCCGACTACACCCCAAGCAGCGGCAGCTACGTCCGCATCAACGAGCGGCGCTTTACACTGGATGGCACGACCTATCCGGTGCATGGCATCGTCTACTATCCGCGCGATTACCCCGGCGGACGATTCCTAACGCAGATGGATGTCGAAGCGGTTTCTGAGGAACTTGATCTGATGCGCGCGGCAGGCATCAATACGCTGCGTATCTACCTGTGGCATGGCGGTATGTTTACCTGCATTGGTAACGGGGCGGTACCACTAGCTGACGCCTTTATCCGCCTGGATGGCTTCATCCGCGAGGCCGCCGCGCGCAGTATGAAGCTGATCGTCACGCTGAATGAATCGCCTGACTTGACGACCTATCCACTGTACAGCAGCCCGCGTCACACTGCCGAGCAGATTGAGTACATCGTTACCCGTTATCGCGAGGAGCCTGCGATCATGGCGTGGGATTTGCGCGATGGCGGGGATTATGATTATCTCGGCGTTGACGGCGTCAGCGGCGTATTCACGCGCGATCAGGTGCTGGCGTGGCTGGCAGATACCGCCATACTGGTGCGACAGCTTGATCCTAACCATCTGATTACGGCAAGCTGGGAGCACGACAGCCAATCAACAGCCTCGGTGGTGGATTTCATCAGCTTCCAGCATTACGGCAACATTGACGACCTGCGCCAGACGATGGCTAACGTCATGGACTCTACCAACAAGCCCGTGCTGCTGTCTGGCGTGGGCTACAGTACCTACACGCTGGACGAACAGACGCAGCGCACCGCCTTACAACTGGCGCTGCAAGCCACACGCACTAATGGGCTGGCGGGCTGGATGATTTACACGGCGTTCGACACCCCTCTGAACGTGACCTGCACGCCGCCGGATGAGCAAACACTGTGTCCCGATGCGCCCGCCTACCACTTCGGCATCTGGAATACCAGCTACTTCCCGAAGCTGGCGCTGGACATCGTGCTGCTGACAACGGGTGGGGAATAACGTATCAGCGCCGTTGTATCGTAGAACGGCTCAGTGGTGTTAGGCGCGGTTAGGCTGCGGTTTGCGCACCCACGCCACCCACTTGCCTGCTTTTCCAGCGCCATTTGGAACATCCCGCAGCGCCGCCCACAACCTGATAATCTCGAACGAACGCAGCAGGTCGCGTAGGTCGGCTTCATCGCAGAAGTGATGCGGCAGGAAGGCATCATTCATGTCGTCTAACCCAGGACGTATATCCACGAAGGTATTTGTTTCAGGTTCAGTGATTTCCCCGTCAGTAATCTGTCGCCGCAGTTCCTGATAGTCGATGGTATCTGTGGAGGGGAAATCCACCAGAAACAGGCCACCCGGCTTCAGCACCCGTAGGACTTCCGCCAGTGCCCGAACAATGTCAGCGCGCAGGTGATGATGCAGGGTCGAAATCGACAGCGCGCCATCAAAGGTATCCGTTTCCCAGGGCAGTGCCGTCATGTCCGCAACACGCCCTTCAAAGTCAATCTGATGTTCGGCACACACGGCCTCGGTAGTCTTGATGCCCGTAGGCGAGATGTCCATGCCTGCCATGCGCAAACCACGCCCGCCCAGATAAACACAGTGCCGCCCTACCCCACAGCCGATGTCCAGAACAAAACCACCCTGCGGCAGCGTCTCCGCCCATTCCACGACAGTCGCATTAGGCGCGGCAAGGCTGCGATAACGCGGGGGAATATCCGCGCTGCGCCAGATCAATTCCCAACCAACGCGTTCGTCACTGCTTGAAGAGTCAGGCATCGTAGCTCCTCCCAAATGCAGAAGTTTTTACCACAGGGTCTACAGGGCATCGAACACACTACTATCATGTGTTGGCGCTGTGAGCAGATTTTGCAGCATCAACGGCCAGCCTGCAACTCTGTGGTACGAATTGCCTCACTACAGCCAGCCGCGTTTACGCATCACAACAATCATCAGCGCGGCGGAAGTCACCATTAGCGTGACAATCCCCCAGAACAAGACCCAGCCGTTGACGGGCAGCACAGCAGGTTCAGCGATGGTCGTAAAGTTCAACTGAAAGAAATTGGCGAGAAAGGTCATCGGCAGAAAGATCATGGAAATAATGGTGAGACGATTCACCGCCAGCGCCAGCTTGTTGGACTCCTGGCTGTCCATCATATCCAGCACCGCCATCGCCAGATCACGCTGCGAGTCAATCACGTCATAGATGCGCAGCAAACGTTCGTAAAGGTGCCGGAACAAATCCCGATGTTCGTCGCTTTGAGACAGCGGCGGCGCACCCACGACGCTTGACAGCACCTCACGCTGAGGCGCAACCATCTGGCGCAGGGCAATCAACTGCTGCTTGATGGCATAAACAGGCTTACGGCTCATGCCTTTTCCTCCGTTGGCCATGAGTTTTTCCTCAAGCGTATTCAGGTGATCGCTGATTTTATCCAACAGCGGATAGTAGGAATCGATGACATGTTGAATGGTGAGGTACAGGAAATAAGGTACCCCCTGCCGCCAGTCCAGTGGATTCGCGGCGACACGATTGTAGGCGTTATCTACCGCCGCCGCATCAGCTTTGCGCACCGTGACGAAGAAATTCTCGCCAATCAGACAATGGATTTCCTTGCCCTCAAACTTGTTCAGGCGGTTGTAGGGCTGGAACAATGACAGGAACAGGTAACGCGGATAGACCAGCAAGGCCGGACGGCGGTCTTCAGAGCGCAGATCGGTCACCACACTGGGGTGCAGTTTAAGCTGTGTTTCGAGCCAGGTGATTTCGTGTTCTTCGCTGTCGACAACGTCTATCCACAGACGATCACCGCCTGCAAGCGCCTGTTCCAGCTTTTCCGGCGGCAGATTGCGCCCAATGATAAAATCGCTGCTGTTGAGATCAACGCTGCTGGAAACGACTAATGAACGAATCATGGGTAACGGCCTCCGAGGCACGAAGGGAATAAACGCTAATGTTATGCACTATAGCGGATATTTCCCTGCTGCATATAGGTTGAGTGGCTCATCTCTCTATAACCTTTAATCCTGATGGTTTCATAGCACCTCGTCTCTGATTCGTTATAATCTGGCGCATGACAAACCAAACACTTGACATTGAACAGCCCGACGCCCTGCTTGATTATCTGCGGCGTAACGGGCACATCGCTCCCGATGAAACCCCTACCTTTCGACGGCTGCCCGGCGGCGTTTCCAGCCGCACCGTCTTCGTTGCACGCGCCAGTGGCGAAACCTGGGTACTGAAACAATCGCTGGCCAAGCTGCGTGTACAGGTGGACTGGTTCAGCGATCCGCAGCGCATTCACTGTGAAGCGGCAGCCCAGCGCTGGCTGATACAGCTTACGCCGCGAGGCAGTGTCCCGGCGTTTACCTTTGAAGACTACGACGAACATGTGCTGGCGATGGAGGCGATTCCACAGCCACATGACAACTGGAAACAGCTCATGCTGCAAGGTGGTCTACAGCAGGAACACGCGGCAGCATTCGGGCAACTGCTCGGCACCATTCACCGCGAAGCCTCTCGACGCCTTGTAGAAATCGCGCCGGAGTTTGCGGACTGTACTTTTTTTGAGTCGCTGCGGCTGGAACCTTTTTATCGCTACGTCGCCGGAAATATCGCTGAGGTGCAAACGTTCCTCAACGCCCTGATTGCCGATACGGAACACCGCCGCGAAACGCTGACACATGGCGACTTCAGCCCCAAAAATATTCTGATCTACCAGAATCGGCTGATTCTGCTTGATCATGAGACGACGCACATCGGCGACCCTGCGTTTGACATCGGCTTTTCGATGGCGCATCTCTTAAGCAAAGGCCATCACCTGCTAGCGCAGCGTGCGGACTTCGCCGCCGCGACACGCCTCTATTGGACAAATTACGTGAATACACTGGGCAGCATCGGCTGGTGGGACGGTTTTGAGGCACGCGCGGCAAGGCATGTGCTCGGCTGTCTGCTGGCGCGTGTCGCAGGCCGTTCGCAGATGGACTATCTGAGTGTCGATGAAAAGGCACGCCAGCGCACCGTAGTCATCGCCTTGATGCAGAACCCGCCAGCAACAATTTTTGAAACGATTGAACGCTTCTTAACAGGACTTTAAAATGCCAACTATCCGCCGTCTTTCCGCACTTGAAATCCTCGATTCGCGGGGACGCCCCACGATTCAGGCGACTTGTGAACTGGAATATGCCAGAGGAACGGCATCGGTTCCCTCAGGAGCATCCACAGGCAGCGCCGAGGCACTAGAACTGCGCGATGGCGATCCTGCGCGCTATCGGGGTTTAGGCTGTCGCAAAGCCGTCGCCAATATTAATGGCGAAATCCATGCCCTGCTGCAAGGACAGCGCTTTGATTCACAGTCGCAGCTTGACCATCTCCTCTGGGAGTTTGATGGTACGCCGAACAAATCACGTCTGGGTGCCAACGCCATTCTTGCGGTTTCACTGGCCTTCGCCCGTGCGTTCGCCGCTGAACATGACATGTCGCTGTATCTGTACTTTGCCGCGCTGATTCAGGAGCAGCACAGAGGCGAATCTCTGCCTCGCCCGACTATCAACCTGTTCAGCGGCGGTAAACACGCTGGCGCACAGGTCGCTATCCAGGATGTGCTGCTTGTTCCGTTATCGGCACAAACACTGGATG
This sequence comes from Anaerolineae bacterium, assembly GCA_046328675.1. Classification (GTDB taxonomy): domain Bacteria; phylum Chloroflexota; class Anaerolineae; order Aggregatilineales; family Phototrophicaceae; genus JACAER01. Next base: position 39,564 of record JAXLWC010000030.1, read on the forward strand.
AGGCACTGGCGATGACCTACGAAGTCTATCAGTGTGCCGCCGAACTCAGTCTGCAAAAACATGGGATGCGCGCCCTGAAGGCGGACGAAGGCGGCCTTGCCCCTGCTTTCCCTTCCACTGAAGCCATGCTCGATGATGCCCTGGAGTCGATTTCACGGGCAGGATTCAAAGCGGGTGAAGATATTGGGTTAGCCGTTGATGTTGCCGCGAGTCAGTTTTATCGCGATGGTTTGTATTATTTGGATCATCAGGCGCTGAGCAGTACACAATTGCTGGACAAGGTACTGGGATGGATCAAGGCGTATCCAATTGTAAGCATTGAAGACGGACTCGCCGAAGAAGACTGGGCAACCTGGCAGCAGTTCATACAAGCCGTCAACATAGGTACAGCAGTCTTGGGCGATGATCTGCTGTGTACCAATCCTGACCGCATCAGCCGAGCCATTGACATGCAGGCGGCTAATGCGCTGCTGCTCAAGGTCAATCAGATTGGCACCATTACCGAGGCGGCTCACGCCTTACACCTGGCTCGCGAGGCGGGCTGGGGCGTCACCGTCAGCGCACGCAGCGGCGAAACCGAAGATCACTGGTTGGCAGACCTGGCAGTGGGCTGGCGCGCAGAATACATCAAAATCGGCTCCATCATGCAGTCCGAACGCCTTGCGAAATACAATCGCCTGCTGGCTATTGAGGCCGAAACAGGATGGTCGTTCAGCGGAGGGAAGCCGTAGCATAGTCATCATCCTGACGGTGGACAAGCATCCATCACCGGAACTCTCGTCATGCTAGACTGCGGAAAACTCAGAATGGAGAGTCCCCGATGGATATTCGTCCCCTAACCCACGCTGACCTTGCTCAATGGAGTGAACTGCTGGCAGCGGCTTTTCAACGTCCACAGGCTGAAATGTGCGCCCTGCTTGGCTGGATGTTGACAGGCTATCGTTTGACGGCCTATGGCGCATGGGATAGTGACAGACTCGCGGCACAATATAGCTGCATCTACACCTCGTTGTACGTTCCCGGCGGTTTCCAGCACACGTTAGCTGGAATGAGCGTCAATATGGCTACACACCCTGACTATCGTGGGCGCGGATTGATCAAACAGGTATCACAGCCCGTATATGAGACGTTAGCCGCTGAAGGCGTCGCAGCCGGCGTTGGTTTTTCAAACGCTGAAGGTGTCCAAGTTGATCGGCACAGCAAAGGTTATGGTTATCGCGTCGTCGGCAGGCTTGTGCCTTACGCTGCCCTTGTGCCGCCGCGCCGTCAGCGCACGCATACGCTGCAACTTAGTGACACATTCTGCGATCACACGCAGGGATTTTCCTGGAACCGGGAACGCATCTGCTTTTCGGCCAGCGCTTGTACGGTGATTCAGCGTTTTGCGCATCATCCTTTTCGCCAGTATCGTTTCGGTATCTGGGAGGACAGCGGTCAGTTATGCGGGGTAGTTGTGGATCGTCGTGTTCGCGGTGGCGTGAGCCTGATTGCGGCTCACTGCACAGTGGAATATTCACTACGCGAACTGCTGCATCGTTGGCTGTCCAGCCTGGAAGGGGAGCGCTTCGTTCACCTGCTGGCGTCGCCCAATTCCAGCGTGCGGGCGGCGCTCCATGCCATCACCCCTTGTATCCCCCTGCCCTACAGCCGTCATCCCTACTATCTCACGGCAAAGGCGCTGCAAGCCGATACATCGCCAGCGTTCTTTGATTTCGCACGATGGGACTGCATCGGAGGTGATATACTCTGAACGTTCACGGACAGCATCGGGGGATCGATGGATTTCGTATTTTATTTTTGCAGTTCACAGATATTGATTCTTTGCAGCCTCATCTGCTTCTTTGCGCGTGGCATCTTGTGGCGCACTTATGCACGCGACGAACGTCCCCAACCCAGCTACTGGACACCTGTTATGCTGGGCTTGGGAACCGTTTTTCTGCTGGGTAGTTTCCTTGCGGTGTGGATGCTGGTCACGTTGGTCAATCAAAACAGCTAGCTTAATCACCTGCCAGCCGCAGCGATAGCTTTTCTTCCGCGAGAAAACCCATGATTTCCTGTACCACAACGGGATTTTGACGAATATTGCGATGCCCTAATCCATCGGTTGCGAACAACCGCGCAGCCTTCCAGTAAGCGGCAATTGCCTCACTGTCTGCGAACGGCACCACCGGATCACGACGATCATGTACCAGCAAACCGGGTTGAGTGAGCTTGTCAGCCAGGTATTCCGCCGAGAAATACTCAACGGGCTTACCAATAATCTTCATAGTATTACGATGAATTTCTTCAATCATGCGCGGTGAGAGAGAAAGCATCTGCGCATAGGTATTGACTAAGTTAATGAGACGTGCCGGGGGCGCAAGCAAAACGACGCGCTCAACAGGCAAGCCATCCGTCGCAGCTACAACAGTACCCGCACCGCCGAACGAATGCGCGATAATCGCATACACCGGCCCGAACTGGTCAATGGCTTCACGGATAGCGCGGGCAAAATCAACCAGATTGGTCTGCTTCGCCCGTGAGATGCCGTGCGCTGGAGCATCAAAGGCCACCACGCGATAGCCCTGCGCTTGCAGCGGGGATACCAGAGGCGTCAGGCTGCCAGCGCTGCTCTCCCAGCCATGCACCAGCAGGACGGTGGCACCCGTGTTTTCCCACACGTACCCACTCAGACGATCTTTTCCGTGATAGACGATTACACGCTGCGCCTGATTGAGGATGCGTTGTTCAATTTCCGACGTTGGACGTGGATGGGGTGTGAGAAACATCTTAAACACAACTTGTCCAGCCAATGTTGGCGCTATCGTCTCCAGCAAGCGCACGCCGAATTTGACCGCTGCAAGTTTCCAATTCGTCTTCTGAGCCATCTTCGCCAATCCTTTTCTAAAGACCGAACGGTCTTTTTTCAACATAAAGTGACGGAAATCTGCCTTATATCGCAAAACAGACTGAACGGTCTGTTTTGTGGGCAAAAAAAGAGCGTTATGTCGCTTTGATCACATTGTTCTGAAGGTATTCGTGCAGATAGGCCACTGCTCGTCGCAAATGAAGGTCACTGTCAAACAGCTTACTCATCATCATGCTGCCTTCAATCTGAGCAATGATGAGTGATGCCAGTTCATCGCCATCAACAGCGTTGAACTCCTCGCGTTTCATCCCGTCCTCGACGATGCGGATAATCAATTGTCGCCACTGATTCATCGCATCCTGAGCACGCGCCTTGAGCAGCGGGTTCGCGTCGTCGTTCTCAACAGCCGTGTTCATAATGGGACAGCCATCGGCAAGTTCGGAATAGCCAGTATTGTAGATGTCGATCATCGCTAACAACTGCCGCGTCGGGCTATCGCCAGATGCCTTGAGCGCACGCACAAAACGACGGCTCATCTGACGAAAATTGTAGTCAAATGCCGCCAATGCCAGTTCTTCCTTACCCCGAAAGTGATTATAGACACCGCCCTTCTCCAGCCCCGTCGCTTTCAGGATGTCCGACATACTTGTGCCGCTGTATCCATAGCGATTAAAGATTGGCGCGGATAAGGCGATAATGCGTTCTTTGGTTTCTTGTGCTTTGCCCATAGCTCCAACAGAAAAAGACCGAACGGTCTTTTATAAGATAAGCGATATTTCCATTTTTGGCAACTAGCAACTTTCGTTTAGCTTGCGCGTTCGGCTTTCATGAAGACACTCAGGGTATTATCGTCCATGAGTTCCAGTTCAATGGTGGTAATTTTACCGTCGAAGCCATGCGGACGAAGTTGATCAGGAAGGGTACGCAGAATAACCGCACCGGGGTCGCTGAGTTCATAGCGGGCGATGCTCTCGACATCCATAACTTTCAGCGCCAGCTTAGCGGCAATATCAAAGGGCTTGGTGACTTCTTCAACTTTAAGGGTGTTTTTCATCAGGCGCAGGCGGGGCGCATCTTCAACATTTTCGAGGATATATTTGAAGCGGATAAAGGCAGTGACCGGGGCGCGTACATGGACTTCTGACTTCACATATACAGCCCCTTTATCAATTCTGATGCTCATCTCCGAAACGTTGTGCAGGATGGGGACATCAAAGCCAGCAACTTTCTGCTCGGCCACCAGTGTATAAAGGACTTTTTTCAGAATAATGCCCAGATCGTAGCTGTTTATGTAGGCACAGTACTCGTTATATTCAAGAAACGACAGCGCGATACGTTTTTCAATCGGAACAACCGGGTCTGAGATACTTTCGAGAATCTGCCGCCGGATGGAATCAGAATCAGACATAAGCCAAACTCACTTCACCAATAAATTTTTACAACTTCGGCGGCGTGACACCTGTTTGCCCCTGGTACTTACCTTTCTTATCGGCATACGACACCTCGCACTCCTCGTCCGCCTCGAAGAATAACACCTGCGCGATACCTTCGTTGGCGTAAATCTTAGCGGGAAGCGGCGTCGTGTTGCTGATTTCCAGTGTAACATGTCCCTCCCACTCCGGCTCGAAGGGCGTTACGTTCACAATCTGACCGCAATTCTGGACAAATACACCAGCTTCTAACGCAAAATTGCCAGCTTCCGGCACTGTCAGACAATACACGTCATGATCGCCAGCGAGTTGGCGTATTTCCTTCACTCGATGATTCTTGTATCTGTACTTCGTTCGGGCGCCGCGAAACTCGGCAATCAATTCCGGGAAACGGCGAAATACTGTTCGATCACAATCCAGCAAGCGGGCAGCGCCGCGAATAGATTCTGGATGAATATGCTCTTTGGCGTCCGTACGGGTGATGTTCCAGGGATTATTGTTCTGTCGATTGTGGTCCATGTGATGGCGATGCGTGTTCGGCAAATCCTGATACAGGTTATGGCGAATATTCCACTCATCTGCCATGCGATGCGTTGGGTGAAGTTGACCATTCAACGGCTGATAGACCATCTCATACCCGCGCGCAAGCTGGCGATAGAGAGGCATTAAGGCAGTGCCAGGGCGCAGTTCATTGGCCTGCAACCATTGTCCATCGCGCGTTACAAAATAGTGATCCGGCGTGCAGTAAATCGGCTCATCATTGTCCAGAATGATTTCAAGGAGCGAATCACGCCCGATATAGCGCGGATTCTCAATCGCCGCGACGATTACTCTGCCAAAGGCGCCGAGACTGTAGCCCCAGAACATCTCCCCTGCTTCAGCACGTTTCGCCATTTCCTCAAGCGTTGGCGAGGTACCATCAACAAGTGCAACGCGTGTGTCTCCGCGAAAGCATCTGGCATAGGTCGATTTACCCAAACAAACTGTCAACGTGCTACGCGGTATGCGGAAATATTCAACAGAGCGGGCTAACGCGAACGAGTTGGGTGGGATAATGCACACATCGCCTTTGAAATCCACGAAGGACTGTGGAGAGAAATCCTTGGGATCGACCACCGCCGAATAGACATTAGTGAAAATCTTGAACTCGTCGGCGATACGCATATCATAGCCATAGCTCGACAAACCATAGCTGATGACGCCCTGTCGTACCTGCTTCTCGACAAACGGCTCAATCATGCCGTGTTCCAAGGCCATTTTGCGTATCCAGTGGTCCGGTTTCAGCCCCATCGACGACTCCTCAAACAAGCAACTGTTGGTAATCCGCGAAAATCATAGACAGGTTTTCATGAATTGCCAACAGAACAATCCAAAGTCAGGCTACATCACGTCTGGCGCAGACATGCCCATCAGGGTCAGCACACGCTTAAAGACTACCTGCGCAGCGCGGTAGAAACGCAGGCGCGCTTTCTGCACCTCTGGCGAGACTTCGCTGTGCAGCGCCCGCACACTATCGTATATCGGATGGAAAATCGCCGCCAATTCCATCGCGTAGAAGGCGATACGATGCGGTTCCAGTTCGCGTGCGGAAAATTCAATCTGTTCGCCAAGTTCCAGCGCGCGGCGAATAAACGACAGTTCAGCATCGCCAAGCAGGCTGACATCGGCACCTTCATCGCTGACGCCACGCGCGGCGGCTTCGCGGAAAATCCCGGCACAGCGCACATGAGCGTTCTGAATATAGTAGACGGGATTCTCGTTGCTCTGCTTCACGGCCAGGTCAATATCAAAGTCGACATGTGAATTGGCATTGCGCGCCAGCAGGATATAGCGCACAGCGTCAGCGCTGGTCTGGTCAATCAGGTCATCGAGCGTTTCAATGTCACCGCGCCGTGTGCTCATCTTCAGACGTTCACCACCGCGCAGCAAGTGTACCAGTTGAATGATAATGACGTGAATCGGTGCGGGGTCGAGTCCCATCGCCAGCACGCCGTATTTAACCACCTGATGTTGGACGTAATGATCCGCGCCGAGGATGTTGACGAGCAGGTCAAAGCCGCGTTCCAGTTTATTGGCATGGTAGGCGATATCCGGCAGCGTATAGGTCGGTTCGCCGCTGGCTTTGACCATCACCCGGTCTTTGCTGTCGCCATAGGCAGAACTGCGGAACCAGGTCGCCTGTGCCTTGCCGTCGGTGTCTTCATCCTCGTCTTTGCTGTTATCGGTCACTTCTGCTTTGACGGCTTTATAGACGTGCCCGCGCTGCTCCAGAACTTTTAAGGTGTCCCAGACTGCCCCACTGTCGTAGAGGCTGTTCTCGTTAAAGAAGATGTCATGTTTGATGTTGACCCGCAGCAGGGTCGCTTTAATCATGTCGAAGATTTTGCGTTCGGCGTATTCCTTAAACGGCTGCCAGTCTTCTTCGGCGAGGGTGTTTCCCTTTTCGGTAACCAACTGTTTGGCGATGTCCATCAGGTATTCGCCCTGATAGAACGTCTTTTCATCAAACTCGACGGGAATGCCCAACTCCTGAAGGTAGCGGACGCGCAGGCTGGTGCCCAGATTGCGCATCTGCTGTCCAGCGTTGTTGAAGTAGTATTCACGTTCGACGCTGTAGCCCGCAGCTTCGAGGATACGGGCGATGGTATCCCCGACGATAGCACCCCGACTGCGGCCAACATGCAGGGGGCCGGTGGGGTTAGCGCTGACGAATTCGACCTGAGCACGCTTGCCCGCGCCAACGTCCAAGCGCGCGAGGTGATCCCCCTTCGGCGATGATTTGCTCGACCTGCTGCCGCAGCCAGTCTTGTTCAGGCGAGTTGATGTAGCCGGGTTTGGCAATTTCGACAGCACCGACGAAGGGCGCAGAGGGCAGGTGCTTGACGATGGCTTCGGCGATGTCCATCGGTGGGCGTCCAACCTGCTTTTGCAGGGCAAGGGCAATGCTGGCGGCGTAATCTGCCTGATCAAGGCGCTTGGGCGGGCGAACTTCAATGTTCGGCAGGTCAAAAGTCGGCAGGTCGCCAGCTTTCTGCGCAGCGAGGACAGCGGCTTCGATGAGTTGGGCATGGGCTTCAGGGAGTAACAGCATAGACTACAGCTTTCAAGCTTCAGAAACCATGAAAATGAAAGCGGCATTGTAGCAAATGGGAGCGGGTTGTGGGAGCGGGGTTTTTTTGCCAGCACGGGAGAGAAAGTACCGAGCGCGGCGGCAATTTGAACTCACGGCATTTGCGTCTGAGCGTGAGAACGATCTGTTGTGAATATAGATAGCTTTACCTGAGCAGACCCTTTTCGCGCAGCCAGGGTTCGCAGCGCTTTACCCCAGTCGCTAAATCGATTTGAGGCTGCCAGCCAAGACGGTCACGTGCTTTGGCCATCGGGTAACGGGTGTGGCGCGTGCCATAACCCAGCAGCTTGGCAAGGTCTTTCGTCGATGTGTGGGGTTTGGAAAAGGCGCTGACAAGAGAGGCAGCAACCATCGCCAGCGGCACGGGAATGCCGAACCAGTTGTTATGTCCAGCTAAACGTGAGTACCCACCGAGGAATTCACGCCATGTTGGGCTGGGGTCGGTAGCACAGTTGAAGGCTTCACCCGCAGCGGCTGGATGCTCCGCTACGGTCAACAGCAGGTCAACGACATCATCGACGTAGATGAGAGGGGTTGAACCGCTACCGTTACCAATAAACAGCGTGGGATTACGGCGGGCGACGGTGAACATGGTGCGTGTCCACAAGCCGGAACGCGCGCCGTAGATGCCGCCGGGACGCACGATGCTGTAGGGCACGGTGGCGGCGCGCACCACGGCTTCCGCCTGCCCCTTGCTGATGATGTAGGGATCGTGGTGATTGACAGCAAAGGGCGTGCTTTCCGGCACGTCGCCGTGTACGTCGTAGCCATAAACGGCAAGCGTGCTGACGTGGACAGAACGCGTCACCTGGGCGGCTTCGGCGGCCTGCACGACGTACGCGTGCCGTCGACGTTGACTCGCATCTGCGCCGCATAATCACCATAAGAAACAGCCACATGGAAAACATAGTCGCAGCCCTGCGTGACTTCCTGCATCCACGCGGCATCGGTGATGTCACCCTGAACAATGGTGATATTGGGCTTGTCACGCAGAAAGCTTGCTTTTCAGGCGAACGGACTAAGGCACGCACGTTTACGCCTTCGCTTGCCAGCCGCAATGAGTGTGCCGCTGAGAAAGCCGCCTGCGCCTGTGTTTCCAGGCTGTTTTGCCAGAAAGAGTCATGGTATGTCCGTTAGAAAAAAAGGGGCGCGATGTTCTGCGCCCCGTAAGATTAGTCTGCGCCAATGGCGGTTGCCAAATCCTCGCGGAACTGCATTCCGTACAGTTTAGCGTATAAGCCATCTTTCGCCAGAAGTTCCTCATGTGTGCCAAGCTCACTGAGGCTGCCGTGATCGAGAACGGCGATGCGGTTGGCGAACGCACGGTGCTGAGGCGATGAGCGATGATGATCGTCGTGCGGTTCTGCATCAGGCGGGCCAGCGCTTCCTGCACCAGATGTTCGCTCTCGCTGTCAAGGCTGGAAGTGGCTTCATCCAGCAGGAGAATGCGCGGATTCTTGAGGATGGCGCGGGCGATGGCGACACGCTGGCGCTGCCCACCACTGAGGCGAATACCACGTTCACCGACAATCGTTTCGTATTTGTCGGGCAGTTCCATGATGAAATCGTGCGCGTTGGCGGCTTTGGCAGCTTCAATGAGTTCTTCATCCGTCGCATTAAGGCGTCCATAGCGGATGTTCTCGCGAATGGTGCCGCCAAACAGCAGCGTTTCTTGCGGCACGACGCCGATTTGCTCTCGCAGGCTGGCCTGCGTCACATCATGCAGGTCAACGCCATCGACGCGCACCGAGCCGCTGGACGGGTCATAGAAACGCGGAATCAGGTTGAAGATGGTCGATTTGCCAGCGCCACTGGGGCCGACGAGGGCGATAATTTCGCCGGGAGCAATATCCAGTTCGACGTTGTGCAGCACTTCCTGACGCTCGTCATAACTGAAGTTGACATCATTGAAGTGAATGCGCCCCTCGACATTCTTGAGGGTCTTAGCGCTGGCTGCGTCAATAACATCAGGCTGCGTATCGAGAATCTGGAAAACGCGTTTGGTAGCGCCAATCGCTTCCTGAAACTGCGAGTAAACACCAATCAAGCCGCCCAGGCTGCCGGCAACCGTCAGGCCGTAGATCAGGAACGAAATGAGTTCACCACCCGTCAGGCGACCTTCCAGCACTTCACGCCCGCCGAACCACAGAATCAAGGCAATGCCGCTGAAACCGAAGAAGGCCATCAGCGGGCCAAACACAGTACGAACGCGCAGCAGACGAACGGTGGCATTGAAGGCTCTGCCAATCGCGCCTTCGTAGCGGTTGATCTCATGCGGTTCGCGCACAAAACTTTTAACTTCGCGAATGTTTTGCAGGACTTCTTCAACGACGGTGGTTGCCCCGGCGATTTCATCCTGAATCTCGGTGCTGATGCGGCGCAGCCAGAAACCGAAGGCCGCGCCAAAGGCCACGATCACCGGAACCAACGCCAGAATGAACAGCGTCAACCGCCAGTTGATGACGAGCATCACGACGATGGAGCCGATCATCATCAGGATTTGGCTCAGCAGCGTATTGATGTTGTTCGTCAGCACGCCGCGCATGACGGTGACATCGCTGGACATGCGCGAAACGAGTTCACCCACGCGGCGCTGTGCAAAAAAGCCTAGCGATAAACTCTGTAAATGGCGATACAACTGCACGCGCAGATCAACCACGATACGTTCACCAACATAACTCAGGTTGTAGTTTTCAATGAGTTCAGTGATGGAACGTACCAGAAACACGGCCAGCAAACCGAGCGTAATCTGATCCAGGAGCTGCATATTGCCCTGAACCAATACTGAATCGACAACGTTCTGGATGACCCAGGGGAACACAAGGCTGAGGGCGGCGCTGGCGATCATACCAATCACGGCGATGACCATGCGCCAGGTGTAGGGTTTCAGATAGGCCAGCAACCGGGTGAATTTGATGGGAACATCGGGAACTTCACGTTCTTCTTTGCCTTTGGGGCGGCGACGAGGGCCAAACATAGACTATATCCTCTATACATCGAGAGACTGCACTAGTATCTACGGAGAATATTAGATTCAGGTTGCATTTTTGATGTGAATTTTGGCGAACATAACCTTTCGCGGCCAAAAACGGAATTTCCCTGCTGCCGAAAAGCCAAGTTCACTGATAAGTAAATAGGGGTGATTTCCATGCTCGAATATCTTGTGTTCCCAGCAGTTCGATCCATGAATTTTGTTTTACGGATGCAGGCAGTTCAGCAGAAAGGATGCTATTTACGCCGTCTTTACACCTAAGTTTGAGGAAGGGGTGCTATATTTAGAGCATTGTCTAAATATCTAAAGGCCGCGCAACAAAACAAGTGCTGGTGCGTATGACAGCTTTAGATAAGCATTATGCTAAAGGGGAGACATTCTTATGTTAAAGAGAGTTACACGTTGGGCAATTCTGCTGCTGGTCATGCTGCTGGCGATCACGCCTGCGATGGCGCAGCAAAGTGATGAAGATACATATCAGGACCCGGACGGGCGTTTTACCGTGCCTATTCCAACCAACTGGACGGCAGAACAGGCTGAAGGGTATGGCATCCTGCGTGACCCGGATGAGGAAATCATCGTGTACGCACTGGCTGTAGAAGCCGAGGACGTGCCCGCAGGTATCGACGCGGCATGGGCTATCATCGACCCGGAATTTGATCTGGAGCCGATTCAGACGCAGGATGTGCCGTCGGCTCAAGGCATAGAAGCCACAGTAGTGGTTACCTACAACACAGATTTGCAGGTAAGAGTCGTGCAAGCCTTCGGGCAGCTTTACGATGGGGTCGTCTATCTGCTGATTTTTGATGCACAAACCACCGCAGCCCAGCAGCGGGCGTCGCAGATTCAGATTATCGCCGGCGGATTAAGCATTGCCGCGCTGACGCAAACAGGATTGAATGCGGAAGACGTGCGCCCGATAGACGACGCGATGATTGCTGAGCTTGAGGCATATATCGCAGAAGTCATGGAACGCTTCCATACGCCGGGACTCAGCGTGTCAATCGTTGCAAATGGCGAAATCGTCTACAGCAACGGCTTTGGCGTGACGGAAGCCGGCGGTGACCAACCCGTAGACGCGGCGACCATGATGATGATTGGCTCGACTACCAAGTCGATGACGACCATGATGATGGCAACGTTGGTGGACGATGGGCTGATGACCTGGGATACGCCTGTGGTAGACATCATGCCGACCTTCGCCGTGTCTGACCCGGAAATCACGCAGCGCATGACCGTGCGCAACATGGTGTGCGCCTGCACAGGCGTACCGCGCCGTGACTTCGAGTGGCTGTTCAACACATTCAGCCCGCAGGAAGTCATTGACTCGCTGGCGTCGTATGAATTTTTCACCGACTTTGGCGAGGCTTTCCAGTACAGCAACCAGATGGTGGCAACAGGGGGCTATGTGGCTACGCTGGCGGCTGGCGGCAGCTACAACAACCTGTTCAACGATTATCTCACGGCGATTCAGGGGCGGGTGTTTGACCCGATTGGCATGAGCAGCACCACCTTCTCATTTGAAGATGTGATTGCGGGTGGAGATTACGCGCTGCCGCATGGCGTGAATGTCGCAGGCGAGTATGTGCCCATGTCGGTGGATACCGAACGCGTGCTGCTGCCGATGGCTCCAGCAGGTGCGGTGTGGTCGAATGTGGAAGACATGGCGCGCTACCTGATTACAGAATTGAATGAAGGGGTATCACCGGACGGGGAACGGGTAGTGTCAGCGGAAAACCTGGCGGTCACCTGGGAGCCGCAGGTCGCGATTACCGCAGATACGAGCTACGGCCTGGGCTGGATGATCGGGGAATACAACGGTCTGCGCCTCATCGAACATAACGGCAATACGCTGGGCTTTAGCTCCGATCTGGCCTTCCTGCCCGATGTTGGCGTAGGAATCTCGGTGCTGTCGAATCAACAGGGGGCAATCATTAACTCTGCGGTGCGTTATCGCCTGTTTGAACTGTTGTTTGGGCAGGACGCAGAGTTCGATGCTGACCTGACTGCCTTGTTGGAGTCTTCAGGCAATGGCGGTGTTGAGTACGTTTCTGCGGACGAAGATGCTGCTGCCGATTACAGCGGGCGCTATCACAACGATGATCTTGGTGAAGTGTTCGTCGGGTACGTCGACGGCAAGCTGATGCTGAACGCAGGCGAATTCGAGACAGAACTGCGCCTGGCGGATGGCAGTAACCAAGAAGGCTCATTTGTGACCTATGACCCACCGCTGGCAGGCCTGCCCGTGCAATTCCACGAGGAAGACGGCACGATGGTGATGGTCATTGGCTTCGGCGTGACCGAGTACACCTTTGACAAAGTGAGCAGCTAGTCGAGACGCAAAAAACGGACGGGGGAAATCCTCGTCCGTTTTGATTCGGGGAGTATTTAACCAAGCTGCGAACCGATGAACGTTGGATAACCGCGCACAAAGTCGTCGATGGGCATGGCTTTTTTGCCCTCAAGCTGCACCTGTGACAGACAGAAGATACCATTACCAGTGCTGACCGCAATCTGACTATAGGATTTGATTACTTTGCCGGGTGTTTCGCCTCTACCCTCGCCGACGCCGCCTTTGATAAGCTTCAGCAGCTTGCCATCCCAAAAGGTAAAGGTTCCCGGCCAAGGGGTAAAGGCACGCATCAGCCGTTCGATTTCGATGGCACTCTTCGTCCAGTCGATGCGCCCTTCTTCCTTTTCAATTTGCGGCGCGTAAGTCACGCCATCTTCTGGTTGGGGCTGCGGTGACAGCGCGCCGCTGAGATAGAGTGGCAGCGTTTCGACCAGCAGTTCCGCGCCCAACACAGACATTTTGTCATGCAGCGATTGGCCAGTTTCATCGGGGGCAAGCGGCACAGCCCGCTGTGACAGCATCGGCCCTGTATCCAGCCCCGCATCCATTTTCATGATCGTTACGCCCGTCTCGACATCGCCCGCACGAATGCAAGCCTGCAAGGGTGCCGCGCCGCGCCAGCGCGGGAGCAGCGAAGCGTGGACGTTAATGGAGCCAAAAGGAGGAATATCCAGCACGCTTTGAGGCAGAATTTGCCCGAAGGCAGTAACGACGAAGACATCAGGCTGCCAGCGTTTCAGTTCCTCGATGGCTTCCTTTCGCCGAAGTTTTTCCGGCTGGAACACAGGAATACCAGCTTCAAGCGCCACCTTCTTGACAGGCGATTCATGAAGTTGATTACCGCGCCCTGCCGGACGATCTGGCTGTGTGACCACGCCAATCACTTCATGATGCTGGATCAGTGCTTGCAGCGTAGGAACCGCAAATTCCGGCGTTCCCATAAATACAACTTTTGCCATTCACCTACTCCTTAAGAAAGGTGCGAAATCAATATAACTAACAACAGTCCGACACCCAGCATAACAGCAGACCAACCCGCGAATTCCGTCTGCTTATCCCACTGCGGCGTGCGGACAGGTTCTGCCCCCATACGACGCTCCGAATGCTGATAGAGTATCCATACGGCGTCCTTGAAAAACACCTCACACAGACCCAGAACCGCAGCCATCACCGCAACAACTATGACAACAAGTTCGGTGGCGCTGGTCATTGGTCTCTCCTTGGTATTTCACTTCGTTAGTTGAGTCAGCAGTTTTTTGCCGCGTGTGATGACGGCAGGACTGCCTTTTGCCATTTCCTGCTGAATGCGGGTAATCATGTCTGCTCGTACCGCAGCGCTGCCCATCGCCATATGCCCTAACGTTTGCAGCGCACTCACCTTGACGATGTTACTGGCTGATGTGTCAAGATAGCCATACAGAATCCGGATAACCCGCTGCTGTTCCTCAGCGCTTAGTTCAAGATAAGCAAACATCTGCGCGGCGTGCCACTGGACTTCCTGCTGTGGAATGAGCGCAACCTGCTCGATCAGGGCCTGCTTGAAAGGCAGCAACAGCGACGGGTTTTGCGCCGACGCTTTCTCCAACGCGTCGGCGGCACGCATTCTGATGCGCGCATCATCGTGAAACAGGCCCGCAAACACCTGCGCGAATAACGCGGGGTTATCAACGATTTCCTGCGCGACTTCTTCTGATCTGCCGATAGAGCGCAAATCGCCACCGGGCAATTTTTCCAGAATTGAGTGCATATATAATGGGCAACTCATAACCAGCGGCGCACGCGCGCCTTATATTCAAGATACTGCCCGCCGAATTTGCCTTCCAGATAACGTTCCTCACGTCGAATCACGCCATACTGCACGACGAACAGCACCGGCACCAGTACAAGCAGCACCCACAAAGCGTTCAGCCACAGCGCACAACCGAGGGTAATGCATGTAAAACCCAGATAGATGGGATTGCGCGAAATCCGAAATGGCCCATCGCTGACGATAGCCGTTGTGGGGCGTTCGGGCAAAGGGCTGGTCTGATGACGATGCATTACCCTCAACGCCCAGAATCCCAATATCAGACCAACGGCGATGAGTACAAACCCGATAACAGGCCGCCAATCGCCTGTGACGAACGGCAGCGGCAGCAGCACGTTAACGACTGTACCTGTAAGCAGTCCAGTGCCGTAGATTAAGGGCGGCGGGGCGATGACGCCGGGATTATCGTGCTGATGCTGCATCGGGTGCTCCGCTGTGCTTGTAGGCACTTCCTAAAAATGTTACTATCCATATATTCTATATTCCTGTGTAGTATGATGTCCATGTTGCCCACAGCAAAACGCTGGTTGATCTCACCTAAAGCACCACTCGAACATTTACGTCAGTATCGCGGCATGAGTCCGGTGCTGGCGCAAGTCCTGTACAATCGCGGTTACAGCGATCCCAATGCTGCGTATGAGTTCCTGTACTCCAAGGAAATCAAGTCCTCCCCTTTCGAGATGAAAGGAATGAACAAAGCCGTCGCGCGGATTCGTCAGGCCATCAAGAATCAGGAACCGATCATCGTTTACGGGGACTTTGACGCGGATGGCGTGACCTCGACGGTGCTGCTGGTTAGCTTGCTGCAATCACTCAACGCAGTCGTCAAGCCCTATATTCCGCACCGCGTCGATGAAGGCTATGGTTTAAACAGCCACGCGCTGCGCAAACTGGCCGCCGCCGGAGTCAAGCTGGTCATCACGGTTGACTGTGGCATTCGTTCCATCGACGAGGTGGAAGACGGCAAAACTGCGGGACTCGACATGATTGTGACCGACCATCACACTATCGGGCCACAAATCCCCGACGCGCTGGCTGTGCTCAATCCCAAACAGGAAGATTGCAAGTATCCTCGAAGATATGCTGGCTGGCGTGGGCGTTGCCTACCGCCTGGCCGAAGCGCTGCTGACGGTTGCCAATGGTACAGACCGCCGCAAACCAGGCGTGCTGTCGGAGGCGCTGCTGGATTTGGTCGCCACCGGAACTGTTGCAGACCTCGCGCCACTCAATCGACTGGAAAACCGTATTCTGGTGCGGCGTGGTCTGGAAGTCCTGAACCGCGCGCAAAGACCCGGTGTTCAGGCGTTGTATGACGTGGCAGGACTGAAAGCGGGAAGCATCAACGCCACCAACATTGGCTTTGCGCTTGGCCCACGTATCAACGCTGCTGGACGTTTGGAAAGCGCAATGGTGGCGTATGACCTGCTGCAATCGACGATCCACAGCAGGCATTACAGTGGGCGGAACAACTGCAAGCGCTGAACACCAAACGACAGGATTTGACGCGCGAGGCGCAGGATACCGTGCGCGCCAGCCTTGAAGCGCAGAATGAACTTGACAAACCGCTGATTTTTGCATCACATCCCGGATTCCTGCCGGGAATCGTGGGACTCGTTGCAGGGCGCTTAACCGAGGAGTTTTCCGTCCGACGGTAGTCATGGAGTTAGGCGAACACGAGAGCCGCGCATCCTGCCGCAGCATTCCGCAGTTTGATATCACCCACGCGCTAGACCGCTGCGCCGATTTGCTGGTGCGGCATGGCGGCCATGCCTCGGCGGCAGGCTTTACCGTGTTGAACGAAAATATACCCGCGCTGAAAAAACGTCTGATGGACATTGCCGAGGACGCGCTGGCGGGACAAGAACTGCTGCCAAGCATAGAAATCGACGCGGAACTCGATGTGCATCATCTCACTGATGAGCTGTGTCAGGAATTGGGCGCGCTGGAACCGACGGGCTACCATAACCCCGCACCGATCTTTGTCTCGCGCAATGTGCGCGTGCTGGAATGTCGCACCGTTGGCAAGGAAGGCCAGCACCTGAAGCTGCGTATCGCGCGCGCCGGGCAGCCCCCGCTGGATGCGATTGGCTTCGGTCTCGGCGCATGGGCCGCGATCAAGCCAGATCGTGTTGACCTCGCTTACCAGCTTGAAATGAATGAATGGAACGGACGGCAGAGTTTGCAGCTTAACGTGCAGGATATTCACCGCACGGGTGAAGGTTAAGGGGAACGACTGCCTTGCGCTGGTCAATGTCACGCGGTGTCTCTGCCGTGCTCCTTTTCCTCACACTGCTGCTTGGCGGCTCGGTGGTGACGGCAGAGAATGTCAACCCCTTCGGCGTGGTCGAAGGCATGTGGCTAGAAGACAGCACCTGCGCGCTGGGCGTGGGCTGGGAGCGCATCATCTTCGATTGGTCGCAGCACCAACCGACTGGGCCGGACGACTGGTACACGCTGAATGTTGATGACCGCTGGCTGAAACAGGCCAATGACTGCGGACGCCAGGTGGTGGCGATTTTTAAGCACACGCCGGACTGGGCGACAGATGGCACGCCAGGGCCGGGCGTACCCAGTGGCTTATACCTGCCCGTTGATGACCCCGCTAACGTGTGGGCAAACTTCGTGCGGCGCTCAGCGGCATATTATGCCAGCCGAGGCGTGTGGCACTTCATCATCTGGAATGAACCCGACATCAGTTCCGATGTCTACGGTTTTGAGTTTGAAGGCTCGCTGGAAGACTACTACCAGATGGTGCGCGTGGCGTATCTGGCGGCGAAGGAAGGTAATCCCGCCGCAGTGATACATCTCGCAGGAACCACCTACTGGCATGATGTGAACGCCGGGCAGCGGCTGTACCTAGACCGCCTGCTGGAACGCATCACCCAGGACCCGGAGGCGGCGGCGTATGATTATTACTTCGATGTGTTGAGCCTGCATATCTATTTCCGCACGGAAACAGTGTATCAGATTACGAGCGAAATGCGCGCGCTGCTGGCACAGTACGGCATGGCCGACAAGGAAGTATGGATTAACGAGACCAACGCCGCCCCTACTGATGATCCACTGTGGCCGGTGGAACGTCCGGTGTTCCAGTTGAATCTGGAACAGCAGGCTTCGTTTGTGGTACAGGCGGCAGCGCTAGGACTGGCGGCAGGTGCGCAGCGCATCGCAGTCTATAAGTTCTATGATTTAGGATTACCCGCAGGCGCGGAGTCCTTTGGTTTGCTGCGCGCCGACCAGTCAATACGCCCGGTGTACTATGCGTGGCAAATGGTGGCACATACGCTGGATGGCGTAGTTGAGGGCACGTTCGCACAAAGCGAAACGGTGGATGCGGTTCGGCTGACGCACAGCAACGGGCGCGAAACGCTGGTGTTCTGGGCACGAACGGAGAATACCGCCCAGGTTCGCGTGCAGGCAGTTGGGACTAAAGCCTATTTGCTTGACCAGTATGGCGGCGTGCAGATTTTGCGCCCAACAGAAGGCTACTATAGCCTATCGCTGACAGGTGCGCGCTGCAATCCTGATGACGTAGTGCCCTGCCCTGTCGGCGGCGTGGTCTGGGTGCTGGTGCAGGCGGCAGGTGGTGCCGCAGTAAACGAGCAAACTTCCTCAGGCGCTGTGCCGCTGAGTTTCGAGTAATCGCCCATTAGAGGGATGTACTTTCAGAGCCTGGCTTGATAAGCTAAAGATGACGTTCAGGTGTTTAGAAAACCCCATGACCAGCAAGCTATTTGACTTTTCCTACTTCCCCGTGCTGCAAACCGAGCACTTCACACTTCGTAAGATCACCACCGATGATATTGAAGAAATCATCGCCATTTTTAACGATCCCGATGTTCTTCGGTATACTATTGTCGAACCGCCCTGCGATAACCGCGAGGAAGCGTTAGCTTTCATCCAGTGGCTGCAAGAGCACATGTTTGACAGGCATACAGGTTTGCGCTGGGGCATCACCTTCCGCGACCAGCATAAACTGATTGGCACCTGTGGTTTCCATATCTATACGGAACGCCACCGCCACGCCGATATCGGTTATGAACTGCTGCCTGCCTACTGGGGACGCGGTTATATGACCGAAATCACGCATTTTATGGTACGCTGGTGTTTTGAGAATCTGGATTTGCACCGCATTCAGGGCGACTGTACGGCGGGTAACATTGGCTCGGAACGGGTGATGGAAAAGGTCGGCTTTAAGTTAGAAGGTATCTGGCGCGAGCGTGATTTTGAACACGGGCGCTTTGTGGACATCAAACAATATGGGCTTCTCCGGCGCGAGTATTTGCCAGGTGAGTAAGTCGCAGTAATCGACAGCAGACGAAGGGTAATGAGGAGTATAGGCATGGCAGCGAACCAGCAGCCGGGTGAAATCAAATTTTCGTATGGTGGGCAGGCAGTTATCGAGGGCGTGATGATGCGCGGCGCGCACACAGCGGCGATTGCCGTGCGGCGCAAAAGCGGTGAAATCGTCGTGCATGAACAGCCCCTGAACGCGACCTTGTATCGCGGACGCGTTGCCAGAACCCCGTTCATTCGCGGGCTGGTGGGCCTGTGGGACGCGCTGGGTCTGGGCACGCGCGCGCTGATGTGGTCTGCTGACATCGCCGTGCAGGATGAGGAAATCGAAGAAGCCAAGAAAAAAGGCAAGGACACCCCGGAGAAATCCATCAGCTTCAACGGCCCTGTCGGCTGGACAACAATTGCGATTTCGCTGGCGTTCGGCATTGGGCTGTTCTTCCTGCTGCCGACGACCATCGCCACAGGCATCGGCGCGGCCCTGAACCTCAATCCTATTCACGTTGATGCGGCAGCGCAGGCAGCGGACGCGGCAGCAGCAGTCGCCACGCAGACACCCTTCCAGGCGACCTATGGCACGGCCATTGTACAGTTAATTGAAAACATCATTCAGCTTGCAATGATTATCGGCTACATGTGGCTCATTGGCTTCATGCCGGACGTGAAACGCCTGTATGGTTATCATGGCGCGGAACACAAGACGATCAACGCTTATGAAGCAGGTGCCGCGCTCGACCCGAAGACCATCGCGCAGTACCCGATTGAACATCCACGCTGCGGCACCGCGTTCCTGCTGACGGTGGTGCTGATTAGCTGGGTGGTCTTCTCATTCGTCGGGCGTCCGCCATCACTGCCGCTGCTGATTTTGTCGCGTCTGGTGTTCATCCCCGTGATTGCGGGCATTGCTTATGAAGCGCTGCGCTTTACCGCCAAGCACCGCGACAATCCGCTGATTAAGCTGATTATCATCCCCAATCTGGCGCTGCAACACCTGACCACGCGCACCCCTGACCTGACGATGAATGAGGTGGCGATTGTGGCGTTCAAGCGTGTGCTGCTGTCGGAAGGGTTGATCAGCGAGGAAGAAGCGCGCGTCCCCGAACCGCCGAAGGTTGAAGCGGCGGCCAACGTCGCGGCGGCTGTTCCCGTGAGTGGGGATTAAGGCAGCAGTTCTAGTGTCTCACAATGGGCGGGACGGATAATGGTAAAATCACGCCGATCAAAGGTACAGATTTGCGTGATATTCAGCCGTTCCGCCAAGGCCACGATACAACAATCTGTGAAATCGATCCGAATATTCTGATACTTCTGCATGATGTCTTTAGCGCGTTTGATGTCCGGCATCGTCAGCGCCGTCAATTCAAAAGTCGATGAAGCAAACGCTTCTAGAAAAACAATCTCCGCGTGAATTCCGATAAAATTACGCAGCAGATAGGTGATTTCAGTCAGTGTAACTTGCGGAACGAGGCGAGTACGCTTATCGACTCTTGAGAAAGCCAGCGCTTTTGCATGATTTTTGTCATTCATGTCTTGCAGCGCATACAGAAAGTTAGTATCAATCAGCACCTTATTCATCGGTGCCGCCGCCCTGTTCACGTAAGCGCTGCATCAGGTATTCAGCATATTCGGTGTGTAAAAGCTCACGACTGCGCTCAGAAATATTGGTGAATGCCGAACTCATCCCGGCAGCATGTGCAGCCTGAGCAATGACCTCAAGTGGATCAGGTGGAAGCTCAATACTTTCTTGTTCCGACTTTAGACGTGGAATACCTTGAGGGTCGAACAACCAAAACTGTTCGTCAAGCTGCTCATCCTTTAATGCCAATCGTTCATTATCTCCAACTTGTTCCCAATAGCGACGTGCGCGGGCGTAAAGTTGAGGGCGCATCTCCCGAACAGCCTCAGCAACCTCGCTGTCTAAAGCGTTGTCTGAGATTTGAGGGATGTCTGCCTGAATGTCAGTCTATTTATCCAACAAATCGCTGATAATGCTGTCCAGCGAACGATTTTCGATTTGTGCTAACTTATTCAGCCGTCGATAGACCTCACGACTGATAATCATGTTCGCCATAATTAAACTCCAGATTTCCTAACAGCATTATACTCCTACTCTCCCACCATCCGTTTGAGTTCGTAGAGCTTCGTCAGCGCTTCGATGGGGCTGAGTTCATCAACCTTCAGCTTTTTCAACATGTCGACAGCAGGGTTGGCAGGCGCATCATCGGCGAACAGGCTCATCTGCCCCGGTGCAGGTTTGACTCCCCTGCCGCGCGGTGCCGGACGTTTGATTTCAAAGTCGCTGCCATCGGCTTCTAACTGTTCGAGAAGCTGGCGTGCGCGGTCTACCACCGGGCGCGGCATCCCCGCCAACTGCGCCACATGCACGCCGTAGCTCTGGTCTGCGCCGCCGGGCACGACACGATGCAAAAAGGCAATCTCGCCGTCGCGTTCGTCCACCGCCACATTGAAGTTGCGACAGCGCGGCAGAATGTTGGGCAGCGCAATCAGTTCGTGGTAGTGTGTAGCGAACAGCGTGCGGCAGTTCAGGCGCGGGTTGTTGTGGATGAACTCCACCACCGCGCGGGCAATCGCTAACCCATCGTAGGTCGATGTGCCGCGCCCGACTTCATCCAGAATCAGCAGGCTGCGTTTGGTACTGGCCGACAGCAGGCGCGCTGTCTCG
>JAXLWC010000031.1:0-59688 GCA_046328675.1 Anaerolineae bacterium
CCGGTCATGGCCTCGACCTCCAGCGCGAAGTTGGTATAGCTGCCTTCCATGAACATCACCGCTTCGGAGGTCGTCAGGAACCAGCGGTCACGATCCAGCGCGGCAAGGAACGCGGGCGGGTTCACCAGCACGACGCCGCCCTCCTGATGCGCAGGCAGGTGCTCGACCATGTACCACATGTAATCGGCCTGTTTGAGCGCTTCCATCTTGCGCGCCGCCGCGTAAAAGCCGCCGACCAGCAGCACACCGACCAGCAGCAGCACGCCCGCCGTGCGTCCGGCGTAACGCAGCCAGCGCTGCTGATGAACCCACGCGCCGTAGACCGCCGCGCCCCAGAACACGCCCGCCCCCGCCGACGACAGCAGCAGCAAACGCGGCGAACCTTTGAAGTAGTCGGTTTGCAGGAACAGCAGCGTCGGCAGCGCCGCCAGCAGATACCAGCCCACGCCGTACAGCAGCGGCAGGATATACCGCCTGCCTGCCAGGACTAAGGCGACCACGACCACGCCGCCCGCCAGCGCAATCAGCGGTAGCGTGCGCGCGTCGCTCAGCGTCAGGCGGCGCACCAGCGCGGCGACGGGGTAAATCAGCCCTTGCAGTGCCACCGCCAGCGAGCCGGGAATCATGCCCATCGACACCAGTTGCAGCGGCGCGGCAGGACGCGGCAGTTTGAACCACAGCAGGAGATAAACGCCCGTCAGCGCCAGCAGCGGCAGGGCCAGCAGCGCCATACGCCGCGTGAACCAACTGCGCCAGCCGTAGACCACCAACGCCAGCGCCAGCAGCAGCGGCACGAGCATCACGCCGTTTTCGTGGCTGAACATGCCGACGAACGCCGCCAGCCAGCACACGATCAAGGGCAGCAGGCCGCGCCGCCTGTCCAGCCACATCAGGGCACAGCACAGCGCTACCACCAGCGCCGTCAGCATCACCACATGGAACAGCGACGCCACCCACAGCACCGCGTTGAAGTTAAACGGGAACAGCGCCACGAAGCTGCCTGCGATCAGTCCGGCGGCAGGGCGGCGGGTGATGCGGCGGGCGATGGCGCTGACCGCACACACCGCCAGCACAAACAGCAGCAGATTGAGCAGGTGCAGCATGAAGGCGTTGAGATGTCCTTCCAGCGCGTAGTTCAACTCCAGAAGGGAAAACACCATCGGGCGGTAGTACTGAAACGAGGGCGAACCGCCCCAGAAGCGCAGCAGCGGCACGCCGTTCGCGCCGTAATCGCGGATCATGGCGTACAGGATGCCGTCGTCGAGGTACAGGGGCAGGCGCACGCTGTAGCCGTAAATCAGCGTCGCCAGCAGCGCAGGCAGCGCGCTCGTAAAGATCGCCAGAAATTTGCGCATCAGAATCTCTATTCCATGTTAAACACAACAGCGGGGATTGTAACCATAGAGCCAGCCGGAACACAGAGCTAGATTCGTAGGCGAGTGGGGAGTTTCGCGGATATTTTTCGTGTAGTAGGCGACCACACAGTTGATGATGGGGAGCGGTTCTTAGCGCAGCTTTTCTCCCTTCTCCTCCGCGAAGCGAGTGGGAGAAGGGTCGGGGATGAGGGGCTTACCCACCAAAATTCCAGTGGTCATCTAGTAGGGACATTCAAATGCACCTTAACTTTTAAGTTCGGTAACAGCGCCCAACGGAGCCTGCATTTCTCCCCTTCCCTCGAAATCGGGCTGGGGGTTAGGGGTGCGCCTCCCCTTACTGACTTAATTTGTAAACCCGTATTTGAACGTCCACGTAACCTCGAATCTCACCACTTCTATTCGCAGATTCTGCGCGATGTGTCGCAAACTATAAAGAAGCGATAAAATCACGCTTCTGTAACCGTTTTTTTACCAATTGACCCTAGAACAAATGCGCTTTTTTGTGGTATAATTTTCGTTACTTTCGCCCTCAAATTGAGGATGAAAGACCATGTAAAAGCCATCCAATCTCTGTGGCGACACAGGTTGGGTTTAGGATACATTTCAAGGGAGAGATGACGATGGCGGGTTATCAGCAGATGACAATTGTCGGGAATGTGGGTCGCGACGTGACCCTCCGTTATACACAGTCGGGCGTGGCGGTAGCAGACTTCAGTGTTGCCGTGACACGCAAATTTGGCAGCGGCGAACAAAGACAGGAAAAGACGCTGTGGGTACGTGTGACAGCATGGCGCAACCTGGCCGAGACAGCCAACCAGTACGTGAAGAAGGGCCAGCAGATCATGGTCGTCGGCACGGTAGAAGTCAGCGCCTACCTCGATAAGGCCGGGCAGCCCGCCGCTACGCTGGAACTCACGGCTGACAACTTCCAACTGCTGGGCAGACGCGATGAGGCAGGACAGGGCGGCGAACGCGGCGATTACGGCACTCCCCCCAGCGACCTCAGCGACATCCCCTTCTAAGTGACACGATAGGCGCATCTTCTACGGTGCGCCTTTGTTTTTGCCTCATATTCAAATTGTAGGGACGTTCGATTGCGGCTTAACTTAAATGCGGTAACAGCACCCAGCATGACCCGCATGGTTCCCGCTCTCCGCAAGCGGATAGGGAGATTACGCGGGTAGATTTTTAACGCTTCACCTCAAACTCACCGCCTTCTCACGGCAACCACCTGTCACGGCGAACGCGTTTTCAGCCCCTCTCCATGTGTCGCGAGTTCAAATTTCCAAAACGTCTCAAAAATGCGAGAGGGTTTGGGGTGGGGCTACGCGCGACGTTCATCTGCCTTTGCTGGTCTTAGACTAACAGCTAACAGCTAACAGCTAACAGCTAACGCCTTACACGCTTTACGCGGCACCCGCCATGCGCGCCAGCGGCGTGAACGGCACCGTGCGCACATCCTGCGCCGACTCCAGCATCGCAGGGGATGATGTTGCCCTGGCCTTCGTTATAGGTGCCTGTGTGCTGTTCAGCGGCGATATGCGCAATCACATGGGGAACCCACTGCGCGCACCGCGAACCGCAGGGCGCAACCTCCGCGCTGCTGCCTGCCGTATTCGCCAGCAGCACAACCCGTGCTGGGCGGACGCGCTCAGAAAGCTCTCAAGCTGGCACACCTGGAAAATGCTTCAGCGCAGGTGTGAGATACACCTGTGTGGCACGGTCAACCCTGACCAGCCCAAAATCCAACCCAGGGTATCCCCTTCCAGTTCCGCGAACATCGCTGGCATCGTGCTGATTTTTGCGAATGAAGGTCACCGTGCGGCGCGCAGGCAGTGACGATATTTTGAAGGTGGTCATCAGGCTCATTCTTCTACTCAGGCATATCCTCCTACTATGCATGATGATTCGCCGCTCGTGATCTGCATGACTATTGTGCTGAAAGGGAACAGCGGTACCGATTCTGGCGCTCCTGCCGTGTCGTTCGGCAACAAACCGTATTCTGTCGCCAGAGCAACTGCCATTTCAGCCTGCTAAAACGGAGTTGTAATAGAGTTAAATCTCATCGTATGGGTGAAATTTTCACCCAACAAAATAGTTGGAGAAAACATCATGTTCCGGCACTTGAGAGTCTTACTGCTGTGCGGCCTTTGCTGCTCACCTTTGCCGCATGACGCCTGCCAGCGCGCAGGTTTCCGCGCCTTTCCGCGTCTATATGACGTTGAGCAGGCCCGCAAACGCCCTACACCCCCGGCATTCTCGACACCTTAGCGCAGTACCGGCGCGCACGCTACGTTCTGATCAACAGCTACGGTCTGGGCACAAGGCCTGCTTCCAGCGCGAAATCCGCGAAAGGCCATGCGCTTATCGTCACGCTGGAGAAGAACCCGGCGTATACGCAGAGCTCGGCGGCGGAAGATGTCGTCGCCTCATATCTGCGCCTGGAAGAAGCCATCCGCACAGCGGCCTGGGCGATGTCGCGCCCTCAACGCCCAGATGAAGATGTTCTGGCAGCCGGGCGGCGGCGCGCAGCCCCTGCCCCAGATTGAAGGCGTCAGCGTCATTACCTACAACTGGAACGTGGACAGCGACGACTGCGGCAGAATACCCGCCGATGTCGATCTGGACACGCTGGTTATTCCGCGCGGTCATCAACGTGTGTTGGGCACGCCTGTATCCGTCGGTGAGATTTCACAACCCGTACAACGCTTTTGATTACGGCGACGGCGTGGTGATTCTTTCCACGACATCAACCGCGTCACCGGGCGCGTGCTGCCCGCACCATCCTGCAAACCCTGCGCGATGCGGGCGCATCCTTCGAGTCGCTGCCGCGCCCAGGATCAGGCTGGCACGATGCCCATTCATCTGGGCGTGCCGCCGCAGGCAGGCACAGGCGTCGCGAAGTTGCACCGCGCTTGCTTTCGCGCACGGATTACGTCAATGTCCGCGTCGCCCTGATCTCGGCGCAGACCTCATCACCAGCATCGCCCCTGACGTGCAGGTCACGGCCATTGGACGGGCGAGCTGGATACAGGTGGCCTACGACGGCGGCACAGGCTGGATTTATCGCCCGCTGCTGGACGTGCGCGGCGCCGAACCTGCCCACTGCCTGAACATTTTGGCAGCTTGAACTGATGACATATTGCAGGGGCGAGTCGCTGACCGCCCCTTACGGCGATGCAGCACCGCTTGCAGCGAACAGCGTTTCAAAGGCGTGCGGCAGTTCGTCACGCCAGCAGATGGGATTGTGGCCGCCTGCGCGCCTTCGCGATAGGTCACATGATGCGCGCTCAGCAGCGGGCGCACGGCGCGATTAGCACTGAGCAGATATTCGTAGAGGCCGCAGTCCATCAGATATTTAGCGGCGCGCCCGCATAATGCGCGATCATCTGGCGAATCAACAGCGGCGGTTTCATCATTTCCATCTGAACGCGCCGGACCTGGCTGATGACCTGCCCGAACAATGCTGGCATACGCAGCCCGGCATACAGCGCCATCAGGCCGCCCATCGACGCCCCCAGCACGCCAAAGGCCCCCGGATGCTGCTGGATGTCCACCAGATTGAGATCATTTTCTGCGCCACTTCAATCATCTTCCGGAAATCAGGCCAGCGTTGCCTCACTGGCAACATATTCAGCGCGCTACCTGCCGTGTGCCACCAGTGCCGCTCCAGCAGACGAATGCGCCCCTGTGCGATGAGGTTATCGAGGATGGTGCAAATGTACTGGCGGCGCAGGTATTCATCGCCGTCGAACACGATGACCAGCGGCGCAGGTTCCGTGCTCGGCGGCTGATAGAGCCAGACGCTGCGCTTGCCGCCTGCCAGAAAGAAAGGATGCTCCAGCGTGTGCTTGCTGAGGGTACCATGCGCAATGTCGGCGCGCGCACGGACGAGCGTGAACAGCAGCGAGCGGGCATGTCAAGGTGTGGTTGAACTTGCCCATGCCGTTGCTGATGCGCCGCCGGTTATACGGATCATCGACGCGGGCTTCTTCCTCATCGTCGCTGATGTAGACATATTCCATGTAGGTTGCCGGATGCAGTTTTCAGCCCGTGTACGCCCAGACGCCGCGCGCCACCCGTTGGAACTGCGCCGCCGCGTTAGGGTCGGCATAGGTAGTCGCCGATGATGCGCGGTGGGCGTTCACCACTGCCAGACGAAAAGGCCAGCGCTGTCGCCATCCAGCAGCAGCGTGCCTTCCTGGCGCGCGCGGATGATGAGCTTATGAGCTGCCATAGAGTCTCCTTGTGCGTCGGCGCCGGTGTAGCGTGAATCGCGCAAAGCCGTTAACGCGACAGCGAGGCGCGGTGGGGAAGTGTCGCGGATATTTTTCGTGTAGGGACGTTCAATTGAACGTCTATGTAATCCTGAATGTGTGTTCGCGGACATCAAGAGGCCTTGGAGTTGCCAGACATCGTAGCGGGTGGAAAATCATGTAACAGAACTGGATGATGCAGTATTGTGAAGGGTGGTTACACTGAGAACGCACCGACCAATAGTCAACGCGGGAGGTGCGTATGGAAACTGAGTGGATCATCGCGCGCACACGCTTGTGGCAGCTGCTGCGGGAACATCCTGAGTTCACCACAGCCGAACTGGCACAGCAGGTTAGGCTACTGCGCTACCTGGGTGCTGGTGGCGGCGGCGTCTGCGTGAGCGTGACCCCGGCGACCCCAACGCTTTTGCAGCACCGTCGCCCACAGCATGTGCAGAAGCACGTCTCGAAAGTCGTGGAAGAACGGATTGTCCTGCGACACCACGCTGGCAACCCTGTACAACCGTAAGGTCGGCGGCAAAACCATCGCCTACTACCTGCGGCAAGCAAGCCGACCTGCAGGGACACTACCTGCCCATGACTCGCTCCCCAGCACCATCTGGCGAAGTGCTGCGTCACCTGCTGCATCCTGCGGCAGGAGCAGCATGAACACCAGCTCATGCTGCGCTCGGAGCCGCTGCAAGTAAGCAGGAGGTAGACTTCTGTGATATTGCCCACCGCCACGGCTTGCGAACGTCGGCGGGCATCAGGTCGAAGTCTTCAACGTCCTGGATCGCGGGACTTCGCTGTGCGTGGAACTGCGCGCTTCTGACCATTATGACGCGGAATACACGCTGTTGACCACTGCCCAATTGCTGCTGGTGCATGGGTTGCCGTCTGCTGGTGTGCGACAACGACCCGCGTCTGGTGGGCTGGTCAGCGACGGTTTCCTCAGCCTGGATGCGTTCCTCGGCTGTCTGGGCGTGCAGCCCGCACCACTGCCGCCGCATCGTCCCGACCAGAAACCCATCGTCGAGCGTTCATCCGCACCCTGAAGGAAGAACTGCTGTGGAAGGAGAAGCCGACCACCGCGCCAGAGACCAATATCCTGCTGCCCGGCTATCACTGGCACTACAACCATGAGCGTCCGCACCAGTCGGTGGTCTGTGCCCGGCTTAACCGCCTGCGCGGTGGCCTTTACAGTCTGCCCCTGCTGCCGCGTGTTCTGACAGATCGAAGGCCGGATGCACGGTTTGCAACCCTGGATAGTCGGCGTTACAAGCGCGTGGTCGATACCAAAGGTGCGGTGCAGGTCAACAAACACGATTACTATGTCGGCAAAGCCTGGCGTGGACAACCGCTGACGTCTGCGTGGATACTCAACACCAGCTGTTTGTGCTGGAACAGGCAGGCTCGATCCTCAAACGCAGCCCGATAAAGGGCTTACGGCACAACCTGCTGGACTTTCAGGATTATCTGGGCTGGATGTGCGATGAAGCGCGTTCGGAGTGGGCTGAGTACCAGCGTCGTTTGAAGCGAAACAGCTTGAAGGGAGGATTGGCGTAAACCCAATCCGAAAATCTAAAGGGGAAGCAAGTCGCCGTTCTGAGAGAGAGTGCTGTATTTGCGCGTCACCTTTCTGGTTCAGTCTCTGCCCTCCACCTCCACCGCTACGATGTCTGGCAACTCCAAGGCCTCATGATATCCGCAGATCATACACTGAATCTCACCACTCCCCAGCGAGGCACGATGGAACGCCAAGCTGCGGTATCATCAACTGGATAGAACACACGCCGACACAGGTGAACGATGAGCGCCATTTTCAGGGATCCCGATGGAGGCGATGAACTGCCCTTCCTGCGCGATATGCCCTTTGCGCCGGATGCCGGGCTGCTCTCTACCGCCAACTGTACAGGCGAACACCTGCGCGGCGCGATCACGAACTGGACGCCTGCTGCGCGGCACACGCCTGCCTTCGACGCGCACACTGGCCGATATGCTGGGCGTTTCGCGCAGCACCGCCCTGAACGCCTATGAACAGCTTCTTTGCGGAGGTTATCTGGAAAATACCACGAAGGCGGCGGCACCTTTGTCGCGCGCGTACTGCGGAAGTGCTGCTGGCGGTGGAGGCCCCGCGCCACCCACGCACGCCCATTGCCGCGCCGCCTGTGCGTGTGTCACAGCGCGCGCGGGAACTGCTGAACGCCCCCTTCACGCCGCGCTATGCCAATGTCCTGTCAGGCGCATTTCGCCCCGGCGTGCCCGCGCTGGATGTCTTCCCTTTCGACCTGTGGGCCAAGCTGCTGGCGAAACATGCGCGCTTGTTCTCGCCCAATGACGCCGCTTATCAGGGCACCGCCGAATTCCGCCCCCTGCGCGAAGCCATCGCCGACCATGTGACGGTGGCGCGTTCGGTGCGCTGCACTGCCGATCAGGTGATGATTGTCCCCGGTTCGCAGGGTGGGCTGGATTTAGCGCTGCGGGTGCTGCTGGACGTAGGCGATCAGGCGTGGATGGAAGACCCCTACTACTTCGGCGCACACGGCGCGCTGCGCAGCGCAGGCGCACAGATTATCCCTGTTCCTGTCGATGCGGAAGGCTTAATCGTCAGCGAGGGTATCCGCCGTGCGCCGGACGCGCGTGTGGTCTACGTCACGCCTTCGCATCAGATGCCGCTGGGCATGACCATGACCCTGCGGCGGCGGCTGGCGCTGCTGGAATGGGCACAGCAGGCCGACGCCTACATCCTCGAAGACGACTGCGACAGTGAGTTCCTTTTCCGGGCGACCACTGGCCGCGCTGCAGGAGCTGGACGAAGCAGGCCGCGTCATCTACGTTGGCACGTTCAGCAAGGTGCTGTTTCCCGGCGCTGCAGCAGGTTATATCATCGTGCCGCCGCCGCTGGTTGAGGCTTTTCTGGCGGTGCGGCGCTACATGGACACACACGCGCCGATGCTGGAACAGCAGGTGCTGGCCGAGTTTCTCAGCGCAGGACATTTCGGGCGGCACATCCGCCGTATGCGCACGCTGTACCACGAACGACGCGATTTGTTCTGCGACGCGGCGCAAACCGAAGGACTGCGCTGGAACTGCAAGCCGCCGATACCGGAATGCATCTGATTGGCTGGCTGCCTCCGGGCGTGACCGACCTTACCGCACAGCGCTGGGCGGCGGATCAGCGGGTCATGGTGGATCCGTTATCGCTGTCGTGCATCGCGCCGCTGCCGCGTGCCGGACTGCTGCTGGGTTACGGCGGCGTGGATGAGTATCACATTCGTCAGGGCGTGCGGCGCTTGAAAACAGCGTTAGAAGCAGTTTGAATATTCCAAATGCTGTGTTGGCGATCATCAATCAATCACACCTTTTCTCTATATTTCTCCAGGGTTCGCCGTTGGCACTCAACGCGGCCCCTCGGTGGTTCAATTTCTGTACTTAATCTTGGCGTGGCGTCTTGGCGGTAAAAACTGGATCTTCAAACAGGTTCTTAAATTCTCTTACAAGTGGTATGTAAAACGGCGCAGAAGTGGCGCTTTTGTGCAGACCGCTTACCGGCGCCAAACTGTAATCATCACCATATGATTTCATCTACGAGAACCCTCCCCATGTCTGAACGTTTTTGGATACTACAAAGCCACCCCTGCCATAGTGATGGCTGCCATGCAGGAAGTATGTCGATGGCTGCGGGCTGGGCTCGCTGCTGGAACTGGTACGGCTGCGCGCGTCACAGATCAACCAGTGCGCCTACTGCGTCGATATGCACAGCAAGGATGCGCGCGCGGCGGGCGAAACCGAACAGCGCCTCTATATGCTCAGCGTGTGGCGTGAAGCCCCCTGCTACACAGACCGCGAACAGGCGGCGCTGGCCTTCGAAAGCGGTGACGCTGTTAAGCGAAACGAATGTGCCCGACGCCGTGTACAACCAGGCGAAGGCGCAGTTCAGCAGCGCCGAGCTGGTGAACCTGACGATGGCCATTGTGCTGATTAACAGTTGGAACCGCCTGTGCGTGACCTTCCGCACGCCTGCCGGATACTATACGCCGCAGGCTGTCACCGCGTAGGGCAAGTTCACAGTTGTCCGTTTAATGAGCAGGCAACGTAATCCTGCAAATTGAACCCCAAGACGCCAAGAGCGCCAAGAGAGAGCATCAAGCAATAACGGCTTTTCATCGTAGTCGTGTTACGTGGGCGACTCACTTTAAGATGTAAGATAACGGGGCTTTCACCCATCAGCCAATGTGGAAGCTCTGTTGGATTTCAGAACTGTGGCGTGCGTAGTGCGTGGGGGTGGTTCTCACATCCTGTCTGGTGTTATGCTTACGAACATCACAACAGAGCAGAATATTGAGACGTATGCGCTTATTCACAGCCATTGAACTCCCCGACGATGTCAAAGACGAACTCGCGGCGCTGCGGGTCGATGGCCGCCGCACCAAACGCGATCAGCTTCACCTGACGCGCTACGTTTTATTAGCGGTATTTTGAGGCGGCACAGTTTGCTGCCATCAAGCGGTTTCGCTGGCGGATGTCAAAAGCCGCGCCGTTTACGATGCAGTTTCGCGGCGTGGGCCAGTTCCCGCCGCCGGGCAAAGGCCAGCGCCCCAAACCCGCGCGCGTGCTGTGGGCGGCATCGACGATAACCCGGCGGCTTTCGCAGCCCTGTACCAGCGGGTGACCGCGGCTGGGCAAAGCAGGTCTCCCGCCGGAAGGCCGCCCTTTCTTCGCGCATATCACGCTGGCACGGCGACCCGCCGCAGGACGCCGCGCGGTTTTTAGACGCACATCGCGCTTTCCAGGTCGCGCGTGATTTCCGTTGAACGTTTCGTGCTGTTTTCGAGCGTGCTGGCTCCACAGGGCGCAACGCATCGCGGGAAGCCGTTTACGCGCTCAATGTGCCAGTCGAGAATCTTGTAACCTCTGTCTTGCCGCAGTCACGGGCGCACCAGACTCACCAGAGACTGTCCCACTTGCGGTTTCAGCGGCGCATCCACAGTCAGACCACCGGCCGTCCACTTTTTTCAACGACAAACAGGGGCTGAGCTTTACCCGCATACTGCGTTTGGAAAGCGGCGAGATCAAACTCAGGCGTCAGTTGATTGACCGCTGGTGATGCCTGCAGGAACGAGCTGAAAATGAAAAAACGACAGGTTATTGTCAAAGAGGAAGCGCCCGGAAAATTCGTGGGTGATGCCCATGCGGCTGGCCGTGCGTGCTGGCGGCAAGCGGTACACCTGCGCGCGCCCAAACAACTGCGTGAAGCGCAGCGCAACCAGCGTGTTGACCTCGTCGCTCGATGTGAGTGCCAGCACCCGCCCGATACCCGATAGATCGAGAAGTTCATCAGTCTGACTGGAAAGCGCGCTGCCATAGACCACGAGTCCTTCCATGCGCGCCTGCTGTGCGTTCGTCCAGTTGGTATCCTGGTAATGGCGTTTGGATGCCAGCCTTGTTCAGCGCGTGAGCCAGCGCACGTGCCCAATCGTACGCGCCAACAATCAACGTACCCTGTGGATTAGCCTGCGACAGCTTCAGGCGCTGCGCCAGCGGCTTCCCCGCCGTCAGGCCATAGACCACCACCGTACCGATGACGACGGCAAAGACGATGGGCGTAAGCTGTTCCGCACCTTCCATGCCCAAGCCGCTCGGTAGGCCGAAGATGGACGCCATGCGAAGCAGCGACGATGCCGCGGGAGCCGTCCAGCCAATGAAAATACGCTCCTGCCGCGACAGCGTCGACCCCAGCGTGCGCCGCCAGACGGACAGCGGACGCACCAGCGAGATCAGCCCCAGCACAAAGCCTTAAGCCTTGCCCCACCCCAGTTGTGCCATGTCTTCCAGCCGTAAGCGCGCAGCGTACATGATGAACAAACTGGAAACGATCCAGCGTTGCAGCGTCTCGGCGAACTCGACAATCCTTGCAATGGGCACGGGCGATGGACCACCGCCCCGGTGTCCAGCGTCCCATGATGCTGTTTCTGATTCGCGAGAATAATCCCCATCACCGTTACTGTGAGCAGTCCCGATTCAGGCTGCAACACGTCGGAAAGGGTAAAGGCGAGAATGACAAGAAACAGCGTGATCGGATTTTCAGATAATCAGGGATCAGTGGCGGCGCAGCGCCTCGATCAGCAGGCGCGGCGTGATGCTTGACGAGGACTAAGCCGATGACCAGAGTCTTGCCTAAGCCCACGAGCAGACTCAGGGAGATTGCCATCAAGACTCACATCTGTGATCGC
Organism: Anaerolineae bacterium; assembly: GCA_046328675.1. Lineage (GTDB taxonomy): Bacteria > Chloroflexota > Anaerolineae > Aggregatilineales > Phototrophicaceae > JACAER01. Next base: position 11,866 of record JAXLWC010000031.1, read on the forward strand.
TTCAGATGAGCAGCGTTAACACCACGCCAATCGGGTCGATAACGATGCCTTCCCAGCGCAGAATGGAAGCCGCCCGCTTGGAGGGGGCAAAGATCTGGCGCAGCAGCGGGATGATAACGGTTGGGCCGGTGACCACCAGCATCGCGCCTAAACGCAAGCTGAAAACTGAAGTTCAGCAGCACCAGCGCCAGCAGGCATCGTTAACGCCCAGGTGGCAAAAGCACGCTAACCTCAAAATGCGCCATACTACCTGATTCAATCTGGCGCAGATCAGCAAACCGCAGCGTCAGGCCGCCTTCAAAGAGAATGATGGCAATTGACAGGCTGACGATGAGGCAACAGGTTCTCCCAGAACATGATCAATATCAATCAGGTGAAAAACCGGGCCTGCCAGGAAACCAAAGAGTAGAAAGTCAGAATCGACGGGCAGCGCAGCTTCCCGTACGTCAGGTGAGCAAGCACTGCGGGCTAATGATTCCGGTAGGGGCGATAGTGAACCCCTGTGCATACAAACCTCCTGGTTGGCGTGCTAAACATGCATGTTTCGATGAATGGTTATCCTTTTGGCGACACGGGTGCGTGAATCATCCCATACATTATGGGGTGGGGAATGCTGCAATATAAATCATAAACTGCCTAAAGCTCTCATTGAGGATTAACTTGATGAGACGTTTATGGCTCATTTTGAATAGCTGTTGCAAAAGGTTCATGGAATGAAATCGCTTCTCAATAAGCTTCACCTTCTCGACGTGAATCCAGGTGCCTGTACGGGCACAGACGGCTGGATTGACCCTGCAGGAAAACTCATCTCTTACAACCCGACGACCAACGAACCCATCGCGGCGGTGGTGCAGGCCACGCCCGCCAGCTACCAGAAAGTCGTGGAGCAAGCCGCCGCCGCCTTCAAAACATGGCGCACGATTCCTGCCCCTGGCGCGGTGAAGTCATCCGCGATTTAGGCAACGCCCTGCGCGAACTGAAAGAGCTGGCACGGTGGTCTGAAGATTGTCGCTGGAAATGGGCAAAAATCAAGGCCGAAGGCGCGGGCGAAGAAGTACAGAAATGATCGACATCACGACTTTGCCCGTCGGGCTGTCGCCAGCTTTACGGCCTGACGATACACTCCGAAAGCGCTGGCCACCGTAGCGCGACGACCCAGCACCGCTTCCGGATTATCAGCATCATCACTGCCTTTCTTCCCAGTGGCTGTGGGCCTGGAACGCGGCGCTGGCTGCCGTCTGCGGCGACACAATGCTCTGGAAGCCCTCGGAACTGACGCATGACCGCCGTCGCGGTCACATGCATCGCCAACGCGTGACTGCCGCGCACGGCTTACCTAATGGCATCTTCAACATCGCCATCGGCGAACGCGAAATCAGCCGAGCTGATGACCAACGACGCGCGCCTGCTGGTCGAAAACTACCGGTTCCATCTGCACGGCAAACGCGTGTCGCAAGCCGTTGCCAGCGGAAGCAGGACGCACCATCCTCGAACTCGGCGGCAACAACGCCATCATCGTCAGCGAAAACGCCAACCTGCTTCCTGTGGTGCTGGATTGTCTTCGGCGCGGTGGGCACTGCCGGGCAGCGCTCACGCAGCACGCGGCGCATCATCGCCCAGCGCAGCATCGTCGATACGCTGTGCGAGCAGGCGGTGAAAGCCTACAGGCAGGTGCCGATTGGCGACCCGCTGGACAGCGGCACGCTGATGGGGCCGCTGGTCAATCAGCGCGCGGTGGATAACATGCTGGCGTGGCCAGCGCAAAGGAACAGGGCGGCACGCTGCTGTGCGGCGGGCGTCTGCCCAACCTCGGCCCGCACTTCGTCCGAGCCGACCATCATCAGCATGCCGCAGCAGACGCCGCTGGTGTGCGACGAAACCTTCGCGCCGATCCTGTACGTGATGGCCTATGACACGCTGGATGAAGCGCTGGAACTGCACAACGGCGTGCCGAGCTTACATCGAGGCACGATTTTCACCGCTAACCTGCTGTCGGCGGAACAGTTCTCTCGTTGCCGGGTCAGACTGCGGCATCGCTAACGTCAACATCGGCACGAGCGGCGCGTCAGGCGTTCGGCGAAAAACAGGCGGCGGGCGCGAGTCCGGCTCGGACGCGTGGAAAGGCTTCATGCGCCGCCAGACCAACACCATCAACTACTCACGGCTTCACTGGCGCAGGGCATCAAGTTCGGCGATTAGCGAACGGTAATCGCGCGGACGGGGGGAACTGTTCTCGCTATCCAGCGGTAATTTAGGGACGCCAGATTGCTCCCCACCCATCTGTCGATCTCTTTGATTGGAACCGTCAGCACTCATCAGGTAAGTCAGACCGCCGTTACGTCGCGATGTGAAAACAATCTGTGAACCGTCCGATGACCAGTGAGCATTCGAAGTATAGCTGTTATTAGTCAGGTTGACGAAGGTTTTGAGCCGTCAGCGTTCATCACATAAATTTCAGGGTTTCTCTTCGCCTTCACCTGTTAAGGCAATACATGCGTTGTTTGGCGACCATGCTGGATGCCTCCACCCATACCATTTGTGAGATTCATCTGGTTTCGTGCCGTCCACGTTGATGACATAAATCTCTCTGTTCGCAGATACTTCCATAAACACATAAGCAATACGTGAACCGTCTGAGTATGACCATGTTGGATCACCAGACACTTTTACATCAAAGGTAAAGCCTTTAGTATCTGCACCATCCGCGCTCAGCAATCATATAAATCCGGCGCGCCATCACAGTCTGACACAAAGCAATTTAACCATTCTCTTGTGACCACGCGGCGTAATAATCTTCTGTATTGTTGTTTGTCCAGTTGATGGAAAACATAGAATGCTAAATAAACGTCACCAATCTTCACGTATCAATCTCTTGCTTTCATTCAGTATAAGAAACCAAGTTATCATTTGATACATTTCATGTCAATTACCATTTCACTCTGGATTGTAGAGTTGAATATCCAGATTTGATAGCTGTGTAAACGGTAAAGGAAATACCTTTAATTGCAGACATTCCCCCCCGTAGTGATTTGCATTCTTTGTGTTTCTGAGCAATCACAGTGTTGAACCATCAACACGTCATAGAGAATCTGGAATCTCTTTTTGTAAAGTCCATTTGCATATTTCAAGCGATAGGATTGTATGGCAGAAATATAAGCGCTAACACTAGACAGAAGCAATCTGAGAATCTCTTGTGATTTTCAGACAGTTCAACTAAACATTCCATTGATTGAACCCATTCAGTTCTGAAACACTCTTTTTGTCTGCAATTCTTTTCCATTTGGGATGATCATATAGTATAATCAAGCGGGATATCTGAGGATTTCGTTGGCCTTGTAAACGTCTTCTCATTCGTTCACAGAGTTGGAAACATCACGTTGTGATGTGTTTCAGACCACTGCTGCATTCAAACAGAACTACTCAGAAACCGCTGTATCTAGCCGTCACACGGATTCTGTCCTCCTCTAGACCCATCCCAGTGGAAACACTCTGTTGTAAACATTTGGCTAGCTCTCTTTGATTATACTGCAAACGGGATTGTCTTCCCATAAAACGACAGAAGCATTCTCAGAAACTTTTCAGCAAGTGATGTGTGTCCTCAGCTATCAACCTTTCTGTTCATAGTCAGATTCTGAAACAATCTTTTGTAGAATCTGCAACTGGATATTTGTCTAGCTTTGACTTGAGGCCTTTGAGATAATCTTCATCTGTGTCATTATCGGTCGGTAATAATGCCTGATAACTCGCGCCAGATTTCCGCGGTCAGGATGACGTTGTCATGCGCAGGCGATCGGCTTACCATCAGCTGACCAGTCATCGTGACGCTGTGATCATAAAGCGCATGAGGTTCGAGCCATCGGCGTTGACGACGGGTCACGGTGTCGCGTTCGCCGCTGTCGGCACGAAGCAAAATGTATCCGCGCGCGTATTATCGGCAAAATAATATAGGGCGTCCACGGCAAATCATGATGAGGATAATCGCCACACCCACCGGAAGCAAAAACGCTGCATAGTTAATACCGCGCATTTCATTTTCAAATCGCTGGCCCCAATCACCTACTGCGCGATTCTATATGACCCCCGCTGCCGCACGCTTTAAAAATAAAAATCCCCTCTCGCTGTTGGAAAGGGGACTGGTCATTTGTCTTTCGCTGTAGCTTACTGCGTTACCGCTTCTTCCAGCGGTTGCAGAGTCGCCTCGTGTTCTTTAGCCAGTGGACGGTGCTCAAAGCCGCCGCTGACCCTGCCCACCGGTCGCCGCCTGCTTGAACACGCGGTCAGCAATTTCGCCGCCCGCGAACACGCCCTCGACGTTGGTGCGCATCAGCGAGTCGATCAGCACGTAGCCGTCGTCGTCCATCGCCAACTGCCCCTTGAACACGCCGCCGTTGGGGTCATGGCCGATAAAGATGAACACGCCCTGCGTCGGGAAGTCAGATTTCTCGCCCGTCTTGACGTTCTTGAGCGTCACACCATTCACCGAGCCGTTGCCCTTGATGTCCTCGACGACGCTGTTCCACACGTACTGAATCTTCGGGTTGGCTTTGGCGCGTGTCTGCAAAGCTACGCTGGCACGCAGTTCATCCCGGCGGTGAATCACGCTCACCTTCGTCGCGAACTTGGTCAGGAACAGCGCTTCCTGCAAAGCCGAGTCGCCGCCGCCCACGACGATGATTTCCTTGCCCCGGAAGAAGAAGCCATCGCAGGTTGCGCACCAGCTTACGCCCTTCGCCGTGAAATCATCTTCGCCCGGCACCCCTAGCTTACGCGGGCTGGCACCGATGGTCACGATCACCGCGTCGGCAAGGTACTGTTCGCTGGGAGTCTTGACCAGGAACGGTGACCCCTTCGTGAAGTCCACCTCGGTCACAAAATCGTAGACGAACTGTGCCCCGAAGCGCTCTGCCTGTTCCTTCATGGCAAAAGCCAGATCAGGCCCGGTCACGCCGTTAGGAAAGCCGGGATAGTTATCCACATCGTTGGTGGTCGAAATCTGTCCGCCGAGCTTATCACCGACGATGACATGCGTGCTCAACTGTGCGCGTGCGGTATACAGAGCAGCGGTCAGCCCGGCAGGCCCGCCGCCAATGACGACGACTCGTGTTTTTTGCATGATGGTTATTTCCTGGTCTCTCGCTGATGGTCACCCAGTGGTGTGACCCATTTGATCAATAGTCTGGGCAATGTGATAAAACATTACGGCTGAAGCCAACGCAAGGCTGCCCTATTCGTCGTCTTCAATGATGCCTGCTTGCTCTGCCCGGATGACGGCGACTAACGCCTCGAACTCCTCGCGCGAATCGGGCCAGCAGCGGAAGTGTTCTTCGAGCGATGGCATGATGTCGGACAGTTGTGCGCCTGCCGCCACACGTTCGGCGATGCACGTTAGCTGCTCACAACATTCATTACAATCCATGTCGATGACTTCCTGGTCAAAGCTTTGCCCGCAGATAAAGTCAATCAGTTTTTTCGAGCTTGGGTTCATCTTGCGCGCCCCCTCTTTCTCCGGCGCTACTCATTGGACGAGTATGCCTGGATTGTTCTTACCCTCACGAAAGCGCCACACTCTAAAAGATTCGTAAAAATCAGGCTTATCGGTTTGCATCCTGTCAGTGAAACAGTTCCAGCATATAGTTCAACGGCAAATCCTGCGACTCCAGATAACTGCGCAGTTTCCGCCGCGCATCATGCAGCAGTTTATACAGCGCGTTGCGGTTGGTCCCTAACTGCTCGGCCACCACATCCATCGGGATATCGCGCAGCGCGACAGCCACCAGCGCCTGATACTGGCGCGGCGTAAGGATTTCTTCCAGCGCTTTGTCGATCTTGTTCAGGACTTCGGCGCGTTCGGTGGCGACTTCGGGATCAGGCGGGGTGCTCCCTGTGACCGCCGCAATATCACTCGTGTCAATCTGCAAGTCGCCGTCGGCGGTAATATCGTCGAGGCTGAAGTCTTTATGGCGCGCGCGCCGCAGTTCGCTGATCGCCAGGCGCACGGCGATTTTCGTCGCCCATGTGGTAAAGCGGCTGTCTCCACGAAAGCTGGACATGTTCTCCATCACGCGCAGCGTGGCATCCTGCGCTAGGTCATCTGCCATCTGTGATAATTCTTGACCAGAACGGTCTGTGAGGTCACTACGTTCATGTGTCAGGTAGTAGAGGATGCTGCGTTGTAAACGAACGCGCAAATCCTCTAGTGCCTGAGCCTGTGCTTGCGTTGTCCCGGTGAGGTCTTCGACCCACTGTTCATTTGTGCGATCAATCATGACATTAGGTAATAGGTGAGGCTGCTCGCTCAAAGGTTACGCGCAGCACCAAATGCCCCAGGCGGACATCATCGCCGTCGCGCAGCACGCGCGGCTGGTTGGCCACCAGGCGCTGTCCGTTCAAAAAGGTGCCGTTCGGGCTGCCCTGATCGACAATGCTCAACGAACCGTTACGCCGCACAATCGTCGCATGTCGCCGTGACACGCCCTTTTCCACCCCACCATGATCCCGCAGATCAATATCCGGCGAAATCCCTGTCGCCGGGTCCTGACGCCCAATCACCAGTTCCTCGATCCGTTCAGCGTCGAAGACAAACGAAGTGCTGGTATCCGGGACAGTCAGCACCAGATTCATGCGCGCATTAAAGCGTGCCGTCCCCCATCGCGGCACACTATCTTCAAAATCCGTGTCACTGAGCGCACGGGTGGCGGTAGGCTGCGTCGTCTCTAACAGCGCACCACAATAGGTGCAGATTTTGGAGTTCTCTGGCACCTGACGCTTACAATTTGGGCACTCAATCACCGCCAATCCTCCCCAACTATTGAATCATTCAATCCTTATAATACCCATTATAAACGATGGATGCGTGAGTCGCACAAAACATCACGACAATTTCCGAAAAATATATAAAGACAAAATTGTCCATGATTCGATGAAGCGCTGCTAAATAGCTACAATAGCCATCACGTATATCAACAGGTCAAGAGTTTCATGGTTGCAGATGTAGACATCAAATGGGCACGAATCGTTTCAGATGTGGTCAGCCCGCCCGTCGTGTGGGGGCTTTTAGCACTGGCGCTGGGTGCCCGTGAGTCTGCGTCCGGTGAACAAACAATGTTCTGGGCCTGGGTCTATGTGCTGCTGGTGTGCATTGTGCCGGTGCTGTTCATCGCTGTACGGGTGAAGCAGGGCAAAATCACCGATATCCATATGCCCTTGCGCAAAGAACGTTTTGTGCCCTTTCTGGTCACCTTCATCCTTGCAGCCTGCAATGTCGGCATCCTCCAACTGGCGCAGGGTTCGCGCACCATCCAGTTCGTCAGTCTGGTAACGATGGTGCAAGTCGCGCTGATGGCCCTGATTACCCTCGTCTGGCAGATCAGCGTCCACATGATTGGCATCAGCGGCGCGGTGGTGGTGGTCGCGCTGTGGTTTGGCGCGCTCTATGGCCTGCTCATGTCTCCCCTGATCGTCGTGGTCGGTATGGCCCGTCTGGTGCTCAAGCGCCATACGCTGCGGCAGGTGCTCATCGGTGCGCTGGTTGGCTGCGTATCGATGACTGTGTTTTTCCTGGTGTGGAATTAAAAGATTAAGTTTTGTAGAGGGCAATTAGAGTATCACCCTCTACAGGATGAGCGCTTAGAAGTAGCTGCCGATGATGTCCAGCAGGCTGGTGATGGTGTCCGCGTCGCCGGACTGGACGCGTGTCTGGCTGGCGCGGGCGATAGCGCTCAGCGTATTGATGTCCGCGTCTTCCCCATAAGCAATCGGAATGACAATCACCGGGTTCAGCGCGTCACGCGTGGCATTTATCGCCGCCGTGACCTGATTGAGCGTGGTGCCGCTGTCGCCCGTATGCGCCCCATCGCTCAGCAATATCACAGCGCGAATGCGATCCTCATCCGGTTCTTCGGACATGATGTTGACCGCCTCCAGCAGCGCCCCGTAAAGTTCGGTGCCACCGTCGGCACGCAGGCCGCGAATGTTGGAATACAATCGATTCTGAATCGTCTCGTAGGTATCCAGTTCCACGCGATAGTCAATCTCGTCGTTAAACAGCATCAGGCCAACGCGGTTGGTGGACTCCATGCCATCAAGGAAGGCCAGCGCGGCTTCGACGGCCTGACCGATTTTGTCGTCGGTCTGCATCGAGCCGGAGATGTCCATCACCATCAGAATATCCGCCTGCTTCTTGACCAGCGCCCAGCTTTGCTGAATGGCGGCGATGACTTCCGGCTGCGGCACATCAAGGATGGTCGATGGGCCTTCAACCGTCACACCGTTTTCCGGCACGAAGGGGAAATCCAGCGGCACATCGGGGTTCGCCGGACGGAAATTAAAGCTCATGATCGTCTGCTGTACAGTGGGCGTCAGCACGTATTCGGTGAAGACGCGCGCTGCTTCGCGCTGTTCAGCCGTTGTCCAGCCGCCCTGCGCTTCATCCAACTGCACGATGCCAAAGGGGTGTTCGTGCCAGAACGTGCCTTCGCGCGGATACAGCGCGACCAGGCGTTCCGGCGGCTGCACCTGTGTCTGCCCACGATTGATGCGAATCAGATCGTTTTCTTCCAGCGCCACGAAGTCCAGGTATTCCGGCCCCTGCGCGATGTACTCCACGAATTCGGTGGTACGGCGCGAATAGTGCCGAATCAGTTCTTCGATGTCGCGCACGCCCTGCTGCACTTCAGTATCGTTAACCTGTTCCAGCCCCAAACGGCGTCCGGTGAAACCATCGGAACGCGCGGCGGCGTAGAACTCGGCAATCAGCGTTGAAAGCGCGGTGGAGCTAATCAGCGGGTCGGTGTGGCCGTAGTACACGGTGCGGCGTCCGTTGGGAATGCCGTAGTCGGCCCAACCGTTGGGACTGTTCAGCACTTGCAGCAGTTCTTCCCAGCCGATGTCATCATAGCCAACGGTATCGCGGATGGCTTGCAGGCGGCTCTCCCAGATAGCCATGACCACCGGAGCCAGCGCGGTAGGCTGTGCCGCCGAGAGGTCGAAGATTTGCCGCCCACTCTGGTAGTTCGCCAGCGCCAGCCAGTGACTGACCGACGGCGCGAAAATCGTGGGACGCGCGACGTTTTCATTGTTAGGCGCAATCATGGCGTTGACGATGCCCTGCATCACCGTGCCGGACGAGCCATCATCGCCTGTGATATAAATCGGGCGTTCGCCCTGCGCCAGCGGCTGATTGGTGATCGGGTTGCGGCCTTCGGCGTAGGCGCGGTTGAAGTCAGCCATCACCTGCGGCATATACAAATCGGATTCCGGCGCGTAAACAATCGAAATCTGAATGGCATTATCAGGAATGCCGCCTGTTGTGGTGCTGCCTCCCCCACCGCCAAGGTCGCAGGCGGTCAGGAACAACATCAGCACAATCAGCAGGATAGTCATATTGAGAGAGGTTCTTTTCATGATGCCTCCATAATGTAGCCTAAAGCAAGTTCAATCGGGGAGATTGTCCCCTACGATACAACAATCGCAATGTCCACATCGCCGCCCAAAAACGCACCTAAGCGCTGCGCCTCGGCTTCGATCTGCTGCTCAAGATGCGAGGGCAGCGGCGCGAACAGCGACACGGATACACGGGTTCTGGAACGTTTTTCCTCGTATTCCCACACCCCTTTAATCTGCCCGTTAACGACAACCGTTGGCGACACCCAGCCCGATGTGCGGTAGACCCGCGCTTCCAGCTCTTTGCTGCGCAGGTAGCGGCTGTGATAATGCGACGACAGCGCGTAAGGGTCAAAGTTCGGCAGCAGGCGTACCGTGTCCGCTGCGGAAAAAGCGCCTGCCACCGCCGCATCCTGCTTAAGCAGCAGCAACTTTGTGCTTTCCACGCTGACTTCTTCCAACTTCATCGGCAAGCGGCACGAACCACTTTTTGCCGGGGGCCGGCTGTACGCCCCACCAGCGCGCAAAGTCCTCGCGCGTCACCGGAGCGTAAGCGGTCAGGTAGCGCCGCAGAATGCTCATCTGCGCTTCTTTGGCAGTCGTTTCCTGCCAGCCGCCCAGCCATGACTTCGGATGGGTAAAGGTCACGCTGCGCCCCTGACTCCGGACCAAAACACAGATAGCCGTGATACGCGGCAGGCTTGAGCAGCGCGCCCCAGCCGGACAGCAGCAGTTCGCGGATATGCGGAGAATGAGTCGCGGTGGCGATGGCGTCGGCAAGCTCCTCGCGCGTGAGGACTCGCCCGTCGAGCACCTCCGGCACAGCGGCGATAATCGCCCGGATTTCGTCCAGCGTGACGCCGTGATATTTGAGCCACGCGGGTTTGGTGTAGCTGTCGCGCGTGCTGCTGGACGCGGCGACATACAGCGGCAAATCCTCGGCCAGCATCAGGTGCAGCGTGCCGCGCATCACCCACGCTTTGACCAGCGTTTTCTGCTGCCACAGCGTTTTGCACCTCGTCGGAGGTTACATCCTCCACGCGCGCCCACAACGCCAGTTCCGCCGCCGACATCACCTGCGCCTGCACGCCGCACAGATGGCGCACCACGTCAAGCATCTGCGGCTTGTCGGCCCGCTGATAAAGCTGGTGGCGCTGGGCACGCCACGCGCTGGCTTGTTCCCATGTAAGTTCAATCATCTGTTTGTTGTTCACTGCCGGTTAAATGTGAGCCGCCATCACCTGTTTAACTCTGAATGAACCACTGGATCAGGCTTTGCGCATCGGTGCGGGATGGCGGCTGCACCAGCAAATCCAGCGGCGGTGCTGCCAGAATGCCAAACGGCTGGCCTGCCGCGAACAACGCTTCACTGCCCGTCGGTTCGCTGGCCGCTGGACGCAGGCCAAAACGCACGGTTGCCGCCTGCTGGGTGTCGCTCATCAGAAAAGTGCCAAAGTCAGCCACCGCCGAACGGGTTTCCTCGGTAGTCTCGGCATCATCCCAGATCGACAGCGGGAAATCGAACACGAACTGATACGCCGGATACGCCAGTTGAAACTGAGCCGGGTTCAGGCTTCCGATCTGCGTCAGCCATTCGCTTTCGGGCAGCAGCGCAATGTCGGCGACAGATGTGCCGCGCGAGGCAATGGTCGCCGCTGGGTCTGCGCCCAACGTCTGGAAGTTGGGCACGCTCTGTACAATCGGCAGCATCCAATCACGGAACTCGCGCGAACCTGTTTCCAAGCCCGTGAGCGCCAGCGTATCGCTAAAATCCGCCGCGCCGGAGAACATCACCGCCACGCCCGCCATCGAGCGTTCCGGCGTGGGAAAAGCAAACTTGAGATAGCCCCAACTGCGATTGCCGCCCGCCAGCGTATCCCACGCGCCGCCTTCGGACGCCGCCGCCGCGCCCAACGCCGCCCAATCGAGGGGCTGGGTGCCGCCTGCTGTCAGGACGTTAATGCGATCCACGAAACCGCCCCACAGCAGCAGAGTGCGGGCAAGCGACGGCTGCACTGTTTCAAATGACAGGGTGTTGGCATAATTCAGAGAGGCCGTTGTCGCCGGAATCCACGCGGCGGGATGATTGTCCGAGCGCCAGCCTGTTTCGCCGCGCCAGACATCGACATCGCTGACTTCCTGCAAAACGATCTGGATGCGCCGCGTACCCACAAGATGCTCACCTGCGTTGTAGGTTTCCGCTGCGCTGCGCAGCCACGACGCCCCCAGCGGGTCAACAGCGACGGCGATCTCTAATGGTGGCTGCTGGCGAATGAGCTGGCTGACGGCCAGAATGCCGCCTACGACAACGATAAACAACAGAAGGACAATAATTCCACGTCTCATGATTTTAATCCGCTGTGATGCACAATATCAGTGTAGCGCGAAACAGCCGCGCCTATCCCCCTAGTTACGAGGGGAATTAACCCAAGCATAGCACACTTCGGCGCGCGCTGTCTCTATCGGTTTGTACGTGGAAATGGGAAAACAGGTTGCGCCGTGTCCAGCTACTCCTCTGGCACATGCGCAAAGGGATTAGACATATTCTCGAAGATGTGCGGCGCTTCGACGAAGATGCCCGTTCCTTCTACAGCCACCGCGCCATCCGGCAGCAGGAGTTGACCCACCGTGAAGTTCTTGCGCCGTTCAACGCGATCCACGCGGCCCTCGATGCGCAGCGGCATACCCAGCGGCACAGGCTTGCGGAAGTTAAAGTTCAGGTTCACGGCGACCACCCGTTTACCGCTGGCCCACGCTGCCGCACCCATCGCCTCATCCAGCAGCGAGGCCAGCACGCCGCCATGCACATGAAACGGCGGGCCTTCGTGTCCTTTTTGCAGCGTCGCGCTCCCCAATACGCTGCCATCGTCCTGTAAATAAAACTCCACGCCCATCTCAGTGCTGAACGTGGAGAGATTAACCAATCGTTTGCCGTTCACTGCGCCTCCTCCTGCATGAAGCGCACATTGTAACCCCTGCGCCAGACAACGCACAGCACGAGTTGGCTATGGGCTGCTGACGCTGACGTATTCGCCGGAGACGTAGCCCCGACTGTCGTTGTAGTTGATGCGGTACCAGCCGCTTTCTTCGCCCAGCACGACAAACACCATGTCAGGACTGATAGCCCCCATCTGCGCGTACTCAATGCCTGCGCCCGTTCGCACGTTCAGAGTCGTCGTCGGGGACAGATAGCGGCGCGGAACCGGGGTGCTGGCGGCGGGTTCCGGCGTGTAACGTTCGGCCAATAAAGCCTGAATCGCCGCTTCGGTTTGCTCGTAAGCACCCTCACCGATGTGGAAATATCGAATCGTCCCCCACTTGTCGATCAGGTACATCGTCGGCCAGTAGCGCTGATTATAGGCACGCCAGGTAGCGCCATCATTGTCCTGCGCGATGGCATAGGTAATGCCCAGCCGCGCCGCCGCCGCCCGCACATTCTGAATATCGCGTTCGTAGTCAAACTCCGGGAAGTGATCGCCAATCACGACCAGTCCCTGGCTGGCGTAGGTTTCGTGCCAGCGCTGCACATACGGCAGCGTGCGGATGCAGTTGATACAGTCGAACGTCCAGAACTCCAGCAGGACGACTTGCCCGCGCACATCAGCGAGGCGCAGCGGCACATCGCTGTTGAACCATGCACTGTTGTTGAGTTCTGGCGCGATGCCATATTGCGCAAGGCTTGCCATGTTTCGATCCTCAGTTGGGGTAAACGGTATCGTGGGAATAGTCGTCGCGAAGGGGCTGGACGTTACAGGCCGCGCAGATGCAGTGGCCGTTGGCACAGGTTCGACGACGGGCGCGCTGGCACTGGCGAGCGTGCAGCCCACCAGCAGCGGCGTCAACAACACAGACACAAAAAATTTCATGTGAACAGCCTCGTCATTTCTACAAGGCTATCCTGCCGTGAAATCCTTACAGAAGCATAAAGCAAAAAAAGGCGTAACTCTTCACGCCTTTCCGTGTTCTTATGTTATGGATGTAACGCTTAGCGTTCGGGGCGTGGGCGCTGCTGCGGTCTGCGTACAGGCACTGGAACAAGCGCGCGCTGCGGTTTTTGCTGGGGGTTAAACAGGCGGTCTAAATCTCGCAGAATTTCGCGCACACCATCGGCAATGTCGTCCAGGACGTTACGCTTTGTTTTTGCCACAGCTCTCGCCTTTCTACGAAAAAACCCCATCATCGGGGACGAAGGGGTTGGTTTGCGTTCGCTGCGTTGGACCTAAAGAGACTCGAACTCTTGACCTCTTCAATGCCATTGAAGCGCTCTCCCAACTGAGCTATAGGCCCGTACTTGTGGAGAGCATTCTACGCCCTTCGTATTCGACTGTCAAGTGTGATTACACAAAACCAGAATAGCACAGTTTTAAAACGCTGTATATAGCCTGCTCTCAATTTTAACGTGAAATTTAGGTCAGGATTTCGTTATGGTGCGCTGCCAGGCTTGGCAAGTGGGACCTATCGCGGATATTCTTCGTGCAGCGACGCTCAATTAAACGTCCACCTAACCTTGAATCTCACCACGCCTTGCGCTTTCCCCCCATTTTAATGCATCGCAATTCAGCGTATGATAGAGGTAATTGCCCGGAACACACGGTTGTGAATGAGGGTAACTCAGATGACAGCGCAATCCACCAGCTTTGCTGAATACTACGCAATGGTCATATTATCCGTCGCATCGCAGAAACCCGGACGCCATTGGGAAGAAGCAGAACTAGCGGAAGAAACAGGCCTCACCCCGGAACAGTTCCTTCAGGGTCTGGATTGGGCACAAGCACACCAGATGCTGGCCCGCAACGATAACTCGTCCGACATCCTGCTGCACTAGTGGCCCGCATGTTTGAACTTCACTTGCAGCACCATGCGCCCCAGCCGCAGTTGATCGCCATCACGCAGAAAACGCACCTCGTGCGCATTCAGGCGCTGGTTGTTGAGGTAGGAACCATTAGAACTACCCAAATCGTAGATGTGAATGGCATTATGATCAGCATCATAGCGCATTGAAATGTGCAGACGCGAAACCCCCATCTCCGCTGCCTGGAACGATGCCAGATCAATGTCGGGGTGCATGGCGCTCTGCTCGGAACTGCGGCCAATAACGATGTCATGCCCATAGGACTGCGGGCGCACTTCAAACGCCTGATTCGTCCCACGTACCTGGAGCACCATCACCGAGGTCACACCGAAAAAGTCCTGGCTGACGCGTGTGTTTTCATCCACGAGAGTACGGGTATCAAACCGCCCTTGCAGTTCCCCCAAATCGGTCTGGTCATTAATGGGGACAGCATTCGGCACACCAATGCGCCGAATTTGCGTCTGCGAACCCGTGTGCGGATCAGGCGTAATCGGCTGTAGCGGTTTCAGAGGCGACGCGTTGGGTTGGGTCTGGGTATCCGTCTTCGGTTTGGCTTGTTCCCCGGTTTCCCAAACGCGAAGCTGCTGCGCCAGGGACTCGCGCTCTGCTTTGGGCAGTGGCTCAATATACGTCCGCAGCGCGTGCAGCGCCACCTTCGCGTCCAAACCGTTTCTGCGCATCCGCGTATACTCATTAACGATGTCATTTAACTGCGTCACAACCAGGCCTCCAACCATTACAAGGGCGTCATATTATTATTGTCATCCAGTGCAGTTTCAAATGAAATTGAGGTTCTATGAATAATTTCTGTGTTTTTGTGAATTGTTGTTATAATCCTCGTTCTAAGGCACGATTTTAGCACATTTTAACCTATCACACATGCGCTGGAGGACGTAAGCTCATGCAACTGGGTCTGATGGACATCCAGATTGAATACTGCGCGGTTTGAAATTATGCCCCGCGTGTCGTCAGTTTGACGACAGAAGTGTTGGGTGAGCGGGAGATTGAAGCCTTCATTCGGTCATGGACTCTGCTGCCGTCCTCCGGCGGCAAGTTCGAGGTGACCATCAACGGCGAGCTGGTGTTTTCCAAGAAAGGCCTGGGACGCCATGCCGAACCCGGTGAAGTGAAAGGCTTGATCGCCAAAAAGCTGGAAACGCTGCGAAACAGCAAATGACAACATGTTCAGGTGCCACTTTCAGCGTGTAAGTCTGTGTTAATTAACGGGTTCGGGTTTTGAGGAGCGATTGAATGATGCAGGATGACCGTAAGCCAAAGGATGAGCCGATTATTTCCTGCCGCAATGTCAACAAGTGGTATGGGGACTTTCAGGTACTGCGCGATGTTTCAGTAGAAGTACAGTCCAGAGAAGTGCTGGTCATTATTGGCCCGTCAGGGTCTGGCAAATCGACGTTCATTCGCTGTATTAACCGCCTCGAAGAACATCAAGAGGGTGAAATCGTCGTTGATGGCATCGTGATGGGCAACGATATCCGCAACATCGCCGCCATCCGTCAGGAAATCGGCATGGTCTTCCAGCAGTTTAACCTGTTCCCGCATCTCACCGTCCTGGAAAATGTCACGCTGGCTCCCATGCAGGTACGCCGCTGGCCCCGCCAGCGTGCCGAAGCCAAAGCGATGGAACTGCTTCAGCGTGTGGGCATCCCCGAACAGGCGCGCAAATATCCGGGACAGCTTTCCGGCGGGCAGCAGCAGCGTGTAGCCATTGCCCGCGCGCTGGCGATGGAACCGAAAATCATGCTGTTTGACGAACCTACCTCAGCACTTGATCCTGAAATGATTAAGGAAGTGCTGGACGTGATGAAGGAACTGGCGCTGTCCGGCATGACCATGTTGTGCGTCACGCATGAAATGGGCTTCGCCCGTGAAGTTGCAGACCGTATTCTGTTCTTCGATCAGGGACGCATCGTGGAACAGGGTACGCCGGATGACTTCTTCTCCGAACAGACAGAGCATCACCCTCGTACCCAGTTGTTCCTCTCGCAAATTCTGTAGTGACAACCACATAATCAACACCCCAGACGCAGCAGGGTTCGCCGCTGTCGTCTGGTGGTTTGCGCCCTATCGACGACTTGCCATGACACGGTCACGCCAGCGATCTGGCAAGCGCGCTAATATAGCGGAGCCAATCAAGGCGTCTGTTCCCACAACATAACGCGTGCGCGGCTGGGCGGCGCTCAGCGCCTTGCCAATAACTTCGGCCACGCGCTCTGGTGCCAACCCTGCTTTGGCCGTCTTCTCAGCAAAAGCGCGCGCGCCAGCAATCGCTTTTGCATAATACGTTTTTCCCTGCGCGGGCATTTGTTCCTCTAAACGGTTGGCTAAATTGACGCTGGTTTCCCAGATGGGTGTGGCGATGCCGCCCGGTTCAACGCTGATAACCTGCACCTGCCAGGGCGCAAGTTCCTGCCGCAGCACATCGGTCAGCGCTTCCAGCGCGAATTTCGAGGCGTGATAGGCCCCCAGCATCGACCCCGCGATACGGCCCCCGACGGAACTGACGTTGATGATACGGCCTTTTGCCTGGCGCAGCGCAGGCAGCATCGCCTGAGTCAGCGCAAGCTGTGCAGTCACGTTGACATCCATCTGACGGCGAAACTCGTCCAGTGGAATGAATTCCAGCGGCATGGCAACCGCGATGCCTGCGTTATTGACCAGCCCCGCTAAACCCTCCTGCCCCACAACCCGCTTGACCGTCTCCGCTGCCTGCGCGATGTGCGCCGAGTTGGTGATGTCCAGCATGATGGGCTGCAAACGCGGTGACGCTTCCTGACACAAACTGTCGCCATCTGCCGCACTGCGCACGCCTGCCAGCACCGTAAATCCCTTACCATCAAGATATAAGGCTGTCGCCCGCCCAATCCCTTTGGCCGCCCCTGTCACTACCACTGCTGCCATGGTCAAACTCCTTGTATCCATCGTTGACCAATAGAGTGTAAACTATGGAGTATACTCGAGAGTCAAGGGGTTTCCTGATGCTCATTCATGAACTTGCGCAGACCACCGGATTAAGTATCGACACGATTCGTTTTTACGAAAAGCAGGGGCTGCTGGACGAAAGCCATTTTGAGCGTGGACAAAACGGCTATCGGCACTACTCCGACGCTGCCGTGAGCCGCCTCAATCTCGTCAGGATAGGGCAGGCCATTGGTTTCACGCTGAGCGAGATGCGGCAGGCCATTCACGCCTGGGAAACGGACGAGCTTACGCTTGATGAAAAGGAACATTACCTGTATCTCAAACTTGAGGAGATTGAGCAGAAGATGAAGGCGCTGAATGAGATGAAGGACTTCATCAGTCAAAAAATCAGGTATATGCGTGCCGAGCGCGACATGATCGTCACCTGAAATACAAAGGGGCAAGCCATCGGTTTGCCCCTTCGTAAGTCTTTCGCCTGAGTTAGGGATTATTCCCCAAGTTCAACCGTCAGCGAGATGTTCGAGTAGCTGTAGTCTTCAATCTGTACCTGCACCGGGCCATCGCTCGGAGCACTGATGGTCACCGACAGGCCGTTGACAGAGCCGCTGCTCACTGTCGTAATCGTGTACCCTTCCTGCGAAATGGTGATGTAAGGCTGCGCACCATTCAGACCGCTGAAGATGATCGTGTATTCTTCGCCAGCTTCAGCTTCAAAGGTCACGACGCCGCGCTGCTGCTTTTCACCCAGTTCCAGCGTCTGCGGGCCATCATCCAGTGACGGGACTTCGGCGCGGGAGACAACCATCGTGACCGTGCCTTCACCGCTGTCGGCGAACGGACGCACAACGATGGTGTAAGTTCCTGTCGTCGAAATCACCAACCGATTAACTTCGGGATCGAAACCTGCGCCGCTGTCATCGTCCGAATAGACGCTGTAGCCGCTGGGGTCAAGGACATCGATACGCGTATCAATCGTGTTATCGCTGTCTACCGATACGTTAATCAATTCGCCTGCATTGGCATCAAAGCTGTAGTAAGCAGGCAGACCGCCGCTCAGTTCAACTTCGGTTTCCTCATCAAATTCAACTTCGGTCAGTTCAATACGATCAACGGTCAGCGTGAAGGTGCCGCCGCCGGAACCGCTGTTGTTCATCACGGTGATAGTATAGTTGCCGGAATAGTACAGGCTGGTCGGGCCAACCACAGCCACGCGCCCGGTGTTATAGTAATCGCTGTAAGCGACCTGATAACCATCGGGGTCAGAAATGGTGACATACGGCGCGAAGCTGTCAGCGGTGACCGTGACGGCTACCAGATCGCCGGAGTCGCCGTTAAAGCGGAACAAGGCGGCGGGATTAGCGCTGCTCAGTTCGCCTTCAACTTCCTGCGTGTATTCGATATTGTGGATTTCGGTCAGGCTGATGCTCACCGTATACTCGCCCGAAACACCAGTACCGCCCGTGCGATAGCTGTAGCTCTGCGCCACGATGTAGTAAGTACCTGTGTAAGGCAGTTCGTAGGCAGAAATGCGCGAGTTGAGGTTGCCTGCGCCATCGTCATCGTAGGTCAGCTCAAAACCACTGTCGTCCTGTAGAACCAGATAGGTATCAAACGGACCGGTCATGCTGATGGTGACGGTGTCGCCTTCTTCACCATCGAACTGGTAGGTTACAGTAGGATCGCTGACCGTCAATTCACCATCAACACTGTCGCCGTATTCCAGAACTTCCATATCGCCATTGTCGCCATTGTCGCCATTATCACCATTGTTATCGCCAGAAAAAGGCAGCGTAACGGTGGGTTCGGGGGTGACAGTCTGCTGGATTTCCTGCGCCTGAATCGCCATCAGTGGCAGCGCGGTCAGCAGTAAAAGCAAGGATAAACCCAAAAGCCATTTGGTTGTGTGTCGCATCATTTGCTCCTTATTTATAGTGCAATGAACACACCTATAGACGATTCTCAGTGTAATACAGTTCCATCGAATTTTGGTCACTAAAGTTGTTACAATTGGGGAAACGTAGGCTTAACGCAGGAAAACGTTTATACTTCATTTACACTGTTGCGTGTTAAATACTCTTCAGGCAAGATGAAGCCGTTTTGTGGGTTGGAGATTTTAAATGATTGAGCAAATTGCCCGCTTTCTGCGTCCCGCGTTAGAACTGCCCCTCGTCCGGCGCACCCGGCGCAATCACGGCCTGGAGCACGCGACGATTCATGTGCTTTCCACCCGCATCAAAAATCTGCGCATGTCCGGGCGCAGCACCGATTCGGGGTTCTTCCTCTTTGGCGATGTGCCAACCGAACAGATTGAAGCGGCGGTGCGCGATGCCCTGCGCCGTATGAAAAGCGGCGAACATGGGCTGGCGGTACATCCCAACTGCGGCACCAATTACGTGACGGCAGGCGCCATGACGACACTGGTCGCGGCAGTCACCATGACAGGCAGCAGCCGTCGCAACGTTGCGGATCGTTTACCGCTGGTGATGCTGCTGATGATGTTCGCCGTCTTGTTCTCGCAGCCCTTGGGCATGACGCTGCAAAAGTACATCACCACCGAAGGCGACCCCGGTGATCTGGAAGTGCTAGACATCGTCCGGCGCGAGTCGCGGGTGGTGCTGAACAGCAGTCCGGTGGTGGTGCATACGGTACGCACACGCTCAAGTTGAGCCTGCCCCATTTTATAAGCGAAAAGGAATAGCTTGTGTTCGATAAAATCCAGGCGGCGGCAGAACGACTCCACGCTCATGCCCACCGCACGCCGATTATGACTTCGCGCACGCTGAACACCCGCGCGGGTGCCGACGTGTTCCTCAAGTGTGAAAACTTCCAGCGCATTGGCGCGTTCAAGTTTCGCGGCGCATACAACGCCATCAGCCAGCTTACGGACGCGCAGAAGGCCGCAGGTGTGCTGGCGTTCTCGTCAGGCAATCACGCGCAGGCGGTAGCGCTCGTCGGGCAGATTCTCGGCGTGCAGACGACTATCGTCATGCCGGACAACGCGCCCATCACCAAGCGCCAGGCTACCGCAGGCTACGGCGGCAATGTCGTGTTGTATGACCCGCACAAGGAAGACCGCGAAACGCTGGCGCGCAGCTTAGCCGAAGCACACGGTTACACGCTGATTCCGCCCTATAACCACGAAAATGTCCTGCTGGGACAGGGGACGGCGGCGCTGGAACTGCATGAGGACATCGCCGGGCTGGATATGCTGTTCGTGCCGTGGGCGGCGGCGGTCTGATCAGCGGCAGCGCCATCGCCAGCAAGGGCATGGCTCCCGCGTGCAAGGTGATCGGCGTGGAACCAGCGCTGGCCAACGACGCTTATCTCTCGTTCAAGTCAAAGACGCTGCACACGGTTAAAAATCCGCCGACGATTGCCGACGGCACGCGCACGCCGTCGCTGGGGAGCCTCACGTTCCCGCTGGTGCTGCAATACGTCGATGATTTCTGCGTGGTGAGCGAAGACGCGATTAAAGAGGCCGTGCGCTTCCTGTTCTATCACCTGAAAATCGTGGTCGAGCCATCGGGTGCGCTGGGCGTGGCGGCGCTGCTGAGCGGCGCGATTCCGGTCAGCGGACGCGTAGGCGTGATTCTCAGCGGCGGCAACATCGACGGCCCGACGATGACAGCCATATTGAGCGAGGGGTGAGTTTTCATCAACGGCATTCCCATAACCGGATGAAAATCATCACTTTCTCGCTTTGCGCCTTTGCGCCTTTGCGGTTCAATGCTTCGCCTTTGCTAACCGCTAAGCGCTATTTTCAGGAGAAGGTTTACAAGGGTACGTTTTTACCGCTTCCCTCAACCTCACCTTCAAAACGCCGCCTTCTCAACGCCTGCTCACGGCAACCACTCGTCCACCCGAACCTGTATTTCGCCCCTCTCACGCCGCGTACATCCCCCTACGTTCAACTTGATGCACGGATAAGCGAAGCGGCGGGGTTGGGGTGAGGCCAAACGCGTCCGCTCGTCCACCCGCCTTTCTGCTTCATAAAATACCTACCCCGAAAAGGAGGGGGCTAGGGGGTTTCAAGGGTAGGTATTTTATTCTTGCCCTCAAAATCGCCTCGCAAACGTCTTGTGCTTAAGCCTCTTTTAACGTTTACGCTCCCACAGCGGCGAACAAAAGCCCCTTCCCGTGCCACACATGTCTGCCTTCCCAAACATCCCTGCACGGGAGAGGGTTGGGGTGAGGTCTGCACGAACGTTCAACCGTCTGTCTTTTCACTCCTTAAATACCTACCCCTTGTAAAGGGGCTACGGGGTGAGGTTCTGGCGCACGCTTGCCTCCCCGCCTTTTGTCTTCGACTTTTGTAAAGGACTCAGGTGAGGATGGCGGCGAAGTCCGGCTGCTGGGCAACGTCCTCAAATTCGCTGATGGTGCGCAGGATGTAGGGTTTGAGGCGAGAGGCAGGCGCGCCCTGTTTCAGCAGTGTGAGGGTTTCGGCGCGATCTTGCGTCGCCGCCCAGACACAAGCGGCCAGCCACCAATAGCTATAGGGATCGCTGTTGCCCAACTCGATGGACTTTCTGAACAGCGGAATTGCCAGTTCATACGCCTTGATGCGGTACAGCGGCGCGGCAAAGTTATGCAGCAGCATGGCGATCACCTCGCTTTCCTGCGCCGATGACAGGCTAAGCACCCGCTGGTTCAAACGCTGGATGCTGCGTTCGGCGGTCTGGCGCAGGGCGTGCTGATCGCCTTTAAGGTGATAAGCCTGAATCAGCAGTTCATCCGCCTCAATGTCCACTTCAAAGGCTTCGGCCCATGCGCTGTCTTCAGCACTCAGCGCCTTTAACCCTTCAGCCACCGTCAGCGCGGCATCGGCATCCTGCTGTTTGATGCACAGCGCCCCCGCAGTACGCAGATAATAACGACGGTCAGCACGATTGCGGTGGGTTGGCGCAGTCTGTGCCATGATCTCGTGGAAGATGTGCATCCATTCGCCAAAAGCGCCGACCATCTGCCAGCAAAACGCCTGCGTGCCATCGCTCATCATGCGCAGCAGCAGGACTTCATCGGCGGCGGGGTCTACCCTGTCGGGATAATACGTGCCGGAGAAGGGCCATTCCTTTGTAAGCGTCCACGTCGGCTGCGGCAGAATGTGCCGCGTCCACTGTAGATTGTCCTTTTGCTGGGCCACCGCTTCGGCGCAGCGGCGCGACATCGCCAGATGATCGGCGAGGTGCCAGCGTGCCCATGCGCTGTCCTCGATGGACGGGTCGCGCTGAAGATAGGCACGCAGGAGGTCAATAATGGCCGCCTTGTCATCCAGCAGCATATGGGCGCGGCAAGCCAGTCGCACGGTTTCGAGCGTCCAGTGTGCGTCCCCGGCAAGTTCCTGTTCTAGCAGCGCTTTGGCTTCGAGCACAAGACCGTCATCGCTATTCTCTGGCTCGCGCTGCTGTAGTTCATGATAGGCAGCAAGCAGTTCAGCAGCACGTTGCGACATCAAGTGTCCTCCTGATTATGGGGTAGACAGTTTCAGGTACACGAACTCTTAGACTACGAACGATACTCAGAGTGATGGTGATATTGAACGAAGGGGAAAAGATTATTGAAATTTATTCTAGAAAATTAGGGAAATTCCCATTGGCGAGTGAAGGTAGTATAACCCGCTCTGGCACAACAGCCCAATGATTCGGTGGGTGCGAAGTTTTGCGGATATTTTCGTGTAGGGACGTTCAATTGAACGTCCATGTAACTGAATCTCACCACCCCTTGATTCGGGTGGGCTGTTTTATAACATTTGTTCTATAATGGTGTCATCGTCTATGAACACAGGAGCAGAGTATGACCCCTCAGGAATTCTATACCTCGCAGAGCTTCATCACTGACCCCAAAGAGTACATCTATCTCTACAACGAACTGCCGCGCGACATTCCCGCGCTGTGCCGCGTGGTGCAGGGCTGGTGCTGCACTACTTCGGCGATAAACATCTGGTAGGCGGGACGATCTCTTGAACGGCTGTGTGAGATCGACACACGCTACACGCCGCGTATGCTGGCGCGCCTGCTGGAGATGGACGCACGCCCGCTGACCGAAACCCGCGCGCCGGAGAACCGCATCGTCGGCTGCTGCCGTGACTTCTCGGTGCTGTTCTGCTCGATGCTGCGGCACTTCGGTATTCCCGCGCGCACGCGTTCGGGCTTTGCCAACTACTTCATCAAGGACTACTGGATGGATCACGTCGTCGTGGAATACTGGACAGGCGACCACTGGCAGTTGGTGGACTCGGAAATCCCGCCTGCGGAACACTGGGGGCTTCGATGTGATGGACGTGCCGCGCAGCCGCTTTCGTCGTCGGCGGGCTGGCGTGGCAGATGTGCCGCCGCGATGGGGCGAACCCGCAGAACTTTGGCATCGGGCCGGGCGCTCCGGTGGGCGGCCTCGGCTTCATTCGTGGGCGGCTGATGCACGACCTGGCGGCGCTCAACAAAAGCGAGATGCTGTGCTGGGATGAGTGGAGCTATGCGGCCCCGGACATGGCGGTCAGCAGCGAGGTGGAAACGCTGATGGATCATATCGCAGAAGTGAGCAGGGCGGCGACGCGGCGTTTGATGAGGTGCGCGCGCTGTTTGCGAACCCAGACCTGCGTGTGCCGAACCCCTTCCCATGCTGGAGTCCGGCGCAGGACAAGCTGCTGGAAGTCACGCTGGAACTGTAAGCCTTATCCCCTTCTTCCTACTAGACAACCAAAGTTATGATAGGCAGCGGTTCTGAACGCGATTCTCCCTTCCCGCGAAGCGAGTGGGAGAAGGGTCGGGGATGAGGCTTACCCTCCAATATCGCTGTTCATCACACCTTTATGTGATGCTTGGTCAGACGAGGCGGAGACACGACATAGAACCTTGCTCTGCCCCCGTCTGACACAGCCGCTGCGCTCAAATGTCCCTTAAAGCGGCGACTGTTATCCTTATAAATACCCTCTGATAATGACATCATAAGGACAGACTCAAGGAGTGAACAAAATGAGTACGCCCTATGATGGCAAAATTGCGCTGCTGCATTGGACGGCCAGTCAGATCGGGGAGCAAACGATTGACGCCGTGATTCAAACCCTTCAGCAGTTCGCGCCTAAAGTGACGGCGATATGGGTCAAAACCAGTGATGGCTCTGCGTGGCAGGGCAACCTGGATCACGCGGCGAAACCTGACCTGCAAATACGCGGCACTAACGACCTTGCCCGCTGGGTCAGCAAATGCGCGGCGGCAGGCATTGACGTACATGCCTGGTGCGTCCTGCGCGGGCTGAGCATCACCCCGGAGGTTGATCTGGTGGTCGCGGCCAGCCGCACGCCGAATCTCAAATCGATGGTGCTGGATATTGAAGTCGGGCCGGAATACTTCCGAGGCGGGCCTGCGGCAGCGCGCCAGATGGCACAGCGCATTCGGCAGGGTGTCCCCGATGGTTTCCATGTGGCGCTGAACCTTGACGCGCGCGGCTATCATCCCCGTGATATTCACATCAATGAATGGCTGCCCTATGTCGATAGCCTGCATCCGATGGTCTACCACAAGGACTTCGGCATCACGCCGGAGCGCGCCGTCGCCAATGCGTTTGAGGCGCTCGTGGGGTTCAACCTCCCCATCATCCCCATGCTTCAGGCCTATGGCTTACAGGACCCGGCTGACATCCGCCGCGCAGGCACCAGCGCCTTCCGCGACTATAATGCGCGTGGCATTTCCTTCTTCCGGCTGGGCACGACTGCCGCCCCGGAATTTGCCCAGATTCAGCAAATCCCCATGCCGCAAAATCTGCCTGATTTAGGTTCTGGCGGCGGTCAGGTCATCACCAACCAGGACGTAATCAACGCCTTCGCTGACGCAGCGGCCAGCAAGGGGGTCAACAACTATTGGGCATGGGTTGTCAGCGCCGGGCTGGATTGGCTCGTATACAATCGTCAGGCTCCCTACAACGGCCCTGCGATTGAAGCGCTGCAAGGTTTAACCCTCGAGGAAAAAGCGCTGGTCAAGCGCGCGCTCACCGGACAGCCGCTGAACACGCAGGCAGACGACATTGTGGGACGCTACACCAACCAGCAGATCATCAACGCCTTTTACGAAGCCGCCCGCCTGACAGGTCAAACTGAACAGTACTGGAATCTCGTAATTGGTGCGGGGCTGGGAAATCTTGCCGCTGACCGTCAGGGCATCTATCAGGGGCCGCCCATTCAGGACCTTCCGAACCTGACCAACAACTTTAGGACACTGGTGATTAACACCTTACGCGGACAGCCTGCCAGCCATGCCGACAACAGCCTGCACGTTCCCTGGGTCTCGCAGCTTGATAACAACGCCCCGGCACCCAACGACTGCGGACAGGCATGTATCCTCGGCCTGCTTAAGTTCTATGGCAAGACAGGCGCGCAAACGACGGTGGCCGACCTGACCAATATCCGCTGGGGTAAAACCGATGGCCCAGCGCTGCGGGCACTGGCCGCGCATCCTAATTTTAATCTCCCCTTGAGTGTGGATCGCAGCTTCACATCAGTGGACAACTTACGCACGCCCATCAGCCAGAACCGTCCGGTGATCGTCCTCGTAGACTATGCCAGACTGCCCTTCTCCTCACACCTGCCCAATCCCAATCAGGGCTGGCACTGGTTCACCGTCATTGGTTATACAGGCGATACCTTCCACGTCCACGACCCGCTGTGGGACCCCAACGAACGTAATGGTCAAGGCGGTGCCAGTCTGGACATTTCACGCGATGCACTGCAAAATGCGCTGGTCAACTTTGACGGCGCGGGCTATTCAGCCGTGTATTAACCGCACGCAGAGCATCACCGCATAAAACACTTTCACAACAGCGATGGGTGGCAGAGGTAGCGATCTGTCACTCTTCTTCCAGCTTGCGCTTGCGCGGCGTGAGCACCACGTCATAGTCCTCGTGTCCCGGCTCAAACCCCTCGCGCATCGTCAGCCGTGTACGCAGTTCTTCCTTCTCCTGCGCGTTTAAGCCGGACAGCGCACGTTCAACGCGATCCTGCTTGTACCAGCGCCACGCCCCGTAGCTGACAGCCATCGCCAGCATCGTCACCAGCATCACCAGCGCGCGCGGTGGCTCCGTTAGCACCCATGCACCACTGGATGAAAGCATGTAGACGTTGTAACCGAAGATGTAAAACAGCGCCAGCGCCCAGGTCAGCGCGCCGACAACCGATGCCACAAAAAAGCGCTGCTTCCGATTCATAAAATGCCCCTTTTGCCCTTTGAAGCACAATACGTATCCATTAAATAAAAGTTGCGATAAGCAAGCTGCGATAAGAAATCTTTATAAGTAGTCTAATCCGTATCTTACACAGCGTCTATATGCTGAAACAGGATCACACACTCAAAGGAAACACCTCATGCTGCAAATTGGCAAACAAGCCCCCGACTTCAGACTCCCGAATCAGGATGGCAAGATAATTCATCTCAAGGAACTGCGCGGCAAAAAGGTGGTAATCTTCGCCTTTCCCAAAGCCAATTCGATCAACTGTACGCGCCAGGCTTGTGCCTTCCGTGATGAGTTCCCGCGCTTCAGCGATGGCAACGCCGTCATTTTCGGCATCGGCGTGGATACCCCGGAGGAGCTGCGCCAGTGGCGGCAAAATCAGCATCTGCCCTATGATCTGCTCCACGACGCTGACCGCCGGATGCTGGAACAGTGGGGCGCGTGGGGCGTGTTCGACTTCAAGAACCTCCTGGGTTTCCCCCCTGTCAAACGCTCCTACTGGATCGTCGATGAAAACGGCGTACTCATAGATATGCGCATCGGCGTCACCGACAAGGAAAGCGTGCGCCTCGCCGTGCAAACGCTCGACAAAGCCGCCTCATCTGCCGCCGCCCCCTAACCTTTGGTTGCCGCACGGCTTCGCGCGCTACAACTGATAAGGTTCAGGTTTCCTGTCACCATATCCACCACTTGGCCTAAGCAAAATGAGCGCCTCTGCACTGGCGTGAACCCGCGCGACGGGATTACAATTCAGGTTATGGAATTGTATTTCTCGCTTCAGACAAAGGATTTACCGTGAAAGACCCGCAAAACAAACAACCCGGCGGTATGCAAATCATCATTGGTGTGGTGGTCGTGCTCGTCATTCTTTTTATCGCCAGCCGTTTTCTTGGCGGCAGTCAGGCCAGCGAAACCCCCGCGCCCACCAGCCAACCGGACAATCAGCAGGTAGAACAGAACAACAGTGACAGCGGCCTCAATCTGGGCAGCGTGGTCGTAGCGGAAAACGTAGACCGCGATGGCTGCGCCGTCGATGTGACGGATAGATTCGATGATAACGCGACAGTCTACGCGGTATTGGGCGACAGCGCCATGCCCGAAGGCACACGCGTCTTTGCCCGTCTGTATCGGGATGATGTGGCCGTCGAAGATCGTGACGAAATCACCGCTGACCAGGATTACACCAATGTCTGTGTATCCTTCTCATTTGTTCCCGATCAGCCCTGGGAATCGGGCGACTATGAGGTCGAGATTTTTGTCAACGGCAACGCCTACGAATCCGCGTCCTTTACCGTTCGCTAAAGGAGAACGACTATGGATACCGGAACCTTATGTTTAATCGCCATCATTGTCATCGCGGTGTTGTTCCTGCTGCCGCGTCTGATGGGTGGCAATACACGGCGCGTCGATTTCAGCCGTCCCGGCGGAGAACGCCCGCGCGTTGATGATCCCAATATTTCTGGCGGCGGCGCATTCGGCGCGCGTCCCGGCAGCGGAAACAATAATCCTTCGCCCAGCCAGGGAAGCGAACGCCCACGCTACGACGACCCTGACATTGACGGACAGGGTTCCTTTGGTCGTGATCGGCCTAACGAAACCCGTGACCGTGAAGAACACAACCGCAGCCCTCGTGAAGAACGTAACACGGGCGGCGGTTTTGGCAGCCACGTCGGCGGCAGCCAGCCTCCCAAACGTAACCTTGACGACAAAGGCAGCGGTGGCGGCGGTGGTCTAGCCGGTTTCATCAATCAGGCGCGCGGAGACGATGACAATGAACCGCGCCATTCCACGCGACCTGCCCAGCGCGATGACGATGACAAACCGCGTTCCTCGCGCGAACACGGCAGCCCAAGCCACGATGACCCGGATATCAGCGGCCAGGGCGGCTTCGGGCGCAACAAGGACTAGACAGGCATCGCCAGCGGTGTCTGCAATCTGACAACAGGCACATGTGACAGCAGACAGCCTCGTACCTAACGGTGCGGGGCTGTTTGTTTCCCATTTTTTACTTGATTCTAATAC
The DNA here is from genome assembly GCA_046328675.1 of Anaerolineae bacterium. Taxonomy (GTDB): domain Bacteria; phylum Chloroflexota; class Anaerolineae; order Aggregatilineales; family Phototrophicaceae; genus JACAER01. Next base: position 40,280 of record JAXLWC010000031.1, read on the forward strand.
GTCCGTGTTAAAAATATGCGGCGAAACGAATAATCGAATCAGGAGCACCATCGATGGCGGAGCAATTTCAATTTCAAGCTGAGATCCAACAGCTTCTCAATATCCTCGTTCATTCCTTATATACGGATCGCGAAATCTTTTTGCGCGAACTGATCTCCAACGCGTCTGACGCGCTCAACCGCGTGCAGTTCGAGACGCTCACCAATCACGAGATGGTAGACCCCGGCGCGGAACTCTACATCGAAATCAAGCCGGACGAAGCCAACAATACGCTGACCATCAGCGACAGCGGCATCGGCATGACTCACGACGAACTGGTGAGCAACCTCGGCGTCATCGCCCGCAGCGGCGCGAAAGCCTTTATCGAAGCGCTGAAGGACAAAAAGAACGCGCCCGTTCAGGATGTCATCGGGCAGTTCGGCGTCGGCTTCTACTCGGCGTTTATGGTGGCCGACAAAATCCGCGTCGTCTCGCGTTCCTACAAGCCCGGCGAAAGCGTCTATGCCTGGGAATCAGACGGCGGCAACACCTACAGCATCGAACCCGCTGAACGGGAAGCGCGCGGCACGGACATCATCCTCTATCTGAAGGAAGACGCCAAGGACTTCCTGCGCGACTGGACACTGAAGGATGTCGTGCGCCGTCATTCCGATTACATCGCCTTCCCCATTTACGTGGGCACAGATGACAAGGCGAAGGAAGAACCCGTCAACAAACAGACGGCACTGTGGCGCCAGGACCCCAAGGAAATCAGCGACGAACAGTACGACGACTTCTACAAGATGTTCACGCTGGACTTTAACCCGCCGCTGCATCGCATCCACATGCGCGCCGATGTGCCCCTGCAATTCTACGCACTGTTGTACGTCCCCGGCAGCAGCGAACAGAATATGTTCAGCACGCGCAAGGAAGCCGGACTCAAGCTCTACGCGCGCAAGGTCATGATTCAGGAATACAGCAAAGAGCTGCTGCCGGAATACCTCTCGTTCGTACAGGGCGTCGTAGACAGCGAAGACCTGCCCCTCAGCGTCAGCCGCGAGACGGTGCAGGCCACCAAAATCATGGTCAACCTCAAGAAGACGCTGACCAACAAAGTGCTGAGCGAACTCAAGCGCCTGCTGAAGAACAAGCGCGACGACTACACCAAAATCTTCGCGGCGTTCGGGCGTTACCTCAAACAGGGCGTGGCCGTCGTGCCGCAGGACAAGGGCGACATCGAAGAACTGCTGCTCTTCCCCAGCACCACCAGCGCCAGAGCCGACGAACTGTTCACGCTGGACGAATACGTCACCCGCATGGTCTTCAACCAGACCGACATCTACTACATCATCGGCAGCGACTTCGCCAGCGCCAACCGCAGCCCGCACCTGGACGCCTTCCGTCAGCGCGGCATCGAAGTGCTGTACTTTGTCGATCCGGTGGATACCATCGTGCCGATGGGCTTGACCGAGTTTCGCGGGCATAAGCTGCGCAACGTGGACGAAGCCGACATCGACCTGAAAGACATCGGTGAGGTGAAAAAGGACGAAGCCAAGCCCGAACGGGAAGCGCTTCCCGAAAGCGACTTCGGCACGCTGGTCGAGCGCTTCAAGACGCTGCTGGGCGAACGGGTCAAGGATGTCCGCGAAAGCAGGACGCTCGTCGGCAGTCCCGCGCGTCTGGTCAGCGACGACAGCGGCACACAGCGCAACATGTTCCGCATCAACCGCCTGCTGGATCGGGATTACGAACTGCCCGTCAAGACGCTGGAACTGAACCCGAAACACCCGCTGCTGCATAACCTGAGTCATCTGCTGGCGGCCAACGCGGGCAACCCGCTGATCGACGTGGTGGCCGAGCAGGTCTTTGAGACGGCGCTGCTTCAGGACGGCATCCACCCCGACCCGGCTTCGATGGCCTCGCGCCTCGAACTGCTGATGGAAGCGGCGACAGGCACGCCCGCCTCAGAATTAGACTTCGACAGCGCGGCAGCCCCTCTGCCGAATAATCACGTTCCCGATAGACACCGTAGGGGCTTCGCGCCGCCAAACCCCTGCAATACCTAACCGCGTTCAAAACGTAGGGACGTTCAACTTGTTGGGCGACATAGGGTTAGAATAAAAGAAACGACATGGAGTTAGATTAGGTTAGGATAGAACGATGCCAGCCGCTACAGCAAACCACATCCGTCGGCAAATTGTCGAACGGCGAGAGGCGGGGGAGAGTTATGCCGCGATTGGACGCGACTTGTCGCTGCCGTATGGGACGGTACGGAAGGTCTATGCGCATTACCAGGACACAGGACACCTGGAACCGAATTATGAACGGTGTCGTCGCAGTGGGGTGCGCACGGCGAAGGCCATCTATGAAGCGGCACTGGCCATGAAACGCGCTCATCGGGGGTGGGGAGCGGGGTTAATCTGGGTAGAATTAGCCGATCAGTTTGAGGAGCAAGACCTGCCCAGCGTGCGCAGTTTGCAACGCTGGTTTCGCCAGGCGCAACTGACCCCGCCGCGACGCGAGCGTCAACCGTTGGCCTTGGTGGCGCGTGGGCTGGCTGTGCATCAGGTGTGGGCGTTGGACGCTAAGGAACAGATCAAACTGAAGGATGGCAGCGCGGTGAGTTGGTTGACCATCAGTGATGAAGCCAGCGGCGCGGTGTTGTGGGTGGGTCTTTTCCCCCGTGAAACGTTGGTTGCAAGTCGATCCGTTGGCTGTCAAGCACGGATTGCAAGCGGCCATGACCCGCTGGGGGAAACCGGAGAAGTTACGCATGGATAATGGCAGCCCGTGGGGCACCTACAATCAGTTGCCCTCGGCCTTAAGTTTGTGGTTAGTCGGGCTGGCTATCCAGCCGATCTATGGGCGTCCGGGATGCAGTACCGACAACGCCATCGTTGAACGGGATCATGGGGTATTGGCGCAGTGGGTCGAACCGCACGAGTGTACCGATTTTGAGATGTGTGAAGGGCGCTTGAATTGGGCAGCGTTCACCCAACGGGAACGCTATCGTTCCCCTCAGGGCTATACCCGCCGTCAAGCCTATCCACAGCTAGAGGAGAACACCCGGCGCTACCAGCCCGACCAGGATGAAACCCAGTGGTGCCGGGGACGGGTCATTCAGTATTTAGCCCAGTTCCACTTTCGACGCAAAGTCGAGATCAACGGGCGTGTGACACTGTTTGCCAACAGCTATTCGCTGGGTGTGGCTCACGCCCGCCAATACATCCACATTACCTTTGACCCAACGACCAATGAATGGGTTTTCACCGATGACTACCAACGTCTCTTGCGACGCCACAAGACCAAGGAAATCACCTATGAGCAAATCAGTCAACTGCGACTGGCTAAACGCCGTCGGCATTGATCCAACTGTGTGTCGTTTTGTCGATCCAACCCTATGTCGCCCGACAAACTGAACGTCCGCACCGAACCTCCGCACTGAACCTCCGCATTAATCCTCCGCACTGAACCTCCGCATTAATCCCCCGCACCGAACCTCCGCATTAATCCCCGCACTGAACCTCCGCACTGAACCTCCGCATTAATCCTCCGCACTGAACCTCCCCTCTGTACGTCCGAACATCACTTGCGCCTATTTTGTACCAGAGCGATCACGTTTCGCGGCCAGATACATGGCGCGCGGGTCACGTCCGAAGGCCAGCCGCTTCGCCCAGGTGGTCGGGCAGGCGCGCAGATCGTGGGCGCGCAGCGGCAGTACTTGATGCAGCGTAAACCCATTCCGCATCAGGGTATCCCTTACCCTCTCCGTACCGTCTTCCAGTTGCCAGCCCGCCTCTTGCAGTGCGCCGCCGTTCAAACGCACTTCGAGTCGGGCGTTGGCACGCAGCACTGCGCGCAGAGTCGCCATCAACGCCGCGTCATTGTCCAGCAGGCCTTGCAGCAGACTGCCCCAGGGAAAGTTGATGGTCATCGAGTCCGCGAATGTCTCAAGCTCGATGGGCAGCGCCCGCGCGTTGGCGATGACGAACAGCGCGTTGGCGGGCGTGCGCCGCGAGGCTTCGCGCAGATTTTCGCGGCAGGCGTCCACGCCGATGACCAAGCTGTGCGGGTTCATCTGCGCCGTATGCAGCACAAAGCGACCATCGCCAGTGCCCAGGTCGAGGTGAACCGCAGTGTAACCGTCACGGCGTTCAGCCAGCAGCGACGGGTCGATAAACGAGGTCTGTTTGCCTCGGATGATTTCCATAGTGTCCTCCTGTTTTGTCTTGTGGTCGGGGTGAGTGAAGACAAAACGAGGAGGAGGCGCGCGGGCATAACCGCCGGGCGCGCGGCAGCGTCAGGTGCCGTCGAGGTCATCCGGGGTTGGTGTTAGCTTGTAGTGGAGGAACGCGAAACAGACCCACCGCAGCGGAGGGTCAGCGTCCGATATGGGGCGATGTGAGGATTAATTAGGCGGACGAGTCACAAACTTTTGAGTGTCCATCAGACGCTTACTTTCTTTCAATGTTGCGCTCTAAATTATAACACGACTTCTCGCTGTGACCGTGTTGTCAGCTTATCATCGCGATTCGTTACAAACAGGCTATAATCCTCCGAAACGACAAGCTAACGACTAACAGTGTGTCTGGAAAATGTTATCTTGTGTAATAGTCCCCTCTCCAAACCTCGCCGCTTCGCTTATACGCCAGCGGAGAGAGGCTTAAAAGCGGCAAACATCTCGTTTTCCCCTTCCAGCCGCAGGCGGGGGAAGGGGGCGGGGGATAGGGGTTAATCTCTTGCGCGACATTTCTTGCCTAAAATACGCTCTAACGACTAACAACTACTGACTAACGACTGCTTATGCTTTACACCTACCAGCACGACGGCACGACCTACACGGTAAACCTTGAACGCCAGCCCGACGGCACGTTTCAGGCCACGATCAGCGACGGCACGAACGCCTCACGCGCGTACCGCTTCAGTGCGCAGCAAATCGCGCACGGTTGGCACATCACGACGGAGGCCGGACGCAGCGCCGCTTATACCGCTGCACAAGGCGACAAACGTTTTGTGGTCACAGGCGGAACCGCCTGCGAACTGCGCATCCCCGACGAACGCGCGGCACGCCGCAAACGCAGCGCAGGCGATCATGGTGCGGCGCTCACGGCCCAGATGCCGGGACAGGTGCGCGCCCTGCTGGTGTCCGAAGGCCAAAGCGTCACGCGCGGGCAAACGCTGGTCGTGCTGGAAGCGATGAAGATGGAGATTCGGGTAACCGCGCCTGCTGACGGCCAGGTAAACCGCATCAACGTGCGCGAAGGCGACGTGGTCGAACGCGGGCAAACGCTGGTCGAAATCGAGTCACCGCTTACATTCGTGGGTTCTGGCAAAGAGCTGTAGTTCTTGCGACTGGGGAGTCTCGCGCATATTTTCGTGTAGGGACGCTCAATTGAACGTCCACGTAACTCCCCACTCCCTGGTTTTTCCCCTCATCCTTTAACACCCTGAAGGGGCTGGCTCAGTACATACTGCGGCAGATATACCTATATTACGGTCTTTTGAACTAGCCCGCACCTTTAGCTGCGGGCGGATAACCCCCTCAGGCATGACATATATCCATATTCACAAAAAATTAAGACGATTTCCAAAAATTGGGGGGTGCAGGCTCAAACTCCTGACATAAAATCAAAGTAATATCCAATTCACTCAGAGGGGTATTGCATGTCACAAGCCAACCGAGAGCAGCTTCAACAAATCGCGTCTCTCATCAAAAGTGGCAAAAAAGCAGAAGCCGCGAAATTACTGATCCCACTGCTGAAAACCGACCCGAACAACGCAGCGGGCTGGTGGATGATGGCCAACGCGGTCAATGACCCGGAACACAAAAAACGCGCCCTGAAACGCTTTTTGCAACTGCGTCCCGGCGACGAAAAGGGTACGGCCATGCTGGCTAAATTGGAAGCCGTCGTCGAGGAAGAGGACCCGTTCAGCGACCCCGACAACCCGTTTGTTGCGGCGGCACGTTCCAGCGAACCCGCACCCAGCAGCACACCCGCACGCCGCTCATTACTGCACAAAAGCGAAGACCCCTTCGACGCCGTCGCAGGTGACGAAGACGACCCGTTTGCCGACGCGCCGCCTGTCGCGCTGAGCACATCACGCAGCACATCGCGCCCCATAACGACCAACCGTCCCGCGTCCTCATCTTCCAGCAGCACGAACAACAGCCTGCTTATCATTGGCGGCGTGGTGCTTATTGCCATTATTGCCATTGGCGCGGCGGTGCTGGTGGCCAGTTCTCGTAACAATGCAGCAGTCTCCGGCGATCCTAACGCTTACGTTGACCCCATAGTTGACTGCGATGATGACAGCAGCGTCTTTAACGAGAACGACGATGTCGGCGCGCGCCTGTCCTCGCGGGTTGATAATCGCGGCAGACTCGACCTGGGGAGTACAGCGAACGGCGCATTTAACGGCAGCAATGAACTGCATGGGTATACCTTTAACGGCGCATCCGGCCAGTGGGTCATCATCGAAATGTGGTCGCCCGACAGCAGCATCGATCCTCAGGTCGAAGTCTACGACCCGAACGGCCAACAGTTTGCCTTCTGCGATGACAGCTCAGACAGCCTCGATACCTACATGGAAGTGCGCCTGCCGCGCAGCGGCGTCTATACCATTGTGGCGCAGCAGTTTGGCTTGAACGAAGGCAGCTATCAAATCAGCGTGCGGGCAAGATAATGGCACAAGAGCCTTTAAACAGGGCTGTTGAACTGATTCAGAACCAGCAGCGCCCGGAAGCCCGCACGCTGCTGGTGAAACTGCTCCAGGAAAACCCCGACAACGCGGCGGCATGGTGGCTGCTGGCGCACGCGGCCCCCAATCGCGAAATTGCGCTTCAGGCTTTAGAGCAGGTGCGGCGTTTGCGTCCCGGTTATGCACGCGTGGAAACGGCGCTGGCCAAACTCGGTCTGGACGATATGCCCCCTGTGATGACGCTGGCTGAACTGCTGTCCAATGTGGAACAGCGGCTGCTGCCCGATGAACCAGCCGACGAGCCGGTCATCGACGAACTGGACGCATGGCTGGATATTGAGGAAAAGCGCAAACACGATGCGTTCTCGCAGCAGCACCAGGAACGCCGCAGCCGCGACCCCATGCAGCAGTACGGCTTCAGTATTTTGCTGGTGCTCATCGGCGTGGTGTTGATCTCATCGCTGTTCACGCGGGTCAATGGCTGGCTGGCGGGAACAAGCCCTGATGTGCTGTGTTACACCGACGACAGCAGCACAAGCGCGCTGGCGTCCATCAACCACCCTGCCAACCCTGACATGACCCTGCCGCAAGATATTATCCGGCGCGGCGAGCTTGCCCTCAACACACAGGCGCAGCATATCCCGCTGGACGGCACAGGCGAAATACATGCTTATACCTATGCTGGCAGCGCTGACGAACGTCTGTTGATTACCGTGTGGGGCATGGATTACGGCATGAATCCGCTGCTGGAGGTGTATGATCCCAGCGGGCACCAGCTTGCCTACTGCGATGATTACGCGACGGACAATTCCGGCGTGCTGCTGGAAGTGCGGCTGCCCAGCGAAGGCACCTACACGCTGCTGATTTATCAGCGAACGTCAGAAACGTCCGGCGACTATGGCCTGGACTTCCGCGCGCCGGGTTAGCTGTTAGCTGTTAAACCCCTGCCTGACGACAGGTTATCGGACGAACACACACGTTCCCCCTGCGCTTCCGCTTTATGTTGACCCATTCATAAATTTGGATGCAATCGCCCTGTCCGTGTCGTCTGGTCATGCGCCCACGTTTGTATTTTATAACCCATTCTAACCAACTTTCTTTGGTGTCCCGTTTTTTGCCCACCATGACTTTTATGCACATCTCAATCCACCTCGCCGTCAATTTCCGCAGCATCCCCGATCAATTCGATCAATGACTCCGTCATTTCGCGCCACCTCAAAATAAAAAGTTTGTCTTTTCCAAACCATTCTAACCAGTATCATGAAGGGCACACGCCTCTGCAACCGCCCTGCCCGTGTATATCCACTGCGTACCCCTGCGCTGAGCATAGCGCTATAATCAGCGTGCATAAGCACTGTGAATCGCACAGTGTTTTCGATCAACAGCTTTCAAGGACAAACTCATGGACAACATTCGTGTCACGGTCTGGGGCGAATATCGCCACGAAAAGAAAAATCCGGTGGTCGCCGAAATCTACCCGCAGGGGATGCACACGACCATCGCCGACGCGCTGCGTAAGGACTCGCGGCTGACGGTGCGCACCGCCACGCTCGACGAACCCGATCATGGGCTAACGGACGACGTGCTGGCGAACACCGACGTACTGACGTGGTGGGGCCATGTCGCTCACGGTGAAGTGCGTGACGACATCGTGAAGAAGGTGCAGGAGCGCGTGCTGGACGGCATGGGGCTGATCGTGCTGCATTCGGGACACTTCTCGAAGATTTTCCAGACGCTGATGGGCACCACCTGCAACCTGAAGTGGCGTGAAGCCGACGAACACGAGCGCCTCTGGGTCGTCAATCCGGGGCACCCCATTGTGGCGGGGCTGGGAGAAACCATCGAACTGGAACGCGAGGAAATGTACGGCGAACGCTTCGACATCCCCGAACCGCAGGAACTGGTGTTCATTAGCTGGTTCCAGGGCGGCGAAGTCTTCCGCAGCGGCTGCACCTACACGCGCGGCAAGGGGCGCATCTTCTACTTCCGTCCCGGCCACGAAACCTACCCGACGTATCACAACGCCGATGTGCAGAAGGTGATCGCCAACGCCGTTCACTGGGCCGCACAGCCCCCCGCGCCAGCCGTCAAGTTTGGCTGGGCAAAGCCGCGCGAGGAGAGTTTTGAGTACACCATTCCCGATTGGGTGAAAAAAGAGATGGGACTGTAGCGCAGGCGTAATGATCGCTGCAAGCAGCGTAGGCCAAGCGTAGGGCAGGCGTCAATTAAAAAAACTTGAATGCTCATATTGTAAAACTGTGAATTCCGTTACGGATTGAGGAGTCAAGCACTATGAAGTTTAAGTCATTGATTGTCGTCCTGCTCGTGGCCTTCGCGGTGTTTCCGGTGCTGGCGCAGGAGGATACAACGAACAGCGTATCGTTCAACGGCTTCAGCATGAGCTTTGACTCATCGCTGGCCAGCAGCGTCAACATCAGCCAGATGCCCGGCGACCCGATTGACTCGCCGTTTGTGCCGGAAGTCGCGCACACGCAGTTCCTGTTCTACAACGAATACCCGGCACCGGAGAGCTTTCTGGATGCCAATGGTGCAGTTCGCGTGTATCGCACGGCTGACCTGGCGGGCAACGAATCCCGTGAATCGCAGTTGGTGAACCTGCAAGCGCTGCTGAGCCAACGCGCTGACCTGACGCCTAATATGGTGATGGACGCGGGTGCGATGAACGCGCTGCCGTTCCTGCCTGTGTTCCCTGCCGGACAGATCATCCGGGCGCGTGCGCAGTACGTGGAAACGGCGCAGGTCAGCGGCGTCGCGTACCTTACGGTGTTCCGTGAAGACACAGGGCCGTTCATCGCCTCGGAAATTCTGTACACGTTCCAGGGTCTGAGTGCCGACGGCAGCTACTACATCTCGGCGATCTTCCACGCGAACCCGGCCATGCTGCCGACGGAGTACCCGGTGATTGACCCGACGACGTTTGATATGACGGCCTACGGCAATGACATCATCGCCCAGTTGAACGCCGCCGCGCCAGAGGACTTCAGCCCATCGCTAACGACGCTGGACACTGTGATACAGTCCTTCAGCTTCGCCCATTAAGGCACTGATAAAGCCGCTGTTATCCGTAAGGAGGCAGCGGTTTTTGATTCCAACGGAACCGCAGCACAGTGATGAACGTCTGGAGGGTGTTAAGTATTCCAAAGGAGATGAAACATGAAACGCTGGCTTCTCCTAAGCATTGTGTTGTTTACGTTCGGCACGGCATCGGCGCACGCAGATGTACCGCAGGCCGTCGATCTGCGACTGCATACCCGCGATGGATGGCTGGTGCAAGGCACGCCTCAAGTATCATGCGGACCGACCACTACCCCATTTTCTGGCTGCGAAGGTGCCGAGGCTGCAAACAGGCCGCAGCCAGAATTCACTTATCCACTGCCGGACGAAGGCGTGCTGCTGACGGCACAGGGCATCAATCGGGACATGCCGCTGTACCTTACGTTGTCTCAGGAATCGAATGTTGTTGCTGAGGTGACAGTGAGCGCCGCTGGGGATGCTGTCCACTGGCAGCCCAATGCACCTGCGGGCGATTATATGCTGACAGTTCAGGTTGTTCCGGCGGTTGAGACTGACGTTTACCTGCTGTACCAGTATCATGTGCGCGGGCTGACAGCGGACGAGACGCATAGGTTCTTTCCGGCACCGCCGCCGCTGCTGCTAATCACTAATCATGGCTGGGTCGAAGGGCTGCATGGGGGCTACTGTTTCCCACCGGGCGAAAATATGGGCTGCGTGGATGTCGCCGCCCGTCCCACGCCCGAAGATTATGACCCGCTGCCGCAGGGCAATCTGATCAATCTGCGGCTCGGTGCGCTGCCGTATCCTGAATCCGTATCATTCACGCTGAGCCGGCGCGAGGGTGGCGAAGACGCCGCGACGCTGGAATACGACCTGACAGACGAACCGCTGGACTTCCTGTGGACGCCGGACGTTGCTGCCGGGGACTATATTGTGATGGTGTGGCTGCGCTGGGACGGAAATGCCGACGCTATGTATATCTTCGGCGTGAACCTGGCTGAACCGATTAGCCCGCCGCAGTTTGGGCTGTGGACGGCGGATAACATCGTTGTGGGTGGCGCACAGGGCAGTTCCTGCTGGCCGGATGCACTGGGGACGCTGTGCCGCGATGTCATGTTTGCCACACCGGAAGTCTATCACCCACTCTATGATGGCCATCTGCTGTATGTGGTGCTGCAATCCAACAATTTCCCGGCGCATGTGTACGCCTCGCTGTATACGCCAGCGATGGAGAGCGTGCTGTCATCCGCCGAAATGCGGGCACCGGAGCCGGGTGTTTATACGCTGGGGATTGAAGATGTGGCGGCGGGAGACTACGTTGCCATCATCAGCGGCTTCTGGGAGGAAGGCGATTCCAGCACGGTTTTTGGCGTGCATATCGATTAAGTCCATCGTTCGCAGAAATCCGTGACCGCTGTTATCTTCAAGGGATGATGGCGGTTTTTCTTTCCCAATGGACAAGGACTTATGGATACTCATTCTAAAGTGCTGCTGGTGGGCTGCGGCGGCATTAGCGATGCCTGGGTCAAAGCGGCGCTGGCTCTTGAGGACGTGCAACTGGTGGGTTTTGTTGACCTGAACGTGGAAGCGGCACAGAAACGCGCCCAACAGTACGGCAGGGAGCAGGTTTACGTTGGCGCAGACCTTGACGCGGCGCTGGCGCAAACGCAGCCAGACATCGTCTTTGACTGTACGGTTCCGGTTGCGCGACTTGGGGTGGTCACAAAGGCGCTGGAATACGGCTGCCATGTGTTCAGCGAGAAGCCAATGGCCAACACACTGGACGAAGCGCGCACGCTGATAACAGTGGCGCAGCGCGCAGGCAAAACCTTCGCCGTGATGCAGAACCGACGCTATGACCCGAATATCCTCAACGTAAAACAGATGCTGCGGGACGAGACACTGGGCACGCTGACCGCGGTCAACAGCGATTTCTACGTTGGGGCACATTTCGGCGGCTTTCGCGAGCAGATGGCCCATGTACTGCTGCTGGATATGGCGATTCATACCTTCGACGCGGCACGGTTCCTCAGCGGCGCGGACGCAGTATCGGTGTACTGCAAGGAATGGAATCCGCCAGGCTCGTGGTATGCGCGCGATGCGGCGGCGATGGCTATTTTTGAAATGAGCAGCGGCCTTGTCTACAGCTATCGCGGAAGTTGGTGTGCCGAAGGGCTGCGCACGACATGGGAAAGCGACTGGCGCATCGTCGGGCAGCGCGGCAGCCTACGCTGGGATGGTGCGACGGACATCCACGCAGAGGTTGTAGAGAAAGCCGACGGCTTCTTTTCCACAGTGCGCGATGTGCCGCCACCGCCCGCCGCGCCAAAATCAGAACAGAGCAACCATTACCTCGCCATTCGTGATTTTATCGACTGCATGAGGACGCAGAAGACGCCGCAGACGATGGGTACCGACAACATCAAGTCATTGGCGATGGTGTTTGCCGCCATCCAGAGCGCCGAGGAAAAGCGCGAGGTGCGGGTAGAAGTGTAAACAGTTGGTAAATTAAGCCTACCTTTATGATGAATCAACGTAATCAGGTGTATATGTAATAAGGTTGCTTGATTACATTGGATTACGCATGAGAGTCATGAAGGGTGTTCAAGCGGGCGCGCGTGCGTCGGCTTATGTGTACGGGGGCCTGATTGCCCTGTGTTTGCTGCTGCGGCTGTTCCTGGGCGAAATGCGCTTTTTGCCGCTGATGATTTTTGACATTCTGCTGCCGGGGATTCTGTTCCCCGGTTTACTCCTGCTGATGCTGTTTGCGCTGCGGCGGCGCTGGCGGCTGGTGCTGACACAGCTTCCCGTGCTGGTCGGCTTTGTCTGGCTGTACGGCCATATCCTGCTGCCCGAACGCCTGCCCGCCATCCCTGAAGGCACACAGATCACCGTGCTAACTTACAACATCAGCCTGCGTGACCGGGGGATGGATCAGGAAGCGGCGCTAATCCGTGAGGCTAACGCTGATGTGGTCGCGCTGCAAGAAGTCAGCGAGCGCGCGGGAGAATACTTTGACGCGGAGCTGGCCGATCTGTATCCGTACCGCGCCATACACGGCAGCGACAGCCCACCCGGTCAGGCGGTGCTGAGCCGCTACCCCATCGTCGAGGATATGACGTGGGAAGTGGAACGGATGCATCAGCGCGTGGTGCTGGACGTAAATGAGCAGCAGGTGACATTCTATAACGTCCATCCAGTGCATTTTAACCTTGACCGTGACCATGTCGTCAACTTTGAGGCACAGCTTCGCGAAGTCGAAGACATTCTCGCGCGCACAGCAGAAGAAACTAACCCGATGCTGATTGTGGGGGACTTCAACACCACTGACCAAAGCGCCATCTACGAAAGCTTTGCCAGCGTGTACAGCGATTCCTTCCTTGAAGTAGGCAGTGGTTTCGGTCTGACGTTCCCCTCGAATTTGCCACTAGCGCGGTTGGATTACATCTTCCACACGGAGGCTTTTACCGCGCTGGACGCAGAAGTGTGGGAAAGTTCCGGCGGCTCGGATCATTATCCGGTGTTCGCGCGGCTGGAACTGGCCGGGGAGTGATGGGCGATTAACCCCTCATCCCCGCTGAGGAAGTAATGGAAAAATACTGGGGCGAATCGCTGTGTTCGCCCCCGCTATCACAAACTATTCCTCGACTCAGCCTCTTTTCCTTCTCGTCACCGTATTTGGCATCCCACAGACGTTTGTAGGTCATAGCATAGTCAGCGCGTCAGCGACGTGGAACGGCAGCGGAGCTTCGACGGCACCGCCGACCCCTCCACGCCATAGTCCAACCACGCCTGCACCAGTTCACGATAACGGATGTCGGCTTCGTTCAGCGGCAGATGTTCCTTTTCGCCCTTGCTGGTGTGAGCGATACCTCATGTGGAAGTGCAGGTTCTTTGGCCAGTTCGCCAGCGTGGCTTTAACTCGTTCCAGCGCGTCAGCGAATTCGGCGTAGCTGTTGAACGAGCCATCGCCACGCCGCGCGTGCAGGTGCGCGGATCGATACAGGGCGCGATGCCGGGGACTTCCTTGCTCAATTGCAGCACTTCATCCAGGTTGCCGAACATGGCGGACTTGCCCATCGTTTCCGGGCGCAACGGTACGTCCACGCCTTCGCTGCGCAGGATGCCTGTGATTTCCAGCAGCTTCTGTTTGGCGCGCTCATAAACCTGTTCGCGCGGCTGGCTGTGATAGCTGCCGGGGTGAAAGATGATGTCCCGCGCGCCTGCCAGAAAGCCCTTGCGCGCCGCCGCCAGCAGGCGTTCATCGCTTTTGCGCATCAAGTTCGTCGGTCTGGCTGTTGAGGTTGATGTAATACGGTGCGTGGATCTTGAGCGAGACTTTGTGTTTGGCGGCTGTCGCTTTGATTTCAGCACAGGTTTCATCGCTCACGCGCACGCTTTGTACCCAAGCAATTTCCAGATGCTGCAAGCCCAACACCTTGATGTGTTCGACAGCCGCTGGCGTTCCGCTGGCGGGCGTGGTCTGCGGCGAACCCACTGTACCGAAGCGCAGATTAATCGTGTTCGTGGTCAAAACAGGTGCTCCTTCTACGATATGCTTATCCGATGGGGAATAATGCAACTGCACGGCTATTGTCTCAGCGTAATATCAAGGGTATGCCGTGTGCCGCCGCTGGTTTGTACGTGGACTTCCTGTCCGCGTGTGGTATGCGTTACGCGATAGTTCACTTCGATACCGTCCAGATGAACCGCTTGAATTTGATCGGTTAAAGGCAAGGTGTGGCCGATAATCAGCGTCAATCGCCCGGCTATGTTGACCGTCGTGCGATAGGCGTGTTCAAGGCGTTCGGCGCTGGCTTCCAGTTCGTCATCGCCTACGCGCAGATGGCTCACGTTCAGTTGATGCCATTCAGGCGGAAGCTGTGGTACGACAACCAGGCTGCGCTGCGGCGCACGGGGGTTAATCAACATGTGATGAATCAGGGGATAATGCACGCCGTAGGACGACCAGGCCTGCATCAGCATGAAGCGTTGGCGAAACTCTGCAAACAGGTTGTAATCAGGGCTGTGCAGAACCTCTGGCAGTGCGCCGGGCATTTCCAGATTGATGCCGTCAGCGATGGCACGCATGTAGTGAAGCGCCGCGCGCCGAGTCGCCCGTAATTGGCCTCCGCCACAGCCATCACCGAATTGGGCAGCGTCCAGATGCGCGGCTCACCCACCCCATCCGGCCCGCCGCCAATACCCGTGTGATACCAGACCATTGGCGTCTGTGAATAGCGCCGACTCCATACGATCCAGCACGGCATTGGCGTTCGCTAGCGGCGCAAGCCCAACTTCCAGCAGCGCGGCGTTGATCCAGTGAAGCTGCTGCACGGCAACTGCGGCTGGACACAGCTATCGAGCGAGGTCGGCGTACAGGTTTTCTTCGGGCATCACCATGCCGAGCGGGGTCTGGTATAAGCGGTCAGCGTGCGCCTGTGCCCAATCGTGCGTCGCGCAGTGCTCACGGCTGACAGCCATACGCGCCAGACTGTTGAGCGCCTGCGGTGTAAGCGGCTACGTCGAGTGTGTCTTGAGCCATGCCCTCACGTTCGACCATGCCGCGTCCTGATGGGCAACCGTCGCCATCGGGGTCAAGCGCCGAGCAGGTGGCGCAGGCCATCACCAGTTAAGTCGTACATCTCATCGCGGAAAGTGTCATCGCCTGACCAGCCCCAGAATAGAGATCAGCAGCGATGGCAAACTGCGCCGTCTCGTTGGTGTTGCCTGCGGCGGCGTGCGCCGCCGTGAAACCTGAACGCCGTCCAGTGTCATTTCGTGGATGACCTTGCCGGTTGCGCCGTTGATAGCGCGGGAGATGTCGCGAATGGCACGCAGATGAGCGCGCGCGGTATCCCACTGCCCCGTGACCAGCAGCGAATGAACGCTGTAAGCGCCGTCCATTGCCGAAGAAGGAACAATAATCAGGGAAGCCGCCAGCGATGCCGTCAGCGTATGAAGGTGGCAGTGGGCGCGGGGTAGGCTGTGCCTTCGTTGACATCGCGCCTGCCTGGCGGACAGTCATGCGCAAATCCGCCAGACTGAGCTTGCCCCAATCAAAAGCGGCTTGCAGCGTGTCATCGGGGATCACGATTGCGTGCGCTCCAGCAGCGCGCGGTGGTTGGCGATTTTGGCTTTTGGCAGGTCATCAGGACTCTGGCGTGCAGCGTGCAGCGTGGCATGGGCGTCATCAGCGAGATGTGCGAACCAGCAATCGCAAACCAGACTGTTATCTCGCCGCTAGCGGGGATTTCGACATAAGTGCTGATTTGGCCGCCAGCACCATGTCCAAATTCGCTGTGAGCCCTGCTGTGCGGCGTCGTTTTGCGTGCCCCAGAACGTTCCGTTTAGAAGTGGATCTCGGCGTCGCCCACGCTGCCAGTGCCACCAGCGCAAACCAGGGATGATCGGATTTGCGGAACAGCAGCACGCCGTTCTCGGCGCTGGATACATCCTGCCCGCTGGAAGTCGCGCGTGTGTTCTTAGGCTGTCAATCCAGGATAAGCCGCCAACCAATCGCTGCGTACATCCAGCGAGAGCCGCACAGTACGCTCGTGCTGGCTAAAAGCGTTAGTCCAACCAGCACAGCAGGCAAGCCATCAGGCGCAAACTCGGTGCGGGTCAGGTAGTGCCCTGCGGCGTGAACTCCATTTGCACATAACCCTGCCTGTCGTGAAACGTGAGGCTGGCAGCAGAGACAGGCCATCGAGGGCAAACCAGTAACCATCCAGCGGCAATCGGCTGTGCCCAGACGCCCCCCATTTCGCCGTGAATATGCCAGCCCAGCGGCAGGAAATCGCCATCAGTGGTGCCCGCAACAGGTACAATCTCCAGCGGCAACGTAGCGGCCCGAGGCTAAATCATGGGTCACGGAACAGTCAACAGGTTTAGGCTGACAGGGCTGATACTGAAGTCAGAGGCATCAGGCGTTTCCGATTGTCAGCTGATAAAACCAACACCAAAGCAATAAGTATGACAACACAAGAGACTTGTGAAAGAAGAATATCCGATGAAGATGTGGTTAATAATTACAACGGTGATGTGTAGACATCCGCATGAAACACTGATTGTACTTCCACAGGCGCGTGAATGTCAGGGTGCATTGTTCTATAGCGGCGCGTAATGTTGGCAACGCTCGTCGCCAATTGTTCATCGTTCATGCGCCAGGTACGCGACCGAACACGGCGCTGCATCTGATCAACGACTTCGCTAGGCTTCTGCTGGCGGTGAACGTATGGTTTCCGCACGCCAACTTTGGCCCAACCCGCTTCTTCGAGGAACTTTGTGCCGCGTGCGCCTACCGCATCGGCCCGCCCGCCGTAACTGCCATCGGGAAAATCTGCTTCATGATGGACTCGACATCCACCGCCTGATCCTTTTTCGTCCAGCAGTGGACAAGGCGTGACTGCGGCTTCAGCGTGCGCGCTAGTTCAGCCAGCGCCTGCTGATATGTGGAATCAAATGGAAGATGTGCGAAGCTACCGCTGCGTCGAAAGCATGGTTCCGGAAGCGGCAAACGCGTGGCATCACCATGAATGACAGACACTGGTTCTGCTGTACGTTTGTCCAGCAGGCGCATCATGGCCGTCGAAAGATCGACGCCGACGTAATGACGCACGAAAGGCGCGACGGGCAGCGCAATGCGTCCGGTGCCGACGCCGATTTCAATCACTTTCGTGCCCCTGAAACCCGCCCGCGCGGGCAATCGTCGCGGCAGCTTCGACTTCTACGCCGCTGGGAAAACCGCGTGTTTCATCATAATAGTCTGCTGCACGATCAAGAGATGGACATTCCGCCTCCGTACTGCTGCCTGAACAGAACACCATCATTATGCCCTGATTTCGGGTTTGCTGAAAGCTAACCAATTTCCTGCGGCAACGAAGCGTACATCGCGTCCACCGCCTGTCTCCGTGTAGGGCTTGTCCGGTGACCAGCCCTGTGACGTAAACTTTCGCGTCTGCCATAGACTACGCACCTTATCTACGGTGTCGCCGTCGCCGTTAGTTCTGGCGTCGCGCTGGCGAACTGGCTTATTTCCGTCGGCGCCAATGTTTCAGTCGGCACCAGCGTAGGAGTGGGTGTCACACCCCGCGGAGATCAGCACCAGGGTGTAGCTGCCGCTGACACTGTTATAGCTGCCGACGCTAATCGTGTAGGTACCGCCAACTGGCAAGGGCAGGTCTTCGAGACGCGAATTCAGGTCTATACCGGGAACCGTATCGTTAAAGCTGATCTGGCTGCCATCCGGTGCATAAATCGACAGCGTGGTATCAAAGGGTATCTGGTCTTCGCCCGCACTGGCGCATGGCGATGTCACGGCAATTGTTATATGGTCTCCGGCCTGCGCGCGGAATTCCCACGTCTGGTTACCTTCTAACGGTACAAAACCACACTGTTCGCCATAGACGGCAAGGCCACCAAAGGCAGGTGTAGCCGTGGGTGTAAAGGTGGGGGTAACGGTCATCGTCGGCGTCAGGGTCGTCAGCGTAGCGTTGACCGTTGGGCTGGGGGTAAAGGTCGGCGTAGCAGTGGGCGGCGCAAGCGTCGGGAATAGGGTCATCGTCGGCGCGCTTCCCTGCTCATCGCACAGCGGTTCAATGTCGAAGCGCTCGCGTTCGCCGCAGCTCAGGTCAGTATCGACGTAACGGTTGCCATAGAGCCAGGTAATCAGTTCGGGGAGTGTGCCATTGATCTCCCACAGGTTCATGTTGTAGCCATCAGAAACCAGCGCGCGGTGTCCATCAGGGCTGAAGCCGATGCCAACCACAGCCTGACTGTAACGGGGAAACACGTGTACCGCTTCACCTGTTGCCACATCCCACAGGATTAGCGAGCCATCGCGCGCGCCAGAAAGCGCCTGTGTACCATTGGGCGAAAAGGCGATGCTGGTCACACGCTGGCTGTGCCCGGTGAAGGGATGCAGCAGCCTGCCCAGCGTCGGAGAGGCAGGGTTGGTGTCCCACAGCGTCAGTGAGCCGTTTTCATCACCAATCAGCACGGTCAAGCCATCGGGGCTGTAGGCAAAGGTATAAATCTGATCCTCGAAAACGTTAAAGGTATACAGCGGCGTTTCGCCATTGATGTCCCAAAGGACGAGGGTGTTGTCGCTGGCGTAGGACAGCGCATGTGTGCCATCGGGACTGAAGCGAATGGTAATGATGTTATCGGTATGCGCAGTAAAGGTGCGCAGCGGTTGCGCGGTGCTCACATCCCACAGAATCATCTCTCCACGTGTACACTCTGACGATTCAGCATCCACCGCAGCACAGCTTCCTGTGAGGGCAAAACGTCCATCCGGGCTGAATGCGGCAGCGGTAACGGCGGCGGAATGTCCACTTGCGCGCCATACGGCAACCGCCGAGTTCACATCCCACAGCACCAGTTCACCGCCGTTGCATAAGCCGGTGTTCTCATCAACGCTGCCACACGAGCCGGTAATCGCGTGCCAGCCATCGGGACTCAGGGCGGCGGCAGTAGGATAACTCTGGTAGTTCTGGGTCGAAATCAGGTTCCAAATCGTCGGGCCATAATCGCTGACATCGGCGGCGGTATACCATAACGCCAGCGTAAAATCCTGCGAAACCGTCAGCGCCCGCTGACCGTCCGGGCTGAACTGCACGCCGTCGACACCGTAGTACCCCTGTATAGTCAGAAGCTGTCCCACATTGGATATGTCCCAGAGGATGATGGAC
>JAXLWC010000032.1:0-59271 GCA_046328675.1 Anaerolineae bacterium
CCGGGCTTCCTGCTGGGCACGCTGATTATTTTTGTGCTGTCGGTTTATTTTAAAATACTGCCCAACTCTGGCGATTATGTGGCCTTCGGTGAAGACCCGCTGCGCAACCTGAGCCAGATGATTTTCCCGGCGATTACGCTGGGCTTCTCGTTTTCGGCGTCGGTGATGCGCACCACGCGCTCGGCTGTGCTGGAGATTCTGGCGCAGGATTACATCCGCACCGCGCGCAGCAAAGGACTGGTGGAAGCCATCGTCATCCGCCGCCATGCGCTGCGCAACGCCCTGATCCCGATTGTGACCATCGTCGGCGTCGAGGTGGGCTACCTGCTGGGCGGGACGGTGATTATCGAGGAAATCTTCGCGCTGCCGGGCATCGGACGCCTGCTGTTTAACGCCATTTCGCAGCGGGATTACGCGCTGGTACAGGGTATCGCGCTGTTTATCGCCTTCAATTTTGTCGTGATTAACTTACTTGCAGATTTTATCTATGTCGCCATTGACCCACGCATCTCCTACACTCACGACAAATAAGTCAGCAGACACGCCGCTGCTGCGCCGCCTGTTACGCAACCGCAGCGGGGGCATCGGTTTGCTGCTGGTGATTGTTTACTGCGTGATTGCGCTGCTGGGAGGGCTGGGCGTCACGCCGTACCCCGTCAACGAGCAGCATGTGCGTGACCGCCTCAAGCCGCCAAGCGCGCAGTACATGATGGGCACGGATTTGTTCGGGCGCGACATCGCCAGCCGTTTGATGGGCGGCGCGGCTAACTCGCTGCGCGTGGCGCTTCTGTCGGTGGCGCTGTCGGCAGCGCTGGGCACGCTGCTCGGCACCGTATCGGGTTACGTCGGCGGGCTGTTCGACAATGTGCTGATGCGCATCATGGATGTGTTTTTCGCGCTGCCCGCGCTGCTGCTGGCGCTGGTGATCGTCAGCGTCTTCGGCTCCGGCGTGACGACGACAGTGCTGGCGATTGCCACCGTGTACACGCCGATTTTCGCTAGGGTGGTGCGCGGCCCGGTGCTGTCGGTCAAGGAACTGGACTTCATCACGGCGGCGCGCTGTCTCGGCATGAAGGACGCGCGCATCCTGTTACGCCACATCCTGCCCAACACCCTCGCGCCGCTGATCGTGCAGGTCCAGCCTGGCGCTGTCGTGGTCGCCGCTGATCGAAGCGGGCTTGAGCTTCTTAGGGGCTGGGCACGCAGCCGCCCGACCCGTCGTGGGGCGTTATGCTCAGCGAAAGCCGGGGCATCGCGGAGATGGCCCCCTGGCTGATGATTTACCCGGCGCTGGCGATTATGTTCGGCGTGCTGGGCTTTAACCTGCTGGGCGATGGGCTGCGCGATATGCTTGATCCTCGCCTGCGCGGGCACAAGGGTAATTCGCGGCGTCCCCGGTTGGTTGTTCACTCACATCACTTAGCGAGCTTGCGGTTTTTGGATTAGCCCACACCTTCGCTGCGGGCGGATGAATCACACCCAAAATCATCACTCATCACTCGTCACGCATCACTCATCACTCGTCACGCATCACTTTTCCCCAGTTTGGTAACACTTCGTCGAGTCCGTGTCTTTATACTACGAAGGGAGTGATGCATGGACGACGAAGTACGCCTGATGCAGCAGGCACAGCGTAATCCCGCGCTGTTTGCCCCGCTGTACGAACGCTATGTTGACCGCGTGTACGCCTACTGCCGGCGACGTGCCGCCAGTCCGCAGGATGCCGAAGACCTGTGCAGCATGGTCTTTGCTCGTGCGCTGGCGGGGCTGCACACGTATCAGGGTGGGCATGTGGCCGCGTGGCTGTTCCGCATCGCGCATAACGTGGTCGTGAATCATTATCGGGGGCGTGTGCCGTTGGTCCCTCTGGACGACGACTTCAGCGCCGATGACCTTCACTTTGATGCTGTCGAGCGCGCGGAGGAGCTGGACGCATTCTCGGCGAACTCATCGCCCAACTGCCGGAAGACCAGCGGGATTTGCTGTCGCTGGCGGTGGACGGTGGGCTAACCTCGCAGCAAATCGGTACCTACTTGGCAAAAACGCGGGTGCGGTGCGGGTGCAACTGCATCGTACCTTCAAACTACTGCGCGAACGCTTTTTAGGGGAGCGTATCAGATGAACGACTCTGAACTGCTCGAACAATTTCTGCAAACGCTGCGCCAGAACCCGCACGCGGTACCGCCGCCGGGCCTTGACCCTGACATGGTGGAATTTGCGCGGATGCTGGTGCAGCAGGTGTCCTCCCCCAACACCGAGGTGTGCGCCGCCGGATGTGGGCGCGCGCACTGGCGCAGTCCCGTACCTTTTCCAATGGCTATCACAAGGAGCTAGACCTCAATGACCGCTATCCTGCTCACCCTGCGCACGTTGAACGTCCGGGGGCGTCCATCGCTGACGCTGCTTGCCGCAGCGCTGGCCGCTGTGTTGTGCATCGCCGCATTTTTCCTCATCCCCAACGGGACTCCCAATCTCCCCGCGTTAGGCGTCAGCCAGCGGCAGGCGGACACCGCCACGCCCATCGCCACGCTGGTTCCGACAGCGACCCCCAGCCCTGCCAGCGCACAACTCCTGATGGTGACGGCCACGCCGTTTTCGTCCATTGGCATGGCGCCTGATCTGCGCGGCGGTTATGTGTATGTCCCGGTGATTCCACTGGACGACGCGCTGGGGCTGGCTGGAACGGACTTCAGCCGCGTTCAAAGCATTGAGCTGATGTATCGCATTACGCTCAGCGACGGCTCGACGGTTGATGTTCACGCACAGCCGATTCCTGAAGGGGAAACGGCAATATCACTGGTGATGTCTGTGTTCCCCGGCACGCATATTATCTATTCCAGCGAGGCGCCCTATGGCGATACCACCTACCAGGTACTGGTGCTCAACAATGGCGTAAATGTGTTTCTGGATAACGCAGGCTGGCAGGTGATCTTCTTCACCTTTGAATCGAACGTCATGGTTCCCAGCGCCATTCAATTGGATCCGACCCTAATTTCTGTTATCACAGCGACCCCGCTTCCGGTGGAGAATGCGCCGACAGTTGTGCCGCCCTCGCTGATCCCCAGCGCAACACCCATTCCATAGGCATGTTGTGAGAGGGGATGTTCAAACGAACATCCCCTTATCGTATGCTTCAAAGGTGAACACAAGTTATTCGGTTGGGCGCGGCTGTGGCAGAATGAGGTAGCTGAGCAGCAGGCCGACAAAGCCCGTCGTGACCATCGTCCCGGCCCAGACGTGGATGACCCAGCCGACATGCATGAAGGTTTCCACCGCCGCGAACACGGCACCGAACAGGATGACGGGCACGACAAAAGCAAACAAACGGAAGTGTGTACGATTCACGCCATCGCCTGTCAGCTTCAGCCGCAGCGCCAGCAGGTCAGCCGCGAAGCCCGCCGCCGCCGCGAAGGGGATAAACCAGAAGTGGTCGCTGATGACGCACAGGATGGCGCTGTGAGCCGCGAACAGGAACGTCAGGCTGCCGAAGGGCATCCGCCAGCGGCGCATGGCAAACAGTAGCGCGCCCATCAGCACGGCGCTGTAGATCCACATGCCTGCGGCGTAGATACCGATGCCGCTGCCGCCCATCGAGCCGCCAGAACGCAGCGCTTCAGGAATAACGTAGGGACTGATGGGAATGCCGACGACGCCGATGATGGACACCATGAACACCAGCGACAGCAGCGCGGGGAAGAACTGGAGCAGGCTGGGGGCCTCGTCGCCCCGGCGCAGCCACGCGGCGCGGAACGGCGCGCCCAGAATCAGCACCATCGCCGCCATCAGCAGCAGATGCGATGGGCTGTAGATGGCTTCGATGTCGGTTTCGATGCCGAACAGCGTGTGCCACGTCAGGTCGCCCACGCCGCCCACAAAAAACAGGCCCACGCCCAGCAGCAGCGCGCCGTATCCCAGCGGCAGCGCTTTGAACAGCGACTGTTTGGGCTTATAGTTCAGGACAATCGTGCGCATCACGAACAGCGCTAATCCGGTGAAGGTGCCATACATCACCGCGTGCCAGGGCGTGAAAAAGGTGTCATCGACCTGTCCGTGACTGTGCGCCCAGGCATCGAGGAACACGCCGAAGAAAAACGCGCAGTAGAAAAGCGAAATGATCCAATCGAAGCGGATTCCCTGATCGGGGGTGGAGAGAGGCGACAGCAGGGGTTGACGCCGTGTTTCAGCAGCCATAATAATCCCTTGAAAACAGCTTTTAGCGATCAGCGATCAGCGATCAGCGGTCAGCGAATGCGAGAAATTGGTTCGTAATCCATCGATAACTCCTCTGAAAATACAGCTCACCGCCAAGACGCCAAGTGCGCCAAGATCATGCAAGAGCACTGGATCACAAAGAAAGTTTGAAGCGCCGAGATGCGGCGTTGAACACGACGGTGTTCACTGAGCAACAATAAGGGTTTTCGTCCTTTTGGCATGTAGGGTAGGGAACAGCCTTACCCCAAACAGCCCCGCTGCGCGCCATTGGTGCAAGAGTCTTGCGGTTAATCATGGCTCACCGCACTGCCGTCCGTCAACGGGAAATAAAACAGGCGTGGACACATCGCCACGCCTGTTGTGAGCTTTGTCGTGGGTTAGCGGCTGGGGATGCGCACGGCGTCCGGGCCGGGAACCTTAAACATGTAGCCGATCCCGTGTACCGTTTGCAGATAGCGCTTGGCAATGGGGTCACTTTCGATCTTGGCACGGATGTTGCGCACATGGGTACGCACCAGGTCGGGGTCGCCGCTGTCCGGTGGATAGGACCAGACGGCTTGCAGCAGATCGCTGTAGGTAATCACCTGATTGGGACGGTCTGCCATGTAACGCAGCAGGCGGTACTCCGTCGCGGTCAGGCGCGCGACAATGTTGGACGTGCGCACCTCGTAGGCTTTGCCGTCCAGCACCATATCGCCCATCCGCAGCAGCGCGCTGCCCATGCTGACATCTGAACGCGAGCGCCGCAGTTGGGCACGCACGCGCGCGATGAGTTCCTTGGCTTCAAAGGGCTTGGTCATGTAGTCGTCGGCCCCGCCGTTCAGGCCATCAACCACCTGATTTGTCTTGGCCAGCGCGGTCAGGAACAAAATGGGCAGGTTGTTGTACTTATACTCGTCACGCAGCCGACGGCACAGGGTCAAGCCATCAATATCTGGCATCATAATATCCAGAATAAGGAGCTTGGGAGTACGTTCCAGCACCATTTCCAGGGCTTCCCGGCCACAGGAAGCCGTCCGTACCGTGTAGCCGTCATGGCGCAAAATCTGAGCGACCAGAGTACAGATTTCAGGCTGGTCGTCTGCTACTATAATCTCAGCGCTGCTCATGATCTGACAGCAATATGCTGCCTCATCCTTTCGCTTATGATGTTTAAATGACTAACAGCCGCAATATAACGGGCATCGCGAATAAAACCGACGACAAGCAGCGAATGTCGCTGATTTGCCTTACATCATCATAACCACAATTGAAAGGATGGAGGCATAACCTAAAACGAAAAAATTATGAAGAATTACGGCCCGTAAATTCGGGCATGGTGGCGTGGCCCTCGGCGTTGATGCCCTCACGCTGGAGGACTTTGAGCAGCGAGAGCGCCATGATTTTGCAGTCGAGCCACAGACTCCAGTGATCGACATACCAGACATCGAGCGCGAAGCGTTCTTCCCAGGAGATGGCGTTGCGCCCGTGAATCTGTGCCCAGCCGGTCATGCCCGGCTTGACTTCGTGACGGCGCGCCTGCTGCGGCGTGTAGCGTTCCAGATACTGCATGAGCAGGGGGCGCGGCCCGACGAGGCTCATGTCCCCCTGGAGGATGTTGAGGAAACCCGGCAGTTCGTCGAGACTGCTGCGGCGCAGGAAGTGGCCCAGCGAGGTGATGCGCTCCTCATCGGGCAGGGGCCGCCCCTGTGCGTCGTGGGCGTCGCGCATGGTGCGGAACTTGAGCATGGTGAAAGGCTGCCCGTGAAGGCCGGGGCGCTGCTGGCGAAACAGGACAGGCGCGCCCATCTGCCGCCGAATCAGCAGGGCAATCAGCAGCATGGGCAGGGCACCAAGCAGCAGGGCGGTGAGCGAAAACAGGATATCGAGCAGGCGTTTGATGGCTCTCACGACGATGCCTTCGAGGTTAGCGACAGACAAGCGTTAAATTTTAGCACAGGCGAAAACAACATGACATTCGACACTATATGACGAAAAGAATTGAAATTATGCTGTAAGTAGTTTGTGAAAAATAAAACAAAAGGCTCAACGGGAGGTTCTGCCTTTTTATACTACTATGCATCGATGATGCATTTCAGTTTCGCCGCTGTTTACAGGCGTTCTCCATAGTAGCGAGAACGCCTTTTTTGTTTGTAAGGAGTAGTTTTATGAAGCGCCACTTTGGGTTGTTTATTGGTATCGTTGTACTGTCGCTGCTGCTGATTCCGCCGCTGGCCGCGCAGGAGACCGGCCCGGCGCAGGTGGGCTTGCGCCCGGATGCGCCGACGTATGCCCTGCATGGGCCGTACTGGGTGGGGACCATGGATGTGGTGATTGGCGAGGGCACTGAAAACCCACTGGAAGCGCACATCTGGTATCCCGCGCTCAAACTTGATGGCCTAGAGGAAGCCATTATTTATCATGGTGTTGAAAGACCTATCACTGCCAGAGGATATGGACGCAGTAATCTATGGACATGCACTCCTTGACGCTGAAATCGACATGTCCCATGCCCCTCATCCATCAATTGTCTTCTCACATGGTTTTTGCACGCCAGCCCATATTTATGCATACCTGATAGAACACTGGGCGTCGTATGGTTTTGTAGTGATTGCCCCCGAGCATCTGGAGCAGTTTGACCGTTCTCAGAATTGGTGGAAAGTTCGATTGAACGTCCAAGAGACATTCATCAGGTCATCGACTATGCAGAAACCCTCACGGCCGCAGGTGGAGCTTTTGCAGGTGCAATCAACATGGAGCATGTGGCAGTCACCGGGCATTCATACGGCGGGTACACTGCTTTAGCTGCGGCAGGCGCTCGCTTTGATCTCAACGGATCTTAACGGGTGCAAGCGCGTTGTGATGCACAGACCCCCGAACTGCGCGAATATATGTGTGGGCCATTTCTTCCCCACGAAGCCGATATGGCAGCTCTCGCCGGACTAGACTCCAATGCCCGAAGGGTTATGGCCATCGTGGGGAGACCCGCGCGTAGATGCGATTATCCCGATGGCTATTGGGGACTCGTATCTGTTCGATCAAGCTGGTCTTGCAGCAATCACGATCCCGGTGATGGCAATGGGAGGGACTGTTGATATAGCCACACTTTATGATTGGGGTGCGGAACCCACCTATATGTATGCATCCAGCCCTCAGAAAATACTGGTCGGTTTTGAAAACGGCAACCACATGATTTTCGGGGGTACTTGCGACGAAATGCGCTACATTGATGGCAACCTGATCAGTTACTGGTTCTGCATGGACGATGTATGGGACAAGAGTCGTGTCCTTAATGACCTCATCAACCACTTGACCACCGCATTCCTGCTGGCAGAACTCTTACGGCGATGCGGACGCCACTGGTGCGCTTGCGCCGGACGCGGCAGTCTTTACAGGCGTCATCTACGAGGCGACGGGCTTTTAACTTAGCGCTATATCGGGCGGGTTAAGGGGATCCGTCCACCTTGTTTGTAAGGAGTTGTTGTATGAAACGCCACTTTGGATTGTTTATTGTGATCGTTTTGCTGTCGTTTGCTGTTGATCCCACCGCTACGGCGCAGAACACTGTATCAGACGACGAACGGCAAGAAGCGATGAATCGTATGGTTCACATGGGATGGATCGAGGAACTATCGCGCGAACAAAATGCCGATTTGTGGGATATGTTCATAGCAGAGGATTACGTTTTGAACGTGCGAGCGGCGATACAAACAGCGAACAAGAGCTCGATGCTTACATCAATCGCCTTTACTACGATGCTGCTGCCTGATCTTAACGTTCTGTACTATACAACCCTCGCTGACGGAGATATTGTCGCAAGTCCACAGGTGATAACCACGACCTGTAACGAATATACAGGTGGAACAACACCGTATTGTGGCTGGTATGGTGTTGACTGAAAATCGTGATTGTCAGATTGTCGAGCAGTGGGATATGACATATGACACCCTGCATGCCGCTCGACAGTGGGGGAACGCCCCTTATGTAGAACAGCCTCTTCCCAACTCGAGTATGGTTCCAATCCGCGCAGAAAGTACGTTAACGGAAGACGAGACTGAAGCGCTAGCTCAGCGAGCTATCTATGATCTGTTTATGAGGGGCGATACGGAACTGGCTGAGGCATTGCTCGCACCAGACCTGATCGTCTACCCCCCCACTCAGTCTGTATCCGGAACCGCTTGATCTACAGGGGTACATAGACTTCATCACCACATATCAAAACGCTTTCCCTGACTTTACGCTCACCCCGCGTGAAGAGATTGCGCCAATGGGGATTAGGTGATAGACGACAATCTTGTCGCCTTCTTCTATAACTTCAACGGCGTTTTTACAGGTGAGATATTAGGCATGACCCTAATTAACAGACAGGTGCGATCTTACAGGTGTGATCGTTTACCGGATTTTTGAGGGAAAGATTGCTGAGATGCGGTTGCTGAACTGGGATACGTTTGGAGCTTCAAATCAGATGGGTAAATCGGCGCTTTGATGCCCGGCGCAAAGTGGTTCCACTTTGCGCCGCTTACTTTGCGCAAGGCGTAGGCAAACAACCCACTCCTCCCTGCGATGTATCAAGGAGTTGTTATGTTTTCCAAATTGCCACTGTCAGGTTATGTAATAGTGGGACTGGCGATGTTGATCAGTCTAAATATCGAAGTGTCCACGGCACATGGACAAGCCTCATCGCTTCCGCATGTAGAACTATGCCGTTTGCCGAGAACCCAATTTTCGCGCCTGAGAGCTCAAGCGAAACCTACTGGGACCCCAGTGTTACGTATGCGGACGGCGTATTTCACATGTTTTATCTTGTATCACACGGCAACGTCAGCAATGAGGTGTACTATGCCACCTCGGAAGATGGACTACATTGGACACCTTATGGGGATCAACCCATCTTCGTCGCTGACGAGGCGCTTGCTCCTAACGGGGTCAATACGGCGCGCGTTTTTCTGGATGGGGATCTGTGGCGGATGTATTTGTCTTTGACGAATACATTACCCGATAGTATTGCCCTGGTCACTGCAGCTTCCCCGACAGGTCCCTGGGTGGCGGAAACACCGCCTCAACTTGCAGGCGGCAGCAGAGGGGAATGGGATGCAGGTGATATCCTCGTTACGTCATTTGTTCACACCAATACCGGGTTTGTTGTCTACTATGTTCCCCTAATCAGCAGGGTAACCATTGGTATGGCGACCTCGCTTGATGGAATCGAATGGACAAAAAATGACAATTGGGCAACCACTGATGCTGCTCACATAACAAGCGATCCCGTTTTTAACTGGAATGAAGATGACGATGCCTGGGACAGCGGTGAGGTTGCCCATCCTATCGTCAGGCTGAGTGAGAACGGATGGGAGATGTTCTATACCGCGACTCATTCGATTGGGTGCTGCTACGAAATGGGTTACGCAACCAGTGACGATGGCATCACATGGACTCGTTTGGATGCTCCGATCCTCACACAAGAGAACGGGGTGATTTGGCCGACATCGCTCGCTGTAGTGGACGAGGTTTACTATGTCTACTATGGTTACTTCAGTTATTCAGGCGGTGGTATTCACATCGGGGTTGCTACTGGAACAGTATCGAGTGAGGAAGACTGATGATTTCTGGAGGGCGGGTCAAGGTGATCCGCCCAACTTATTTGGAAGGAGTAGTTGTATGAAACGCCACTTTGGACTGTTTATTGTGATCGTTTTGCTATCGCTACTGTTGATTCCGCCGCTGGCCGCGCAGGGGAATAGCCCGGCACAGGTGGGCTTGCGCCCGGATGCGCCGACGTATGCGCTGCATGGCCCGTACTGGGTGGGGACCATGGATGTGGTGATTGGGCAGGACACAGACCGCCCACTGCAAGCGCACATCTGGTATCCCGCGCTCAATCCTGATGGCCTTGAGGAAGCCATCAGCTGCATCAGGCCGTGATGAAAGACCCCACGCTGCCTGCTGATCTCGATACAATTGTTTATGGACATGCTCTGCTGAATGCTGAAATCGATGCATCTGAGGCTCCTTATCCGCTGATTGTGTTCTCACACGGCTTTGGTGCCCCTGTACACTGGTATGCCTACCTGCTGGAACACTGGGCGTCCTATGGCTTCATTATCATCGCCCCTGAACATCTGGAAAACTATGACCCGAATCTGTCAGAGCTGTGGGAAAGTTCGATTGAACGCCCCCGTGACATCAGCCAGACTATTGACTATGCCGTCGCTTACCGCAGCAGGCGGGATGATGGAGGCCATGATTAATATGGAGCTTGTGGCCGTCACTGGACAATCCTATGGCGGATACACGGCATTGGCCATCGCAGGCGCGCGTTATGACCTCGCGGCGTTCAACGCGCGCTGCGCAGCATTACCGCCCGATGATCTCGGTCAGTATATGTGTGGCCCGCTTTTAGGACATGATGCGGATATGGCAGCACTGGCTGGATTAGACTCAATGCCGGAAGGGCTGTGGCCTTCAATGGGAGATCTGCGCGTGGATGTCATTATCCCGATGGCAGGCGACTCTATATGTTCGATCAGGTTGACTGGCAGAAATCACCATTCCTATGATGGCGATGGGCGGTACTGCTGATATTGGAACTCTCTACGATTGGGGTGTTGAGCCTGCTTACGAGTATGTGTCGAGTGCGCAGAAAATCCTCGTCGGTTTTGAGAACGCCGGATCACATGATCTTCGGTGATACCTGTGCCAATATGCCATATGTTGATGGCGACCCTATTATCTATTGGGTGTGTATGGACTCGGTCTGGGATAAGGATCGTGTCCACGACCTCATCAACCATCTGTCAACCGCGTTCCTGCTGGCAGAACTCTACGGTGATGCGGACGCCACTGCCGCACTGTCACCTGCTGCCGCCGTCTTTACAGGCGTCATCTATGAAGCCACTGGTTTTTAACTGAGTGCTACCGCGGGCGGGTCAAGGTGATCCGCCCGCTATTTTTCCTGTTTTTACCCCTGCAATATCCGCAAAATCGAGTATGATGGGGAGACACCCATCGCTCGGATTATGATTTAGAGGCTGCAACGATGACGCTGAACGTTCCCCCTGCCTCCCCTTCGGCGGTGCTGCTGATTTCCTGCCCTGACCGCAGAGGATTGGCCGCCGCTGTCACTGACTTTATCTTCCGCAACAACGGCAATATCCTGCATCTCGACCAGCATGTTGACGGCCAACAGAATGTGTTCTTCATGCGCGTCGAGTGGGATTTGGACGGGTTCGCCATCGCACGCGGCGACATTCTGACGACCTTCATGCAGCAGGTTGGCGATGCCTTCGCCATGCACTGTGAACTGTATTGCTCCGATATTGTGCCGCGGATGGCGCTGTTCGTGACCAAAGAGTCGCACTGCCTCTACGACATCCTGTCGCGGGTGCAGTCCGGCGAATGGCGCGTTGAGGTGCCGCTGATTATCAGCAATCATCCCGATTTGGGGGAAATCGCGCACAAGTTTGGCATCAATTACCGCGTTTTTCCGGTCAACAAAGAGAACAAGCTGGAACAGGAAAAGAAACAGATTGCCGTTGTGCGTGAGCAGGAGATTGACTTCATCGTGCTGGCGCGTTACATGCAGGTGCTGTCCGATAGTTTTGTCTCTCAGTTCCCGCACCGCATCATCAACATCCACCATTCGTTCCTGCCTGCGTTCCCCGGCGGCCAGCCTTATCACAAGGCGCACAATCGCGGCGTTAAGCTGATTGGCGCGACCAGCCATTACGTCACGGCAGAACTGGACGCCGGGCCGATTATTGAGCAGGAAGTGATTCGCATCAACCACAAAGACTCGGTTGAAGACCTGATACGCAAAGGCAAGGATGTAGAAAAGATCGCCCTGTCCCGCGCGATCCGTTATCACTTACAGCACCAGATATTAGTCTATGGCAACAAAACCGTGATTTTCGCCTAAAGCGCATCGACGCCAAGCTGCGCCAGCACCATGTCTTCTTCTTCCGGCAGGCCGCTGACGCCCACCGCGCCGATGACCTTGCCCTCGTGGACGATGGGCACGCCGCCGCCCCAGCCGACATAACGCAGTTCGCCGAAGTTGGTCAGCGGGAAGTCGTCCGTGCGCGAGGACTGTCCCAGCGCGCGGGAGGTTTTCTGTTCGCGGGCGGCGGTGTAGGCTTTGTTGATGGCGATGTTGATTGAAGGCAGACGGCAGCCATCCGTACGCACAAAGGCCAGCAGTTCACCGTGCTCATCAACGACGGCGATGGCTGCGCCTTTGCTCTCTTTGTCCAGTTCCGCGCGAATCGTGTCTACAATCTTTATGGCGTCGATATGTGATAGCTGCGTTGTCTGGTACATAAAACCCTCTCAGTGTTGAAAATCTATCGCTATTGTAGCTTTATTTTGCACTCATTTTACAAATTATGCTGACAATTCATGGTATCCTAAGTAGCGATTAATGATGTGGACGCTCCAGTGAACACGCCGCTGCCGATGCTGCCCTCCCATGTCCACTGCGTCCTGATTTTCGCCCCGGAGATGCTATGCTCTACGAACCCCGTCACACTACAAAAAACCATAAACCGTTCCTCTGGCGTGAAGTCGCTGAGGAATGGGTCAAGCCCATGCTCAAGATGCTGCTGGTTGTGCTGGTGATTAATCTGTTTCTGCCGCGCTACTTTGTCGAAGGGCACAGCATGGAACCGAGCTTCCACGAAAATGACATGCTGGTGACCAGCGCTATCGACGTGATGACCGACTCGCTGGAACGCGGCGCAGTGGTGGTGCTGTCGTCGCCCGTTGACGGCACGATGGTACTGAAGCGCATCATCGGGATGCCGGGCGATACGGTGGAAATTCGCGGCGGCACGGTGTACATCAACGGCGAGGCGCTGAATGAGCCGTACATCAACGAGCGCCCGACCTACAGCGGCGAATGGGTGCTGGGGGCCGATGAATACTTCGTGCTGGGCGATAACCGCAACCACAGCTACGACTCGGCGGACTACGGCCCGGTGCCGCGCGACCACATTCGCGGTGCGGTGCGCCTGCGTTACTTCCCGTTCACTCAGCTTCAATATTACACGACGCCCTAACGCGGCGCTGCGTGAAGTTTTATAACCCGTCGAAAAATGCCGTCACGAGGATGGCATTTTTCGTTTTATAAACCGTTTGTTGACTCAGAACATCTTTTCTGATACAGTATGTGCAACCAAATAGTTGCACATAGAGGTGACCCCATGCAAACGGTAGAACTCAAGCGCTCCATCTGGATTAATGCCCCGCGCGAACGGGTGTGGTTAGCGGTCACGGACCCGGCGCAGATACAGGCGTGGTTCGCGCCGGGCACGCCAATTGCCATGAAGGGCAATCGCGTTTCGATCACGATCAACGATCAGGAGATTGAAGTCGCTGAGGTTGAAATCATGGACCCGCCGCGCCAACTGACGACGCGCGGGCTGCCGGAACGCACCATCGCCACGACGTACCTGCTGGAAGAGGAAAACGGCGGCACGCGCTTCACGGTGATTGAAACGGGACTGGAAGCGCTGCCAGAAGACGCGCGCCAGAAGCATCTGGAACAGGATGACGCGGGCTGGGTACAGGCGCTGGCGAACCTGCACGCCTATATCGATGGCAAGGCGCTGCCGCACCCGCAGGGCTTCTGATACCGGAGGCATCATGGAACCCTTAACTGTTGAACGCAGCATCTGGATTAACGCCCCGCGCGAACGGGTCTGGCGCGCGATTACGGAAACCGAACAAATCATGCGGTGGTGGAACAAGGATGACCGCTGGGAGATTCCGGCGCTGCGCGTGGGCGAGACGATCAAATTTATCTTCGGCAATCCTGTGACCGTGATGCTGGCGACGATTGATGTCGTCGAGCCGCCGCATAAATTCTCGCTGTTATGGCCGCCGCAGCCGCAGTATCACAATCTCAGGATGGTGCTGACGTATGTGCTGACTGAAGAAAACGGCGGCACGCGCGTCACGGTGAGCGAAACCGGCTTTGAAGCGCTGCCGGATGCGGTGCGACAGGAACGATTTGAGAAGACGGGCGCGGGTTATACAATTGTGCTGCATAACCTGAAAACCTTGCTTGAGCAGAAGACATCATCATGAATGAACCGCAGCAGCCGATTTTCGCCGCGCTGGCAGACCCGATGCGCCGCCATTTACTGGTCAATCTGGCGGAGAACAACGCCAAAACCGCGACTCAACTGGCGAAGGAATACCCCATCACGCGGCAGGGCATCCTGAAGCATCTGGATATTCTGGAAGAAGCGGGGCTGGTGGCTGTATCGCAGCAGGGGCGCGACAAACGTTATACGCTGACGCCCGCGCCGCTGCATGAGCTTGACCAGTGGATCCAGGAACTCAGCGCGAAATGGGATGAACGGCTGCTGCGGCTTAAGACGATGCTGGAAAATGAACCCGCCGAGGAATGAGGGCTGCGGCGCGGCACAGGCTGTATCACGCGTGGGGGCTGCTGCACAACGCGGCGGCCATTAATATTAAATTGGCAATAAATTTTTGCTATACACGGTTATTTTCTGTTATATTCTGGGAGTAGCAGCAAACACAGCCCTTAGTCACGCAGCTTGTCGATTGTACATCGGCATACGTAGTTAAGCAGACATACATCATGGCTTGGTCAAAAGCTGGTGAATCCAAAGATGTCTTTATCTCCTACTCCCGTCGTAACGCCGAGTTTGCGACCCGTCTGCACAGCGCGCTTGATCTGGCGGGGATTAAAGCGTGGCTCGACAATGAAGATATTCCCCTAAGCCAGCCCTGGTGGGAAGAAATCAAACAAGGCATCAATAACTCCGGCGTCTTTCTGTTTATTTGCAGCCCGGACTCCATCTCCTCGCAGGTTTGCCACTGTGAAGTCAACCACGCCATTGCCCAGCACAAGCGCATTATTCCGATTAACCTGATTCCGGTCTTTGACGAGATCATAACAGGCAAAATTGAGCTAAAGGAAACAGGCTGGACGACCCCGGACGGCGCAACGGCTGTCAACGCCAAAGCAAACTGGGAGCACATCAAGGCGCTGAACTTTGTTTACGTTCAGAATAAAGAGGAAAACAAACCCTTCGACGATTTCCTGCGGGAACTGTTGGACACAATTCGCAGCGATTTCGGCTACGCCAGAGAAGGCAGTCGTTTGCTGGGGCGCGCCTTAACCTGGCAGGCGAGCAAGGACAACAGCCTGCTGTTGAACGGCGCGGAACTGCTGCGCGCTGAACAGTGGCTCAGCGAAGGGCTAAGCAAGGAACCTCTGCCGACGGCTGCGCACGGAGAGTATATCAGAGCCAGCCGCAGCGCCTCGGACAGCCGTCAGCGGCGCACGATTTCGCTGCTGGTCGGCGGCATTATCGTGACGGCGGTGCTGGCGATTACGGCGCTGTATCTGGCGCAAGTGGCGCAGGTGGCGCAGCACACTGCCGAAAACAATGCGGCCACTGCCGCCGCCGCGCAGGGCATCGCCGAAGACAATGCCGCGACGGCGATTGCGGAACGTAACCGCGCTAATTTTGAAGCCGCGAATTCACGCTCACGCGAACTGGCGGTGCGCGCGCTGGATGCGCTCGATAATAACGCCTTCGATTTGTCGCTGCTGCTCAGCCTCGAAGCCTACCAGACGGCAGACACTTTTGAAGCCTTCAGCAGTTTGTATACGGCGCTGCAACGTTATCCCTACCTCGAAACCTTTCTGCACCAGCAAACGGACGTTGTCCGGCGCGCGGTGTTCAGCCCCGATGGCGCTACGCTGGTCTCTGGCAGCCGCGACCAGACGCTGGTGTTCTGGGATACGGCGCAGCATACGATGCAGGGCGAACCACTGGACAGCGAAGACGATGTGTGGGCGCTGGCCTATTATCCCGGCGGCGGTCTCGTCGCGACAGGGGGGCAGGATGGCGCTATCCGTCTGTGGGATGTCAACGCGCGCGCGCTGATTCGCGAGCTTCCAAACGCGCATACGGGACGCATCTTCGATATTGCCTTCAGCGCCGATGGGCAGTGGATGGCATCGGCAGGGGAGGATGGGCGGATTCAGGTATGGGACGCGACCACCTGGGAAGCGGATGGCGCGGCACTGATCGGGCATCGCGGCGCGATTTTCACGCTGGCGTTTAACCCGGATGGCACGCTGCTGGCGTCCGGCGGTGACGATAACAGCATCCGCGTGTGGGACATGCGCACGCGTGAGGAGGTCGGTGATCCCCTGCTAGGCCATAGCAACTGGGTGATGGATGTCGCGTTTAACGCCGACGGTAGAGTGCTGGCGTCCGGCAGTTCGGACAACAGCATTATCCTGTGGGATACCAGCACATGGACAGCGCTGACGGCGCCGCTTAATGGCCATTTGAACACGGTGCGTTCGCTGGCGTTTCACCCGACGCAGTTGATACTGGCTTCCGCCGGGGCAGACGGCGTCGTTATCCTGTGGAATCTACAGACGGGCAGTGTAGAAGTGCTCGAAGGGCACAATGACATCGTCTGGAGCGTGGATTTTAGCGCGGATGGCGAACATTTGGTGTCAAGCGCCGCGAATGGCAGTGTGATTGTGTGGAACCTGGCGCAGCAGCAGCCGCTTGGACAGCGGGTGAGCGCGGCGACGGACAGCACCATCTGGTCGCTGGCGTTTCATGACCAATTGATAGTCACGGGCAGCGCAGATCAGATGATCCAACGCTGGGATACCCGCAGCGGCAGCGTGGTGGGCGACCCAATCGCAGCCTCCGGTGCCGTGACGGCGCTGGCGGTTTCAGCCGATGGTCGGCTTATCGCATCCGGCGGCGCGAATGGGGCGGTTGAACTGTGGGACGCGGAAACTGGCGCGGGGCTTGATCGTCCTTTTGCCGGGCATGGACGCAGCGCGCTCAGTGTTGATTTCAGCCCGAATGGCGAACTGCTGGCGTCCGGCGGCGAAGACGGCGCGATTTATATCTGGAATGTGTCCGGTGAACAGTATCTCAACAGCGTGTTATCCGACAGCGGCGCGGCAGTGACGGCGGTGGTGTTCAGCCCTGACGGAACTCAACTGGCGACAGGCAGCCGCGATGGAACGGTTACGCTGTGGGATGTGGCGCAGGGGACGGTGCTGGCAACCTTCAGCGCGGAGGACAGCGGCGAAATCGCCAGCGTGGCCTTCAGTCATAATGGGTTGTGGCTGCTGGCCGGAACACGCAGTAACCGCCTGATTCAGTGGGAAATCGCCAGCGGGCAGATTATGCAAATCTACAGCGGGCATCAGGATTGGGTGGTTGATGTGGCCTTTAGCCCCGATGACCTGCTTATCGCCTCAGCCAGCACCGATCACACGGTACGACTGTGGAACGTGGACAACGGTCAGCCTGTTGGGCCGCCGCTGTGGCAGGCAGCGGACTGGGTTTTGAACGTGGCCTTCAATGCACAGGGCGAACTGGCGGCCAGCGCGGCGAACGGTGAGTTGATGACCTGGGCGATTGATCGTGCCGGGTGGCGCGCGCGTGCCTGTGAAATTGCCAATCGTAATCTGACTGAAATCGAATGGGGGCGTTTTTTCGGCTCACAACCCTATCATTTAACCTGTTCCTGATCTATCCAACCCGTTCTGTGCAGCTCAAAATACACTTTAAAGGAGTGCATATGGCTCGGTATGTTGTTTGTTTTCTGTTCGCTTTCCTCAGTTTAGGGGTTGCCCTCGCGCAGGACAGCATCAGCGTGGGCGACGAACCAGTGCAGTTTGAATTTGACGACGAAGTGCCGGGAGAGGGCTGGCAAGCGCCCCAATCTACGGAAGATGGCCTGACCTTCGCCTGGACCAACAGCGAGGAGGCCACGCTGAACGTGGAGATGACCCAACCCAGTGCGGTGGAGTTTCGTGTTCTGGGGGCGCTGGATGCGGCCATCGTGGACTCGCTGACGCTGTCGATCAACGGGGAGGCGGCGGAACTGA
Source organism: Anaerolineae bacterium (assembly GCA_046328675.1). Classification (GTDB taxonomy): domain Bacteria; phylum Chloroflexota; class Anaerolineae; order Aggregatilineales; family Phototrophicaceae; genus JACAER01. Next base: position 18,101 of record JAXLWC010000032.1, read on the forward strand.
CGCGTTCGGATGAGGAAGAATTGTCGCCGCTGGGCCAGCCTGCTTCGCACTTTGAGGCGCTGGTGCCGCAAACTCTGATTGATGAGGCAGACGATAATCTGCTGGTGTTTACGTTTCAGGTGAGCCATGTGATGAGTTCCGCGCTGGTCGGCGGCAGTGAACCGTTCGGCGTGGCCTTCGACTGGATTCGCTTCCAGCCGGGGATAGAAGTTGCCAGTGGAGACAGCCGCTGTCCCGTGCTGGTTGAAGATGCGCTGGAACGGGTGAATGATAGCTGCGCCGGGCTGGAGCGCAATGAGGTCTGTTACGGCAACGCGCTGGCAGAAGCTGACCCGCAGGCAGGCGCCGCCGACTTTGAATTTGCTGCGCCCGGCGATATTGTCGGGCTGGAATTTGTGCAGGCGCTGCGGCTGGGTGCCAGCGATCTGGATGATACCGAGTGGGGCATTGCTCTGATGCAGGTGCAGGCTGAAGTGCGCAACCTCCAGCGCGATGACACGACTATTCTGCTGTTCGGCGATGTGGAAATTGAGAACGAATATCAGGATTACTCCGACGGGGTGCCCGCTATCGTCAACGTCGGCTTTGACGTGCTTAACGTGCGCGAAAGCCCCAACCTCGACGCGGATATTGTCACCCAACTGCGCGAAGGGGCCGAGGTGCAGGTACTGGATGGGCCGCGTGTTTCCGACGATCTGACGTGGTGGAATATTCGCGCTGAGGGCCGAAGCGGCTGGGCAGTGGATAATGTCGATGGTGAGCAAACGCTGATTTTTTCGACGATTGGGCGGCTGGTGGCGGGTGGCCGTGCGACGGTATTCGTCACCGAAGACGACAATCTGCGGCTGCGCAGCGGCCCCGGTTTAAGCTATGAGCGCATCGCCGGGCTGCCCAACAACACACGCGTCAATGTGCTTGACGGGCCTGTCGAATCCGATGGTTATACCTGGTGGCAGTTAAGCACCAGCGAGGGGCTGGAAGGCTGGGCGGCGGATTTTGTTGATGGGCTGCCGACGCTGACCACCAATTCGCAGGGGCCGCGCTTTGGCCCGATGCAGGCCTTCACCCTCATCAGCGATAATGGGGAACTTGCCTGCGAAACGACGCCCAACGGCATCATTATCCAGACGCCCGAAGGGGAAGGCGAGGTGCGCCTGCTGGTCAATGAAGTGGCTATCCAACTGAACGCTACCATTTATGTGGAATCGCAGCCGTCGGACGAGATGAACGTCAACGTGCTGGAAGGATTTACGCGCGTCGAGGCCGGCGGCGTTGGGCGCGTCGTTCCCGAAGGGGCGGTAGTGACTATCGACCTTGACCCCAATTCGGAAATTGAATCGCCGCCCAGCCTGCCTGCGCCCTACGACGAAGACGCCATGTCGCAGCTTCCGATTGATGCACTCAAGCGTCAGATTGAAATTGCGCCCGCTGGCTCCGGGATTTACGCAGGCTTGGGCACGGGTGACGTACAGGTCACGCTGGCGTGGGATAACGATGCCGACTACGATCTGTATGTGACCGAACCCAACGGCCAAACCATTTTCTACGGCAGCCGCATCTCCAGCACCAACGGTCAGCTTGACATCGACTCCAATTATCCCTGCGGCTCAAATCTGGGCAGCGTCGAGAATATCTTCTGGCCGCTGGATGAGTCCCCGGAAGGCACGTTTACGGTACAGATCAATCAGTTCTCCACCTGCGGCGACGGTAATGGTAACTGGACGCTGGTGGTGCGTGTTGATGGGGAAGTGGTGCTGCAAGAAGAAGGCTCAGGCGATTCGCAGCAGTTCCGTTTCAACCGCTAAAACACTCTGACGCAGTACGGTTCAGCAGGGGAGGGGGCTGGTCTCCTTCCCCACGCTGGCCGCGCCGCGTTTCCCCACATGTCGGCTGCCAGCGGCGTGCCGCTTCACGCCCGTCTGCGCCGCAACATCGCACGCTTCAGCCTCACATCCTCCTGACAAGGGACAGCGGTAAACTGCCGCTGGCAGTACTGATTCCGGTTTTGATACTTTCTTGATGTCTTTTTTCGCCACTCTGACCCCACTTTAATGCCCTTGCTGCGACAATAAAGCTCAATAGGACTGGAGAATGAGATATGAACCTGGAACTCTTGATTGCAGGAGTGATTGCGCTCCTGCTGTTAGTTTATCTCGCGTATTCGTTGGTTTACCCGGAGAGGTTTTAGCGTATGAGCGCGCTTGAACTGCTGCAAATCGTAGTCTATTTTGGCGTGCTGACGGCCTGTGTACCGCTGTTTGGCGGATACATGGCGAAAGTCTTCAGCGGCGAACGGACGCTGCTCGCGCCTATCCTGAATCCGGTTGAAAGTCTGATGTATCGGCTGTCGGGGGTCAACCCGGCAGAGGAGCAAACGTGGAAACAGTACGCCTTTGCCCTGCTGGCTTTTAATGTGCTGGGCTTTGTGGTTCTGCTTGTCCTTCAGCTTACGCAAGGCATCCTGCCGCTGAATCCCGCGCATCTGGGGAACGTGGAGCCGTTTCTGGCGTTCAACACGGCGACGAGCTTTATGACCAATACCAACTGGCAGGCGTATGGCGGCGAAACCACCATGAGCTACCTGACGCAGATGATTGGCCTGAACGTTCAGAACTTCGTCAGCGCGGCGACGGGTATCGCCGTTGTGCTGGCTATGACGCGCGGGTTGGCGCGGAAATCGGCGGCCACGCTCGGCAACTTCTGGGCTGACCTGGTGCGCTCCGTGCTGTATGTCTTTCTGCCGCTGTGTCTGGTGCTGGCGCTGATTCTGGTCAGCCAGGGCGTGGTGCAGAACTTCAACAGTTATGTGGCGGTCACAACCCTGTCGGGCGAAACGCAGGTGCTCCCGCAAGGGCCTGCGGCTTCGCAGATTGCTATCAAGCAGATTGGGACGAACGGCGGCGGCTTTTTCAACGTGAACAGCGCGCACCCCTACGAAAACCCAACGCCGCTGAGCAATTTCCTACAGGTGCTTTCGATCCTGCTGCTTCCGGCGGCGCTGACTTATACCTATGGCGTCATGGTGGGCAGCCGGCGGCAGGGCTGGGTGATCTATGTGGCCATGCTGCTGCTGCTGCTGGCCGGGTTGGTGGTGATGCTCATCAGCGAATACAGCGCCAATCCTGTTTACGGGGTGTTCGGTGTGATGGAAGGCAAGGAAACGCGCTTCGGCATCGCCAACAGCATCCTGTGGGGCGCGACGACGACGGCGGCCTCCAACGGTTCCGTGAATGCCATGCACAGCAGCTTTTCGCCGCTGGCGGGCGGCATCGCGCTGCTCAACATCATGCTGGGTGAGGTGATTTTCGGCGGTGTCGGCGCGGGCTTGTACGGTATGTTGATCTTCGTCATTCTGACGGTGTTTATCGCCGGACTGATGGTGGGACGCACGCCGGAATATCTCGGCAAGAAGATTGAATCGCGCGAAATCAAGCTGGCGATTGTCGCCGTCCTGCTGCCGAGCGCCTGCATTCTGCTGTTTTCAGCGCTGGCCAGCGTCACCGATGCGGGATTATCCAGCCGCGCCAACAGCGGGCCGCATGGCTTGAGCGAGATTCTGTACGCGTTTTCATCAGGCGCGGGCAACAACGGCAGCGCGTTCGCTGGTCTGAATGCCAATACGCCGTTCTACAACCTCCTGATGGGGATTACGATGTGGATTGGGCGCTTTGGGGTGATTATCCCCGCGCTGGCGATTGGCGGCAGTATGGTGACGAAGAAGGTTGCGCCGCCGTCGCCGGGGACTTTCCCCACCGACAGCACGTTGTTCGCCGGGTTATTGATCGCCGTGATTGTCATCGTTGGCGCACTGACATTTTTCCCGGCCTTGTCGCTGGGGCCTGTGGTGGAACAGTTATTGATGAATGCCGGACGGGCATTTTAACGAGGTAAGGACTATGCAAGCCAGACCACTCTTTGAACGGACGATTGTGCGCCGCGCCGTACTGGACGCTTTCCGTAAACTTGACCTCCGTCAGCAGGTCAAAAATCCGGTGATGTTCGTGGTTGCCGTTGGCGCTCTGCTGACCACGCTGCTGTTGATTCGCGATGTCGTGACACAGAACACCGCCAACGTCGGCTTCAACCTGCAAATTACGCTGTGGCTGTGGTTCACGGTGCTGTTTGCGAACTTTGCTGAAGCGATGGCCGAGGGGCGCGGTAAGGCGCAGGCCGACGCGCTGCGCAAAACCCGCACGCAGATGACCGCCCGCCGCCTGCTCAACGGCAAGGAAGAAAATGTCGCCGCCACCCAGTTGAAGAAGGGTGATCTGGTGGTGTGTGAAGCCGGAAACCAGATTCCGGGCGATGGTGAGGTGGTAGAAGGTATCGCCAGCGTGGACGAAAGCGCCATCACGGGCGAATCGGCCCCTGTCATTCGCGAAAGCGGCGGTGACCGAAGCGCCGTCACGGGCGGAACGCGTGTCCTGAGCGACAGAATCGTGATTCGCATTACGTCGGAACAGGGCAGCACCTTCCTGGATCGGATGATCGCGCTGGTGGAAGGCGCAAAACGGCAGAAGACGCCCAACGAAATCGCGCTGACGATTCTCCTGTCGGGGTTGACCATCATCTTTCTGCTGGCTGTCGTGACGCTGCGGGCCTTCGCCGCCTACAGCGAAACGGAAGCGGGCATCACGGAGACGATGGCGACGGTTCCGGTTCTGATTGCGCTGCTGGTGTGTCTGATCCCGACGACGATTGGCGGCCTGTTGAGCGCCATCGGCATCAGCGGCATGGATCGCATGATTCAGCGCAATGTGCTGGCGACCAGTGGGCGTGCTGTGGAAGCGGCGGGGGATGTGGACGTGCTGCTGCTGGACAAGACGGGCACCATCACGCTGGGCAACCGCATGGCTACCGCCTTTATCCAGGCGCAAGGCGTTACCCTGGAACGGCTGGCCGATGCCGCGCAGCTTTCGTCGCTGGCCGATGAAACGCCGGAAGGACGCAGCATCGTGGTGCTGGCCAAGGAGAAGTTCGGCCTGCGTGGGCGCGAACTGAGCGAGTTGAACGCAGACTTCGTCCCGTTCACCGCCCAGACGCGCATGAGCGGCGTCGATTTTCCGGCGCTGGAGGGTCGCCCCGCGCGGCAAATCCGCAAGGGCGCGGCAGACGCGGTATTCGCTTATGTTGAGGCGCAGGGCGGACAGTTTTCCAGCGATATACGCGCGGCAGTGGATGGCATTGCGCGTAATGGGGGGACACCGCTGGTTGTGGCCGAGAACGCGCAGATTTTGGGCGTGATTGAACTGAAGGATATTGTCAAAGGGGGCATTCACCAGCGGTTCTCGCAGCTTAGAGCGATGGGTATCCGCACGGTGATGATTACGGGCGATAACCCGCTGACGGCTGCCGCCATCGCCGCTGAAGCCGGAGTCGATGACTTCATGGCGCAGGCGACTCCCGAAGACAAGCTCAAGCGCATCCGCGAGGAACAGTCCAACGGCCATCTGGTCGCCATGACGGGGGACGGCACCAACGACGCGCCCGCGCTGGCACAGTCTGACGTGGGTGTCGCCATGAATACGGGGACACAGGCGGCGCGCGAAGCCGGTAACATGGTCGATCTGGACAGCGACCCGACCAAGCTCATCGAGATTGTGGAGATTGGCAAGCAGCTTTTGATGACGCGCGGCGCGCTGACGACTTTCAGCATCGCCAACGATGTCGCCAAGTACTTTGCCATTATCCCGGCGCTGTTTGCCTCGCTGTATGCGGCGACACCGGGCGCAGCGGGGCCGCTGGCGGCGCTGAACATCATGGGCTTGTCGTCACCGCAGAGCGCAATCCTGAGCGCGATCATTTTCAACGCGCTGATCATTATCGCCTTAATCCCGCTGGCGCTGCGCGGCGTGAGTTACAAACCGATGGGAGCCGCATCCGTTTTGCAGCGTAATCTGCTGATTTACGGTGTTGGTGGATTGATCGTGCCGTTTATCGGCATCAAGATCATTGATGTGATCGTGACCGCTTTTGGTCTAGCGTGAGAAGTACACGATGAAACGCGCATATCTGTCGGCACACATTGGTCTCCTATTTGTTGGCGTATCGGCGACGGCGGCGCTGCTGCTGGAAGCCCGGCTGCCCGTGACACAGGATGTTCACTTTCTGCTGCAACTGCTGTGGATGGCCGTCGCGATGGGCAGCGTGTTTGTGGTGATGCTGCAACCTGCCCTCAATCCAGCAGCGCGTAATGACGACTGTGTTCCCGCTGTGGAAACAGAGCAGATCGCAGAATGGCAGGACCCTGACCGCTTGTGGATGCAGCAGCATCCCGACGAAGGTTATCTGGCAAGTGATATTGACCGAGAGGAAGTCTAATCATGCGTATGAAAGAATTTCGTCCGGCGCTGGTGATGTTCATCAGCCTGACGTTGATTACCGGGGTGATTTATCCCCTGTTCGTGACCTTGATCGCTCAGATTGTGTTCCCGGCGCAGGCCAACGGCAGTCTGGTGACCGTCGATAATCAGGTGGTGGGGTCAAGCCTGATCGGACAGATGACCGATGACCCGCGCTATTTCTGGTCGCGCCCCTCGGCGGTCAGCTACATGCAGGGGGCATCGCTGGATGCGCCCGTTTCATCGGGTGCGACCAACTACAGCAGCACGAACGCGAACCTGGATGCGCTCGTGGTCGAGCGTGAGCAGGCTTTCCGCAGCGCCAATCATGTGCCGGACGATGTCGCGGTGCCTGTCGAGATGCTGTTTGCGTCGGGCAGCGGCCTTGACCCGCACATCAGCCCGGAAGCCGCGCGCTTGCAGATTGATCGCGTGGCCGAGGCACGCGGTCTGGATCGCGCCGTCGTCGCGACTCTGGTCGAGCAGTTTGTTGAACAGCCACAGCTTGGCTTTCTCGGTCAGCCCCGTGTCAATGTGCTGCTCCTCAACCTGGCATTGGATGGATTAGAATAACGTGATGAACGAGTATCGTGCTGATCCCGACGCTCTGCTGAAAGCGATCCAGAAAGATGAATCGCGGCAGGGACGTGGCAAACTGAAGATCTTCATGGGAATGGCAGCGGGCGTGGGCAAAACCTACGCCATGCTGGATAACGCCCGCCAGCAGAAGGTGGACGGCGTGGATATTGTCGTGGGGTATGTCGAAACCCACCGCCGCGCTGAAACGGATGCTTTGCTGGAAGGTTTAGAGATTATTCCGCGTCGGAGCGTCGAGTATCGTGACACGCTGCTGGAAGAAATGGACACCGATGCCATCCTGAAACGCAAACCGGGAGTCGTGCTGGTGGACGAGCTGGCCCACACCAACGCCCCCGGCTCACGCCATCTCAAGCGCTACCAGGATGTCGTCGAACTGCTGGAGGGCGGCCTGAATGTGTGGACGACGGTGAATGTCCAGCATTTCGAGAGCCGTTCCGACGCGGTGCGCCAGATTACAGGCATCACCATTCATGAAACAGTTCCCGATTCGCTGCTGGATATGGCTGACGAAATCGAACTGATTGACCTGTCGCCGACAGATTTGCGCAAGCGGCTGGCGGAGGGCAAGGTCTATACCCGCGAACGGGTGGAGGTGGCGGCCAACAATTTCTTCCGCGTGGGCAACCTGACGGCGCTGCGCGAGATGGCGCTGCGCTTGACGGCGGAACACGTCGATCACAAGCTTCAGGATTACATGCAGCTTAAACAGATTGCTGGCCCCTGGAAATCGGGCGAGCGTCTGATGGTGGCTGTCGGCCCCAGCCCCTTTTCGGAACGTCTGATTCGCTGGACGCGGCGCATGGCCTACAATCTGGAAGCGCCCTGGCTGGCGGTGTATATCGAAACCTCGGCTGCCTTAGCGCCTGACATCAAGGAACGGCTGGCACGCAATATCGCGCTGGCCCGCAGCCTCGGCGGCGAAATTGTCACGGTGCGCGGCGACGACATCGCGGAAACGCTGCTGCGCGTGGCCCATCAGCGCAACGTCACGCAGATTGTCATCGGCAAGCCGCAGCACTCGGCAATGCAGACGGCGCTGCGCGGTGGTTCGCTGGTCGATAAAATGATTCGCAGCAGCGGCGATATCGACGTTTACGTGGTGACCGGGGACGAAGGCGTTTCCGAAGGCAGCGGCTGGCGGCCTTTTCCCACGCTGGAATCGCACTCGCAGCGAGGTCAGTACCTGTGGGCGCTGTTCGCGGTGGCCAGCGTCACCGTACTGGACTTGATTTTGTTCCACATTTTCCCCTGGCTGGGGTATCAGGCTGTCGGCCTGACGGAACTGCTGGTCGTCCTGCTGATTGCGGCCTATATGGGGCGCGGGCCTGCGCTGCTGGCGGCGGCGATCAGCGCTGTCTCGTGGGACTTCCTGTTTATCGAGCCGCGCCTGACGTTTACCATCACCCAGTTTCAGGATGTGGTGCTGTTCCTGCTGTACTTCGCGATTGCGATTTTCACGGGCAACCTGACGGCGCGCATCCGGGCGCAGGAGCGTCAGACACGTTACAATGCAGAGCGCACATCGGCGCTGTACACGCTGGCGCACGAAACCGCGACAGCCGTGAATATGGATGATGTGCTGAAGACGGCAGTGACGCAGATCAGCCGGGTGTTTGATGCTGAAGTGGCGGTCATTTTGCAGCAGAATAATCAACTGCTGCGCCAGCCGCATTCTTCCAGTACACTTGCACTAAGCGACAAGGAATACAGTGTAGCGCAGTGGGTGTATGAGCGCGGCAGGCTGGCGGGACGCTTTACGGAAACCCTGTCACAGGCCTTGGCGCAGTACCATCCCTTACAAACCCCGACGCGCACTGTCGGCGTCATCGGTATCCGCACACGCAAGGACGAACGCCTGTCGTTCGATCAGGAGGTGCTGTTGGCCACATTTATCAGCCAGATTGCCCTCGCCATTGAGCGTGAACTGCTTGATGAAGCGGCGGAACAAACGACCATGCTGCGCGAGTCTGAACGGCTGTACACGACGCTGCTGAACTCGATTTCGCATGAACTGCGCACGCCTATCGCCACCATCAAAGGCGCCTCCAGCAGCCTGCTTGATCCGGTGGCAGGCGCGAGTGAAACGGCGCGGACAGAGCTGACCAAGGATATTCAGAGTTCGGCAGATCGCTTAAATCGACTGGTCGAAAATCTGCTGGATATGTCGCGGCTGGAAAGCGGACGCTTGCAGCTTAAGCAAGAGTGGTGCGACCTGAGCGAATTGATTGGCGTGGCGGTCAAGCAGCTTAACGAAGGTGTCAAAACGCATCCGCTGCAACTGCATATCGCGCCTGATTTGCCGCTGATCCGCCTTGATTTTGTGCTGATGGAGCAGGTTATCATCAATCTGCTGGACAACGCCTGCAACTACACGCCCGACGGCACGGGGATTACGATTGCCGCACAGAAACATGAAAAGGAGGTGGAGATTAGCGTGAGTGATCGCGGCGCAGGCATCCCCGCCGAACTCATCGAGCGTATCTTCGATAAGTTTTATCGGCTGCCCGGCACCGCATCGGGCGGCACAGGCTTAGGCTTGTCCATCAGCCGCGGGCTGGTCGAAGCGCATGGCGGACGCTTAACCGCCGAGAACCTGCCGGACGGCGGCGCGAAGCTCACGATACGGCTGCCCCTCAATGGTTCGCCACCGCCCGTACAGGAAGCACACTATGGCTGAACCGACGAGCGCTGGCGCACAGATTCTGATCGTGGATGATGAGCTGCAAATCCGCCGCTTTTTGCGTATCAGCCTCGAAGCGAAGGGTTATCATATTCACGAGACCGCGACGGGACAGGAGGCTATCCTGAAAACCGCGCAGTTACGCCCCGACATCGTCATTCTGGATATGGGCTTACCCGATATGGATGGGCTGGAAGTGCTCAAACGCCTGCGGGAATGGACGGAAACCCCGGTCATCATCCTCTCGGTGCGCGACAACGACCATGATAAGGTGGCCGCGCTGGATGCGGGCGCTGATGATTACCTGACCAAGCCCTTCAGCCTGGAGGAATTAATGGCGCGCATTCGCACCGCCCAATGCCATGCCCAGCCGAAGCCGCAGGAATCGGTCTTCACCAGCGGCAGGCTGCAAGTTGACCTGACGCGCCGCCTGGTGACGGTCAACGGCGAACCGATAAAACTGACGCCGACGGAATACGGCCTGCTGCGCCTGTTGATTCAGCACGCGGGCAAAGTGCTGACTCACCAGCAAATCCTGCGCGCTGTGTGGGGGCCAGACTATGTTCACGAGACCCATTATCTGCGCGTCTATTTCACGCAGCTTCGTCAGAAGATTGAAGTCGATCCTGCCCTGCCGGAGATTCTGGTGACGGAGCCGGGCGTAGGCTATCGGCTCGTCGTGTCATAGGCCGCACAGGTGGAGTTGACAGCGCTTAATTCTTCGCGGTTTAATGAGGAGAATGGTTATCTGAGGAGACCCCATGTTTAAGCTGCAACACCTCGACCACATTGCCATCACCGTGACCGATATGGAACGCTCGATTAGCTGGTATCAGGATGTGTTGGGCATGGAACGGATTTACGCCGATGTGTGGGGCGCTGTGCCTGCGATGATGATGCTGGGCAATTCGGGCATTGCGCTGTTCCCGACGCGCGGCCACGCGCCAGAGTCACGCCCCGACAGCAGCGGTATCCCCAGGATGAGCCACTTTGCCTTTCGCGCCAGTCGCGCCGATTTCCTGGCGGCACAGGACGCGCTGCGGCAAAAAGGCATCGACTTTGAATTTCAGGATCACACCGTCAGCCATTCGATTTACTTCGATGACCCCGACGGGCACGAACTCGAAATCACGACATATGAGGTATAATAAGCGGCACGCATGAGATGTGGTTGTTCACACCCTTGCGCTCAGGCAAACTGATATGAACTAATCTCATGCCCGTCGCACATCTGCGCTTTTACGCCCATCTCAATAACCACCTGCCGCTGAAAAAACGTCAGGCGTTGTTCCCCTGCAAGTTTGACGGGCGGCGCTCGATCAAGGACATGATCGAGGCGTTGGGCGTGCCGCACACCGAAGTCGCGCTGATTCTGGTGAACAGTGAGCCGGTAGACTTCAACTATCATGTGCAGCCCGATGACCGCATCAGCGTCTATCCCGCCTTCCAGTCGATTGACATTTCCTCGATTACGCCGCTGCATCCCGAACCGCTGCCAGAAGCGCGCTTCGTCGCCGACGTGCATCTGGGGCGGCTGGCGGCCTACCTGCGGATGCTGGGCTTCGACACGCTGTACCCCGAAGATTACCGCGACGAAGAACTGGCGCGCATCAGCAGCGAGGAAAAGCGCATCCTGCTCACGCGTGACCGGGGCCTGCTCAAGCGCGGCATCGTGCGTTACGGCTATTTCGTGCAGAGCACCGAACCCTGGCAGCAGCTTGGCGAGGTGATGAAACGCTTCAATCTGCTGGACAACGCGATGAAACATCAACGTTGTACGCAGTGCAACGGCATCTTAAGCGTCATCGACAAAGCGCCGATTGCTGACCAGCTTCCCGACAAGGTGCGCGAACATTATGACGAGTTCCGCCTGTGCGAGTCGTGCGGCAAAATCTACTGGAAAGGCTCGCACTACGAGCAGATGGAAGCCTTCATCAAGCAGATGAACGGCGGGCGCTGAATATTTACCCACAGACGAAAGCAGGAATTCAGCATGGATTTTTACGAGCTTGTGAACAAGCGCCGTATGGTGCGCAATTTTAGCGACGAACCGATAGCCGATGACGTGCTGGCGCGCATTCTGGAGGCTGCGGCGCATGGCCCAAGCGCGGGCTTTACGCAGGGGCAGGACTTCATCGTTGTCAGTGACGCGGCGATGAAACGTCATCTGGCGCAGTTATGCCAGGAGCCGGAATACGTGGAAGACGGCTTCGACCCGTTCATCTCGAAAGCGCCCGTGCTGGTGGTGCCGTGTACTAATGAAGGCGCATATCATCGGCGCTATCAGCAGCCGGACAAGGTAGACGACTCCGGGCAGGAAATTGACTGGCCCGTGCCCTACTGGTTTATGGACGCGGGGCACGCGGTCATGCTGATTTTGCTGGCAGTGGTGCATGAAGGGCTGGCGGCGGGCTTTGCGGGCTTCACCGACCTCGCAGGCGCGCGTGAGGCACTCGGCATCCCTGCTGAGGTCACTCCGCTAGGCGTGATTCCCATCGGGCATCCCGCGCCGGATAAAAGATCGCCGTCGCTGAAACGGGGACGGCGTGCCAAAAGCGACTACATCCATCGCGGGCGCTGGTAGCCGCCGCTGTCTGTCTACCCGGTTGCTCAACCTTAAGGCTCAGATTTCACCATAAAGTTATAATAAATTTAACGTCGATACGATTTTGAGAATCCATGTCAACTTACTTCACGCACATTGTCTGCCTGGAATGTGGTCATGAAATGCCCGCTGATATTGGCGCGCGTAAGTGTGCGCACTGTGGTTCGCCCTGGCTGGACGCGCGCTACGACTACGCCGCCGTTGCCCCGCTGTGGACCAGCGCAGTGGCCTCACGCGGGCGTTCGCTGTGGCGCTACGCCGAACTGCTGCCGCTGAATGACCCCGACGCCGATATTTCGATGAGCGAAGGTTATACCCCGCTGCTGCGGCTGCACCAGTATGAGCGCCTGTATGAACACGAGGGCCTGTACGTTAAGGACGAGCGCCACAATCCGACCAACTCGTTTAAAGACCGTCAGGCGGCGCTGTCGGTGATGGCTATGCGCCGCGCCGGGGTGGGGGAGTGCGTGCTGGCGTCAACGGGCAACGCGGCGGTGGCCTATGCCGCTTACTGCGCGCGCGCCGGGATTAAGCTGTGGCTGTTCATGACGCACCTCGTCCCCAACGAGAAGATGCGCGAATGTGCGCTGTACGGCGCGGAAGTGGTCAAAGTCTCCGGCACTTACGACGAAGCTAAGGAAGTCGCGGCGCAGTTTGCCAAACGCAAAGGTTTGTGGCTTGATGGCGGCGCGAAATCCATCCCCGGCAAAGAGAGCATGAAAACGCTGGCCTACGAAATGGCCGAGCAGTTTGCCATGTCCAGCGGCGGGCAGGGACACTGGCGCAGCCCTGACTGGTACATTCAGGCGGTCAGCGGCGGCATTGGCCCGCTGGGCGTGTGGAAAGGCTTCAGCGAACTGCTGGAAATGGGCATGATCGACAAAATGCCCAAAATCGCGGTGGTGCAGGCGGCGGGCTGTGCGCCGATGGTGCAGGCCTTCCACGCGGGCAAAGCCAAAGCCGACCCGGTGGTGCCCAAAACGCTGGTGCATGTGCTGGCGACGGGTGACCCCGGCTTCAGTTATAGCCAACTGCGCGAGATGGCGCTGTCCAACGGCGGCACGATGCTGGCGATTGAGGACAGCGATACTTTTGAGGCGATGCGGCGGCTGGCAAGCAAAGCCGGACTCTCGGTGGAACCGGCGGCGGCGGTAGCCTTCGCGGGTTTGGAGCGTATGCTGCTGGATGGGACGATTGCGCCCGACGAAAGCGTCATCGTCAATTGCTCCGGCCATACCTTCCCGGCGGAAAGCCATGTGCTGGGCGACCACTACGTCCATGACCTTGAACTCAGCCTTGAAGCGGAAAACGGCGGCGTGGTGAAAACTTCGACGGACGCCAGTTTTAACGTCGCGCTGCAAAGCCTTGATGAACAGGTGACAACGATTCTGGTGGTGGATGACACGCCCAATGACCGCCGCCTGATTCGCCGCCTGCTCCAGCGTTACAAGCGCTACCGCATGATTGAGGCCCGCAGCGGCGCAGAGGCGCTGCAACTGGTGCGCGACCACAGACCCGATCTGGTGGTCGCTGACCTGACGATGCCGGGACTGGACGGCTTCAGTTTCCTTGAGGCGATCAAGTCCAACCCGGAGACTGCCGAGATTCCGGTAGTCGTGGTCTCGGCCAAATCGCTCACCCGCGAAGACTGGGACTTTCTGGGAACGCACGCCCACTCTGTCTGGCAGAAAGGGGGCTTCGATACGCAGCTTCTGGTCGATCATGTGGTGCGCACGCTGGGACACAGCCCGGTTGCCAGCATGAAGCAGGAACGGGCTAAGGGGCAGCTTGCCGAACCCAGCGCTGCACCCGCGACTCTGAGCCGCATTCTGGTGATTGATGACAACCCGCAAGACCTGCGGCTGACCTCGCGCATAATTAAGAGCGCGGGCACGTATCAGGTGATTGAGGCGGCTTCCGGGCGCGATGGCCTTAAGGCGATCCATGAATATCGCCCCGACTTAATTGTTCTGGACTTAATTTTGCCTGATCTCGACGGGTTCTCAATTCTGCACATGCTCAAAAATGATGAGAAATTGTGCGATATTCCGGTGATTGTGCTCTCTGGAAAAGAGCTTACCGAGGTCGAAAGCGACGAACTTAAGCCCTACATCCGATTAAGAGTTGAGAAATCAACACTTGACCGAATTGAATTCCTCTCTATAATTAAGAATGAATTGATTTGATAAACAAAATCAATTCTCAATTAACCAGGGAGAGGGAAATATGTCAGCAAAAATTCTCTGCGTTGAAGACAACGTCCTGAATATGCGATTGGTACGCAAGCTGCTGGCAAGTGCTGGGTATACCGTGTTGGAAGCCATCACAGGCGAAGACGGGGTATCGCTTGCCGAGCGTGAAAAACCTGACCTCATTCTGATGGATATGAATTTGCCTGACATTGACGGCCTGGAAGCCACGCGTCGTTTGAAGTCCTGTCCCATTCTTTCGCGTATTCCGGTGATTGCGCTGACGGCAAACGCGATGTATGGGGACCGTGAGCGTTTTCTGGGGCTGGGCTGCGATGGTTATATTGCCAAGCCCGTTGCACGCCGCGAATTATTTGATACTATCACCGCATTCCTGCAGCAAGCCTGTGTGTGAGAGTTTATGACTGCTCATGTCGTCGTTATCGAGGATAATCCACAAAGCGCGCGCCTCGTGACTAAATTGATGGAGCGTGCTGAAATTCGTGTGACGGTGACCGACACGGGTGAAAGCGGTCTGGAAGCCGTCTTTGAGCAGCACCCTGATCTGGTGTTGGTTGATCTGGGCTTGCCCGACCTGGATGGACAAACCGTCGTGGGGGTGTTACGGCAGCAGCCCGGTTTCGAGTCCATGCGCGTGATCGCCTTTACCGCGTGGCCGCCGGAAACCGCCGAGGAGATGGCCAAAGCCTACGGCTGCGACGGGGTGATTAGTAAACCCATAGACACACGCACATTTGTCGATCAAATCAAAAGCTTTCTGTAGGGAGTGAAAAAGACTCCTGCACTTGCCGGGATGCAGCAAGTTAGCGTGAAAGAGCTTTTATTGAGCACTCCAACCGTCTCTCCCTCGCAGACACCACTGCCTGCCCACCACTATCTGCCCGCGAGCCGCTACGACTTCAACGCCTTAGCGACAGTCTACAACGCGGCGCGTGTCGATTACATTGTGCCTATGCCGATGAATGGCAAGCGTATGCAGGAGTATGTCACCGCGTATGACGTGAACCTTGAGGCGTCGGTGGTGTCGCTGAACAGCACTGAAGAACAGACGGGTATTGGCATGGTGGGGCTGCGTGACAGGCGCGGCTGGATTACGCGGCTCGGCGTGATCCCGGAGCAGCGCAAGCACAAAGTCGGGCGTTTCATTATGGATCGCCTGCTGGAGAATGCCCATGCCAGCGGCGCTGACCTGATTCAGCTTGAGGTGATTCGCGGCAACGATCCGGCTCACCGACTGTTTTTGAGTCTGGGCTTTGCCGAAACCCGCGAGTTGTGTGTGCTGCGCCGCCCGCCGGGTAAGCTTGACCCCGCGCTTATGCCGCCAGAGTCGGCGGTAGCGCTTTTGCCTGCCGCAGATATTCCCACTTTATTGCAGCAGCGTGAACCCGGCGCGGCGTGGACCGAGGAAACCGCGTCCCTGCTGAACGCCGGACGGCTGGAAGCGCTGGAAGTGGAACTCGCTTCAGGCGAGCGCGGCTGGGTGATCTTTCAGCAGATGGCCTTTCAACTGACGCACATCGTCCTCAGCGCGCAGCCCAGCGCCGAACTCGCGCAGGCCCTGCTGTACCATCTGCACGCGCGCTACTCCATGCAGGACACCAAGCTGGAAAACCTGCCTGTTGACCATCCGCTGTTTCCCATCTTTCAGCGCATGGGTTACGTCGAAAGCTTCCGGCGTATCGAGATGGCCCTCGCCTGGTGACCGTGTGAGGGCGGCCTGCGTGCGCCGCCATCGTCATCACACTGCGTCTGCGCCCACATTAGATAATCTCAACGTATTGACCATCACTGGTCTCAATATAGCGGCGTTTCGGTTTCTCGTCGCTGTAATCGTCGTTCTTCAGCTTATCGCCGCTGTGGTCATCATAACGCGACTCACAGCCGCCAAAACCGCGCGTGACCTTGCTCACCAGCCACAGCACCAGCAGGAACGGCGCAATCCACAGCAGGAACTTGAGAATCAGGCCGCCGAACACCAGCAGGAACAGCAGCGGGAACACCAGCATCAGCGGATGGAAGCCGCGATGCCCACCGAAACGGTGAAAGTGATGCATGTGATGGTGATGATAGCGCCCCATAGGTGTAATCTCCTCAATTTGCGCTTGCTATGTGACATATTACGCGCGGGCGGAGCGCAGGGTTGCACATGGGCGGCGTTTCTAATAAAGCTCCAATGAAACTAAATGTGTCATGAGGCAACACCCCAAAAACGCAAGGTGCTGCCAAGCGTAGTGACCAGCAGGGTGCGCTGAGGATTCAATGCGAAACTCGAATATCCATCATCAGTAGGCAGTTGCCTCAGGACGCCTTCTTCACTCCAGAAAAAGAGGGTCGTTTGGGGATCAAAGTTCCATGCTTCTCCCACAAGTAAATCATTCTGCACAAACGCAATGCGACCTGCGTGTAAGCCTTCATTCAAACCCAGTCGAATGGTGATCGATTCTGAGTCGATGTTCCAAACGTTGACGTGTTGATTGAGGTCAATATAAGCAATTAACCTTCCATCCGGGCTAAACACTGCTCCCCCAATACCCACTAATACAAATTCTTCTAATAGAGGGTAGTTGGGCGGCAGGTTCAGAATTTGTTCAACGTCCCAAAAATGGATGGCACTATCCGCGCTAGCAATCAATAAGTGGCTGTCCGGGCTAAAGCCGACGGAGCGCACTTCCCAACGTGAAAAACGGGTGCGAAGTAGTAACTCGCCTGTTTGCGCATCCCAGAGGCGAAGATAGGCATCAAATGCATTCCCCCCATAATAATCGCCATGACCAGAGGCGATGTAACGTCCATCGGGGCTGAAAGCAAGGCTGTTGCAGGGGTTAAAAAAACCTGTCCCCATATCAGTCATCGTCAGGATTTGTTGGCCCGTTTCGGCGCTAAATACTTGTATCTGGCTAGGATATGATCCCAAACAGATCGCAACAAAATTCCCATCCGGGCTGATGGCAAAAGCTGCTACCATTGTTCCTGAGTCCGGAGGAATCTCTAGCAGCGGTGTCAGTATCGTGCCTTCCAGTTGAAGGATGTGCAGATTGTCGGCTGTTTGCCCCACAATCAACTTATCGGAGGCGAGCCAGTTCAAAAAGCTCACATGAATATCTAACTCAACCTCATTCAACAACACCACATGTTCTACATTCGCGCGTGTAATGGGGACGAGGGTCAACTCCTCCTGGCCTGAAACAGGAATAGAAACCCATAGAAACAGCACAAGGAGCGCTAAATGTTTCATGGCATCCCCCACAGGCGTACCGTGCCATCACGTCCACCTAAAGCTAACCACCTGCCATCCGGGCTAAAGGCAAAGCAGGTTGCGGCATAATCAATGGTTTTCAACAAGGCTCCGCTGCTGCTGTTCCAAATCTGAACCCGCTGATCACTTGTAATCGCTGCCAGCAGCGTACCATCCGGGCTAAACAGAAGCTGTCGAGCAGCCTCATAGCGTGATCCTGTCAGGGTGATGGTGGCCTGGATGCTGCGAGTCGGGAACTCTGATACATCCCATATCTGTATGACATTAACTTCAACGCCACCCCTTCCCAGCGCCAAACGCGCACCATCAGGGCTAAACGCCAGTCCATAGTAGAAGCCTGCCTCGTCGTGGGGAAAAGCTGCCACCTCGTCGCCAGTTTGGACATCCACCACACTCGCATAGTCATCGGTGGTGATAGTAATAATGTGAGCGCTAGTGGGCTGGAAAGCGATTCCATTTGTGCCGTTGCGATAAGTCGGCAGTGTCATAAGAAGTATTCCGGTATGGGTATCCCAGATTTGAATGAGTTGCTCATTTTCTGCTGGCAGGTTTATCGGCCTTTCTGCTGCGGCCAGCAGCGTGCTATCCGCGTTGAAGACAAGCAGCCTGTCATCCTCTGAGTAGGGTTCCAACTGAAAAAGCGTTTCACCCGTTTCCATTTGCCCAATCAACAAGCCAGTGCCATACGCACTGTTGGCAAAAACCTCTCCGCTGGGTGCCAGGACAAAGTTCCCACCCAGATGCGCCCAACTCGACAGGGGCTGCCCCGTGTCCAAATCCCAGACAACCAGCGCATCCTCATAGTCCCCTGAGGACATCAACTGCTGGCTGTCGGGGCTGAAAGCAATGCTGCGCACCACACTTTGATTTCCTATAACGAACCCGAGGTTGGGGCTAGAGGAACGGGAAGCAGGCATAGAGAACTCTGGCAGGTAGTATCTTGCCTCAACCTCGCTCATCGCGACCACTCTAGGGAGCGTCAATTGATCTACGCCACCCCGTATAATCGCCTGTACATCCCATATCCAAATCCGTTTGAGGTTGTCAATCGCAAAGATGGACTTATCGTTTTGAGAGAAGACGGGCGTGACACTCTCTGCCCGCAGCAGCCCCAGACTTTGACCTGTATCCATTTGAATCAACTGCATCACATGGTAATCGGAATAGACAACCATTAAGGTGTCCTCAACACTGAACGTTGGGTATCCCACGTCCAACCCCTGAAGTTCCCACAGTAAGGCCTGTTCCGTGTCTGCCACATTTTCCACGACCTCCAGGTTCCATAGACGCAGAGTGGTTATTAACCCGCCACCTGATGCTCGTGGGAAAGCTGTGCGGGTAACTAAGCGTGTTCCAGCAGCATTGATATAAAGGCGAGCGCCATAATACCCCTGGTAGCTTGTTAGCTCCGCCGTAACCTGACCCGTTCGCCAGTCCCAGATGCGCGTCAACCCTGAATCACCAATCGAGATTAAACGTGATTCATCTGGAGTGAAAGTGAAATCCAATACACCTCCGCTGTTTGATCCATGCCCTTCTAGCTGAATGAGGTGTACAGGATTACGGGGGTCACTAATATTCCACAAATCAATATGACATTGGCAGCCATCCCACCAGGTCTGACTGGCAACCAGAATGGTTTCGTCATGATTGAGTGTGATGGAAACGCTCAAACTTGTCGGTAAGGTCGACAACACCGCAGCGGTCGCAACATCCCATAGATAAATGCTGCCGGAGTAACCATTCGTTTGACAAATCATCAGTGTGCTGTTGGATGTAAACAACCATCCTCCACATTGAGGTTCAATCAGCATTTGGCTGTTGTCGATGTCAGGTTCAAATGGCGCATGGGTGCGGAACAAACGTGTTCCAAGCGACGTAGGAATCAGCAGCGTGCGACCATCTGGCGACCAAATCTCACTGCCGATAATGCCATCCCCCAGCCTGCGCAGTTCAGCGAGTTCGCTGGCATTGGCAACCGTGATGGGTTCTTGTTCTTGAGCATAAGTGGTGACACAGAGGAGGCAAATCAGCAAGACAGCGCTACATCTTAAGAGGAGTGAACCCATAAGTGTTATTCCCGCTTTTATTCATTTTATTATACTGGCAAAGTTGCGCGATAGGTGTTTGAGGTAGCTCAAGCTATAATGAGAACCTTCATTTGTTGCTGCAAGGGAATTTTTGTCATGTCCATCCCCATGTCTTCTGCCGAACTCGATGAGTCCGACATCGAAGCCGTAGTCGCCGTCGTCCGTTCTGGGCGGCTGGCGCTCGGCGCAAAATCCATTGAATTTGAAACGCTGATGGCGCAGTACGTCGGCGTGAAACATGCTGTCGCCGTCAGTTCGGGCACGGCAGCGCTGCATCTGCTGGTGCGTGCGCTGAACATCGGCGCGGGGGACGAGGTGATTGTGCCGTCGTTCACCTTCGCCGCCAGCGCTAACGCCGTGCTCTACGAACGCGCGACGCCTGTCTTTGCCGAAATCGAAAGCGATACCTACAACCTTGACCCCGACGACGTGCGCCGCAAAATCACGCCACGCACCAAAGCGATCATGGTCGTGGATGTCTTCGGGCATCCCGCCGAATGGGACGCCTTGCAGCAGATTGCCGACGAACACGGGCTGGCGCTGATTGACGACTCATGCGAGGCGTTGGGCGCGGAATATCGCGGGCGCAAAATCGGCAGCTTCGGCGCGGCGGGGGCCTTCGCTTTCTATCCCAACAAGCAGATGACGACGGGGGAGGGGGGCATCATCGTCACCAGCGACGACAGCATCGCCGCCATGTGCCGCAGCCTGCGCAATCAGGGGCGCGGGCAGATGTCGGCATGGCTGGAACACGAAAACCTCGGCTACAACTACCGCCTTGATGAGATGAGCGCGGCGCTGGGTGCCTCACAGCTTCGGCGCATCGAGTCCTTCCTCGAAAAGCGCGCTGCCGTCGCGCAGATGTACAGCGAACGGCTGGCGGATTATGATTGGGTGCGCGTGCCTGTCGTGCAGCCGCATGTGCGCATGAGCTGGTTCGTCTACGTCGTCACGCTGGCCGACGGGCTGGATCGTGATGTGGTCATCCAGCGTATGGAAGATCGCGGCGTCCCGGCGCGCGGTTATTTCTTCCCGGTACATTTGCAGCCTTATGTCCAGCGGATGCTCGGCACCGCGCCCGGCACCATGCCGCTGACGGAAAACATCGCCAAGCGCACGCTGGCGCTGCCGTTCCACAACAACCTCACGCGCGCACAGGTCGAGCAGGTGGTGGAATGCCTCGCGGCGGCGGTCAGCGCGCAATAGATAGAACATCGGATGGCTTGAATGCTGCTGACGATTTCACATGCTCTGTTGAGTCCGCTGCTGCGCACCCGCGCGCCGCGCACTCATAAATACGCCATCGACCTCGCGCTGTGGACGCTGTGCGGCATGGCGGCGTTTCTGCTGCGTGTCGATGATGCCGTGCCGCGTTATGTGCCGACGATGCTGGCTTACGCGCTGCTCAGTATGCCGTTCAAAGCCGTGCTGCTGCGCGCGTTCGGGCTGCACTTGCAGTCGTGGCGCAAGGTGGGCGTGCGTGACCTGTACCGACTGGTGCAGGCGATTGCGCTGGGTACCGCCATCCTGTTCCCGCTGGGGTTGTTCGTGTTCTTCCCGACGATTCTGCTGCCGCGCAGCATCCCGCTGATTGAAGCGGCGCTGGCCATTCTGGCGCTGGGCGCGGTGCGTCTGCTCAACCGTCTGCTTCATGAGCAGGCCGCGCAGGGCATCCCCAGCGGCGAAGTCAAGCGGGTGCTGGTGGTCGGGGCAGGCGAGGCGGGCACGATGATGGCGCGCGAACTGCTGCGTCACCCCGAAGCGGGACTCAAGCCGCTGGGCTTTATCGACGACGCGCCGGACAAACAGCACGGCAGCTTTGTCGGCCTGCCCGTGTTCGGCACCGTCGAGGATTTGCCGCGCATCGCCCGGCAGCATGAGGTGGACGAGGTGCTGATTGCCATGCCATCGGTGGAGGGGCAGGTCATCCGCCGCGTGGTGCGCAAGGCGAACGAGGCCAACGTCAAGTCGCGCAGCATCCCCGGCCTGTATGACATCCTCAGTGGGCGGGTGTCCATCTCGCAGATTCGCAAGGTGGAACTGGAAGACCTGCTGCGCCGCGAACCTGTGCGCCTGAACATCGACGAAATTTCGGGCTACCTGCATGAGCGCGTGGTGCTGATTACGGGCGCGGGCGGCTCCATCGGCTCGGAGATTACGCGGCAGGTGCTGCACTTTCACCCGCGCCGCCTGATTCTGCTGGGACGCGGCGAGAACAGCCTGTTCACGCTGGAGCAGGAACTCAGACGCACGCATCCCGAACTCAGCTATCAGGCGGTGATCGCCGATGTGCGTGACCGCGCGCGTCTGGACTATGTCTTCCGCACGTTTCAGCCGCAGGTGGTGTTCCACGTCGCCGCGCACAAGCATGTGCCGCTGATGGAGCATAACCCCGACGAAGCGGTGTTCAACAACATCATCGGCACGCAGAACGTCGCCGAACTGGCGCTGCAATTCGGCATTGAGCGCTTCGTCAACATCTCCACCGACAAAGCCATCAATCCCACATCCATCATGGGCGCGTCCAAACGGATCGCCGAATTCGTCGTGGAAAGCGTCGCGCGCCGGGCTTCAGCGCATCAGCGCTTTGTCAGTGTACGTTTCGGCAACGTGCTGGGTAGTCGCGGCAGCGTCGTGCCCATCTTCCGCGAACAGATTGCGCGCGGCGGCCCGGTGCTGGTCACGCACCCCGACATGACGCGTTACTTTATGACCATCCCTGAAGCGGCACAGTTGGTGCTGCAAGCGGGCGGGTTGGAACTCAACGGCGCGGTGTACGTGCTGGACATGGGCGAACCTGTCAAAATCGTCGATCTGGCACGCGATATGATTCTGCTGTCCGGCTTAAAGCCCGACGTGGATATTGAGATTCAGTTCACAGGCATTCGCCCCGGCGAAAAGCTGTTTGAGGAAATTCTGACGGCTGAGGAAGGCACTGGCGCATCCAAACACGAAAAAATCTACGTCGTGGCCAACGCGCGCCTGCCGCGCGAGAACCTTGACGCGCTGCTGGCGGAACTGGTCGCCGCCGCTCACGTTTACGACGGCGCGCGCATTCGCCGGGCGTTCGCCGCCCTGATTCCGACGTACGCGCCGCATTCTGATGTAAAATCAGGAAGTTGATGTTGAGGGAATAGTCATGGCAATTCAGGAACGTGTGCTGCACACAGTTGAAGAATTTGATCGTTTTGTTAATCTGCCGGAAAACACTGAAAAACTCTTTGAGCTGATCAACGGGGAGATTATCGAAGTGCCTTCCAATACTTATTCCTCTAATCTCGCCGTGCGCATCATCCTGCATCTGGGGCCATTCGTAGAGGCGAATGATTTAGGCTACGTCACGACGGAACAGGGCAGTTACATCGTGAACGGTCAGCGGTTTGCGCCGGATATCGCCTTTATCTCTATGAACGCCAGCCGGAACTGGCGCACAGCGGTTACAGCCCCAACCCGCCGGAGTTTGCCGTTGAAATTGTGTCTCCATCGGATGATGAGCAGAAACTGCGTCTGAAGCTCGCTCATTATCTGGCGGCGGGTACGCTCACCTGGATCGTGCGTCCGGTGGAACAGGAAGTGAAGTGTACGCGCCCGGCAAGCCTCCCGAAGTCAGGGATTCACGATATACTTGATGGCGGTTATGTGCTGCCCGGCTTCAGCATGGCGGTTCAGGATATTTTCCCTAAACGTAAAACCGCAACGTAAACCTGTTGTACGCGAACTCTGAGAGAGCAAACCATGTTCATCACCCACGACAACGCACAGTTTTACGCCGTCGCCTTTGGCAGCAGCAACCGCACGCTCGTCGCTATCGGCGGCTGGACGGGCAGTTGGGAACTATGGACGCTGCCTTTTGGCGACCTGAGCGCGACCTGGCGTACCATCGCCTATGACCATCGCGGCGCTGGCGCGACCATCGCCCCCGTCAGATCGATCACGCCGGAAACGATGGCGCAGGATGTGTTCGCCATTATGGACGCTTATGGCGTGGAACAGTGCGTGCTGGCCGCCGAATCCTCAGGCGCGGCGATGGCCCTGCTGGCGGCGATGCAGCAGCCGCAGCGTATTCAGGGGTTGGTGCTGGTTGATGGCCTGTACTACAACCCGCTAACCCCCGAACCGGATCACTTTCTGCTCGGACTTCAGCAGAATTACGTGGCGACTGTCGCGCGCTTTGTCGATAACTGTGTGCCCGAACCGAACAGCGAAGCCATCCGGCGCTGGGGGCGGCAA
Organism: Anaerolineae bacterium; assembly: GCA_046328675.1. GTDB lineage: Bacteria > Chloroflexota > Anaerolineae > Aggregatilineales > Phototrophicaceae > JACAER01. The sequence goes on from JAXLWC010000032.1 coordinate 42,113, forward strand.
ATCCTGATGCGGGCCGAAGCTGCCGCCGCCATTCAACTGTATCAGTGTGTGCAGGGCATTGACCTGCGCCCACGCCTGCACGAAATCACGCAGCGCACGCTGATTATGCACGGCACGCAAGATCGCATCGTGCCTGTGGAGTCCTCGCAATGGCTCGCCACGCAGTTACCGCACTGCCAGCTGCGCATCTTTGAGGGCAGCGGACATGTGCCTACCGTCACCCGCCCGCATGATGTGGCCGCCGCCATCAATGATTATTTCGCTGACCTTGCCTGACCTTAGCGCGGCGTAAAGCGCAGGGGTGAACGCAGCGTCGGGCTGAGCAGCAGCGTTTGCGGCGCGCCCCGCAGCAGCGCGCTGCGTTTTCGGCCACATGCCGCGCGACGCGACTGCGCTGTTCCTCGCACGCCTTGTCGCTGGCATACACGGTGAACAGCACCACAAGATCAGCGATTTGAATCACCGGATGGCGCGGGAAGGTATTCTCGCTCATCTCGGTCACGCACAACGCGCGCACGTCGATGCCCTCATGTTCGTAGGCGGGCGTGACCTGCGTCTTCAGCGCTTCCAGCAGCGCATCGCGTTTGCCCGCCTGCGCCACGTACAAATCAATCGCCACGATACCCGTTTCCGGCGATACCGTGCCCGCCGCGAATTCCATCGCCACTGTCTGCGTGTTCAGGCCGCGCGTCAGGTCGCCGCTGACCAGCCGCAGCAGGTGGACGTTGTCGCTGTCGATCAGCATACTGTTGGTCAGCGCGCGCCGCTTGAACCAGTAGTCGCTGTTATAAAAGGCCTCCAGCGCTTGCAGGCGCGCTTGCATGTCGCTGTAACCGCGCAGCCACACGTAATGATCCGGCTCGCCCATCAGCCGGAACTGTCCGAGAGGCGCATGTTGGCGGCTTCCAGCGTGGGGATGAAATTGGCGTCAAAGTAGTCGATGAAATGCTCGCGTTTGCCCGCTTGCAGCGTATAGTTCCGAATTTCCAGCACATTGACGGTCATCGTGGGTTCGCTCCTTTACGCTTCGCGCGTGCTTTCCATAATCCAGTTGGTTTCCCACGTTCTGCCGCCATCCGCCGACAGCGCCTGCTCCCAGCGCGCGGAATTCGCTGTGATCTCCGACCAGATGAAGCGGCTGTAGACATGCTGGCCGTTGTGCAGTTCGTGGGCATAAAACTCGCCGCGCCCGTTCACGAACTTGCCAACCATCGGCACGTCCAGCGAACCCGTCAGGCTCGACGCCCAGTAGATGCTCCATTCCTGCGCTTTGGCATCAAACAGCCGCAGCGTAAAGCCGTGCGACACGCCGGACTCGCGATACAGCGTCAGTTCGTCGCTGTTGCCCACGCCGCCGAGAATCATGCGCGCTTCGGAAATGCCTTCAAATTCCTCCCAGTCCGTCGAGCCTTTCAGCCGTTCCCGCAGGCGGCGGTTGTGGACACGCCAGCGTCCCACGTAAAAATCAAAGTCATGCGCGCCGGATGCTTCACTCATCGGGGTTTTCCTTTCGTCGTTGTCGGATATGTTCATCATCCAGCCCAATGAGGTGAGAATCAGTCCTCATTGCCAAAGTTGTTGAATTATGAAATAAGTCCAATACTCGTTAATTAAAATAGCTACTTTGCAGCACATCAAACTGCCCCTATTCTGTGTAAAGTTATCGATATACAGAGTCAGGAACCCCACATGCCAACGCTCAAAAATTACCAGCACTTCGGCGGCTTACACTGGGAAACAGGTTTTCTCGTCAACATCTTCGCCTATCAGGGCATCCGCGCGCCGCACACGGGCAAGCCCATCAGCGAGGCGCTGCTCATGGGCGTCAACGGCGGCCTGTGCGCAGGCTATTTCGCCTTCGACTATCAGGGCTTCGCGCCGCATCTGCACTTCCTGACGCGCTATCCCTTCAACATGGAAGACCCCGGCGCGATGTACGAACGCCTGGCCATCCCGCGTTACGTGCAGCAGACGCCCAACCCGCAGAAAGGCGTCGCCAACGTGATTAACGCGCTGGCGCAGGGCCAACCGCCCGTTGTCTGGGGCGATGGCGTGCATTTTCCCTACAACAACATGTCGCCCAAAGACGATTTCTGGATGGTCGCGCCGTTCGTCGTTTTCGGCTGCGAAATGGAGGGGGACGAAGTGCTGATCGCGGATCGCGCCTGTGTGCCGCTGAAAGTGACCACTGAACAGCTTGCGGCAGCGCGCGCCCGCATCGCCAAGACCAAGCACCGGATGATGACCGTCGGCGCGCCGGACTTCAACCGCTTGCCCAATGCCGTGCGTGAGGGCATTCGCGCCTGCGTCAAAATCTTTGTCGATCAGCCGCCCGTTGGCCCCAAGTCCAGCTTCGGCTTCGACGCCTACAAGAAGTGGGCCGACCTGCTCACCAGCCCCAAAGGCAAACAAAGCTGGTCGAAGATGTTCGCGCCCGGTGGCCGCATGTATGCCGGACTGACTTCCACCTATCGCTACGTTGAACTGTTTTTCACGGGAGGGCGGGGCGCGCGCGGCATCTACGCCGATTTTCTGGACGAGGCCGCGCTGATTCTCAGCAAGCCGGAGCTAAAAGAGGCCGCCGCGCAGTTCCGCCTGTGCGCGCAGGAATGGGACGCGCTGATGACTGCGGTGCTGCCCGACGCGGTGCCGCCGTTTAAGGAAACGCGCGAGCTGATGCGCCGCAAGTATGAGTTGTTTCTGGCGCGGGGCGGCGACTCGCTGGCGGAACGTCAGCAGCTTGATGCGCGCCTTGATGCCATTCGCCAGGACATGGACAGCCACTTCCCGCTGACAGATGCCGAAGCTGCTGCCCTGCGCGCCACGCTGCGCGACCATGTGATGCGCGTGCATGACGCCGAAGTCGTGGCGATTGACATGCTGCAAAGCGCCAGTGTTTAGCGCGAAATGAAACCCTGTCGGGCGCGGGGAAAGGTGCGCCCGACATCCACAGCGCTGCCCATTAGAACGGCTTGAACATCATCAGCCACAGGATCAGCGCGATCAGCGTCAGCGATACCCCGCCGAGCAGCAGCGGGTTGCTGGCCTGTATCGCCGCTTGAATTTCCTCGTCGCTGGCAGGCGTTCCCCCCGGTTGGTCGCCTTTCGGGTCATGATAGGGCAGGCCGACGGCTTTGCGAATCGGCGTGTAATACTTGAAGGCGTAGGCGTGCATCCCGAACCACAGCGCCACCAGCAGCACCAGCGCCGCCCAAATCCAGCCGCGCGAAAACCAGTTCCCCATGATTCCCGCAGCGATTCCGGCCAGCAGCAGCCCCATAATTGCGAAGTAGGCCATCGGCAGCGCGGCGTTGGACAGATCCAGAATCGCGCGAATGCGTTCCAGGCTTTTCTCACGCTTCAGTTGAAACGACATGACTGCCGACGCGCCGTGTGCCATAAAGAACGCGATGGCACTCAACACATGTAAAAACACCACCCAGCGGTACATCGTACACCTTTCCGATTAGACATGCGAACATCTGTTTGTACGCAAATTCGGCACGAAAGGTTGTACATATTGACAGATATTCACAGGTTAGCGGGATGCTGGTGGCAGCAGCTTTTGAATTTGTGCTGCGCCTTTGCTAGACTTTTCGTGCAGCGTTGTTGCGAGAAACAGGCTGCAACAGCCTTGCGGCAGCCGCCCGTTGTTGAGCTGGTTGCAGATAGAGCAGTTTAAGAATGTTTTGCGAAAGGGATTTTAAATGAATGCACGGTCAAGCACCCGCCGCCTGACAATGGCGCAGGCGTTGGTGTTATATCTCAGCCAGCAGTATGCCGCGCGTGACGGGGTGGAGAACCCGTTCTTCGCGGGCGTGTGGGGCATTTTCGGGCATGGCAACGTCGCGGGTGTCGGGCAGGCGCTCCAGCAGATGAGCAGCTCCCTGCGTTACTACCAGTGCCGCAACGAACAGGCACAGGTACACACCGCTATCGCCTACGCCAAGCACAAAAACCGGATGCAGACCTTCGCCTGCACCTCCAGCATCGGGCCGGGCGCGCTTAACATGGTCACGGGCGCGGCGGTGGCTACCGTCAACCGTATTCCGGTGCTGCTGCTGCCCGGCGACATCTTTGCTGAACGCGTACAGGCTCCCGTGCTTCAGCAGCTTGAAAGCGAACACAGCCAGGACATCAGCGTCAACGACTGCTTCCGTCCGGTGTCGCGCTACTGGGATCGCCTTTACCGCCCCGAACAGCTTATCACGGCGCTGCCCGAAGCCATGCGCGTGCTGACTTCTCCGGCGGATACGGGCGCGGTGACGCTGGCGCTGCCGCAGGATACGCAGGCTGAAGCCTTTGATTACCCCGCCGCGCTGTTCGAGAAGCGCGTGTGGGTCATCCCGCGCAACCGCCCCGACGCGACTCTGCTGGGACAGGCTGCCGCCTGGATTAGCCAGTCGAAAGCGCCGCTGATTGTCGCGGGCGGCGGCGTGCATTACAGTGAAGCGTGGGACGCGCTGCGCAAGTTCAGCGAGCAGGCGGGCATCCCGGTGTGCGAGACGCAGGCGGGCAAAGGCGCGCTGCCCTATGACCATCCGTTGAATCTGGGCGCAGTCGGCGCGACGGGCACCGCAGGCGCAAACATCATCGCGCGCGAGGCTGACCTGATCATCGGCATCGGCACGCGCTACAGCGATTTCACCGCCGCCTCTAAAACCGCTTTCCAGAACCCCGACGTGCGCTTCATCAACATCAACGTCGCTGAATTCGACGCCTACAAACATAACGCGCTGCCGCTGGTGGGCGATGCAAAAGTCACGCTGGATGAACTGCTGGCGGCGCTGGGCAGGTATCAGACGAGCGCGGCCTATCGCCAGCGCGCGCATGAGTTCAATCGCTCGTGGGACGCCGAAGTCCATCGCATTTACAACCTTGAGCATGAGCCGATGTTGAGTCAGGGTGAAGTCATCGGCATGGTCAACAGCCAGTCGCGCCCGCAGGATGTCGTGCTGTGCGCGGCGGGCAGCCTGCCGGGGGATTTGCACAAGCTCTGGCGCACGCGTGACCCGCGCGGCTACCATCTGGAATACGGCTTCAGTACAATGGGCTACGAAATTGCGGGCGGCATGGGCGTCAAAATGGCAGACCCTGACCGCGAAGTGTACGTCATGGTCGGCGATGGCTCCTTCCTGATGATGAACTCCGAAATCGTCACGATGGTACAGGAAGGCCTCAAGGTCACAATTATCGTCATCGACAATCACGGCTACGCCAGCATCGGTGGGCTGTCCAAGAGTGTCGGCAGTGACGGCTTCGGCACCAAGTACCGCTACCGCACGGAAAGCGGCCAGCTTGACGGCGAGACGCTGCCTATTGACTTCGCGCAGAACTGTGCCAGCATGGGCGCGTATGTCATTCGTGCCACCACGCGCGAAGCTTTTTCGCAGGCGCTGGAACAGGCCAAGACGATTACGGGCCGTCCCGTGTGCATCGTCACCGAAACGGATCGTCGCCAGCGCGTCGGCGGCTATGAATCGTGGTGGGATGTGGCTATCGCCGAAGTCAGCGAGAACCCGGCGGTGCAGCAGGCACGCCAGCAGTACGAAACCAACAAACAGCAAGAACGTTATCACCTGTAGGACGAGGGAAAACACATGGTTCAGCAAATTCTCGATTATGTTAACGGTACCTGGACGGATGCAGGCGTTTCTGCCTATCTGGATGTCGAAAACCCGGCCAGCGCCGCCGTCATCAGCCGTGTGGCGATGACGCCGCGCGAAATCGTGGCGCAGGCGGTGGACAAAGCGCAGGCGGCCTTTCCCGAATGGCGGCGCACGGCAGTCGGCACGCGCATTCAGCCGCTGTTCAAGTTCAAGCTGCTGCTGGAACAGCATCTGGACGAACTGGCGCGCATCATCACCAACGAGTGCGGCAAAACCTATAAGGAAAGTGTCGCCGAACTTCAGCGCGGCATTGAAAACGTCGAAGTCGCCAGCGGGATGCCAGCGCTGATCCAGGGCTACAACAACGAAGACATCGCGCGCGGCATTGACGAGCACATGTTCCGCCAGCCGTTGGGCGTGGTCACCGCCATCACGCCGTTTAACTTCCCGGCGATGATTCCGCTGTGGTTCCTGCCCTATGCCGTCGCGACGGGCAACTGTTTCATCCTCAAGCCCAGCGAAAAAGTGCCGATGACCAGCGCGCGCCTGTTTGAACTGATTGACCAGTGCGGTTTCCCCAAAGGCGTGATTCAACTGGTGAACGGCGGCAAGGACACAGTAGATGCGCTGCTCGATCACCCGCTGGTCAAGGCCGTGAGCTTCGTCGGCTCAACGCCCGTCGCCAAGTACATCTACAGCCGCGCCACCGCCAACGGCAAACGCGCGCAGTGTCAGGGTGGGGCCAAGAATCCGGTGGTCGTTCTGCCGGACGCCGACATGGATATGGCCACACGCATCATCGCCGACTCGGCGTTTGGCTGTGCCGGACAGCGCTGCCTCGCCGCGTCTGTCGCCATCACGGTGGGTACGGCGCGCAACGTGTTCACCGAACAGATTGCCGACGCCGCGACTAATCGCGTGGTGGGCTACGGGCTGGATGACGCTACCGAAATGGGGCCGGTCATCACCGCCGACAGCAAGTCGCGCATCGAAGGCATCATCGGCAGCGCGCAGCAGGGGGGTGTGAATGTGCTGGTCGATGGGCGGCAGAAGCGCGTCAAGGGCTACGACGATGGGCACTGGGTTTTCCCGACGATTCTCGACGAGGTGCCGCCGCAGAGCAGCACCGCCACGACGGAAATCTTTGGCCCGGTGCTGAGCCTGATGCACGCCAGCACTATCGAAGACGCGATTGAACTGGTGAACAACCGCAGCTATGGCAACATGGCCTGCATCTTTACCAGCAGCGGCGCGGCAGCACGCCAGTTCCGCTACGAGGCGTCAGCGGGCAACATCGGCATCAACATCGGTGTCGCCGCCCCGATGGCCTTCTTCCCCTTCAGCGGTTGGAACGAGAGCTTCTTCGGCGACCTGCACGCGCAGAGCCATCACGGCGTTGAGTTCTACACGCAGACCAAAGTGGTCGTGGAGCGCTGGCCCCAGGAGTGGAGCCGCCAGTTCTAGGAAATGTACGTTAGGGGCTTGGCGCCGCCAAGCCCCTGCATGAAACTTCCCACATTAGCCTGAAATCAGACTCCCCGTGCAGTTGGCGAGGACTTCGCCGCTGCGGCGGTACTCGCAGGTGAACTCGGTGTTGGAACTGAACACCAGCGTCAGCTCCCAGGGGCCTAACGCGCCGGAACCGCTTGCCTGATAGGTTGACGGAGCGATGCGGTTCAGGACATCGGTCAGCGAGGCGTTGATGCTGTGAATGAAGCTCTCGCCGGGCGTGACCACCGTAATCTGAATGGTTTCCACACCGCCGGGGCTGCTTTCCTCGATCCAGTCCCAATTCTCTGAGTACGCGCCTTCCACCGGGAAGAAGCCAGTGGTCGCGGCACGACTTCATCGACGGCTTCCTGCACGGTTTCGGCGGGCAGCGCTTCCGCCGCGACAATCGTCTGCGGCAGCAGCACGAGGGCAGGGTCGCCATCGCGTCGTCTGCATACGGCTGCGGGAAACCCGGCGCGGCGGCGGGTGCTTGCCCCGTTTCATCCAGCGGAATCTCGGCATACGTTCCGGCAGGGACGGCCTGCGTTGTGCCCTGCGCGGTCAGCATGGCGCTGCCTTCGATCACGTAAACCGTCATCACGCCGTTACCTGACGTGAGGTACAGCGTCGAGCCGATACTGAATTCCACGCCGTTCGCCGTGAACTGCACGCGGCCAGCCCCCTGCGGCGACTGTAGCAGAATGCCGCTGTCGGGGGCTTGCGCGCAGGTGCTGTCGCCGATGCCCGTGTTGAAGTAGAAGCTCTGTCCCTGCGTCGGCGGCGGCGCGTCCACATCGACAACGGGCAGTGTGCTGGGGTCGCCGTTCAGCAGCGGCGCGGACACCCAGCCGTACTGATCGCTGCTGCCGAAAACCGCGATGCGCACCCACGAACTATCTTCCAGCCGTCCGTTGGCCGTCACCGCGTCACCGCTGGTCAGCGTGGCGATAATCTCGGCGTCGGTGCCGGGACGCAGGCGCACGTTGGCGCTGCCGCCCGCCTGCATCGACACCTCGACGGCTGTTTCAGTGGCATTCGTCAGGCTCACGTCGCCAAACAGCACGAAGATCACATTCTGCCCCGGCAGGGTGTCCGGCAGGCTGGCCTGCGCCGACAGCAGGGCGATGCCCCATGTTTCATCCGTCAGGCTCAGCGGGGCCAGCGTCAGCGTGCCGAAAGCCTCCAGCGCGGCGGTGTCTCCCGGCGCGGCAAAGGTCACCGCCTGCGCCGTGTCGCGCGCGGCGGCTTCAATCTGCGCGCTGCCGTAGCAGGCGATGTTGCGCCCCAGCCCGCCGCACATCTCGCTGGCGGTGTTCAGCGCCACATCCACGAACGCGGGACAGTCTTCAGTCTGCGCCAGCACGGGCATGACGCACAGCAGCAGCAGACCCAACAACAGACGTTTCATACAATCCTCCAGTGGTGCATAAAAAATGAATTGAAATTAACCGAAATTTATGCAAACAGGCACGGTCAATCGTCATGTCTCAGCCGTGAAAAAACGCGCAGCCTGTGCTATAATCGCTCAAATGTTCTGAGAATTGGGAGCAAAAATGTTTCAACGTTACCTGGATGGGCAGTACCGCCAGCCGACAGGCCTCATCGGGCGCTGGATTGGCGCGCAGATGGCCCGGCAGCACCAGCCGGAAAATCAATGGACGGTGGAATTGCTCGATATTCAACCCACTGACACGCTGCTGGAGGTTGGCTTCGGCCCCGGCTTTGCCATCGCCAAAGCGGCTGAACGGGCGCAGCAGGGGGTGGTGGCGGGCGTTGATTTCTCGCAGGCGATGGTGAAGGCGGCGCGGCGGCGCTGTGCGGCGGCGCTGCGTGCGGGGCGTGTCGATTTGCGCCTGGGAGATGCGGCACGTCTGCCTTTTGCGGATAACAGCTTCGACAAGGCGTTCAGCATCCACAGCATCTACTTCTGGAAGGAACCCGCCCGCGCGCTGCAAGAAATGCATCGTGTGCTCAAGCCGGAGGGTATGGTCATCTTTACCATTCTGCCCAGAGAGCGCTGGAACGAACATGACCCCAACGCGCCTGTAGGCACGCCGGACTGCCATGCTTACTCCGGCGACGAACTCAGCGCCCTGCTGCTGAACGCTGGCTTTGTTCAACCCCGCATCACCGCCGACAGCCAGCGCCAGCACCGTTCCAATTATTCGATCATCGCGCGCAAAGCCTGACAACAAAAAGGGCACCTCACCCTGCGGTGACATGCCCTCGGTTCAATCCTGCGAAAGCGGTGCTGATTATTCGCGTTCGATCAGCACCACCGTACCCGGCGCGGGTATCCACGCACAGGTGTAGCCGTGATCGTGCGTCGCTTCCATCTCCAGAATCACACGCGGCGTCTGCCTGCCGTCGAGGTAAATGTAGCGCCCATCGCCCGCCAGACATACGTACTCGTAATCCGAGTTGAGGAAGTCGTTGGTCGTATGCCCCGGCGCGTCGTAGTACACCACTTCCACCGCCAGAATCACGCCCGCGTTGACCAGTTCGTCGGGGATGGAGCCGATGGTGTTGACCCATGCCCCGTTGCGCATCAGCACGACACAGTATAATCCCTGCGACGCCGTGAAGGAGGGGTCTTCCATTTCCGGGCACGTCGGGGTCGTCAGTTCGCCGCCGGGGCCAAACCCGTCAATGCGATGCACGCCGTACTGCGCCACCACCGCGCCGATTTCCTGCATGACCTGATCCATCAGCGAATCACCGGACACGCCGAACATCGCCTGCAATAATCCCGGCTCAATTTCCAGCCTGCCGATGTTGCCGCCGTTGTAAGTGCCCGCGCCGCTGGCGTCGGTGACGTACATGCCATAATCCCGTGCCGCGCGCAGAATCGCTCTGGTCAGCGGATGCACCGCAAGGCTGTTGACATCCACGCCTGCCGGAATGGCGAAGTGCGCGCCCATCGGCACGCGGTTCTCGCTGCGGTCTGTGCCTGCCGCTTCGCCGCCCACCGCCGGCGCGACGAACCCCCCGGGGGCGATCATCGAGGAGGGCAGGTGGATGCTCAGCGCGTGCAGGATGGGCAGGTTAGGGTCGAGGCCGCCGCCGTTGTCAAAGTCATCGCGCATAATCATGCCGTTGGTGTTGGCCACGCCCGACGCGGTGACACGGTAGCGCGCGGGGTTGCTGATGCCGTTGCCGTTGATGGGATAGGCGACCATGCTGCTGGCTTCGATGGTCGAACCGCTGGTCCACTGTGCCTGGAAAAACTCATAGACAAAGCCGCTGTCATAGTTAATGATGACCATGTGCCCGTCGGAGCCTGTCGCGGGCTGCGCGCCTGTGGGAATCGGCCAGTTTTCGACGCGTCCATAAATGTTGGTGACGATTACATTGGGCAGCGCGGTGCCTGCGGCGACACGGTACACGGGCGCGGCATAGGCTTCTGACCCGTGCCGGAAGGTGCTGATGCGCGGTTCCAGCACATAATTGGCGCCTGCGGGAATCGGCTGCAAAAACACGCTCGAAGGATAGAGCGAGTAGGCAGCTTCGGCAGGCGCGCTGGCGGGCAGCAGCACTAAGGTGATGATGGCCAGCGGCAGCCATAACATCAACAACTTGCGAACTCTATGCATGGTGATAACTCCTCAATGATTTGAACAGACGGCATGTTGTGCGTATCCGTCCTGAAAAAACAGTTCACGTTACACCAACACTTCTGGCGTAACGTGAATCATCCCTTCAACATTATGTGGAGATTGTTCCCTGCAACACAATAGGCAAGCGCCTTATGAATGTTGAGAAACTGTCTGAAGATTACGCAATTCTCACTTCTTTCCAACAAAAAATCGGCAGCTTATACGCGGTAACTTGCCACTCCCTCCCAAACCGTCTATGATTTTTAGGTAACAGACTTAGACCTAAACACTGCGCGGAGAAATGCTGCATGACTTCTGAATCTGGTGAACTGATTGGCCGCCGCTACATCCTGCAAGAACCGCTGGGGGAGGGGGGCATGGGCACCGTTTACCGCGCCAAGGATCGGCTCACCGGACAAATCGTGGCCCTCAAGCGCGTGCGCTTGCAGCCGGAAAAGCTCCAGTATGCCACGCGCGTCATGGACAGCCTTTCCGAGTCCAGCACCGATTTACGCCTCACCTTTGCCCGCGAATACAAAGCCTTAGCCTCGCTGCGCCATCCCAACATCATCAGTGTCTTCGATTACGGCTTTGAGCAGCAGCATCCTTACATCGCGATGGAACTGCTGGATAACCCGCAGACCTTTACCGACGCCGCCCAGAATCAGCCCGTTGAAATCAAAATCAATCTGGTGCTGCAAACCCTGCAAGCGCTGGCTTATCTGCACCGTCGCGGCGTCATTCATCGTGACCTGAAGCCTACGAACGTGATGGTGGTCAACGGGCAGGTCAAGCTGCTGGACTTCGGTATCGCCGTCATGCGCGAGGACGAAAAAGGCGATGACAGCATTGCAGGCACGCCCGGTTACATGTCGCCCGAATTATGGACAACAGGCGTTGCCAGCCGCGCCAGCGATTTGTATGCCATCGGCGTGATGATCTGCGAACTGTTCGCCGGGCGCAAACCCTTTGAAGCCGAATCGATTGGTGATCTGGCGATCCAGGTGCTCACGGTGCCGCCGGACTTGTCGCACATGGACGCCAACGAGGCCATTGTTGCCATCGTGTGGCGGCTGCTGCTGAAAGACCCCAAAGAGCGCTATCAGGATGTGGGCGATGTGATCGCCGATCTGTGCCGCGCCGCTGATTTGCCCCAGCCGCAGGAAAGCGCCGCCGCCCGCGAAAGTTATCTGCAAGCCGCGCATTTCGTCGGGCGTGAGGCGGAGATGTCCCATCTGCAATTTCTGCTGGAACGCACGCTTCAGGGCACAGGCAGCGTTGTGCTTATCGCGGGCGAAAGCGGCGTCGGCAAGTCACGCCTGCTCGATGAACTGCGCACGCTCGGTCTGGTGAATCACGCGCTGGTGCTGCGCGGGCAGGCGGTGGTCGAAGGCGGTATTCCCTTTCAGGTGTGGCAGGGCGCGCTGCGCTGGCTCAGCCTGCTGGCCGAACTGGATAACGCCGAAGCCAGTGTGCTTAAGGATGTCGTGCTTGACCTGCCGGAACTGCTCGGACGCCCCATTCCCAATGCGCCGGAGATGCAGCCGCAGGCCGCGCAGGCACGCCTTATCGGGGTCGTCGAGTCGCTGTTTCGGCGGCAGCAGCAGCCCGTGCTCGTCATTCTGGAAGACCTGCACTGGGTACGCGGTGAAAGCCTTGCCATGTTGGCCAACCTTCAGCGGCTCACCTCCGACAAGGCGCTGATGATTGTCGGCAGCTACCGTGATGACGAAGTGCCTGAACTGCCCAAATCCATTCCCAACGTCGAAGTGCTGAAGCTCAATCGTTTGACGCCGCACGCCATTTCCGAACTCAGCCGTTCGATGCTGGGTGAAGCGGGCGAAAAGCCGGAAATCGTTTCGCTGCTGCAAAATGAAACCGAAGGCAATGTTTTTTTCCTGGTGGAAGTCGTGCGCGCGCTGGCCGAAGAAGCCGGGCAGCTTGACAAAATCGGCATCGAAACCCTGCCGCGCCACGTCCTGACGGGCGGCTTGCAGGCCATCATCAGCCGCCGCCTGCGCCGCGTTCCCAGCGAAGCCATGCCCATGCTCAAGGTGGCTGCCGTTGCCGGGCGTCAGTTGGATCTGCGCATTATCCGCGAGGTGCTGGGCGCGGACATTCCGCTGGAAAGTCTGCTGTCGCAGTGCGCCGACGCCGCCGTGCTCGAAGTCGAAGGTACGGTCTGGCGTTTCGCTCACAGCAAACTGCGCGACGGCCTGCTCAACGACATCCCCGCCGCCGAACGCCGTGACCTGCATCGACAGGTGGCGGAGATTACCGAACGGCTCTACGAATATTCATCGCGTACCGCCGCCGCGCTGGCCTATCACTGGCGTATTGCCGAGGACAATGTTAAGGAAGAACACTATGCCGCGCTCGCTGGCGAACAGGCGCTGCGCAGCGGTGCCTACGACGAAGCCGAAGCCTTCCTCAAGCGTGCGCTGGAACTTCAACCCTATGTTGCGGAATCGCAGGAACGCAAGACAGCGCTGCTCAAACGCCAGCTTGGCGATACCTACTTCTACGGCTTCTGGGAGTACGATAAAGCCGCCGACCTGTATCGCGAGAGCCTCGCCCTGTCGCAGCAGATTGGCTACCGTTCGGGCATCGCCTCCAACTTCAACAGCCTCGGCAACGCCGTGTGCGAGCTTGGCAATTATGCCGAAGCCAAGCGCCATTTCAGCGAAGGGCTGAAGGTCGCGCTGGAAATCCGCGCGCAGACGGTGGCGCTTTCCGGCCTGACCGGGCTGGCGCGTATGCTGCTGCGCGAGGGCAGCGACCCGCAGTCGGCGATGGAATATCTGTCGCTGGTGCTCAATAACCCGGCCACCGACGCCCAGACCAGCGCCGACGCCAAGCAGCTTATCAACGTCATGCGCGAGGACTTGCCGCCGGACATGGTGGAAACCGCGCTGGAAAAAGGCAAAGACCTGCGCCTGCGCGATGTTGTGCAGCAAATTCTGGCGCAGTAGGCGTCCCGCACGAGTCCGCCCGCCACGAAAGGCGCAGGCTCGTGAATCTTCATTGAAGCAGGGGCACAGCGCGCTGCACCCCTCTATTAAGGTTTTGGCATGACTTACACTGAACTCATCAACAAACTTCCGCCCTCTGTGTTTGCCGAACTGCAAGCGCTGATGGACAAATCGCTGTGGGCGATCTTCCCGGCGGCGGCCCTCCACGTCCGCCAGCACGGCGAAACACTGTTTGAAGGCTGCTGGGGTTACATCGACGCCGACGCCCGCCAGCACCCCATCACGCCGCACTCGCTGTTCGACTTCGCCTCCGTCACCAAAACGTTCACGACGACGGCCTTTCTCTCGCTGGTCAGCGAGGGCAAAGTCCGGCTGGACGATCCGATCATCAGCGTGATTCCTGAGTTTGGCGGCGTGCCGCGCGGCACCGACGGCGGCCCGCATCCGTTTACCAAAGAGATGCTGCCCGGGCTGGAGGACATGCGCGGGCAAACCGTAGACCCCTCGCTGGTCACCTTCCGCCACCTGCTGACGCACACCTCCGGGCTGGCTCCCTGGCGCGCGCTGTACCTGATTGCCGGGAATGTGCCGCCGATGCCGCCGCTGCCTGACCCGGAGAGCATTGAACAGCGCTGGCAGAAGACGCTGGCCGCCATCTGCGCCTCGCCCTTTGTCGATGTGCCGGGGCGCAGCGTGCGTTACAGCGATTTAGGCTACATCCTGCTGGGCATGTCGGTGGCGCGGCTGCACGGCACGACGCTGGAAACGGCGCTGAAGCAGCGTATCTTTGCGCCGCTTGGCTTGAATTCCATCTGTTATGTTCCGCTGCAAAAGGGCATCGCGCAGGAAAACATCGTGCCGACGGAGTTCGACGCGACCTGGCGCGTGCGGCGCTTGTGGGGCGAAGTCGATGACGAGAACACGGGCGGCATGGGCGGCGTCTCCGGTCACGCGGGGTTGTACGGCGCGCTTGAGGATGTGGCGGCGTTCGGGCTGGCGTGGCTGACGCACGATAAACGCCTGGGCATCGCGCCGGAACTGATGGACGACGCCCAGCGCCAGCACGCGCAGACGGCGGACGAACGGCGCGGCCTGGGCTGGAAGCTGGGTTACAGCACGCTCCTGGGAAAAACCAGCATCCCCGACGCGGGGGTTTACGGGCACAGCGGCTTTACGGGCACATCGCTGCGCATCGACCCGCGCCGTGATCTGGTCATCACCTATCTGACCAACCGCGTCTATCTGGGACGGGACAAAGACGACATTCACACGCTGTTCCATCCGGCGATTCATCAACTGCTGGCAGGCGCGCTTTCGTAACTCACGCGGGAAGGCAGGGGAGGGGGCGAACCCGTGTCTGCGCCCCTACTCGCGATCTTCTTTCGCCGCGCGATAGTGTTTAAGCGAGCGCGCGCGGTTCATGCAGTCCCAACTGCACCAGCGGCGCGTGCCGTTTTTGCTCCTGTCGTAAAACAGCAGAATACAGCGCTCATTTTTGCACTGATGCAGCCGCGTCAGGTCGCCCGCCGTCAGCAGTTGGAACGCCGCCAACGCCAGCGGCAGCAGTGCGCCTTCTGTGCCTTCTGTGCCATAGCTGCCCGTCAGCGCGCCATCAGCCGCAACATCCAGCGTGTAGTGTCCCTGCCGCAGCACCGCGTTGAGCGTATCGACCTGCTCCGGCGCGGGTCGCTGCCGCGTGCTTGCCGCCGTGAACAAGCCGCGCAGTGCCGCACGCAGCGCTTTGGCCTCTGCCAGCAGCATCTCATCAGCTTCGATAGTTCCCACAGCTTCAGGGTGATGCGCCTGCGCCGCACGCCACCACGCGTCAAAGTCCTGCGCGCTCGCCAGCAAATCGCGCTGCTTGCCGCGCAGCATCACTTCCGTGTTGACGAAATCCAGCGCCAGCGCATCCCCGCGAAACACAAAATCCGTCATGCGCCCATTTCCTTGTCCACTGCCTGTAACGAAATATACACTTTAAAGACTATTTGATAGTGTATAATGACCATCAATTTTACATTTCATTTTACAGATAGAAGTGTAGATAAAGTCTTTGAGGAGAGCAATCCATGACTCAGGCGGCGCTGGTTTCGATTCAGGTGGGTATGCCGCAGCAGCGCATGAGCGTCAGCGCGGCGGGCAAGGCGATGCTGTGGTCAACGGGAATTTACAAATCACCCGTTGAGGGACGCGTTTTTTTAGGCTTCTTGAATCTGGAAGGGGATGGGCAGGCGGACCTCAGTGTTCATGGTGGGCGCAATAAGGCCGTCATGGTGTATTCAGCCGATCATTATCCCTTGTGGCGTGCTGAACTTCCTGACGTTGATTTCTCCGGCTATGGCGCGTTCGGCGAAAACTTCACCGTCAGCGGCATGACCGAGGACAACGTGTGCCTGGGGGACATCTATCAGATCGGTGACGCCATCGTGCAGGTGACACAGCCGCGCCAGCCCTGTTGGAAACTGGCGCAGCGTCTGCAAACGCGTACCATCGGCGCGCTGGTGATCAAAAGCGGGCGCTCCGGCTGGTATCTCGGCGTGATGCAGGAAGGCTACGTCGAGGCGGGGCAGACGTTCACACTGCTGGAACGTTCCTATCCCGACTGGACGATTACCTACGCCAACGCCGAGATGTATCGCGAATAGGCGCAGGGGGCGAACACCCGCGTTCGCCCCTAATCTGTTACGCCCGCGCTGCCGCCCATTCCTCGCGCAGCAGGCCGAAGTAAATCACATCGTAGCGCTGGCCCTCGCGTTGAATCGACTGGCGCTGTAGACCTTCACGCTGGAAGCCCACTTTCTCGTGTACCTTGATCGAGCGCGTGTTGTAGCTGATCGTGCTGGACGTGATGCGGTGCAGGTTCAGTTCGCGGAAACCGTAGTCCACAATCAGGCGCATGGCGTCCGTGCCATAGCCCTTGCTCCAGTACTCCGGGTCGCCGATAGCAATCCCCAGCGTGGCGGTCTGGTTCGTCCACTGCACATCTCCCAGCAGCACCATGCCAATCAGCTTGTCATCGGCCAGCGTGCGCAGCCGAAAGTGAAACACGTTTGGCGCGTTGATGAAGCCCTGCTCCCATTGGGCATGAGCGTCCGCGCTGACCGGGCGCGCCGGGTCATTGTCCATGATACGCAGATAGTCGTCGTTTTTGCTCCACTGCGCGAACGCCAGATGATCGTCGGATTGCGGCGCAGCCAGATATACCAGCTTGCCTGTAAACAGCGGCTTGAATTCCATGAGATTTTCCTGTGGTTGCACTTGAATGATTGAAAACGAAAACTGCCCATCCACAACGCTCTGGGATGGTTCGACAGCAGGATTACAGACCTGGTTCTATGGGGGATTTAATCAAGCACAGGCAAAACTCTCATCGAGTGCAGAATACTATACGATCATTATAGCCCCGTCACTATGCAGTGGGCAAATCACAGGCTCAACTGGATGTTGTACAGGCTGGCGTAGACGCCGTTCCGCGCAATCAATTCATCGTG
>JAXLWC010000033.1:0-58763 GCA_046328675.1 Anaerolineae bacterium
TGGTGGGTGGGGTGGTGACCACGTCTTCGAGATAACGCAGCGGCACGAAACGTTCCAGTTTGGCGACGACATCAGCGGGGTTTTGACCGCCGTCAATCGCACCGGGCTGCAAGATGGGATCGCCCGCGCCCGCCTCGTTGGAGTTGGCAAATACATGATTGTTGGACAGCAGCAGCGTGTCCCTGGTGCGGCGGTCACGCACCACCGCGCCGAGCGTGCCAGCCGTGACCTTGTAGTGTCCCATGCTCACGCCGACGGGAATCGTCGGGCGGAAGCGTTCACGCGGCGTCTGGTAGGCCAGCACCTGCCCGATTTCAAAGACATCGGTGCGAAAGCCATCGAGGTTTTTGGGAATCATGTCCGATTGCGACAGCGCGGCCAGCGGCTTTTTCTGCTCGACAAGGGCGACTATAGCGATTTCGTTGGTCAGGACGCCGTTGGATTCTTTCAAGCCCACCGCGACCCCGACCACGTTGGATTTCGCCAGCAGCATATTGGTGACGGCTGCCTGTGCTTCAAAAACCTGATCGCTGCTCATAAACTTTATCCTTATGCTGAGACCTGCATCACTCCTGGATTGTAACACGGAACAGGGGTGGCGCTATCGCCGGGGGGTGTTGTAAGGATGGCGATAGGTGATAAAAGGCATGTTTGGCAAGGGAATATGTAACTATTTTCTGCCTGTAGAACGGTGCATGATGAAAGAAACGACCATTCAACTGACAAAGTTGAAGGGAGATGTGTATGAACAGCATTAAGCTAGGACGCCTGGTCTTTGGCGTGATGTACCTGTTTGCTGCGGTTGTTCATCTGCTGCTGGCGATTTTTAATCCCACAGCTTACAGCGGCTTAGGTGAAAGTGCGCTGCTGCCATTCTACAAAGACTTGTTTACCAGCGTAGTGCCGGTCTACGCCGTGACGTTCGCCCTGACGCTCGCCATCGTTGAACTGTTGATGGCGGGATTGATTCTGAGCAAGGGCGTGTTCGCTAAAACCGGATTTGTTCTGAGTGTGTTGTTCCAAATTCTGTTAGCGCCGCTGGGCTGGTGGGGTTTCTGCAACGTGATCCTCGCCGTTGTACAAGTCCTGTGGTTGAAAGAACCCTTCGCGTACAGCGTGTTTAGTGAGCCGACGAGGCAGCCAACCGCCAGCTAACGACACCTTTCAGGGGCGTGCAATCGCGCGTCTCTAACAGCTATTTCTCCCTTACCTCACCCCTACTATCGTCTCAGGGGTGAGGTTCTTTTTTTGTCGTTATAATGGTGATGATGTTACGGTTGACGAGACACCGCTGATGACGATTGATGTTGATCCTGTACTGGGAAGACCTTTAGCGAACTATCCGAGTGACCGTTTGCGCCCGCTGGTGCTGGCAGGCGCGGCGAGTGCTGCTGTGTCGGTGCTGCTGAACTTCACGCTGGCAACGGTGTCGGATTGGTGGGGGCCGATGCTGACGGTGCTCATCATGTCGCTGGTGGTGCTGGGCTTCGGCTGGTACATCCTGCATATCTGGAACCGCGAGGTTGTGCTGTATGAACACGGCTTCAGCTATCGCGAAGGGTCGAACACGGTGTTTCTGGTGTACACCGAAATCAAGAGCATTCGCCAGCGCGCGGAACGGCTGCGTTACTTTGGTGGGCTGGTGCGGCGCGCGGTATACAGTACGACGGTGCGTACTATGCGCGATGAGGTGATTACGCTCACCAGCATCTACCGCCACATCGACCAGCTTGGCTTACGGCTGGAGACGCAGTTTAACAGTGTGCGCCGCCCGGTGGTGGAGCATTTGCTGCGGCAGGGCGAAACGGCGGTTTTCGGCACGGCGCTGGCGTTGAGCGCGCAGGGCATCATCGCGGGCGAACGCACGCTGGCGTGGACGGAATTCAGCGGCTTCCGGGCGCAAGGCGGGATGCTGACGCTGATGGCAGGCGAACGCGAGTGGGTGAGCGTGCCGCTGAACGAGATTGACAATGTGCTGCTGCTGCTGGATTTGATGCGCGCCGGACAGCAGAACAAAACGCTGGGAACGATCCCCTGAGATTGCATGGGAAATTCACCGCTCGTTGGACATACCTGAGGCTGCCCTATGGCGATGATTTATGAAATTCACCTGTATGTACCGAAGCTCAGCCGCCTGACGCCTGCGATGCTGGACTGGCTGTTTCAGTACGGGCAGAGTCAGGATCAGCCGGAAGCGCATTGGCCAGTGCGACGGCTGAAGACTAAGGCGCTGGCGCGCGCGCTGCTGAAGCTTGACCCGATGCTGATTCCGGTGCAGGGGCCGGGGGACGATATTGAACTGCATTACCCTGACCCCAATCTGGGCATTGTGCTGTACCTGCATGACCGGGGCGTGATTATCTTTTTCCCGTACATGGCTTATGGCGTGTACTCCCGCATTGTGCTGGGGATTTGTTATACGTACATTCGTTACCTCTACGATACATTCGGCTTCTGGAGCTTTGACCCGCAGTTGAATGTGCTGTCCTATGCTGACGATTTCCAGTCGATTGAAGACACGGCGCAGTTGATGGAAGCCCTACTACCCAAGATGCTGCCAAGTTAACGGATTGTAGCTTACTACAGTGTAATTTGGATGGCATTCTGAGTAGGATTCCCCGCTAAATCCTGTTGATTCATGAATGGTTAAAAAAGCTTGAACGTTGCAAAAAAGCATTCCCCGGTTACGAAGCTGTAACCGAAATGCAATCCCATAGATATACGAAGTTTTCTTGCAAATCTTGTGCGAGTATGTTATTTTCCCTAACCGAACCACCATTTAATTTAGGTGGGGTGGAAGACAGTTCCACAAATTTTGTTAGGAGACAATTTAGGGAGGCTCCAATGAAGTTAGTACGTATACTAGCCGTTGTAGCGATGCTCGCACTGTTGGTCGTCAGCAGTGGGGCACACGCGCAAGGCGTCACGATGGTTATCGGTTGGGAACAGGAACCCGACCTGCCGTCGCCGCTCTCCAATTCTGCGTTCTCAACCTATCTGACCAACTTCTATGCGCGTGACGTGTGGAAGTTTGTGGGCAATGATCGTCATATTGTCGCAGAGATGCTTGAAGAAGTTCCGTCCCCTGAAAACGGCCTGGTCACCTACGCTGATGTGCAGGTTGACATTGATGGTGATGGCGCGCTGGAAGATGCACAGGCTCCAGTTGTGACCTACCGTCTGCGCCAGGGAATGCTGTGGTCAGATGGTGAACCTGTCACCTCTGCCGACTGCATGTTCTATCACAACCTGATGATGCAGCCGAACCCACTCGACAGCTGGCAGCGTGGTGACTATCCCGCGGTTGTTGCTGGTGCGGAAATCGTTGATGATTACACCATCGTCCTGACCTACAACAAGCCGTTCCCCGATTACCTGACCGACGTTTCGCTGTCCTGCGCCTTCCCCGCGCACAAGTTCCTGGGTGACAACGCCGCAGGCTTCACGATGGACACCGATGGCGACGGCGTATTCGATGCCAATATCGACGAAGCCCCGTATTTCGATGGCTTCACCCCCGGCGAAGTGGTGGGTTATGGCCCCTACGTTCTGAGCGAATACACCGTGGGTTCAAACGCGGTTTGGACACGCAACCCGAACTGGGGTATCAATTCCTTTGAAGTCGTCCCGGCGATTGATACGATTATTACCCAGTGGATCCTCGAATCGGAACAGATGGAAAACTCGCTCGAAGTTGGCGACATTGATATGGCCTACAACTTCGCTGGTGATGTGACCTCTGATGCCGATGGCAACCCGGTTGGTTACTACGCGATGGACAATGTCGCAGTATTCAGCACCCCCGGCGTGTACGTCGATGGTATCTGGCTGAACAGCGGCCCGTTTGCCTTCGCCGCGATGCAGGATGTGCGCGTGCGTGAAGCTCTGATTCATGCGATCAATCGTCGTGGTATCGCCGACCAGTTCGCTGGTCCCGGCGCTGGTGAAGCCCTGACCCGCGCGTGGGTGCCTCCTCAGTTCACCCCGCCCGATCTGCCCTTCCGTGAATATGATGTCGAACTTGCCCGTCAACTGCTGACCGACGCTGGTTGGGTTGATGATGACGGTGACGAAAGCGCCGACAACGCCGCCCCCAGCCTGCGCGTCTCGCAGGGTGTTGAAGGTGTCGAAGATGGCACGCCCATCATTCTGCGCTTCTACACGACCCCGGTGATCCCACGTCCTGACATCCAGACCGTGATCCAGGCGCAGTTGGCCCAGGTCGGTGTTCGTACTCAGTTGTTCGTGGTCAATGGCCCGACAGTTCTGTTCGCCTCGTTCGCCGAACGTGGTGTTCTGAACACTGGTGCTTATGACATCGCCATGTACGCGCTCAGCAATAACCCGCTGTCGCCCAATGGCTCGGCTGACAACTTCCGCTGCTCGGGCATTCCGTCGAACGAGAATCCCGAAGGCCGTAACGGCACCTGGTTCTGCGATCCGGAATATGATCGTCTGGACTTCCTGGTCAGCGTGACCAATGACCCGACTGAACGTCTGCAATACCGCTATGAAGCTGAACCGCTGTTCTACAATGCGGCAGTCTGGCACAGCATCCGTCCTCGTCTGCAATACTATGCCGTCCGCAGCGATCGCTTCAACCCGGAAAGCATGTTCGAGATGGGTACGCTCAGCGGTAACTACTTCAATCAGGTGGAATACTGGCAGGTGGCTGGCTAAAGGCTGGCTGCGGGCTGACGTATTCAACGTTTGAATTGAAGCAGTCTGGTAAGGGTAGGGCAGTGCCTTACCCCTACAACCGAGAAAAATAAAACAGGGGGCGCAAGCCCCTTGTTTTACAAAAATCAAGTGTCAAAATTATTTTGAGCAGGATTACAGGTTAGCAACCCACCGTTGAGTCGGGGTCGATTTTATAGACATTCTTTATTTTTTTAGCTACGCTAAATTTACTAAATTTCCCCGTTTGGGGGTCTGTTCCAGAGGGTGTTGAAAGGATGGCGTATGGGCAAATATATCATCCGGCGGATTTTGCAGGCGATTCCGCTGCTATTGATTATCGCAGTTTTGACTTTTGTTTTGTTAAAAACGGTTGGTGACCCGCTCCAGTATCTGACGGAAGACCCGCGCGTTAGCGAGGAAGAGCGCTTCCGTCTGCGTGCTGTGCTGGGCTTGAATGATCCGCTGCCGCTGCAATTTGTGACGTGGCTGATCGGCGATGACTGGTATCTGCGTGACCTCGACGGTGACGGCCAGGGTGATGTTTATGGTGAACGTCTGGGCGTCCTGCGCGGGGACTTTGGCAATTCGTACCGCGTGCGCAACAAGGCCGCGATTGAACTGATCGCGCAGAAGCTGCCCAATACGCTGCTGCTGGGCATTACCGTGTACGTCGTGACAATCACGGTATCGCTGGCAGTGGGCATGTTCGCTGCGCTGCGTCCGTATACGCTGGCGGATAATATTATTACCGCGATCACATTTGTGACTTTCTCGATGCCCATATATTTAGTGGCGCTCGTCGTGATTTATATATTTGCCGTGCAGTTTCGATTAGCCCACGATGCCGGAGCCAGTTGGCTGCCGTATCTCCCGGTACAGGGGATGCGGCCAGTACGCGGGGCTACCGGTTCGCTGGCGGAACTGGCATGGCATATGATTTTGCCCGTGTTCTCGCTGTCGGCGATCAGCATTGCGGGCTACAGCCGTTTCATCCGCGCCAGTATGCTGGAAGTCATTAGCTCTGACTACATCCGCACGGCGCAGGCTAAAGGGCTGCCGAACCGCCGCATTACCTTCCTACATGCGCTGAAGAATGCTTCGCTGCCGCTGGTGACGCTCATCGGTCTGGATGTGCCGTTTATTCTCAGCGGTGCGGTGGTGACGGAGCAAATCTTCTCGTGGGATGGCATGGGGCTGTTGTTTATTCAAAGTCTGGGAGCGCTGGATGCCCCTGTGCTCATTTTGTTTACGATGATGACCGCGATTGCGGTAGTCGTCATGCAGCTAGTGACCGATGTGGCCTACGCGTGGCTTGACCCGCGTGTGCGTCTGAGTTAAGGATATCACTACTATGGCTTCTATCACTGAAACCAAAGGGGCAGTCGCATCGCTGAAGCAGCAGGAACAGCCTAAGGCAGACTCGCTGTGGCGCATTGCTTTCCGGCGCTTCCTCAGGCACCGCATGGCCGTCTTCGGCGTCTTCCTGCTATTGGGCATCTTTCTGTTCGTGTTCGGTGGCGCGTTCTTCACTACCGAAGCTTTTGCTAACTTATACCCGACCCGACGCTGCGTTTCCAATCGCCGAATGCTGTGCATCCTTTCGGCACCGATCAGGTAGGACGTGATGTGCTGGCGCGCGCCATCTACGGCGGACAAATCTCACTGTTCATCGGCGTGACCGCGATTACCATCTCAATTTCGATTGGGACGTTTGTGGGACTGGTGACGGGTTATTGGGCAGGCACCAAGCTGGGCTGGATTGACAGCCTGCTGATGCGGCTGGTCGAGGCGCTGCTGGCGTTCCCGACGCTGGTACTGCTGCTGCTGCTGGCGAAGTGGCTGGCGGCGAGCACGGCGACGGTCAATATCCTGGGGCGTGAACTCAGCTCGACAGCGGTGAACATTATTCTGCTGATTGGTCTGACGGGCTGGATGGGGCTGTCGCGCATTGTGCGTTCGCTGGTGCTGTCGCTTAAGGAACGTGAATTCGTCACTGCCGCCAAGACGATTGGCGCAAGCGACTGGCGTATCATCTTTGTGCATATCCTGCCCAACTGCATCGCCCCGATTATGGTGACGGCGACGCTGGGTGTCGGTGGCGCGATTGTTTCTGAGTCGTACCTCAGCTTCCTGGGCTTCGGCGTGCAGCCGCCGACGGCAACCTGGGGCAACATCATGGAACGTGTGCGTGACTCGTTTGACGAAGCGTGGTGGCTGTGGGTGGTCCCCGGTACGCTGACGGTGATCACTGTGCTGGCGATCAACTTCATCGGCGATGGTCTGCGCGACGCGCTTGATCCGCGCAATATTAAGTAAATTTTCCACGCAATCGCGTATAATAAGCGCGCTTACCATCGGGTAGGCGCGTTTTTATTTGATGGTTCAGGTATGGATAAATTTCAGGTTCGGCATACGCAGCCGCAGGAGTATCCCGCCGTCGTGGACTTGATCGGGCGCGTTTTTTTCGGTGATTCGGACGCGCGCTATGAGGAGGAAACACGCGGTTGGCTGGTCAGCCGCCCGCGAATGCCGGGATTTGATTACGCCGCGCATCGTATCGGCGTGCTGACGCGGGGCGAACACGAACATATCATTTCGCACATGCAGATTGACCCGTTTACGCTGCGTTATGGCAGTGTGACGCTGCGGGTATCAGGGGTGGGCGCGGTGTGTACCCATCCGGGTTATCGGCATCGGGGCTACAACTCGGCGCTGATGCATGACTCGCTGGCGTATATGGCGGAACAGGGCACGCATCTGGCGCTGCTCAACGGCATCAAGGGCTTTTATGGACGCTTCGGCTTTAACTCGGTGTTCCCCGACTACCTGTTTGAGGTAGACAGCGCAGCGGCGGCGACTCTGCCCATGCCGCTGCATCTGCGTCCGCCAACTACCCACGATGTGCCGTATATGGCGGCGCTGTATCAGAAGCACTGGGCGGGCCGCGTGACGTTTACGCGCGACGCGGCCTTGTGGCTGTGGCGCGTGGCCGAAGCTGACCGTCATATCCAGGTGGTGGAAGATGGGCAGGGACGCGTTTGCGGCTATATCGCGGCGCCGCATGAGACTTCGGACCTGGCTGAAGTGGTCGCCGACAGCATGGATGCGGCGCTGACGCTGCTGGCCGCCGCTGGCAGGGTGTTTCAGCAGGCGGGCATAGAGCGCGTGGCGTGGCTGCTGCCGCCGGATGATGCGCTGGTGTATTACGCGCGGCAGGTGCTGCCTGTGCGGGTCAGCGCTTTGTATCAACCGGACAGCGGCTGGATGGCGCGCATCATCGACACTGAAGCGCTGGTGAGTGCGCTGCTGCCCGAACTGAGCGCGCAGGCCAGCAGCACCATGCCGGACTTCAAGCCGAAGGCACTGGAGTTCGTCTGTCAGCCGGATGTGGTGCAGATCGGACTCAAGGGCAAGGCGGAAACCTACTCGCGGATTTCCCATCAGGATTTCATTCAGGTAATGTTCGGGTCGCTGCGTCCGGCGATGCTGGCGCTGCGCAGCGGTATGAGCCACGAGGCGCTGCGGCTGCTGGAGGCGTTATTTCCCCCGCGTATGGCGGCGCTGGCGTGCTGGGACTGGTTTTAGAACACGGCATGAATAATGTCTGCATTAAGAGCACCCAGGTAAAAATAAGCATATAATCAAGATGTGGTTTTAATGTAATGTAGTGAGATGGATTGTAACTATGCCTATTCAAGTCTCATGGGGAACCCCCGAAAAAAACGTCATCCTCTGTGAATTTAACGGAATTTGGTCGCTGACCGACTATCATAACATGATTGATGAGATGCATGTGCTGATGACCAGTGTCGATCACACCGTACACTCGATCAGCGATTTCACTAACAACAGCGTTTCCCCTGCGCAGCTATTCTCCACCGGACGCCATGTAGATTCCCGGAAAACCGTGAACACGGGTATCAATGTCATGGTCAAGGCAAACCCCTTCCTGAAGGCACTCACCCCAATGTATAGTAAAATGTTCCTGAAAGACATTAAAGTCTACTTCACAGATACGCTTGCCGAAGCGTTTCAGATGATTCAGACACACGAGCAGGCAAAAACCAACAAGTGAGCGAAGTGGCCAAACGTCAGCGCGTGGCAGCCTGCGGCGAGCAGTTGACGCTCAAATCTGCTGCGAACTGATTTCGACAGGGTTGTATTCTCGGACTTTATCAAACATGGATCACAAATCCTATCCTTTGCTCCTGCGCGTGTTTGGTAACCTGTTTACGGCGCTGTCCGGTGCCTACGGCTTGAGCGCGGCGGGCTTTCTGGGGCTGCGCGCGCTGGTTGGCGAGGCCTCCGGCGTGATTGGCTTCCTCAACAACTTCCTGCATCTGCTGCTGCTGCCTGCGCTGGTGCTGCTGCCCGTATGGACGCTGCTGGCGCTGGCGAAACGACGCGTGTGGGCGCTGCTGCTGGTGCTGACACAGCTTCCGGCGGCGCTGACCTTCCTGCAAGCCTACGGTGTCCGCTTTTTGCCGCGTGCCAGCGCTGGGAACGCGGCCTTTGCGGTGCTGACCTATAACCTGCACGCCGAGCAGCAGGATGTCAGCGGGATGATCGCGGTGATGCGCGAGTCGGGCGCGGACGTGGTCGCGGTGCAGGAACTGAGCGCGTTTGCGGCGGAAGCACTGCGCGCGGGGCTGCAAGATGTGTACCCGTATCTGGCGCTGTACCCCGGCGCGGCACGCCCCACGCACGGACAGGGCATCCTCAGCCGTTATCCGATTCTCGAAGAAGCATACTGGCAGAACAACGAACTGCCTAACACGATGGGGCACCTGCGGGCGCTGATTGACCTGAACGGCGCGCGTGTGGCCTTCTACAACACGCACCCCATCCACCCCGGCATGACGGGCAGCTTCTACAACGACCAGACGCGCGGCGCGGAAATCAACATCGTGCTGGAACGCGCTGCCCGCGAAAGTGTGCCTGTCGTGATTCTCGGCGACTTCAACATGGGCGAGTGGTCGGATGATTACGGGCGCATCACTGCGCGCTTCGTCGATGTCTACCGTGCGGTGGGCTACGGGCTGGGGCTGTCGTTCCCGGAGTGGAGCCGCGCCGACACGCTGCCGGGTTTCCGCGCGCGTGCGCTGCCGCTGCCGCCGATTTTGCGGCTGGACTTTGTGTTCGTCGGCAGGCTGCGCCCGGTAGAGGCACGCGTGTGGCACACGGCGGGCGGTTCCGATCATTATCCCGTGTTCGTGCGGCTGGGCTTCTAAGGCGGCTTAGTTTCCACGCAGCGCGCGGCGTGCCCGTGCGTAATCGCCTGTGGGCATACGCGAGGTCGAAATCAGGGCGTCGGCGCACATCAGCAGGGCGACGATGAACCAGAGCAGGCCGCCGGGCACCCCCGTTTGCCAGGCGTAAAAGCCCAGTGACAGCACACAAATGATGGTGGACGTTTCGCCAGCGGCGAACATCAGCGCTTTGGCCAGCGGGCGGGCACGTTCCATGCTCGATTTTTCGGTCATGACGGTGAACATGGGCAGGCGGGTGAGGATGGCACGCAGCACGGGGCCGAGGTCCTGCGGGTGATTGGTGCCACGCACGCCGCAGCCGCTGAAGCGAATGCCTAGCAGACGCCCGACAAGCCAGTGTCCGAGGGAATGGCAGCAGCAGTAAATGAGCAGGGCGCCCAGCAGCATCAGGGCGAAACGCAGCAGGCCATTGAGGTCGGGGCTGCCCGCCAGCGCTACCAGCCCGCCGCCTGCCAGCATTCCGGCGATTTGCAGCAGATTACCGTTGGTGACCGAGAGACGAAACCAGAACGGGGGGTATGTGCGGGCTGGCTGATGTTCGGGCGTGCTCATGGGAAACTCCGTATGGTGACGATCTAGAGTCTATACGTGACGCGCAGCGCCGGGGTTGCGGGAATGGCGGGGTAATCGCATATTCTATTTGCTGTGTAGTCGCGACCCCTCATCCCAAACCCTGCTCCCCCGAATTCAGGGGAGCAGGGCTTCAAAACTCGCTGGGCAACTTCCTTTGTCGAGGGCGAAGCAGTCCATATGCAACTGCCCTACGGGATTAGCGGGTTAGAAGCGGTTGGAAAAGACAAACAAAGCCAATTTGAAGCGGGCGAATTGATCGGTGAGCGTGCGGAAGTTGACGGAGCGATTGCGCGAATTGATCGCCCGTGATCGCGGAATCAATTCGGGCAAAAAAGGGCGGTGACAGGGCGCGAAGGTTAGAAAAGTTGGGAGATTCTAACGAAGGCGTGGGGCAATGATGGCGGCGGTGAATAATCATTAATCCGAATATGCGAGGTGTAAGAGGGCTTAGCAGCGTTAAGCCCCTACGGGATGCTCATGACGGGCGGTGTGGGGTTCGATGATCGCGAGGACAGGATGTATTGTGGGCGCAGCCCCTACGAGCGAGGTGTAAGAGGGCGCAGCACGCTGCGCCCCTACGGGATGCTAACGACTGGTGGGGCGCGGTTCGATGCGGAAGACAGGATAATCCGCCGCGATCTTCGCAAATTCGGCGACGGGCGCGTCCATGTCTACCGGAATGTGGGGACGCCCGCCGGGCGCGCGTTTGACATAAGCCTTGAGGATGGGCGCGCGTTCACTGACTGGCACATCCACCAACTGTATGGGTTCGTTGGCGCCGCTGTGAATGACCGCCGCGCCATTGGCCGCGCGCACATTTTTCACCCACTGGACATCTTCGCCCAACATCGACACCAGATAACGCTGCTTATCGACGATGGCGATGACCACTGGCAAGGTCACGGGGCGTCCGGTTTTGCGCCCGGCGACTTCGAGCATGACGAGGAAATTGGTGGTGAAGCCGAGTGAGCCGATTATCGCCCAGCAGCGGTTGAGGGCGCGGGCCAGCGGATTGGGACGCTGTCCGCGATAGAGCCAACGGGCAAACGGGCCGTAGGTCATGGCTGAAGTCCTTTTCATTCAACGATTGTGAATATTTACGCAAAACTCCAGACAAAAGTTGCTCAGGCTTTGGCCAGACGCAGCAGGTCGTTCAGCGTGCCGTCGTCTACCTGGGCGCGGCGCAGGATGAACATGGGAACACCTTTACGCTCAAACTTCTCGCGCAGTTCCGGCAGCAGCAGTTGGTAGGCGATTACGGCGTCGGCGTGGTCGTAACGCTCCGAACGCTGGACGCTGACGCCCTGCTGTTGGGCGGCCTCGACCAGCAGCGGCAAGAGGCTGATGGCGGACTGCTCGACGTAGAGCCTGAGCGTGCGCATGGGTTTAAACTTCACACCGAGGCTGTCGGGGTCGTAATCCTCGAAGGTGTCCCAGAAGATTTGCAGCGCTTCCCAGACGCGCTGCGGCTCGTCGTGCTGGGCCATGACACGGATGATGTCATATTCGCGGGCGGCGTCCTGTTCCCACTTCTCACGCTTGACGGCGGTTTCACGCTCGAAGTCCAGCGCATCGACGTACTCGCGCACTTCGGCTTCCAGCGCGTCGATTTTGAAGGAGCGCGGGACTTTGCCGTGCGCACGCAGGCGCTGCAACCAGTCGTAGGCGGCGAACCAGTCCTTTTCGCCGCGTGCCTCGTAAAAGGCTTCGATGGCGGCGCGCATGTCGAATTTGGGCGGTTCGGGAAGCGGTTCACGGCGGCGTGATGTGCCATCGACCTTGACGCGTTCCAGTTCCGTCCAGAGGTGGCGAAAAGCGTCGTCAAAGTCCTGCTGGAAAAAATCGACGAACTGGATGCGGTTCAACTGAAAGTGAACGTCGGCAGGCAGCCAGCGCACGGGAATGATGGGCTTGCGCTTGTCGAGGTAGTGCTGCCATTCGTCTTCGACGTTGGTGGAAGCCATCGAGGTCGGTGAGATGATGACGAGCATCACGTCGCAGATGTTGAGACCTTCCTGAACGGCGCGGCTCCACTTCATGCCAGCGGGGATGTCCTGCATATCAATCCAGACATCGGCCCCTGCGTCGGAGACGGCGGTAGCGAGCTTGCGGGCAAACACTTCGTCCTTGCGGCTGTAACTGATGAAAATGCGCATAGAATTTTTGGATGAGTGATAAGAGCGTGTTTTAGACATGAAACATCGCGTAAGACATTAACCCCTATCCCCCGACCCCTTCCCCCGATTTCGAGGGAAGGGGAGAAATGCGGTAACACACGCCGTTTAAGGCTGCTTTCCGCTGGCGGGGGTGGTTGGAGAGGGGTCCATTACGCAAGTTGACATTTATCAAACACGCTCTAAGTACAAATGTTCGATACCACGATTATATGCTAGATTTTACCATTTGGGGCTTTAACCCGCGAGAAAGCCACGCTACTTGAGTGGCAGTGGATTACAAAACACAGTCTCGTCGGCGCTCGTGGCTTTAGCCGAACTGTACGCACGTACTTTAAGCAAATTGTGCTATGCTTAAAGGTATGAGAGTGACCTACAAATATCGTCTCAAACCCACCAAAACACAGCAGCGCCAGCTTGAGCGAACACTGGAAGTGTGCCGCTGCGTCTACAACGAAACGCTGGCAGCGCGCAAGAATGCCTATGAACAGCGCGGCGAAAGTGTGTCTTTGTATTCGACACAACGTTTGCTCCCTCTGTGGAAACACGCGAAGCCTGAACTGAAACAGGTTCATTCGCAGGTCTTGCAGAATGTGCAGGTGCGCGTTGATCTGGCGTTTCAGGCGTTCTTCCGTCGGGTGAAACAGGGTGAAGAACCGGGCTATCCGCGCTTTAAGGGCTTTGGCTGGTATGACAGTTTCACCTATCCACAGTACGGCAACGGCGTTGTTCTGCACGAAGACACGCTGCGCTTGTCCAAGGTCGGTGAGGTGAAGGTCATCTTGCATCGCCCCATCCAAGGGGCAATCAAGACCGTCACGGTTCAGCGCAGTGTTGGCAAGTGGTATGTTGGTTTCAGTGTTGAAGTTGCAGCCCAGCCTTTGCCCGTGTCCAGTGAGGTTGTAGGGATTGATCTGGGCTTGAAGACCTTCGCGGTGCTATCGAACGGTGAACAGGTGAAGCGCCAGCGTTGGATGAAGAACGACGCGGCTGATGTGGCACGCTTGCAGCGGAAGAAAGAGAAGCTGCCAAAGGGTAGCAAAGAACGCAGGAAAGCGCTGCACGCGTTGAACCACGCCTACCAGCGTTCGACTCATCGTAGAACGAACTTCGCGCATCAAGAATCGCGCAAGTTGGTCAATCGTTACGGCTTGATCGTGTTTGAAGACCTGCAAATTCAGCAGATGCAGGCGAACGGCAGCAAGGTCATCAACCGCAATATCGCCGATGTGGCCTGGGGACAGTTCGTGCAGTACACCGCGTACAAAGCTGAGAATGCTGGTCGTGGTGTCATGCTGGTCAACCCCAGAGGCACAACGCAGGAATGCTCTGGTTGCGGCAAGTTTGTGCCTAAAGATTTGTCCGTTCGTGTCCATGAGTGTCCGCATTGTGGTCTGAAAATAGACCGTGATTTGAACGCTGCGTTGAACATCCTCAGACGTGGATTAGCGTCTGTTGGGGCGGACATGTCCGTGACCCATAGAAGCCACGCGGCTTTCGCCGTTGTGGAGTAGTCACCCCCCAATAACTGGTTATTCCGCTAGAATTAGAAGAAATTTACTGGCACAATCATTATTCTCGCTCACCTGTGGAGGATGGCGGATGTCTGTGACGTTTGACAAGCTGGAAGCCCTGCTCAAAGAAAAGGGAACTCTGAGCAACGAAGAAGTCGATAAACTGATTGCGGAACATGGCGCGATGACCGACGAGGAGAAGCTGACGCTGGAGGCTGACCGCCACAAGATGGGGCGCACCAGCGGCAAGCAGATCACGATGGACGAATATCTGGCGGCGTCGAAGATTCTGGATACAGCCGAAGAAGGTTCCGAGGAATACAAGAAGGCCGAGGAAATCGTCAACAAGTACGAAAGCGGCGGGTAATTAAGCGGAACCGTCCCAGGGGGTGAGGCGGGGAATCCAGCGCGGGACATGCTGCTTGTAGCGGCGGTAGGAGTCGCCGAAGCGCTGTTCCATGCCCGGTTCTTCCGACAGCGGGATGTAAATCATGTTGATGAGCACCACGAGGACAAACCAGATAAAAACCGCTGTTGAGCCAAAGAGGATGGCTTCTCCCAAGAGGATGCAGAAGACGCCGCTGATCATGGGGTTGCGCACGTAGCGGTAAATGCCCTGTGCGACAAGCTGCCGGGTCTGATCCCAGGGGGCTAAGGTACCCTTCCCAACGGTGGAAAAGAGGGCTATGGTTTTGACCATGAGGAACAGTCCAAAGCCGATACTGAGCAGCCCCGCAAGGATGGGGATGAGGCTCAGCGGGGACGGCAGCGCCCAACCGCTGGCGTTGGACGACAGCAGCAGCGCCGGAATGACCCCTGTCACGATCCCCGGCAGGAGCAGAATGGCAAGCAGATGGCGCAGCAGTTTCATCGTCGGTTTGTGGCTCCGTGTTTATGGTTTATTATAAGCGAAGTCCATCTGTTCGGGGTTTCAGGGACGTGACCTTTTGACCGTTTCATGTACGGTTTGCCAGAACCTCAGCTAACCGCCAAGTGATGATGAAAATACAGTTGAACCGCAAAGGTGCGAAGGCGAGTAGGCAAGCGTTTCACCTCAGCCCAACCCCCGGGGTAGGTATTTTAATGCAGCGAGAAGATGGGTAGGCAGATGGGCGCGTTGACCTCACCTTATCCCTTTACAAGGTGGGTAATTAAGGGAGTGAAAAGACAGACGGTTGAACGTTCGTGCAGACCTCACCCCAACCCCCTCTCCCGTGCATCAAGTTGAACGTAGGGGGATGTACGCGGCGGGAGAGGGGCGAAATACAGGTTCGGGTGGACGAGTGGTTGCCGTGAGCAGGCGTTGAGGGCGCGGCGGTTTTGCGGTGAATTTGCGGTGAAGCGTTAAAAACCTACCCCTGTAAAGTGGCGCGGGAGAGGGGAACACGCTCGGATGCTCATATTGTTCCATTGGCGTAAAATCGAACTGAATAGTTTCAATGAATTCTATGTAAAATGAAAACACAAAAGCCTGTTAGAACAAGGAGGCTTCCATGATTACCAAAACAGCGTTTGGACGCACGGGACATATGAGCAGCCGTGTGATTTTTGGCGCGGCGGCGTTGGGCAGTGTGTCGCAGGCTGTGGCTGACGAGACGCTGGAGGTGCTGCTGGAGTACGGCGTTAACCACATCGACACGGCGGCCAGCTATGGCGATTCGGAACTGCGCGTCGGGCCGTGGATGAAACAGCGCCGTGACCAGTTTTTTCTGGCGACGAAGACAGGCAAGCGGACGTACAGCGAAGCCAAAGCCGAGTTTTATCTTTCGCTCAAACGCTTGCAGGTGGAGTCGGTTGACCTGATTCAACTGCACTATCTGGTTGACCCGCAGGAATGGGCTACGGCGATGGGCAAGGACGGCGCGCTGCAATGGCTGATCGAAGCGCACGAGCTGGGGCTGACGCGGTTCATTGGCGTGACCGGGCATGATGTGGCGGTAGCCAAGCGGCATCTGGAAAGCACCGAGGCTTTTGATTTTGATTCGATTCTGCTGCCGTATAACTATACGATGATGCAGAACGCGGAATACGCGACGAACTTCGAGGCGCTGATGCAGCGCGCGCAGGAACGGCGCATCGCTGTGCAGACGATTAAGTCGATTTCACGGCGGCTGTGGCCGAGCGAGGCGCAGCGCAATGCGGGCACATGGTATGAACCGTTCAGCGAACAGCCTGACATCGACATGGCGGTACACTGGGTGCTGGGGCGCGAGGGCGTGTTCCTGAACTCTGCGGGAGATGTGAACCTGCTGCCGAAGGTGCTGGATGCTGCCAGCCGTTTTGAGGGGCGCCCGTCGGAAGCCGCGATGGCCGCGTTTATCCGCGACAAAGAAGCGCTGCCGATGTTTACGTAAGCTTTGGTGCTGGTTTACCCACTCATCCCCAGCCCTTGTTACTTCGCATACGGCGGAGAGAGGGAGAAACGCGGGGCGCATTGTGACAGAAAGCGTTCAGCCGCAGTTGAATATGGTTCTAACCATCCCCGTTGGTTAATGTTTGAGGAAGTAGTGTAGATGACGACGACCCCTGTACCGGAACAACGCCCGTTACCGCCACCGCTGCCGCCGCGCGCCAGCCGTCCACAGCCGGGGCCAAACCCCTGGCTGATT
This sequence comes from Anaerolineae bacterium, assembly GCA_046328675.1. Lineage (GTDB taxonomy): Bacteria > Chloroflexota > Anaerolineae > Aggregatilineales > Phototrophicaceae > JACAER01. The sequence goes on from JAXLWC010000033.1 coordinate 16,821, forward strand.
CGCCTGCCGATTCTGTTCTTCAGCGGCTGTATCCTGCTGGTGCTGGTGCTGTCGATTTTCGTGGGCGCGTTCCAACTGCGCTACGTGGATAAAGTTGTGCCCGGCGTGTGGGCGCTGGGGGTGAACCTCAGCGGCATGACGCTGGACGAAGCCCAAGCCGCGCTGTCAGACCGTTTCACCTATGACACAGAAGCGGTGTTTACGTTCCGCGATGGTGACCGCTTCTGGCAGATGACCGCCGCTGATTTGGGCGTGTCGTTTGATGCGCGGGCCACGGCAGAGCAAGCCTTCAACGCCGGACACAAAGGCGACTTCATGAGCGATCTGGTGAGCCAGGCGGCGGTGTGGTTCGGGGGACGCAGCATCGCGCCTGTGGTGCGCTATGACCAGAATTATGCCCTGACGCAGCTTACGGAAATCGCGCAGGAAGTGAACCGCCCGGTGGAAGATGCGACGCTGGTGGTGGATGGGCTGGCGGTGCGCACGACGCAAAGCCACAGCGGACGCACGCTGGACATTAACGCCACGCTGACGCGCTTGCAGGACATCATCGTGCAGATGAACACGGGCGCAGAAGTCGCGCTGGTGGTTAACGAGACGCCGCCGCTGGTGTGGGAAGCGGAAAGCGCCGCCGCCAAAGTGCGCTCAGCGCTCTCTGGCCCGCTGACGCTGGTGGCCGACGATGGCAACGGCGGGCAGTTGGGGCCGTGGACGGCGACGGTGGAACAGATTGCCTCGCTGCTGACGGTGGAACTGGTCGATAACGGCGATGGCACACGCAGCTATCAGGTGAGCGTCAACATCGAAGCCATCAGCAGCTTTCTGGAGACGCTGGCACCGGGGTTGATTACCACGCCCGTCGATGGACGCTTCCACTACGACGAGGCCAGCGGACAGCTTCAGGTGGTGCAGCCGAGCCGCAGCGGACGCACGCTGAACGTCGAGCAAACGCTGGGACGGCTGGAAGACGGCGTGTTTGCCACCGACCCGACCAGCCGCACGATTCCGCTGGCGTTTGATTATACGCTGCCGCGCTATCACGAAGGCATCAGCGCCGCCGAGTTGGGCATCACGCAGATGGTGTCGCAGGCGACGACGTATTACACCGGCTCGACGCAGGCACGGCGGGACAACATCGCTATCGCCGCCAGCCACTTCGATGGCATCATCATCGGCCCCGGCGAGGAGTTTTCGTACAACTACTGGCTGGGGGATATTAACCCGGAAGAAGGCTTTGTCGAGGGCTTCATCATTCAGGGCGGGCGCACCGTGCGCGGCGTAGGCGGCGGCGTGTGTCAGGTGAGCACGACGGCATTCCAGGCGGCGTTTTACGCAGGCTTCCCAATTCTGGAACGGTACGCACACGGCTACCGCGTCGGCTACTATGAAACGGGCGAAGGCACAGGCATGGACGCCGCGATTTATCAGCCGGACTTTGACTTCCGTTTCCTGAACGACACGCCGTATCACCTGCTGATTGAAACCTCGATGTATCCGGGGGAGAACGCGGTGCAGTTCCGCTTCTACAGCACGAATCCGGGGCGCAGCGTGGTCAAGGAAGGGCCAGTGATTACGGGCGTCATCCCGCATGGGCCGACGCTGTACGAAGCGAATCCCCAGATTCCGCTGGGACAGTCGCTGCAAGTCGATTGGGCGGCAGATGGCGCGGACGTGACGGTGACGCGCATCATTCTGGACGCGAACGGCAGCGAAATCCGGCGCGACACGTTCTTCAGCCACTACGAGCCGTGGCAGGCGATTTTGCAGGTGTCACCGAGCGACCCGCTGCTGCAATCCAGCGGGGGGTGATTTCACGGCGCGCGAAATTCTTTAGAATTCGTAAGAGAGGCGGCACACAAGCGCCTCTTTTCGCGTACAATAAGAATTGTGCTGCTTGCGTTTAGCTTAACGAAAGGAATTCCCCGATGGCAGATGTCAAAGGTGTCGTCAAGGCAGATGTGGCTCTTAACGTGCGTATTGGCCCCAAAGTGATTGACGAGAAAGCGCCTTTTCAACTGAAGAATGGACAGGAAATCCTCATCACGGGTTTTGCGATTGACCCGGATGGCGAAGAAAATAAACTGCGCTACCGCTTTGAACTCAGCAAAAAAGTGTACTGGACGACGGCGCGCTTTATCAGCGTTGATCCACTGCTGGCAAAAACGATTCCTTTTGTCCCCGGCAACCCCACCAACCCCTCGGAGGAACTGCTGGAATCGATGGGCATGGATGTCAAGGACGGCGTGGAAATTCCCTACGAAGAAGCGCAGGAAATCGCGGCGCTGCTGCGGGATTTTAAGCTGGCAGGGACATGGGATTTAGATGGCATCCTGTCGCTGCGGACGCTGATTGAGCATTTCCACGCGCACGGTGTGACGCTGGGGTCGGTGGACGGCGGCGCGTGGGGTATCAGCGACCTGCGCAAATTGCAGCAGGCAGTGGATGGCATGGCCGATGGCATGGGCGCGATCTTCGAGCAGTTGTTTGGCAAGCGCGACAATGCGATGGCCTTCCGCACGATGTATGCGCCGCTGCACATCACGCGTTCGGGCAAAAACAACGTCAGCCCCTGGCCGGAAAAAGAAACGTGGTACGCGAAAAATGGCAACGGCTATGAGATTGTTTTAGGCAATAAAGTATTTTTTGAGGGGACGCAGACGACACGCTCGAACCGCACGCTGCCGTATACGTCGGTGGAGCTGATCGCGCATGAAATCGGGCATGTGATTAACTGGCGCTACAGCCTGAAATCGCCGAAGGGGCAGGTGCTGCGCCCGCGTGAACATTATGAACTGAACCTGATGGCGAAAAAATTCACGCTGCCCTCTGGCGAGACGGTGGCGCTGACGATGAACGATGGTTATCTGATGGCGGCACGCAGCAGCAACGGCGGGCATGAGACCGTGACCGACGCGATTACGTGTTTTTCGCTGGGGCGGCTGACGATGGACAAAAAAGGCGAGGCGCGCCGCCTGCAAGTCAATGACATGCTGAAGCGCATCGTGAGCTACCGCATCGAGAGCTTCAGCGGCGTCGAGGGCATCCGCGCGGCGATTTTGAAGGCGGGCGGGAATACGCTGGAAGGCAGCCTGCAAACGGCGCTGGATTTGCTGAAACGCCCGAACGCAAATCTGGACGAGCAGATTACCGAGTTCAAGAAGTCCACGATTGGGCTGGGGTGAATCTGGCGGACGTTTGCCAGAATCTCACCCCCTAACCTCTTACAAGGGTAGGTATTTAAGGGAGCGAAAAGGAAGGTAGGCGAACGTTCGCGTTTGGCCTCACCCGTAGTCAGTCTTTAGTCTTTAGTCTTTAGCTGTTAGTCCAAGACAAAGACAAAAGGCAGGTGGGCGAACGTTCGTGTTTGGCCTCACCCCTGGTCAGTCTTTAGTCGTTAGTCATTAGCTGTTAGTCCAAGACCAAGACAGAAGGCGGGGAGACGAGCGGGCACGTTGACCTCACCCCTAGGAAGTCTTTAGTCGTTAGTCATTAGCTGTTAGTCCAAGACAAAGACAGAAGGCGGGGAGACGAGCGGGCGGTTTGACCTCACCCCAACCCCTCTCCCGAGCAGGGATGTTTGGGAAGGCAGACATGTGTGGCACGGGAGAGGGGCTTAAAACGGGTTCGCCGTGACAGGTGGTTGCCGTGAGAAGGCGGCGGTTTTGCGGTGGGTTTGCGGTGAAGCGTTAAAAACCTACCCCAAAAAGCTGACCCCGCCAGAAAGTTGGCTGTTGGGGGATGCGCGTGGGCGGCGGCGAGGGGGAAACACGCGCGCGGGAGTGGGCGGGCTGGCGTGTAAATACGTGAGACCGTTGTTTGTAGACGATGAAAACCCCGCAGCATTCAGGACTTTATGCTTCCGGGCATAGAGGTTCGTGTATCATGAGATTAACGTCCTGTGGGGGATTCTGTGGACGTTTGATTAAACGTTCCAATGTTGATATATCGCGGCGGCGCTTTTGAGGATGACGCCTGTTTAACTTTTTGAATTACGGGGATAACGCTATAATACAGACATATCGCCGCCAGTTCATATTCATACTTGAGTTGCAATTATGACAATCACATCCTGGATTTTAGAGTTAAGCGGCCCGAACATGCCGGGCGCGATGAAAGTACGTCTGGACGAACGGCTAATTGTAGGACGTGCGGAAAAGAACCAATCCACGCAGCCCGATGTTGATCTGAGTCCCTTCGGGGCGGAAACGCTGGGGGTTTCACGGCAGCATCTGACGATTGATGCGCGCGGGAATCACCTGACGATTTCAGACCTGAATTCGCTCAACGGCACGATGCTGAATGACGAAAAGTTAGAGGCCAATAAAGCGACGCCGCTGAAACACGGCGACCAGCTCACGCTGGGGAGCTTTAAGCTGAACATCGCGATTGTGGTGTCGCCGACGTATGGGCCAAGCGTGCAGGAGCAGAACAGCCTGCAACTGCAAGCGGATGTGTATCCCGGACATGGGCAGGTGATTCTGATCGTGGAAGATGACCCGGAAATCGCCAAGCTGGTGTCGCTGATTATGGAGCAGGCGGGTTATACGCCGCAGATTTCGCGCGATATGCTGAGCGCGATTCGTGCGTTTAACGCACGGCGTCCGAGCGCGATTATCGTGGATACGACGCTGCCGGGGCTGAACGGGCTGGAGTTCTGCCGCTACGTGCGGCGTGATACACGCCAGAACAATACGCCGATTGTGGTGCTGGGCGGGCAGAAAACGAACGAGAATGTATCCGCCGCGACACAGGCAGGCGCGACGCTGTTTATCGGACGCCCGATTAATGCCAAGGAACTGGCGCACAGCGTGACCTCGCTGGTGCAGCAGCATGAAAAAGGCGTTTCGACGCTGCATACCAAGCAGTTGGTGGGCACCGCGCCGCTGCGTTCGCTGAAGCCGGAGTCGCGACGGGACACGATTGTGGTGTTTGTGTTCGGGCATGGCGATATGCCGCTGACGGTGAGCGTCAAGCAGCCGGTGACGTTTGGACGGCAGCCGGACAAACCCAGTCCAGCGCATGTTGACCTGACGCGCTTCCAGGCGGTGGATTTAGGCGTGTCGCGCGTGCACATGATTATGCACTACAAAGATGGCAAGTTTTACATTGAAGACCTGGGCAGCGTGAACGGGACTTTCCTCAATGGCCGTTCGATTCGCCCCGGTTCGATGGAACCGATCAACAACGCGGACGAGATCCGGCTGGGGCAGCTACGCATGTATCTGTACTTCCTGGCAGACCCGGACGAGGAATAATCTGCTGGGTAACCCGTCACAGGGGTAGGATTTTCAGGTCGTTTCAAATGCATATATAACCAATGATGCTCGTTTACCCCCTCATTCCCAACCCTTCTCCCCCGACTTCGGGAGAGAAGGGAGTACGCACGGCACACGCGAGGGCAACTGGATGGCTTTCGGCCAACTCTTGAGTTCACCAGCACCAATAGTTATATAAAACCCTGCCTCTGTAGAGAGTCTCTATATAGGAGGATTTTTGTATGCGCCAGCGCGTTCCTTTTTTGTTTCTCAGTTTATGCCTGCTGTGTTTTGCCTCTGCTGCTGCCCAGGCCGATTGTCCGGCGCTGGTGGATGCGGCGTTCAACACGACGAATGAGCTTTGCGCGGATTTAGGACGCAACGAAGCGTGCTACGGTAATCTGGTTGCTGAGTGCCACACCGCGCGAGGATGCGGCGGCATCTCAGCTTCGAGCAGGCGGGTGACCGCGTGCCTGTGGCCGATATTCAATCGCCGCAACTGAGCGCGATGAGCCTGACGGATGAGACGTGGGGCGTGGCGCTGATGGAACTGCAAGCGAACCTGCCGGATACACTGCCGGGGCAGAAATCGCACCGTGCCGCTGTTTGGCGATGTGCAAGTCAGCAACGCGGGTGGGCATTGTTATCAGCGAGTTTGAGGTGACGGCTACGGCGAATGTCAACGTGCGGCTGCGCCCGACGACCAACCAGAACAATGTGATTGCCTGCTGAGCAGCGGACAGGTGGTTACGGCGAATGGGCGGCTGGCGGATGGAACGTGGGTGCGGGTGGATATTGATGCGGAAACGCAGCAAGTAGGCTGTGTCGGCGGATTACCTGAGCAGCGACACGGATTTCCACGACTGGCAGTGGTGGACGTGGACAGCGATACGGTGTATGCGCCGATGCAGGCGTTTTACTTCGCGAGTGCAATTGGCGACAGCCCGTGTGCCGAAGCGCCGGACAGCGGGATTCTGATTCAGTCGGTGCGGGCAGCATCAACCTGCGGGTGAACAGGTAGATATTGAGCTTGGCTGACGGCGTACCTGACGGCGGGCGCGGGGCTGATGACGGTGTACGTGGTGGAGGCCATGCGTTGGCGACGGGCGGCGTGACGCAGACGGTGCCCGGAACCTACTCGGAGATCCTGCTGGACAGCAGCGGGCTGATGGTACGCCGACGTTCCCGCAGCCGTACATCTTCGCGGATGCGTGGGCGCTGCCTGTGAGCGTGGCGCTGCCGCAGAGTGCGCATTGCACGCCCCATTCGAGGTGAAGATGATATTCAGTGGCGATTACCGTCGCTGATGGGCTGCCGCCAAGCGGGCGGTGGATTTCAACGAAGTCTTCTTATCGAAGGGGATGCGGCCCCGATGTTTTTGCAGATGGCCAAAGAACACAATTTCATGGGGGAACGTGACGTCTGGGCGCATCGTTCTCGGTACTGTGGGACGAGGAGGAGCCGCCCATGAACACCACATGGGGGCGGATTGATGATGATGACGTATGGCGGCACGAACGGCTCAGATATGACAACGATTGTGTTTACATCGCCCACCACTTTTAGCACAACGTCGTCGGGATCGGAGCGCGACCTAGCGCCGGAATGTGTCGCGTCAGGCTTAAAGCCGAGGTTATTTTGTTACCCGTGACTGGCACCTGAAAATGATAAGGAGGTGCGATGATGTCAAAGTGGCTATCGTTCTCGTAATTTTGTACTTTGCGTTGTGCCTATGGTGGCGGCGCAAGCGGATTGTCCGGCGCTGGTGGATGCGGTGCTCAACGCGACGAACGAGCTTTGCGCGGGACTTAGGACGCAACGAAGCGTGCTATGGCAATTTGCTGTTGAGTGCGACGCCGCGTGAGGATGCGGCGGCATTCAGCTTCGAGCAGGCGGGTGACCGTGTGCCTGTCGCCGATATTCAGTCGCTGCAACTGAGCGCGATGAGCCTGACGGATGAGACGGGCGTGGCGTTGATGGCGCTGCAAGCCAAACTGGTGCCGGACACGCTGCCGGGGCAGAATGTGACCGTGCTGCTGTTTGGTGATGTGCAGGTTACCAACACCGTCGATGGCGGTGATCGAAGTGCCGACGACGGCGAATGGCAACGTCAAATGTGCGGCTGCGCCTGCGGTACTGATCAGAACAACGTGATTGCGTCGCTGCTCGTGGGCAGGAGGTCGTCGCGACTGGGCGCTTATCGGATAATTCGTGGATACGGATTGTGGTAGAGGGCGATGCGCGTGGGGCGCGGGATGGGTGTCGGCGGATTTTCTGACGACAGACGGCGACCTCAACACCCTGAACGTTGTCGAAGCCGATGCCCCCACGTTTAACGCGCGGATGCAGGCATTCTATCAGCAGCAGCATTGGAGACAGCGCGGTGCGCCGAAGCACCCGACAGCGGCATTCTGATCTGGTGGACGCCAGAGGAGCAGGTCCATCTACGCATCAACGCGGTGGATATCCTAATTCGGCTCGACAGTATATGCGCAGGCGGGTGATGGATCATGACGCTAAGTGTGCTGGAAGGCGCTATCACGGTGACGCGCAAGGTGACGCAGGCGGTGCCACAAGGAACGTCTACACGCATTCCACTGGATGAAAACGGGCTGGCGGCGGCTCGCCAGAGTTTCCGCAGACCTATGACGATTCAGGTTTGCGGCGCTGCCCATCCGGTTGCCGCTAACCGCAATTACGATAGCAGCCCCTCTAGCCCGCCGTGACATCGACAGTGAGGTGGCGACAGCAAATGGCGCTCCACGTTCTTACAATTGGCGACGAACAGATTATTCAAAATTGGAATGATTGCCCTTTCGGCGGTATTGGACTTTACAGCAGAACTATATCGGAATTACATACAGAGTAACTGTTTCTGACGAAGGGGGCTACGGTAACCGCAGACGCGCCATTTGTTTATGCCCCATCTGGTACGACCCTGATTGTTCAGCCACAAGTCTTTACCCGTATCTCTGAGGGCGTCTATCAAGGAACCGACAGCCATACAGCGGAAACGCGGCACGTTTTTCGTCTATTGACCGTTAGTTCACCAACAACGTCAACTATGAAGCACCCATAACCCATATATGGAGCACCTTGTACACTTTTCCACTACCAGCTTTTTGATTATGTGGGCGGGTAAGTGTTGACGCGCTCAGGAATTGAAGAATATTTACTCGTATTACCTGGCTAATATCTTTCTCCACTTCTGATTAGGATATGGTAAACTTCATACTCTAATCAGAGGTGCTTATGGATGAACTACAACGGCGTTTGGATGAGCTGCGCCGACAACTGCAAGATGGCAACAGCAACCTGAGCGAACTGAACGCAGTGCGCGTGCGCTGCTTTCTGATGCCAAGAACACGCCCTACGAATCGGCGGCACAGGCGTTATTCGCGGAAATCGCGTGATGGGGTGCGCCCGCGTGACACGGGCAGCACGCGCGCTGTGGAAGGTGCGACACCGTCCGACGCTACCGTGCGCGGATTGCGCGGCGCGCGCGTATTCGCCTGGAGATCGCCGGAGACGATGACGACATTGACGAGGCGATTGATATTCTGGCGCAGGCGCTGGCGATTAATGCCAAAGACGCGGATACGCTGGAACTTTCGCTGCGCGATGCCGTTTAAGGGGCGATCAGGCGACACAGCGCGTCAATGACCTGTTCAAGCGCTACGGCGTCAACGAAACCATGCGCAAGACGAGCGAAATGCGCGCTACCTGCCGCGCCCGAGGGCGACACGGCTAAACCGAATGAAGATGAGCCGACAAAACCGCGCAAACGCAAAAGCCAAGAACGCGGAATATTCCATTTCTGTCCGGCTGGTCCTGCGCCGGAACAGAAATTGGTGGCGCGTGCCGGGCAGAGGCCCGCTAAACGTTGGCCCGGACATCGACGAAATGCTGTCGGAACTGACGCAGGCGTACTATGCAGGCGACTACCAACGGCACCGTCGATCTGGCGAACCGCATCCTGTCGCAGCAGCCGAGCAACGTCACGGCGCTGGATTATCGCCAGAAGGCCGAAGAGCAACCCGATCTGCGGCGTCGTGCCTGACCACCGCATCCTGTTTGATGCGCGCGTGGCGTACAACCGCGCTAATCCGCGGTGCGCGGGCAACGGCGACGAAGCGGAAAAGCTGTACCGCGAGGCGCGCGACCTTGCCGGACGCAGCGGCATCATGAACTGGAAAGACGCCGAACAAGCGCTGCTGGAAATTCAGGATCTGGCGCTGGCGCGTGAACTGCTCAACGCGAAGGTGACCGACTGGTAGCCAATGACAGTTGGGCGGATGCCATTCGCAGTACGAAGGCGCGCTGCGGGTGGTGGCCAATGACCCGGTGGGACAGGAACGTGTCGAAACTATCTGGCGCGTGCAGGCAGGACACCGATCAGGCGCTGGTGCAGTTGAGTATGCTCGGCGGTTCGCTGTCGGAGCAGGTGACACAGCTACAGAACGTGCTGGGATCTCGGCGCGCGTGCGGCAGCTTTTGCCTAACAGCAAACGGCTGGCGCAGATCACGCTGGACGCCAACACGCGGCTGGGCATGATAAAGGCGCAGTTGAAAGATCAGGCGCAGGCGGCGTATTCGCGCGCGCAACGCTACGGGCGCTGAAGAACGGCTGCATCTGACGGGTGAAGCGCTGAAACTGCTGGAGATGGGCGTGGAGCTTGACCCTCCCGCGACAGCGAACTATCGACGCTGCTGCTGGAAGCGCGCTCGGCGTCCAGCGATATGCAGCGCGGGCGGCAGGTTATCGAACGCTCGTCGGCGCTGGTTGCGCAGAACTTTGATAACGAACTGGCGCAGGCACGCCCTCGATGCTGGCAGGGCTGCTGGATTACGCGCAGGATGACCGCTACCGCGCCAGGAGCGATTTGCCGACGCGTTACATCGAGCGCGGAGTTCGCCATTGATGACGGCGACCTGGACGAGGCGCAAAACTGGCTCGACACGATGAAGGAAGAACCCTTCCGCATCCTGGGGCGGCGCGCGGGAAGCGGCCCGCGTCGAGAACGCCCTGCGGCAGCAGCGGCAGGGCGCGCGGATGCGGCTGATCGGCATCGGCGGCGCGCTCATCGTCACGCTGATCGCGGTGGCTTTTGCCAGCAGCCCGCTGTGGGCACCTGTGCTGTTCCCCGGCCCGACCAACACACCGACGATTACGCCAACGCCCAGCGACACGCCGACGGTGACGCTGACGCTGGCGCCGAGCATCACGCCGGATTTTAAAGCAGCACGCCGACATGGACGATCACGCCATCGCCGACGATTACGCCGTCATGGACGCCGACGGCTTCGCTGACGCCGACGCACACGCCGACACCGACGGAAATGCCAACGGCGACCGCTACGGCTACGCCGAGCACGACGCCGACGCCGACCAATACGCCGACGATCACGCCGGACGCCGAGCGTGTTGTGCGAAGTGCGTTCCGGCGACGGGGCAGTCGATTAACGCGCGCGCGCAGCCGTCGATCACGGTGGGGCGCGTGGCGATTGCCGAGCCGGATGAAATCCTGAACGTGGTTGAGGCGCAGTTAGGCGCGGGACAAATATCACCTGGTATCGCGTGCGCGTGGTGACATTCAGCGTGCGCCAGGCTTTGAAGGCTGGGGTGTCGGACGCGGTGAATGAAACGACGCAAAGCGCGCCGTGCCCTTCGCTTGTCCCGTAAGCTAGCAGACATAAGGGCGTTCCGGTGGGGAGCGCCCTTACCTAAATTCCCACGTAGATGTGGTAAGTAAGCCCCTCATCCCCAGCCTCTTCTCCCATCATTTCGCGGAGGAGAAGGGAAAATGCGGTGCTAAGACCTACTGCCCATCATGAGCCGTGTAGCTATCTATTAGCTCCTAACCATCACAAACCACTGTCCAGCCATATCCAGCCTCGCAGCCTGCGTGATCGGGGGTGACCTTGGTGGCGTGGTGATGCCGTTGTTGCTGGCTGCCGCCACGGCAGGAGGGTTGCCAGCAGCAGGCGGCGGGTTACCTCCAGCGGGCGGCGGGTTACCCGTTTGCGGAGGATTGCCAGCGGGCGGCGGATTTCACCCGCCGGGGCGGGTTTCCGCCAGCGGGCGGCGGGTTGCCTCGCCGGAGCGTTGCTCATGGAAACATCACCGCCAGCAGGCACGCCCATCCGATAGCCGTTGGCGACAAAATCCTGCCAGCTAAAGATGGTGTTGCGGTTGAACGCCTGCCTGTTAAAAGTTGCGAAGCTGACGACGCCAGGATAACAGCCAAGCACATAGGGAAAGGTGCTGGTGACGTGGTAACCATACGAGCCGTCTGGTTCGATGCGCCCATTGCGGCGGGCGTCGAGGTACTGCGCGCCGCTTTGTGCCACATATTCAAAGCATCCCAGGCGTTGGTCGTTGGGTCGCCCACCTGCTGATAACTGCTCTGAACATGACGACTGCGCTGCACGCCGCATCGACACAGCCATAGGGGCCATAAATTGGGAAGCCGTCCAGCGCGTAGCCGATAATGGGGCTGGGGCTGATTGTCGGGGGAAATCCGAGAAGAAACAAGACAAAAGCTGCGCGTGATAGTGATACTGCTGTGCGGTGTGTCCCATGCAGTAATCCATCAGGTGATTGTGTACGGGATCGCCATAGGCTTCTTCAACGGGAACTGCGCCTTCATTCGGCCCTGTATTGATGCGGGCACTGTAGAAGGAACAACCGTCGGGGAGTGTTGTTGGGTAATGGGTTCTAAATTACTGTTGGGCGTGTTTGTGGCAAAGGAAATACTCTGGAAAGTATTGGTTGGCGCAGGGTTGGGTGTGAACGTAATGGTTGGAACAGCCGTATCGCTGGGGGTAAAGGTTGGCATGGGTGTAGCTGTTGGTGTGAGTGCAATGATTGTTTGGGTCGCTCCGTCCAATGCGGATTGAGTCGCAACAAGAGCCACTTGTTGGGCAGCGGTTGCAGATTGTCGTGCTTCGCGAGTTTGGGTCATTTCGGCTGAATCAGGTAAGATTCCGAGTGCTTGCCCAATCATGCCGATAATCCCTAGCACGAGACACCCTACCAAGAGGCCACCACAGCCTGTAAGGATGTTTCGATTCCGATTAGGTTTTGCTGCTGCCTTTGGGTGGTTATTTTTGCGTTTTGCCATTACAAAAGCTTGACTTTGATATTATTTATATAAGTGTTTATATTATGTAAAATAAGATGTGTAATTGCAACATCTCTATAGACTAGCAGAAACGGGATGTTTGTGCTGGACGCGGCGGCTATTTTTCCCACACGCGTTTGAACAGGCCGGGATATTCGAGCACCAGGCCGTCGGTGTCTACGGAGATGTCGGCGGTAAAGCCGGTGTCGAGCGAGTGGAAACGGTAGAGTTCCCCGTCGCTGTACTTGCCGAGGCAACTGTAACGCTGGCGCGTGGGCTTTGGTTCCAGCGAAGGGGCTTCAAAGTAGACGACGTTGATGTCGCGCGATTCGCCTACCTGTAGGTTGAGGCGGCGAATGGCCAGGGTATTGGTCAGGGGGGTGATGGAGATGTCTACGTCGCTGAAGCCCTGAAAGAGAGGCTGCGGCGCGTTACGATGGTTGACCCACTGACCATCGCGGCTGCGCGCGAGGATAATCGCCGGGCTGATGAGCGCTCCTTCAAAGCGGCGCACCCCGAAGCTGACTTCGTTTATGTCCCAACTGGGGTGACAGTGAATGGTGTAATGGGCGGCAAAGGGTTCACCCTCGTGAACCCATAAACACTCGCCGTTAATCATCACGCTGCGGCGTTCATCGGTGCGCAGGTTAACCAGTTGAAATCCTTGACCATCGAGCGGTTCCCACGCCACAGTACGTGCATTCATGCCTTCTTCGCCTTACTTAGTGCCACCAGTGCGACACCAGTAAGGATAACAATCATTGCCCCGATTCCCAAAATTGTGATGTGTTCGTTAATCAGCAGCACGCCGAGGAACACGGCGACCACCGGATTGACGTAAGCATAGCTGGTGGCCAGCGTGGAGCGCACCTTTTGCAGCAGGTAGGTGTAGGCACTGAAGGCGACCATCGCGCCGAAGGTCACGAGATAGAGCAGCGCGAGAATGGAACGCGTGGTGGGCATGGTGGTGAGGTGTTCGCCAATCAGGAGGCTGATGACGCCTGTCGCCACGAAACCGCCCATCATCTGAATAGCGGTGGTCATTAAGCCGCCGGGGAGCCTGACGTGCTTGCTCCAGATGGAGGCCAGCGCCCAGCCCATCGGTGCCAGAATCACGGAAATCGCGCCGATGGTGTTGGACTGCATCCCGTGTTCCATGTTCAGCAGCGCCACGCCGACTAAGCCGACGAAGATGCCCATCCATTCACGCCTGCCGGGCCACTGTCCCCACAAGCCGGAGAACAATCCGGCCCACAAGGGCATCGCGGCAACGGCCAGCGCTGCCAGCCCGGACGCCACGCCCTGCTGTTCGGCAAAGGCTACGCCGCCCGTGCCCGCGCCGAGCATGACTGCGCCTGTGAGAAAGGCGTTGCGCCATTCTTCACGCGTGGGGTTGGGCACGCCGCGCGCGCGCAGGAAGATGTACATGGCACCACCTGCCATGAGGAAGCGCACGCTGGTCATCATGAACGCGGGGATGGTTTCGACAGCCACGCGCGCCGCCAGATAGGTCGATCCCCAGATAATATAAACGGCCAGCAGCGCCAGCCCAATCTTTAAACGGTCTGATTTGACAGCCTGCATTTCGCTCGTGGACAGGACTTGCGCGTTGACGCTCACAGACACTCCTCTAGGAACAGCATTTACGATCAGCGGTCATTTGAAATGGGCAGATTGCCCCTCACCCCCGCCCCTCTCCCACTCGCTTCGCGGAGGAGGGGAGAAAATCAGGTTGTGATGCAGCGGGTATCAGGCAAAACCGACCCTAATCAACTTGTCTAATGGCTTTTCAGCCTTTGACGAACAGCAAGCAGCACTCACATCCATATGTAACCATCTATGTGATGTTAAGATGGTTAAATTGTATCGCATATGATGTAACTATTCAAGAGCCGTTTTGAAAGTTACAAGAGGTCAAGCGTGCCGCAATAGTTCCAGTGTCCCTTATAAAAGAGACCGCGTCCATAACCATCACTGTCCGCGTCCGGGGTTGGAATCCGCGATTTTTGCCGAGGGAACGGCCATTTTAAGGGAATGTCGTGTTTCAATGTAAAAAATAGTTGACATCAAGAATGATTGATGATACTCTATGTATAGTATTTTTTACATCAAGTAAAACAAAGCAGACATCAGGAGGAGCTATGTCGTATCACGAAAGGCGGGCCATCGTTTCGGTGCTGAGCAATGTGCTGGCGACGGGTTTGTATACCGCGTTCATGATGCAGCGCTACCCGCAGGCAGACGCCTATGCGCCGGAGATATTCCATTTCTGGGGCGCTTTTTTCCTGATTTTAATTCCGGTGTCTATCGTGGCGCGTGTCGTCGTCCATATCATCTTCAGCATTCTCAACACCATCGCCACGCATGAGATGGAACCCGCGCTGACCGACGAACGCGATAAGCTGATTGAACTGAAAGCCGCGCGGATTGCGCTGTATGTGTTTGCGATAGGGACGATGCTGGCGATGGGTACGCTGGTGGTGGGGATGCCGCCCGCCGCGATGTTCGCTGTCCTGATTTGCGCGGGCGTGGGTTCGGATATGGTCAGCGAGATTGTCCAGTTCGTGCTGTATCGGAGAGGGTTCTAACGTGGACAAAATCACGATTGGCAACAACGTGCGCAGGCTGAGGTTTGACCGCAATGAAATGACGCAGCAGGACTTAGCGGAGCAGGTTGGCGTCACCCGGCAGACCATCGTGGCCATCGAGAAGGGCAAATACTACCCTTCGCTGGAAGTGGCCTTTCGTATCGCGCTGGTGTTCAGCGTGCCGCTGGAAGAAGTGTTTTACGTCGAAGGATAAGTTTTCACAAGCTCGCATTTAACGCAAAGAATAAGGAGAAATCTCATGAAGGCCGTCGTCTACACACAATATGGAACGCCCGATGTACTGAAGGTGCAGGAAGTTAGCCAACCCACGCCGCTGGACAATGAAGTGCTGGTGCGAGTACACGCAACACCGGTGAACTTTGGCGACCTGATGGCACGCAATTTTAAAGCCGTTTCCCCGCAGGCATTCTTTATGCCCCTGCCGCTGTGGCTGATGGCGCGCTTTGCCTTCGGCTTCAATCAGCCGCGCAAGCATATCCTGGGGAACGAGTTTGCCGGGGAAATCGCGGCTGTCGGCAAAACAGTGACACGCTTCAAGGTCGGTGAGCAGGTGTTTGGTTATCGCGGACAGAACATGGGGGCGAACGCCGAGTATCTGGTGATGGCGGAAGATGGAATGCTGGTGAGCAAACCCGCCAATATGACCTACGAAGAAATCTGCGCGGTGCCTTACGGCGCGCTGACAGCACTGAGTCTGCTGCGCAAGGTTAACATTCAGCCCGGGCAAAAGGTGCTGATTAACGGTGCGTCGGGCGGGATCGGTTCGGCAGCGCTGCAACTTGCCAAGTATTTCGGCGCGGAAGTGACCGGGGTGTGCAGCACGCCAAGAATGGGGCTGGTGAAGTCGCTGGGTGCGGATAAGGTGATTGATTACACCCGCGAGGATTTCACGCAGAACGGCGAAACCTATGACCTGATCTTTGACGTGATGGGCAAAAGCTCGTTCGCACGCTGCAAGCATTCGCTCACGGCGAACGGACGCTATCTGCTGGCCAGCTTCAAGATGAAACAACTGCTGCAAATGCTGTGGACATCAAAGTTTGGCAGCAAGAAGGTGATCTGTGCGCTGTCCAATGAAAAGCCGGAAGATTTGGTGCTGGTCAAAGAACTGGTCGAGGCGGGCAAGCTGAAAGCGCTGGTCGACAGATGTTACCCGATGGAACAGGCCGCCGAAGCGCACCGTTATATGGAAGCGGGTGCGAGAACGGGCAGCGTGATTATCTCGTTCGCGCCGCAGTTCAGCCCAGTGCGTACCCTGTCCTAAGCCCCCGCAGGCGCGCAACCGCCGCTGCTGCTCCTCAATCGACAATCCAGTGCATATCCCCTTGCGGTTCCTGTGACTGCCAGCGCGGCTTCGTGTTCGGCAGTCACGGCTTCGTTTACGGTTGTCAGTGGTCAATGGTCAGTGGTCAGTAAAATGCGAGGAATTGAAGCGCAAAGACGCCGCGTTGGGTACAAGGGAGAGCGCTGAGTAAGGCGTTATGCCCGATGATTTGGGTGTGAATTTAAAGGTGCGGGCTAGTGCAGAAGATCGTCAGCGCGCTAGATATGCCCGATGATTTTAGGTGGGAATTATCGGCCTGCAGCTAAAGGTGCGGGCTAGGGCAGAAGACCGTCAGCGCGCTATAGGAGTTATATTTCCCGCAGCGCGTGCTGAGCCAGCCCCGTCAATGTTTAGCGCTTTTTGTGTTCTTTAGTCTGAGGCAAAAAACTACCTGTATGCGCCATCCCCGACTCGCATAACCGCTGAGTCAAAGTTTCATGGGTGTGCTGCATAGGCGGCGACTGTGAAACTAAATAGCGAATCATTGTGCTACATGCACATTATCACACGCATTACATTACTCAAGTCATTTTGCAGGAAAGGCAAAATGGGTGTTCAATGGTTGTAATTCTGGTTAACGATAGGTTGAGGAGCAACCCATGGCTGATACACCAACCTTAAATTATCCCGACATTTTGGGAGAAATTACTAACGGCGCACGTTTCAATACGGGTGTGGTACAGGTAGCGCTGGCGCTGCGTCCGCGCGTGGTGCGTGCGGGACGGCCATTTGAGGTGATTCTGCTGGTGCAAAATGCCTCTGATGCGGATATTGATGTGGCGGCGACGCTGAGTCTTCCTGACACGGATGCTGCCAAAAAGAAGGGGCGGTTCGTCACGAAGGCCGGACGCCTGGTCGTCGGGTTGAAGCCCGCCGAAGTGGGGTATGTCGTGCAGCCGGTATCGACCATGCCGGACACGGCAGTCAGCGCCGACTACAAAATCGGCGTGGACATCAAAGCGCAGCCCGCAGCGAAGGGCGGCAAGCCGCAGCGCGTGCGGCTGCCAGAGGGCGGCGGGCCAGTGGAGCAGAAACATCTTCATGCTGAGACCAAACAGCACATCGAGGAACTCAAGAACCTGCACTACATTACGCACGCGAAAAGCAAGCTGACAGGTGGCAATGTGCTGGAAGCGCCGTTGAGCATCATGACGGGCAAGCTGGGGGAGATTGCCGAACTCAAGCCGGGATGGGTGAGCCTGTGGACGCTGAGCGATCATCAGGATGACCGCCTGCTGCTGTTTCGTTATAAGGATGATCTGTTGAACGGTGTGCTGCCCAAGCTGAAGCGTGCCCGTCTGTATGGCCCGCTGCTGGAGGTTACGCAGGCACACTTTGAAAAGGGCGGTTATCCGCTGCACCAGGTTGAGGCTCAGTTTGTGGCGAAACTGCTGACGCTGATTCTGGAATACGCCTCACCGTCGGAGTTATCCGCCGGGGGACATGGCGAACTGGCGGCGGGCGATTTTAACCTGCAACCGCTGCTGGACCCTGAACGGCTGGCTGACCCGCGTCCGATTGTGCTGCCACACTGGTGCAGTGGTTTCATGCGCCTTCTGCCGCATGAGCCGCGCGCGGCTGCGTATCCTGTGGAGACGATCACGCGCATGTTGTACAACGAACTGCTGCAAGATGCGATGACCCATGCTTTCAAAATTATTGAGCAGAGCACGGGCGAAGAACTGGGCGACGAGAATGAGATGCAGGAGTATATCGGGAATACGATTGAACGGCTGAACGGCAAGGGGCAGTTAGATTTCACCCATGCTTATATGCCGCTGGTGCTGGGCGGGCTGGTGATGTTTGATAGTGTGATTATGCCCGGCGAAAAGCTGGAGGAATTGGTCAACGAGACCAATCACATGCTAGAGGTGCGCGAAGAGGAAAAAGACGACGACAACGAGCTGGTGTTTACGCTGACGCAGCGGTTGGTTGAGCGTGCCGTGATGAAATATGGCTATCGGGACATCGATTAGTATAACAGTTGCCATAACATTCTGATGCGGCGGCCTGCCAGAAAATCCGACTCGTTATACAATCAATAACAAATGTCCGTGCGAGAAAGAGCGAGTTCGAGTTATGGACAATAGGCGTTTGCCCCCATCCCATGTGATTTATCCTGATGTCCTGGGTGCAATTACGGGCGGAAAACGTGTGAGCAGTGAGCCGCTGCAATACGCCGCTGGATTGTTCCCTGCACACATTTACCTGAACCAGCCGCTGGAATTGTTTGTTGTGCTGCAAAGCATGATTAACAGCAAGATGCAGGTGAAGGTAGAAGTCCGGCTGCCGGTCAGTGACCGCAGCGGTAACAAAGTCACTCTGGAAATTCCCAAAGCGTCGTTTGTGGCGAATTTGCAGCCTGCGGAAGCGGGCATCGTACATTTCCCGATTGTGGCCCGCGCCCCGACGAAACCGGGACGGCTGCCGATTGTGATTAAGGTGACGCCTGCGGTGCCGCCGGGGGCCAAGATCGTGCGCCCACCGGACGGTGGCCCGCCGCCTTCGGTGGTGGAACTGTCGCCGTTTCGGATGCAGGCCTTCCGCGAGGTGCAGTTTGAAGGTACGCTGGCAGGCGATTCGATCAAAGCCTATTTTGTGCTGGAGAAGAATTCACTGCCGGATGTGAAGCCGCCCGTGAACGTGCGCTACGAGTCGCTGTGGATTGAGCAGCACATGGAAGAAGAAACCCGTGCCGCACAAGCCAAGACGCAGGAAGCGGCGCGCATCGTGCAGTCGTCACAGGGCAGCGCCTACGCCTCGATTTATCAGGCCACTATCGAGAAGTTTAATGATCGCGGTTTTCCGCTGCATCCGGGCGAAGCGCGGGCTATCGCCAAGATGCTGACGTATACGCTGGAAGAAGCCTCGTCACTGGAAGCGGGCTATCGCCTTCAGGAGCAGCAGTGGTTTAACCGGATGCGGCAGGTGCTGGCCAGTGACCCGACTATCGCCAGTACGATGATGCTGCATGAGATTGTGGTCAAATATCTGTACGAAGCGCTGGTGTACGATTCGATTCCGCTGGCGTTCGGGATGCTGCGTTCGCGCACGCGTGAGGATTTGGGCAGCTATGACGAGCAGGTACAGTATGCCGCGCGCGTGTTCAAGTGGCTGGTTGGGCAGGGTGAGGGCGACCTGATGCACGTCTATCTGCCGCTGGTGCTGGCCGGGCTGGTGGTGGATCGTCAGGTGACGCTGAAGGAACCGGACAATCCCTGGGATCTGGTAGACCAACTGCGGCAGGCGGCGAAGGGACGCCAACGCCTGCTGGTGGGGGAAGCCACCGTCGTCTTTAAAATCCTTGAACGCCTGCTGATGGATGCCGAAGATATGATTCACAACGATGGCTACCGGCGCCGATGAGCGATTGCGGGGCGGCTCAAACGCAGATTGACCCCTAACCCCCCGGCCCCCTTACAAGAGTAGGTATTTTATGGAACGGAAAGGCAGGTGGGCGAACGTTCACGTTTAGCCCCACCCCAACCCCGCCGCTTCGCTTATCCATTTTTGGGGATTTGAACGTAGTGAAAGGCCCGACACATGGAGAGATACAAGGGGCCTAAGACAGGTTCGCGAAGCGGGATGTTTGCCGCGAGAAGATGTTGAGGGCGCTGCGGTTTTGCAGTGAATTTGAGGTGAAGCGTTAAAAACCTACCCTTGTAAAGGGGAGATACCGGGCTGCCAGGGCAAATGGCAAACGCCAGCCCTGATGGACTGGCGTTTTGATGACTTATAAAGGGGGAAACCTGGCTTAGCGGGGATTAGCCACCGTGTCCGTTGCCATTGCCGTTACCATTACCGTTGCCATTGCCGTTGCCGTTGCCGTTACCATTGCCGTTACCATTGCCGCTGCCGTTACCGCTGCCGCCGCCGCTGCCGTTACCACCGCCGCTGCCGCCGCCGTTACCACCGTTACCGGTGTTATTGCGGCCAGTGTTTGTCGGGGATGTGGTGCAGCTAATGGTGGCCTGCGGCAGGCTGCGTCCGGGATGGCCGATCTGCTGGTCAGCTTCGAGGGTCACGGTGCCGCTGCCGGAGTAGGTGACAGTCATGTATTCACGGCCATCCAGCAGGACTTCGCCCGTTTCAACGACTCCCCCATTCACGATGAGGCGATATTCGGTGGGGGCGCGCATGTCGCCGTCCCCCGCTTCTCCCGTGTTGGTGATGTTAAAGACCGCGACAGCGCCACTGCAAAAGGCCGTGACCTGCAAGCTGGAGCAGTCCAGACGATCAGGGTTGTTGCTCTGGCAGCCGAGAGGTTCCGTTGGAACGGGAGTCGGTTCGACGGTGGGCGTCGGTTCGCCCGTTGGTGTTTCGGTGGGGGTCGTGCCTGCGCCGCAGCTTATGGTGGCCTGCGGCTGGCTGTGCCCCGGATGCCCAATCTGCTGATCAGCTTCGAGGGTTACACTGCCGCCGCCAGTATAGGTGACGGTCATGGATTCGAGGTTGAGCGTAAAGATGCCCGCGGTAGGAATGCCGCGCGTTTCGTCGAGGTTGTCGCGGTAGGTGATGGGGCCGCCCGCGTCGTAGAGCAGGTTGTTGGAGACTTCGACGTTCAAGGACTGCAAACCACAGAGCGAGGGAATCTCCGGCGATCTGTCGTCGCCAAAGCCGCGCGCTGGTTCGCAGGTGATTTCCGGCAGGCGTCCGGTGATGCGATACCACAGATTATGATGGATGCTGATGTTGTCCTGCGGGCGTTCCGTGCGGGAGAAGTTGAGCAGCATCCCGCCGAACAGGTAGTGTTCACCGACGGTTTCGCCGAGGATGGTGTTCTGGATGGTGACGTTGCGGGCCATCGAAATCTGCATTTCCTCGTCGCTGGCGGCGGCCAGCGAGACGTGGTCGATGATGACGTTTTCCACGCCATCGATGCGCAGCGCGTCGTCCTGCGCGCCGTTAGGGGCTGGCAGATACGCCGCCGGACGCGAACGGATATGGCGGATAATCAGGTTGTCGCAGTCGTTGACTTCGTAGTGTCCGTCACAGACGATGCCGCGCACGATGATGCCGCCGGGCGAGGTCTGGCCAGCGATGGTGAGGTCGCCGTAGTGGATATTGGCGATGCCATCCACCAGGCCGCTGACGGCAAAGACGATGGTGCGCGGGCCTTGGGTATCGAGCGCGGCTTGCAGCGAACCGGGGCCGCTGGCCGCGAGCGTGGTGACGTAGATGACCTGCCCGCCGCGCCCGCCAGTGGTGAGCGCGCCGAAGCCCTCTGCGCCGGGGAAAGCGGGGAGCGCCGTCTGTGCCTGTGTGCTGTGTACGCCGATGAAGAAGACCAAGAGAGGAAGCAGTTCAGAGTTTACGCATGAGTGCTTGTCCTTAGTGAGAGTGTGCCAGTAAAAGCGAGTCTTTTTCTGTTATACAGGCGAGTGAGGGTTGGTGTGCCTTAAGATATTTTGTTAGATAGGATTTGCAGGAAGTCATTTGAACCGCTAAGGACGCAAGGATAAGTCGATAGTCTTTAGTCGTTAGCTGTTTGTTGGTCAAAGGCAAAGACATAGGCAGGTGAGCAAGTTTGCGTTTAGCCTGACCCCAACCCCTCCCCATTTTTGGGAATCGAGCGTGAGGAGGTTCGCCACATAGAGAGGGGCTAATGACAGGTTCGGGTGGGCAGTTGTTTGCCGTGAGAATATGTTGAGAAAGACATGGTGCCGTGAGGCAAATCCAACCCAAACCGTTTAAAAGCTACCCCGTAAAAGGGGCCATAGACAAGTACGCGGTGATAGCTGCCATAGAAGGTCTGTAATCCGGAGGCTGAATGCGCTGACTTTTGCGCCACGCTAATGTGCTGCATACATAATTTTTACGTCCGAACGGTATAGTAAACATCATGGGAAATTCTGTAGGGAACTCTGTGCCTCAGAACAGCCCCAGCCTGAAACACGTAAAGATTGCGCTCAGAATTGTCGTTTTGTACGGCGCAGGCTTGCACCCCAAAACTCATTCTGCGTTACAATGGAAACAACCACACCGTCGGATGGTGTAAAGGAAAACTGCTGTGATCTGCTTTGAGAGGTTTACCGAGAGGGCGCAGGACGCCGCTGCCCGCGCTTACGAAATTCTGCAACGCTACGGCCAGAATCAGGTGGACAGCGAGCACTTGCTGCTGGCGCTGCTCGAACAGACGGATGGCGTTGTGCCGCAAATCCTTGAACGCTTGAATGCCGATGTCTCTGTGATGCGCGCGTCTGGATGAAATCCTGCGCGCCAGCCCCAAGGCCGCGATTTACGGCGGCGGCACCGGACAGGTGTTTATTACGCCGCGCGTGAAGCGTGTCATCGACCTTGCCAACGAAGAAGCGAACCGACTGCGCGACGAATACATTTCAACGGAGCATATTTTCCTCAGCATTCTGGCGGAGCGGAACACGGCTGTTGCCAAGATGATGGCGGATCATGGCATCGCGCGTGATCGTGTGTTTGATGTCATCAAGGATATTCGCGGTGGACAGCGCGTAACCGACCCGCAAGCCGAAACGCGCTACCGCACGCTGGAAAAGTACAGCCGCGACCTGACGCGGATGGCGATGGAAGGCAAGCTGGACCCGGTGATCGGGCGTGACGCCGAAATCCTGCGCGTGATTCAGGTGCTCAGCCGCCGCACGAAGAACAACCCGGTGCTGATTGGCGAAGCGGGCGTGGGCAAGACGGCGATTGTCGAAGGGCTGGCGCAGAAAATCGCTACTGCGGACGTGCCGGAACTGCTGCTGGGCAAGCGGGTCGTCAGCCTTGACCTGAGCGGCATGTTAGCGGGCAGCCGTTTTCGCGGCGAGTTCGAGGAACGGCTGAAGGCAACCATCGAGGAAGTGCAGCGTTCACAGGGCGAAATCATCCTGTTCATTGACGAAGTGCATCAGGTGGTGGGCGCGGGTGCGGCACAGGGCGCGCTGGACGCGGGCAATATGATGAAGCCTGCGCTGGCACGCGGCGAACTGCAATGCATTGGCGCGACCACGCTGGATGAATATCGCCAGCACATCGAAAAGGACAGCGCGCTAGACCGTCGTTTCGCGCCGGTGTTCGTGGAAGAACCGGACGTGGATACGACGATTGAGATGCTCTACGGCCTGCGTGATCGCTACGAAGCGCATCACAAAGTCACGATTTCTGACGAGGCGATTGAAGCCGCCGCGCGGTTGTCGTCACGCTATGTCACGGGCCGCCGCCTGCCGGATAAGGCTATTGACCTGCTGGACGAAGCCGCCGCTAAGCTGCGCGTGGCACTGTATTCGCTGCCGCCGCGCCTGAAGGAAATGAAGGATGCTGTGAGCCGCCTGATGTCGGAAGAAGAAGCGGCAGGGCTGGCGCGCGAATATGAACGCGCCGCTGAATATAAGGTGGAACGGCTGCGACTGGAAGAAGAATTCGAGCGTGAACGCATTGCCTGGCAGGACGCGGGCGCGCTGGACGAGGTGGTCGATGCCGATGATATTGCCACCGTCGTCGCGCAGTGGACGGGCATCCCGGTGAACCAGATGCTGGAAACCGAGAGCGAAAAACTGCTGCGCATGGAAGAAGTGCTGCATACGCGCGTCATCGGGCAGAGCAAAGCGGTATCGGCGCTGTCAGACGCGATTCGGCGCGCACGCAGCGGTCTGAAAGACCCCAAACGTCCCATTGGCTCGTTCATCTTCCTCGGCAGTTCCGGCGTAGGCAAGACCGAACTGGCGAAGGCGCTGGCCGAATACATGTTTGACGATGAAGACGCGCTGATCCGTGTGGATATGAGCGAGTACCGCGAACAGCACACCGTCAGCCGTTTGTTTGGCGCGCCGCCCGGTTACATCGGCTACGAAGAAGGCGGACAGCTTACCGAGCAGGTACGCCGCCGTCCGTATCGCGTGATTCTGTTTGACGAAATCGAGAAGGCGCATCCCGATGTGTGGAACGCGCTGCTGCAAATCCTGGAAGACGGACGCCTGACCGATGGACAGGGGCGCACGGTAGACTTCCGCAACACGGTCATCATCATGACGAGCAACCTGGGCACGGAATTCGCGCGGCGTGGTGGTGCGCTGGGCTTTGTGCGCGCAGACGATGAGCAGGCGGTTGCCGATCATCAGAAGATCGAGAAGGCGATGCGCGACACGTTCCGCCCAGAGTTCCTCAACCGTATCGACGAAATCATCATCTTCGAGCCGCTGGCGCTGAAGGATGTGGAGAAGATTGTCGATTTGCAGATGCGGGCCATCGCAGACCGACTGCGTGAATCGGGCATCTCGGTACATCTGACGGAGCCTGCGCGCAACTGGCTGGCACGCAAGGGTTATGACCAGCAGTTCGGGGCACGCCCACTGCGCCGCAACTTGCAGCGCTTCGTGGAAAACCCGCTGAGCATCCAACTGCTGAAGGGCGACTTCCACCCCGGCGATATGATTCTGATTGACGAAGTGAACGGCGAACTGGTTTTTGAGCGCCATCAGGATGCGGCGACGGATTATCTGGAAGTGCAGCGCAGGCCATCACAGATGCACCGCCAACCCGCGCAGGAAGATATGGGGCTGGAGATGGATCGCATGAACGATATGAATGAAATGGACGCGCTGGACGAAGACTTCGAGCCGGGCGAACCGTCGGAGCAGTATTAGCTACCCCCTCACCCCCGATTTCAGGGGAGAAGGGAGAAAAACGCTGCCAGGAACTACGAGCAGAGACAGGGCGAATCACAACGGTTCGCCCTGTTTATTTATCCCTTAGCATATTGCTTGTATATTGTAACAGGTAGGATGTCCACAGCCGCGAGAATTGTGTTATGATGTGATTTGTTCCCTGTCTCAATCCATCAATCAATACTGCATAAAGGAGCACTCCTGTGGGACTTCGATATGAGTGGGATGACGATAGCCATGTCATTATGAATCTGTACATGGAAGCGCCCTGGACATGGGAGGAATTTCAGGAGGTATCGCGCACCGTATATAATATGATTGGCAAGTTAAATCACCCCTGCGCTTCAGTCGTCAACATCGAAAAGATGGGACAAATCCCCAAAGGCAATGTGCTGGCGCACTTACAGCAGCTTGACCGCATCATCCCGCCGAACGTCGTGGTTTCGGTGATGGTGGGTGCCCCTTACGCCGCTACCGTGTTTATGAATATGTTGGGCAAAATCCGGCCCAGCACGCAGCGTATCACGGCGTTCGTGCGCACGACAGAGGAAGCGCGCGAACTCGTGAACAAGCGCCTGAGCGAGCATGAAACCATCAGCAGCCGAGGCAAGCTGCGCTAACGGAGACCGCATTCATTAATTTGGTGAAGAACAGGGTTGGGCCAGCGGCTTAACGCCTGTGCCTGTTTATGTGGCAAAACGCGGATTCCTCCGTACAATTGTCGCGTGCGTCGGGGCGGATGTTCCGACGGCAATTCTTCTTTCACATCTATCTACATAGAGGTCCCGGATGATAAAAGACTCGCCCATTGTCCTGATTCCCGGTCCCCCACCCACGCCTGTGATTGGCTGGCGTGGCAACATGCTGCAATTTTTTCGCGATCCCCTGACTTATTTGAGCACTGTTTATCGCACGTATGGCAACGTGGCGGCGTTAGCGCGCGGCGGCAACAGCAATATCCTTGCCACCGTAGACAACTGTCCCGGCACGGTGTTCGCCTTTGGCCCGGAGAACAATCAGGCCATCCTGACGCAGCCCGATCTGTTTCAGTCCAGCCCGATGTCCACGACCAAGCTGGGACATGGGCCGACGACGCGCCTGCTGTCCGGCATCTTCAGCATGAACGGCGACAAGCACCGCCAGCAGCGCCGTCTGATGATGCCCGCGTTCCATAAGAAGCGCATCGAAGGCTACCGTGATGACATGGTGGCGATTACCAAACACATGATGGACGGCTGGCAGGTGGGTTCGCAGCGCAACGCCCACGAGGACATGATGGAACTTACGCTGCAAATTGCCTGCAAAACGCTGTTCGGCGTGGATACTTCAGCGGGCGACCAGAACATCGGCTCGATGATCCAGAAGTGGATTCAGTCCAACCTGAACCCGCTGATTATGATGAAGGTGAATATCCCCGGCACGCCGTACTCCCGCTTCATCCAGATGAGTGAGGCGCTGGATAACGCGCTGCAAGCGATTCTGGCGCGCAAACGACGCGAGGCGGACACGGGCGATGTGCTGTCGATGCTGATTCACATGCGCGATGAAAACGGTGAGCAGATGACCGAGGATGAACTGGTAGGGCAGGCGAACATCCTGTTCTTTGCCGGGCACGAAACCACCGCTAACCTGCTGACGTGGACGCTGTTCCTGCTGAACAAACACCCGGAGATTTATGGGCGGGTGATGCAGGAACTGGACAGTGTGCTGGGCGGCGCAGACCCGACGGTGGAGCAGCTTGGCAAGCTGGAGGTGCTGGATCGTGTGCTGAAGGAAAGCCTGCGCATCCTGTCGCCGGTGCCGTTCCTGCTGCGGGTGGCGATGGAGAACACGGAATTGAGCGGCTACCGCATCCCGCGCGGCAGCGAAGTGATTTACAGCCCGTACATCACGCATCACATGCCGGAAATTTACCCGGAGCCGCAGCGCTTTAACCCTGACCGCTGGCTGACCAGCAGCCCATCCTCGTATGAATACCTGCCGTTTGGCGCGGGCATTCGTATGTGCATCGGCGCGACGTTTGCCACGATGGAAGCCAAGATTGTGCTGGCCACGATGCTGCAACGCTATCATCTGGCGCTGCCGCCGGAGATGCCCGTCAACCGTTCGGTGATGATTACGTTTTCCCCAAAGGCGGCCTGCCTGTGCTGGTACAGAAGCCGCAGGAACGACGCCTTCGAGGCGGAAGCGCGGCATTCGGGGCGACATCGAAGAACTGGTACGCAATTCTCTGTTTCTATAATCTTTGGTGCTAGTTTAGCCTGGCCCTTCTCCTGTACTCGCTTCGCGGGGGAGAAGGGAGAAAACACAGCGTATGCGAGGGCAACGGACGGCTTTTGACCAACTTTTGAGTTCGCTAGCACCATTAGTTTTATGGAGTTGGGCGTATCCCTGTGCGGCCCAATGCTTCTGCTGATGAGCTCCCCGATTGGTAAGGCGTGTCTGAAAAGTGATTGGCTGGGATCCAGAAGCAGCCCCTATCCCCTGACCCTTTTACAAGGGTAGGTATTTTATGGAACGGAAAGGCAGGTGGGCGAATGGGCGCGTTTGGCCTCACCCCAACTCCCTTTACAAGGGTAGGTAATTAAGGGAGTGAAAAGACAGACGGTTGAACGTTCGTGCAGACTACCTTCAACCCCTCTCCCGTGCATCAAGTTGAACGTAGGGGGATGTACGCGGCGTGAGAGGGGCGAAATACAGGTTCGCGGATGAGTGGTTGCCGTGAGCAGTGTTTTTAGGCGGCGGTTTTGCGGTGAGTTTGAGGTGGAGCGTTAAAAAAAACCCAACGCCCCTGACCCCTTTCCTGATTGGCATGGAGAAAGGGGAAAAATCAGCGTAATTTCGCCGTCCTCTAACGCAACGGGTAAAGATTAAGAGAGTGTCAAACAGCCTCTAGCCGTGATCATCTGTGTGGTTGTTAGTGATTTTAGCCTGTTGTGTGTAACGCGGGGCTGGCTGTCGCTGACTGATGTGAAGTCAGAAAACGCAAGCATAGGCGGAAAGGTTAAGATCAGGTTTGAATGCGTAAAGGACTGTCACTCAGGATGTTAGAGAGTTGATAATTAAGATTGACACAACAATGGATTAATGTATTCTTAAAAAAAGGGACATACGCTTTAGTAAGTGACATTCCAGTTTTGCGGCCATTCAGAATAACACGGTGCATTGAGGAAGCCTTGTTGACGATTAATACCAGCGGCAAAATTTTTGCTTTTGATGATGATGCTGGAAATGGTTTATAATATTATTTCAGTTTGAACGTTAACGTATTCATCTGAGATGAGTAGCGGTGAGATCCAGGTCGTGACGTTCAATTGAACGTCTTACACGGAAAGAAGCTGAACTTCCGCTCTACGATGAGAGTACTGAGCAGTTAGAATTTGTGCTGTTCTGAAGAGTGACGGCAACGGAGGCAGCGATATCGTGGTACTGGCGTGGTTCGCGTCCGGTCAGCGATAACAGCGGTGGTGCCGCCTCCGCAAGATCATCGATTGAGCTCATTGTTCCTTGAAGATAACCTCTGGGGCGCTGAAAACGTCACCTCGTGGTGATGGTCTGGATCAGGCGCGCGCTGGATGATGGCCTGCGCAGCAAGTGACGCGCAGCGCTAATGAACAGGAACGCCGTGGGCTGAACTGACCTGCCAGCGGATGTGGGCATATCGTAGGGACACCCGATGGTGTCCCTATTTTTATTTACCAGTCGGCGTGGGGCGGCTGCCGCGCCAGTGACGTTCGCGGTCGCCGGTGAAGTTGACCACCGCTTGAGAAATCTGACGCCCCAATCCCGGAAGTTCTTGATGCTGTCGAGGTAAGCGCCGTCGTGTCCTTGTTGGGATTGTGGAGCAGCGCGTCGATGAGCTCTATGAAGGTTGTCGGGTTTTTCCTGGCGCTTCGCGGCTATGGCGCGCGTCAGCCACTTGTGATAGGGATAGAGGATGCGATTGTAGGCGAGGATTGAGCGCCCGCCAAAGAGCACTGTGTCGGCGACGGTGCGCGTCATGAGATAGGTATCGCCACGTTTTTCGGCTTCCCCAATAAATCTCCGTTCATAAAGCTGGCCAAAGGCTGACGGCGTCACGCTCGTGGTTGATAGAGGCGATACAGCCACCAGCGCTCCAGCTCCGGCACGCGCGAAAAGGTGATGATACAGTTGACGAACGCCGAGCGTGTGGGTTCGTTGCCGCGTTCAGCCGCATCGTGCAGGTAGCTGATGTCCATGTACTTGCCGTCAATGTAGCCGCCTTCATAGTCACAAATGCTCTGGTCAAAGTAGAGCACGCGGCCTTCGTTCATGCGCCGCTGGAAATCCTGTTCGCTGACCAGCAGCAGCACGTCGATGTCGGAGTCGGGGCGTCCCCAGCCGCGCGCCAGCGAGCCACCGATAATCAGCGCCTGACATTCGGGGTCTGCCTGAAACTGGGCGACGAGGCGGTCAATTACACGTTGATGATGTTCGTACATATAACAGCTTTCTCAGTCGATAATCATATTTTTAGTATTTAGCTGGATGTGGAGTTGCGGGACATAACGTAACAGAGATGGCTGCGAAGTTATGTCCCTGTGGTTGTGAATGATAGAGCGTTTCTGATGGGGAATGATAAGCGGCAGGTGGCGCGGCGTCAATAAGGGCGGCGGCGAAGGGTGTCTAAAATAATGGGGAAGAGGTGAAGTTCGGCAGCTAAAGCGCCATGTGGATGTGATCGTCCACGTAGAGCACGACGACGGGTGTGCCGGGCGCAGGCAGGGCGTTCAGCAGATCGTCACGCTGGGCGTAGGCTGTGCCGCGCAGGGTTTGTCCGGCAGGCGACAAAAAAGTGTAGCGGAAGACTACCTGAAAATGGTCGTAGTCGTCTTTGCCGCCGCTGGCTGACGTGAGTTCGCCGCTGAGGGTTTCGCCGGAGGCCGCCAGCCGGGTCATTTTGCGGTGGAAGTTCAGCGCGCCCAGTATCACGCCCCAGACAAAGATATTCCAGAGCAGGGCGAAACCGCTTAAAAAACTTTCCAGCAAGGGGAGCCTGTTCTGGGCGGCAGCGCGCAGGGTTGTGGGGGCGTTCGGGTCGTAACGGATTTCCAGCGAGTCTTCAGGGGCGTAATGCGTGTACAACTCCGAGGAAATTTGCAGCGCGGGTTCGTAGACCTGCTGGTCGTGCGCGGTGAACCGCACGCGCAAATAATAGAGCGTTTCTTCGGCGTCGCTGTCGGTGTAGCGCTCGATCACCTGTGCCTGCGTGACGATGCCCCTGGCGTAAAGCTGCCAGTAGACATACCATTGGCGTGCGGAGACGATGACCAGGGTAAGGCCTGCGAGGACGAAGGGAATGAGGGCAAGCATGAGGCAGCTTGTCTGGAAGCGCTGCGATGGGGGAGGTGCAAAAGGTGTGGAACCTTCGACAACGGCGGCGTAGTCTGGATTGAGGACGAAAGGTTTGTGTTTGAGCATGTCAGGTGCTTCCTCCGTATCCAGCGTATCATAGAGGATGCCGACAAAGGTTTATGCGAACGTTAAATGTTCAAGAAATCCATGCCGTTTACGGACGGGATACAATAACTGAGGGAGGCCGCAGCATGTTTGAACGTATGGACAAAGCACAATTACTGGCCAACATCCAACAGGGGTGGGATGCGCTTCACGGCTACCTGAGCACGCTGACGGTGGAGCAGTTGACGACGCCCACTGACGCGGCGGGGTGGACGGCGAAAGATCACCTCATTCACCTGGCGGTGTGGGAGGAAAGCCTGCTGCCGCTGCTGGAAGGTAAGGCGCGCTACGAAGTGCTGGGCATCGACAAAGCGATGTGGGAACGCCACGATTACGACGAAATCAACGCCGTGATTCAGGCGCGGTACAAGGGAATGGCGCTGGCAGCGGTGAAACAAACGCTGAGCGAAGTGCATCAGCGGGTGCTGGCGAAAGTCGGCACGCTGTCTGAGGAAGACCTGCACCGCCCGTACAATTATTATCAGCCGGAGTCAAGCACGGAGTACGCGATTATCGGCTGGATCATCGGCAATACGTATGAACATTATGCCGATCACCGAGGCTGGATGGCGGCGATTGTCACGCGCGACTAGGCGTGGGTGCATTTATACTTTCATAGCGATAAACTGATGTCCACCCGTGACACGGGCGAGACGGTTGGCTTCATTGGCACTGTGGGAACGCCTTGCGCCGAACTGCCACCAGACTTTGCTGAGGCTTTCGAGGGGCAGTACCAACAGGCGCGAGAGGGTGGCTGGCATACGCGGGAATAACCCCATGCGGCTGAGGGCGACCAGTCCAGTCCACCACGAGTCAGGGGAGATGTGCAGCACCTTGAACCCGGCGGCGTGCAGCAGGTGCAGCAGCCCTAAGCGGGTGAGCATCTGGAAGGAATCGCCGTCAAAGGGTTCGATAAAGCCGGCTGTGCCGAGGAAAGTGCCACCCGGCTGCAACACGCGATAGGCTTCTTTGGCCATCACCAGCGGACAGGGTAAGTATTGAAAGACAGCATTCGACCAGATCAGTTCAACGCTGTCATCCTGAAAGGGCAGGGCCTGTGCGTCTCCGAGGAGGGGCGCATGTGGCGATTGGAAGTCCAGCCCAACGTATTCATATCCGGCATGTTCGGCAAGCGTGCGGTAGATGGGTTGGCCGCAGCCTAAATCGAGCATGAGACTGTCATCCCGTTTGGCTTTGGGGAGGTAGGAGCAGAATTTTGGGGAAAGGTTGTGCGGTAGGGTAATCTCGGAGAAGTCTACCTCAGGATTGGGGTTCGTGGGCAGGGGATCAAAGTTGACGGGATAATCGGGCAGGGGATTACAGCCAACGGCAATCTCGAGCGAAACTGCTTTGGCGTGGCGTAAGTCGAGCGCGCCAGAAACGGCATGGTTGTAGGCTGTCCAGCAGTTGAGGCAGTGTGCGCCGTCGTCGTCGGGGGAAAGCACGCCCCCGCATTCGGGACAGGCAAACACCTGCCAGAGTCTGGCAGAATACGCTTGCTGCTCTGTCCGTAGGTAATTGCTGTTGCTCATCATGAGTGATCCCCTCGTTTTTCTAAATGGGAAGGACAGGTCGCAACGAATCGCGCATATTGCTATTATGTTAGATGAAATTGGCAGTGGATTAATGAGCAGAAGGCAGGATTATGTTATAGGTGATATGCGTGAAATTGATGTGGGTCACATCACCTAGAACAAAATGATGACAGTGGCAAAATCTGGCCCACAGGGCACCGGGCGGCGCAGCAGTAGATCATTTGTGCAATATGTAACAAATCCACTGTGAACCTTTAAAATCTCTCTTGACAGAAACATTTGTTCGATGTACCCTGCTGTTAGGGTTAATAATGAGGAGTAGAACCTCATGAAACAAAATGACATAGTGCAACCATCGGCTTTTGGCAGGCTCAACTTCACGCTTCTGACATCAGGAGCTTTGTGGGTGGTCTCGGTCTTTCTGGCGGGCATGGCGGTGTTCGCGCTGCGCGAAGTGCTCATCTGGGGCGTGGCGCTGGTGTTAGCGGGGCCTGACCGCCTGAGCCAACTGCGGGCGGAAAATATGGTTACGCTGGCGAACAACTGCGGCGTGGCGATCTTTGGTGTGCTGGCGCTGGCGGCGATAATCAGCATCAGCGAGTATTTCTTCCACCACGCGGATAAGCCGCGCACGCTGCGGATGCTGCTGTACCTGGTGGCCGTTGAGTGTGCGATTGTGCTGCCTGTGTGGGCCATCTTCTGGCGGTAGTGTCACCATCTTCAGCAAAATATCATATGCAGGCAAAAACGGGAGATCATGAAAGTGATGCCCCGTTTTGTGTGTAGTTGTCTTGCCTCGGCTTATGCCTTGATTTTGCCGCTGCCGCCGCACTTGGCGCATTGCACGACACGCGTATACGTTGCCAGAAACAGAATGTTCCTCTCCTGACGCAGCGACCCCTGTCCGTTACAGGCTGGACATATGACTTCACCCTCAGCGGGTGGGGCGGGTGTTGGCTTGTTGGGGGCAAGATCGGCAAAGTGCTTACGAAGGATGGCGTCGAACTGTTGTTGTTCCTCAGGTGTCATTTTTTTGGGCATCGTTCAATCCCTGAATCAAAAACGGGACACAATGTTCATTATGCCCCGTTTCGTGGGTTTTGGGGAACTGCTGTCATTTATTCGGCGTCTACGGCGAGCACATACAACTCAGCATCATTGCTGGCCGCCGCGACGTAACGATGGTCAGGCGAAAACTGTGCGTAGCGAATCCAGGTTGAGTTGATGTCAGAGTTGATGGCTTCAGTTTCCTGAGTTGTGAGGGTGTAACGTACAATTCCTGCTTCACTCACGAGCAGCAAATGTTCATCATCTTCGAACGCCGCACCTGCAACGCCGTCTTCAAATAGATTGACCGTATCGTTGTCTGCATCGTAACCTGCGCGCGTCGGGAGCACATCAGGCAGCGTCCATAACACTAATCCTCGATCTAAATCCTGCGTGGGTAAGAGAAGTCGTGTCCCATCGGCATTGATGTCGAACAAGGTTGTGAAATCGAGCGTTGCGAACGAGAGGACGATATATTGTCCGTCGTGGGGACGTACATAATCCAAGTAATAACCATTTCCATAAGGCGGCACAACAATCACCACAACGGCGCTGCTATCGGCACTCCATCGCACCCGATAACCAGCAAACCCATACTCTATATTGAGCAGGTCATAACTACCGGCATACTCTGGCTGAATCTCCCCGAACGCAAGAACATTAGATAAGCCACCAGCTATAAAACTAGGTATCTCAAATTCGGTAGCATAAATAAACTGCCAACCGTTCGGGGCAACATACGCCACATCGTCAAGTGTATGAAAATAGGCGCGCTGTTCATCGTTGAAGGTGATGGTATCGGGCGATGGGTTCACATTTTCCGTCAGTGTTTGCGTGATGAGGTCATATTCAACATATACCAGGTCAGATATGGGGAACGTCAGGCGTGTGCTGTCATGTGACCAGAGCAGTGTTTCGTAGAAACCGTATCCGCCCATATGGATGGGTTCATATTCTGCTTGCGCCTGAACAGGCAGCGAAATCGCTAACAGGCTCATGAGCAAGAACGGCAGCTTTTTCATCGTCCAATCCCTGAATCAAAAACGGGACACAATGTTCGTATGCCCCGTTTCGTGGGTTTTGGGGAAGGATGGGGCGAACACACAGGTTCTCCCCTACGGCTACACTTGTGGAACGAGATGAATCCACGGTCACGCCGTCGCCGCCTTCTTTGGCTTCGCCGGAGACAGCCCGCGCAATCAGCGGGTGATGATCGACGATTTCACGGACAGCTTTGCGTAACGCGCCTGTGCCTTTGCCGTGAATGATGCGCGCGAACGGCAGCCCCGCGCCATAGGCCGCGTTGATGTAACCGTCCAACTGCGACAGCGCATCTTCGACACGCTGCCCGCGCAAATCGAGTTCAGACCGGGTGACTTGCCACGCGGCACGACGACTTCCGGCACACGGTCATAGACGCGCGCCTGCCCACGCCGATCTGGCGTTTCTTGCTTTCGCTGCGCGGCTTCGGTTCGTGTACGCCCGCGCACCGCCGTAGCGTCCCAACCTGCACCACCGCCTCACCTTCGGAGAGTTCGTTGATGATGCCTTCGGCGTTGAGCGTTTCCAGACGGTATCGCCCAGGCGCGGCGTCCAGCCGTTGTTTTCCGGCATTTCGACGGCGTTCTGGATGGGCTTCTTCACTGTCACCCAGCGTGTTGCCTGCCTTTTTGCAGCGTCATGATCTTGTCCAGCGGCAGTGAGGCGTCACGCATGTCGGCACGCAGGCGCTTGAGTTCCTTGCGGAATTCTTCCATCTCGGCGTCGGCGTTGCGGCGCGCGGCGGCGATGATGTTGCGGCGCTCGTCTTCAATTTTGTCGAGGCGGGCTTGCAGTTCGTCGTTACGTGCCTGTAAGTCGGCTTTGAGACCGTTGATGTCTTCGTGCTGCTGGCGGATTTCTTCGCGGGTGCGGTGGATTTCATCGAGGAGGTCGTCGGCGACCAATTCTTCGGTGGCGATCATGCTGCGGGCGTCGGCGATAATGGCGGTGTCCAGCCCAAGGCGGGTGGCGATGGCTAAAGCATTGGAGCGCCCCGGCAAGCCGATAATCAGGCGATAGGTTGGCGCAAGCGTCTCAAGATCAAATTCGACGCTGGCGTTGCGCGCGCCTGCGGTCTCCACGCTGTACACCTTAAGTTCGGGGTGATGCGTGGTGACGATGTGGTCACGCGGCGGTTGATGAGATGCGTCAGGATGGCGCGTGCCAGCGCGGAACCTTCCGCCGGGTCAGTGCCCGCACCGAGTTCGTCCAGCAGCACCAGCGCGCGGTCATCACATTCGCGCAGAATGTTGATGGTGTGCGCGTGTGCGGAGAACGTGCTCAGCGACTGCTCGATGCTCTGCTCGTCACCGATGTCGGCATAGACGCCGTCGAATACGCTGAACTTAGCTTCTTCACCAGGGCACATGCGGCCCGCACTGCGCCATGAGCGTCAGCAGGCCGATAGTTTTGAGCGAGACGGTTTTGCCGCCCGTGTTGGGGCCAGTGACAACCAGCACCCATGTCTCCGGGTCAAGCTCTACGTCAATCGACACGACGTTGCCTGAGCAGCGGGTGACGCGCCGAACGCAGAAAATAGTGCTGCCGGGATGATTGGTGTTCGTCTTGCGGAAGGCCACCAGCGCGGGTTCGACGGCGTTGATTTCGTCGGCGTAACGCGCGCAGGCAAACAGATCAAGATAACCCCTGGCACTTCTACCGTGCGCACAATCTTTTCGGACTCGCCGCCGACCATGTCCGTCAGCATTTGCAGGATGCGGCGGATTTCCCTTTTCCTCGTCCAATTGCAGTTCGCGCCACTTGTTGTTGAGTTCCACTGTTTCCAGCGGCTCAATGAACAGCGTCGCGCCGGAGGATGGTCGTGGACGATGCCCTGAATGCGGCCTTTGTAGTCGGACTTGATGGGGATGACGTAGCGCCCGTTGCGCATGGTGATGATCTGTTCCTGCAAATAGAGCGCGTTGCTGGTGGAGCTAATCATGCGATGAAGTTTGGTCTGCAAACGGTCAAAGGCGATTTTGAGTTCACGACGGATAATCGCCAATTGTGGGCTGGCGCTGTCCTTGATCTCGGCGTCGTCGGTGAGCACGCGCTCGATTTCCTGCTGGAGTTCGCTGCATTCCTCCATCTCGTTGATGAGGTCGGAGAGCAGCGGATACTGTGCCTTGAGGCGTCCGATAGTGCGGCGCAGGGTCGTGGCACGACGCATGGTGAAGCGTATGTCCAGCAGCACGCTGGCTTCGATGAGGATGCCGCGTGTCGCTGCCATCGCGGGTTCGCGCACATCACGCGCGCCGCCGAGCGTCACGTTGGTTTTTTCCGCGAACATCTTACGCGCCTCGCTGGTTTCCGCCTGCCAGATGCGCGCCTCGTCCAGATCAGTGGTCGGGCGGATGTCATAGGCCAGTTCCTTGCCAGCGGCGAACGAGGTGTGCTTCGACAGTCGTTCGAGGATTTTGGGGAGTTCCAATACCTGGATGGATTTCTCGTTGATCATGTTAGAACTTTCAGGATACAGCGATGCGCCACACGGCAGCTCGCTGGGAAATTTCGATAATGAATATAGGATGCAAAATGAACGGTAGAACACGCCGCTGTTCTAGCCCGATGCACACCAAATACGCTGCCCGCGCCGCCATCGCAGGGCAGTATAGAGGGGCGTCCTCAAATTGTCAATTGGAAGTTCACAAGGGGTCAAAATGTATCAAACATGGGCGTGCGGCGCAACGAAGCCGGGGGTTTCGCCAGCGGCTACGCGCTTGACCACAGCGAGCAGTTCATCGTAAGCGGCGTTCTTCGACACGTAGGCGCTGACGCCGATCCCCAGCACACGTTCGACGTAGATGCTGCTGTCACGCGCAGACCAGACCACCATGCGCGCGCCGGGAGCCGAACGCAGCAGCGCACGAATCGTTTCCAGTCCATCGGCGCTGTCCAGGCCCATCGTCGAGAGCAGCAAAATCATATCCGGCTGCAAGCGGCGGGCTTCGGTAGTGCCCAACTGTGCGGTATCGGGGCTGCCCAACACCTGATAGCCTGCCAGCGCCAGCAGTTCGGCCATATCATTGCTCAAATCACCGTCGCCGCCGACCAGAAGAATGGTTGCCATTGCGTGAATCAATCCTATGGAATTGGTTTTAAACTCATTGTAGCGCACGAAGATGTGAGAGTCATTAGAACTGTGGAACTAGTCGCACACCGCATATGAGAGGTGCGGCACTACCTCTATTTAAGCCAAAACACACGACCTTTTACATCCTCTGGCGTAAACTGCTCAACAAATTGACTGAGTTCTCGTATCAATCCACCAAAGTCGTTTAGTTTCCCTGTCCAGCAGATTAATCCTGCGTGGTCACTGCGTTTAGAGGCGCGACCTGCAAAAGCATGGTCGTGAGAAACCATGACAGCATTATGTGCGGTTGCAAATGGTAAATGTTCCTTATCATCATCCTTGTCTGTCATGCTAACATCGACTGCCATAATGACGACGATACCGCGTTGCCCCAACGCTTTTTCCACAGCGCGCGGCATGTGTTCGTCAAAGTAGAAGCTAATCTTGTCCATCATGCTGGCGATGCGCCTCGTCACGTTCGGCTTGATAGGCAGCTTCCTGAGCATCAATTTCTGCTTGATGCTCCTGATAATACAACAAGGCAGCCAATACTTGCGGCTCTGTTAAGGTAAACTGATAGGCAAGTTCACTTGTTCCCCAGCCTTCGGAACGCGCGCTGTACGCAATCAGCGCTACAGGCACACGCCGCCCTCGAATATGGGGACGCGCGCCAAAATACTGGGTGTCGATATACTTACGCAGGTCAACGGTGTCGGGGATTTGCAGGCTCATGGGGCATCTCCTTTCCTCATAGTCATTTTACAGCATGAGTCTATCCTTGAGTCATTTGTCGTGTTTCTTCTGCAAGACGCACATTGACCCACTTCAAAAGCCCGTCTATCTCATAGTTGAATGTATCATGGATGCTGCAACTGTTTAAGTCCAGACGTGGCTGCAACCAGGCCCAGCCTTCAGGCAGACGCCCTATCGCGTAGTAGTCAATCAACATCTGGTACAGGGAGACAGAAGGATGCATACAGCCAAAGCCGCCGCGAAAGCCTTTCTGAAGTTCAGCAATTGCAGGATAGTACAAGTCAGGAAGTGTTGAGGAAATGTCCTGATAGACTGTGCCGTCCCAGCCAAAGTAACGGATCATCAGCGGAAAGCAACAATTCGGAAGTCCTAAAGCAACGTCATAGTATTTCCAAACCCCACGCATTTCGAGGATACTGTCGCCATTAAGATCGACAAATGAATTGGGTGGCACATCCGGGGTAGCCGGTGTTAAGTAGACCACTTCACCAGCGGGTCTA
Source organism: Anaerolineae bacterium (assembly GCA_046328675.1). GTDB lineage: Bacteria > Chloroflexota > Anaerolineae > Aggregatilineales > Phototrophicaceae > JACAER01. Next base: position 55,184 of record JAXLWC010000033.1, read on the forward strand.
AGCTCAAACAACAAGGTGATTGACCAACCATTACTGCCACTGCTGGCTGTATCAACCGCCAAATCCGGATAACCATTGCCATTACGGTCAGCGAAACCGCTGATGATTTGTCCATCGCTGGTTGTGAACACATTCAAATACATAAAATCTGCGCGCGGATAATTGGGAAGTTCGTCATCCAACAGTTCAGGCTGATCATCAATCATCCTGAACATTAAAAACCACCCCACAGGAGTAAGGAGGGTGTCTCTGTTTACCACTGCAACATACAGTACATTCTCAAAGGTCACACGCGAGACCTCTGGCTCTGGCGTGTAGGTATTCCAATCGTGTAAGGTATACGTTCGCCCTTGCAGACTCCCCACAAAATAGCCTGCAATCGTCTCCAATACGGGATGTGAAAACCCTACCGCAGCCTCAAGATCATGCTGCCAGCGTAATTGAAGCTGTGCGATTTCATCTCCGGTGAGTGTCGGTACAGGTGTCACAGGGGATACAGAAATCATGGTTTGCGTGAGCATGTCTGAGTAAAGGGGAATGTTGGTTTGCGTCAGAAGCAAACCTTCCGTAGTGGGCGTTTCGCTTGGCACTGGCGGCAGTGTTGGTGACGTGCCAGGCAACGCAGTGTTCGCACCAGAACACGATGTTAAGCACAGTACACACGCGAGAAGACCCCAGAAGTATGGGTAATGCATGGATCAGTATCTCCACTTGTTTGCGAGATGCTGACGATTGTAAACAAAGTCGGGAACAGGCTGCCCGCTGATTGCCCTACGCTTTCCGAGGGTCAGAAATCAAAAAGCCTGCCGTCGTGCTAATCCACGAACGCAGGCTCTTTGGAAAGTGAGGAGACAAGTCTAGTACGGGAACTCGTTCATGAAGCTGTCAATGGCGTTCAGAGACGCGCTGTTGATGATTCTATATGTGCAGCGTAGGGCGCAATCAATCGATAAGCGGTAGCTAAATCCGCTGCACACTGGCAGGCGTTCTGGTGTTCGGTAGAAACGCGCTGTATCACCTGCTGGATGAATTCAATCTGATTTTTATTGCCAATCAGCACGATGTGGTTCAGGTTGGGGGGTGAATGCAGCAGCATACGCAGCAAAGGGACGCGGCTGTGATAAGCACGCAGGCATTCGGTGGAGAAATCGAGAAATAAGGTGACATTATGCTTCACCTGGTTAATCATTTCCCAGGCTTTCGAGTTGGCGGTGTAAAGATCAACCCCGTTCCAAACGTCCACAAAACGGTAGTGCAAAATGTTACGTTCTCTGTTTTCCCAGTGAAGGTCAATAGGCATGATGTTTTCTTTACATTAATCATCATTACATTGCGTTACCTACAATACCGTTTGAGAGTGCCCAATGTTGCAATTATTTACCGAATTAATGTAACGCTCATTTTCGTGGGGTGGTTGAGGTTTGACGGGTTACAGCCCCTTCAACTGGTCTGTTTTCTGCTACAATTGTTCTCTAGCTTGTATTCATGATTCTGAATAGCGCTCAGCGTGCCTTTGCGGTTCAGTTTGCGTTTTCCTGGAGTTCCTTATGGCGACAGCACTTTTAGATGGACTGAACGAGGCCCAACGTACTGCCGTGACGGCGGGCGAAGGCCCTGTGCTGGTGCTGGCAGGTCCCGGCAGCGGCAAAACGCGCGTGCTGACGCATCGCATCGCCTATCTGATTCAGGAGATGGGCATCTACCCGGAACACATCGTCGCCGTGACGTTCACCAACAAAGCGGCGGCTGAGATGCGGCACCGTGTCGAAAAGCTGCTGGGGGGCGCGCCGCGTGGGCTGCTGGTGGGCACGTTCCACGCCATCTGCGCGCGGCTGCTGCGCCGCGAACATCAGCAGCACGATTACGGCGCGGACTATCTGATTTATGACACCGACGACCAGCTTGAACTGATGACGCGCGTGCTGGCGGAACTGAACGTTGATGTGAAGAAGTTCCCGCCGCGTCAGGTGCTTAACGCCATCTCCGGCGCGAAGAACGAACTGATTACCCCCAGAGAATTCAGCGCGCCGATGTATTTTGGCGAAATTGTGGCGCGTGCCTATCCGCGTTATCAGGAGATGCTGATTGAAAACAACGCGATGGACTTCGACGACCTGTTGATGAACATGGCGCTGCTGATGAAGCAGAATAAGGACGTGCGCGACAAATATCAGCGCATCTTCGAGTACATGCTGGTAGACGAGTTTCAGGATACCAACACCGCGCAGTTTCAACTGGTGAAATCATTCGCCGCGCCGCAGAACAATGTGTTTGTGGTTGGCGATGAAGATCAGGCGATTTACGCTTTTCGCGGCGCGGATTACCGCAACGTCGCTAACTTCCGCCGCGACTTCCCCAGCGCGAAGGTGGTGCTGCTGGAAGAAAATTATCGCTCGACGCAGGTGGTGCTGGACGTGGCGCGCGCGGTTATCGCCAGGAACGTGCATCGCACGCCGAAGTATTTGCAGGCGGCGCGCGGCGTCAGCGGCAAACTGATTACGGTTTACGAAGCCTACGATCAGGACGACGAGGCACGTTATGTTGTCGCGCAGATTAAGAAGCTGCGTGACCGCTTCGATTACCGCGATTTCGCCGTGATGTACCGCATGAACTCACAGTCGCGCGCGCTGGAAGACGCGCTGGTCAACGCGGGCATTCCCAACCGCGTGGTTGGCGGCGTGGGCTTTTATAAGCGGCGTGAGGTACGCGATTTGCTGGCGTACCTGCGCATCGTCAACAATTTCAACGATACGGTGAGCTTCAACCGTGTGGTGAACGTGCCTAAGCGCGGCATCGGCAAAAAGTCGCTGGAAGACTTCATGGCATGGGCGGCGAAGGAACGCATCAACTACAGCGAAGCGCTGGAACGGCTGATGCGCGGCGTGCCTTCGACTTTGTCCAACAAAACCGCCAAGCAGTTCGCCGACTTCGGACGGATGGTGATGCGCTGGCGCGAAGTGCTCAAAGAAGAAGGCAATGACCTGCTGATGCTGTTCGACGAAATCCGCGCCGAGCTAGGATATTCGCTGTATATCAAGGAAATCAGCGAGAGCATTGAGGAAATCCGCGAGCGTGAAGAAAACGTGGACGAACTGCGCAACGTCGTGGCCCGTGACAAGGACAAGCCGCTGAACGAATTTGTCTCGGAAATCGCGCTGGTGTCGGAAGTCGATCAACTGCGCGAAGATGCCGACGCGGTGACGCTGATGACGCTGCACGCGGCGAAGGGGCTGGAGTTCCCGATTGTGTTCCTCACCGGACTGGAAGATGGCATCCTGCCGCATTCGCGCTCGGTCAATGAGCCGGAAGGCATGGAAGAAGAACGGCGCCTGATGTACGTGGGCGTGACGCGCGCCGAAGAACAAATCTTCCTCACCTATGCGTTCCGGCGTATGGTGTTTGGCAGCAACGAATTAAGTTCGCCTTCGCGCTTCCTGATGGATGTGCCGGAAAGCCTGACGGATGGAATGCCCGCACGCCTGTCGGCCTCGTCCAAAGAGCAAAGCTACAGGCAGCAGGTGACGTGGGGTTCACAGCCGCGCCGCCAGGATGACATTTCCACCGCCGAAGGCAAAGCCTA
>JAXLWC010000034.1:0-58107 GCA_046328675.1 Anaerolineae bacterium
GTTGACGCGCAGAAACAATTGCACGCGTCCACTCTCGTCCTCAATGTGCATGAACGAGACCTTGCCTTTGAGGTTCACGCGGCGCACACGCCCACAAACCATGACCGTTGGCGCTGGCGGCGCACTTTCAGGATTAGGGTGTTGAGCTTCATAAAGTTCCTGCGCGGCGATGGCTTGCACCGCGCTGTGCGTGCGCTGAACACGCGGAGGATAAGGCTGGACGGCGGTGGCTTCTAAGCGCTGTACCTTATCCAGCCGTTCTTGTTCCAGCTTATTTGGCTGCCACATAACGGCGTTAAAACTCCTGATGTCATCGTTTCTAGGGTAAATGTGGGTTAGATGCAGCGGAAAGTACCCACGCCTGAGCGGGTGCGCTGCATCTCCATGTGTTTAATCAGGCGATTTGTTTTATGACGAAGGTGATTTTGCCATCTGGGGCATTCACGACAACTTGATCGTTGACTTTCGCACCGAGCAGTGCTTTACCAAGAGGACTTTCCACCGAAATCTTGCCTTCGCGGGGATTCGCTTCGGCAGAGCCAACCAGGTGATAAATCTCCTGCTGCTTTGTCCCTTTTTCGACGACGGTCACCACCGAACCTGGCACCACCACGCCTTTGTTTTCAGAGGCTTCGATAACCTGCGCACTGCTGAGAATCGCCTCCAGACGGGCAATTTCGCCTTCGACGAAGGCTTGCTCGTTCTTGGCATCTTCATATTCGGCATTTTCGCTCAGATCGCCGCCTTCTTCCATGGCGTGGCGCAGCCGTTCAGCGACCTCAGAGCGCCGCACTTCAGTCAGATACTTTAAGCGGCCCTCAAGGTTACGCAGGCCTTCTGGCGTGAGGTATTGTGCATTGTCCACCTCAAAACTCCTTGGTTGATAACAACCCTATCAATAAAGCCAAAAACACAGCAACCTGCTGTGTTATTTTTCCGAACTTCCCGGAACGTTTTAAATAGGTTAGCCGCGCGCTTGTGCTATAAGGTAGCACGAAACATACAGCATGTAAAGTAAAAAATATCTTAACAGTAGCTTAATTCATTCCCTTGAGCTTAATTGTTATCTTGGTTCCTTTCCCCGCTTCGCTCTGCACATCAAGCGTCCCGCCCAGCAGACGCACCAGCCCGAAGACAATGGGAATGCCCATGCCGCTCCCCTTATAAGCACGGACAACATCATTTTCCCCTCTGAAGTACAGCGTGCCGAGCTGCGCCAACTCCTCTGGCGTCATCCCGATTCCATTGTCTTCAATGGTAATCACAAGGTTATTGCCATCGGCTGCACCACTGACCTTTACTTCACCTGTTTCTTCTGGCGAGTATCGCAAACTGTTTTCGATCAGTTTGACCAGCACTTTAACCAGCATTTCACTATCAATATTGAGCAGAGGTAACCCCTGCGGAATCTCAAATGTGAGCTTGCGCTTCATATCGGTGGCGGCTGTGCCAAGCTGTTTTTCTGCCATCATGGCGATGTTCTTAAACATATCCATTTTCTGGTTCAAACGCAGCGTATCGGCACGCAGTTTATTGATGTCACTGACATCGGCCAGCAAGCCTTCCATACGCCGTGCATTGGTGCGCACTGTATCCAGAAACTGCTTCTGCATATCGTTCAATTCGCCCATCGCCGGAGAATTCAGCATATCGGTATAGCCGCGAATACTGGTCATCGGGGTACGCAATTCATGGACGGCATGTGAAATGAAAGAGGCTTGGTCTTTCATATACTCTTCCAGGCCCGGCGCGGAGGCACTTTTCTTTAGCTCTTCGGCGTGTTCTTCCTCAGCTTGCTCCAGCAGCGCTCCAATCGCCTCAATTTGACCGGGCAGTCGAATTGGGATGATTGCACCGGAACGTGCTGCCTTGAGTAGTTCCGCCAATTGTGCCTGCGCTTCTTGCAGCGCGCTTCCATTCGCCATGATGTGCTCCTCGTCAACGTCTTGCGATAGTTGCAGGGGCTGACCAGTCGTCCCTGCAAAAACGATGAAATATTCTAATCTGATTCGTGCCAAAAACGCTCGGCGAGTACTGTGCGTCCTGCACGCAGCATGACCTGCCGCGTTTCCTGCGCCAGCGCCGCCTCACTGTTCCAGAAGCTGCTGATTTGCGAGGTATAACAGGTGCTTGCCTGAATCCGCGCATTCACTTCAGACTCGGAAACCCAGAATATTTGAGTATCCAACCGTATTTCATTCCACATGAAATATTCCAGCGCACGCTCGGTTGCGATTTCATCGCGACAGTACGGATATTCCTCGTAGAATCGCACCTTCCACGTCGGGAACTGCTGATGTAATTGAAGTCCCCAATCACGCGTAATCTGATGATCGACATGTCCACCAACGCCCAGCGGAATATACAGGGTAAGCTCTGCACTCTCCGTCACGCTGGATGGCAGCGGCATCTTCGCCAGGATTTCTCCCATCGGGTCATCAGGATGTACCGCACCAAACACCTCAGCGAACGTCAGATAAAGCGCCTTGCCTGCCTCGTCAGTGCGATAGATACAGTCAGCCAGCGGCATATGATATACATGGGCACCGATGACCCCGGCGGCACAGACATCTTCTGTACGGCGTGTCGCATACGGATTCACCCCCGCCGCCCAGCGCTCATGCAGTTCCTGAATGGCTGGGCTGTCCGGCAGTGGATTGGGCGGGTCGCCTGCCGTCACGGTCAGGATCAGCACAGACTCGCCATTAGCCGTCAATCGTCGAATCGTCGCGCCACAGCTCAAAACCACGTCATCGATATGGGGAGACAAAAATAGATGCATTCACAATCTCGCTTATGGCTGCGCAGTGGCGCTGAAGGTAAATGTACTGCCTTTGCCCATTTCGCTGTCAATCCTTATCGAACTCCCCATTTGTTCGACAAGGCTGCGCGTGATGGCAAACCCCAGTCCGGTACCCGGTTGCGAACGCGTGAAGTCATCTTCTGCGCGCCAGAACTTTGTGCCTAACATCTGCACATTTTCCGGTGACAGGCCGATGCCCGTATCGCTTACACTGAATTCTACTCGCTTGCCCTTTTCAATCCGGCATACCTTCAAAGTCACCGTGCCGTTTTCAGGGGTATATTTAACCGCGTTGCTGACCAGGTTCGTGAGCACTTGCAGCAGGCGATAGTAATCCACCTTCAAATCCGGCAGATCAGTTTGAATGTCTTCGATGTAGTTGTGCTTACGGTCATTGATTTGCGGCTGCATACTATCTTTCAGGGCTTGCACCACATCGGCCACTTTAACGCGCGTTTCTTCCATGAAGAAATGGCCGCTTTCGATACGGCTGATGTCGGCCAGGTCGGAAACCAGAATTTCCATGCGCTTGACAGTGTTGTGGATACGTTCCATAAACTGGCGCTGCCGATCCGTCAGGTTGCCTTGCATTAACGTCAGGTCAGCGTAGCCCAGAATGCTGGTCATCGGCGCTTTCAGATCATGCGCCACAATCCCCACAAATTCGCTTTTGGCACGATCTGCCGATTGAACCGCAGCATACAAACGCGCGTTTTCAATGGCTACCGCCGCACGAGCAATGACACGTTCCACCACATCACGCTGTTCATCGCTGAACAAATCCTCGCCCTTGCGCGTCAGCGCCACCACACCGATAACCTTCTGCTCACGGTGGATGGGCACAATCAACAGCGCTTCGCCGCTTTCCTGCCCGCTGAAAGCCTTGCCCGAACCAATGACTTCCAGCGACTGTGGATAGAGTCGATCAAGGTATTCGGCAAACTTGCCATCCTGCGTCACGCCGATGTGATGAATGGTGCGGATATGCGCGGGTTCCCCTTCCAGTAAACCCAGATAACCGCCGGAAGCGTTGGAAAGCCGTGCCGCCCAATCCAGCGTGTAAAGCATGGCTTTGTCAGCATCGAGGGTTTCGTTCAACTGCTTGTCAATCCGTCGAAGCTGCGTTAATTCGTTCACACGCATGGAGAGCTGTTGATCGGTAGCACTGAACAGAATGGCGTTATCAATAGCGACGGCGGCCTGTGCTGCGAAAGCATCAAGCGCCGCTAAATCATCGTCACCAAAAAGACCTGCCAGCGCGCGGCTGTCCACGTACACCACGCCAATCACATTACCCCGCGCGCGTAGCGGCGTTGCCATGATACTGCGAAGGGACTGGGCAATAATACTGGCCTGCCCTGCGAAGCGCGGGTCTTCGGCAGCATTAGTCGTTACCACTGCTTTGCCACCGTCCAAAACCTGGTTGGCAACAGTACGGCTGTATTTGAAGTCTTCGCCGCCAATCGTTTGTTGGTCGAGGTTGCGCGCCGCGCGCACCTGCAAGCCGCCGTCATCATCCCGCAGCATCAGAAAACCACGTTCGGCCCCTGTGAGCTGGATGATCGCGTCCATCACCTGATTCAGCACAGTCTGCAAATCAAGCGATGACCCAATCACGCGGCTAACGTTATACAAGGCTTCAAAGCGTGCTGCGTTCTTACGCTGCTTGCGTTCCACATCTAAACGGTCAAAAAGCGATCCCAGATTTTCCACCTGGCGAGCGAGAAACTTGCCATCCACAGTCCCGGATTTGATCTGACTGCGCAGCAAATTGATGTTATGCCGCATGTTCGCAAGTTCAATATCGGAAATTGCGCCTTCAGGTTTATCGTTTGGTCTCATCCCGTTTTGAAGCCTTTGTAATAATCGCAATAGTCTGTTAACGGGCAGCGCTCACATTTTGGAGCGCGTGCATGGCAGATTTTACGCCCGTGCGTAATCAGATGAATGTGAAAGGCATAATAGTCGTTGGGCGGTACAATCGCCTCCATAACGGGATGCGCCTTATCCGCGCTGATCCCTTCTGGCAGGAATCCGATGCGCTGCCCAAGTCGGTGAACATGCGTATCCACCGGGAAGGCCGGGCGATTGAAGGCGAAACACAGCACAATGGCCGCCGTCTTCGGCCCGACGCCGTTTAAGCTTGTCAGCCATGCCTTTGCCTCCTCTATCGGCAAATCGTTGAGGAAATCGATACTTAAATTCCCTCGCTCGACCTCAATCCGCCGCAGAACCTCCTGGATACGTGGCCCTTTCTGGTTCGCCAATCCTGCCGGACGAATGACTTCAATCAGTTCGTCAGTCTCGGCGTCACGCACCGCTTCCCATGTAGGATAGCGTGCCTTCAGCGCATCGAACGCCCGGTCACGGTTCGTATCACTGGTATTCTGGCTCAGAATACAATCGATCAACTCGTCAAGTGGAGGTAATCCACGATTCCAGTTGATTTCGCCGTACAGGTCACGCAGCGCCTGAGCGACAGGTTGATACTTGGCTTGTCGTTCTTCAAAGTGGTCAATGATGTTCATATTGTCAATTTTAGCAGAGTCCGCTGGAAAACGCTTAAGGTTAGCGACAATTCTTATAACAAATTATCGCAGGGTGCCGATATAGGTTGCATCCGCGATGTTGGTCAGGGTGCCATTCACAATGCTCAGCTTCCACGTACCATCACGTTCCGGCGTGACGAATATCAGACCCGTATTGTCTTCTGTCCATGCGATAGGATGCACAAACGTGGTAATGGCATCACCCAGCAGCGCCTGAGACATGTCCTGCAAATCCACCAGCGCAAAGACTGTCGTTACAGATTGATTGGCCGTGCCAAAACCTTCTACATTAGCCAGCGCATAGACAGCGCGCGTGCCGTCCGGCGAAATCAGAAAGTCACCAGCTTGGGTGTAATTGCGCAGAGGTAGCGCGGGTATGGTTTGTTCGATGTCGCCCAGCAGATGATGGACGCGCAGGTTGTAGCCTGTCAGGTCGTCGGTGAGCGACAAACGCAGCAGCCATCCGGCACCAATACCGCCGCCGCAGAAACAGCCCGGCTCTCCGGGTAGAAAGGTAGGCGCGCCCACCTCACCCTGCGCGTCCTGCGGCACATTTACTGAAAAAATACCTGCGTACTGGGTAAACGGTGTAATGTCGCCAATGCCGTCCGGCTGATAATCCATGTACAGCAGCGTTTGATCGTCGCTGAAGGCAATCGGCAGCGCCCGAATACCGTCGAGTGGCCCATCCACTAAAATCTGGCGTGGCAGGATGCCATCAATATCCGACACGGTGGTATACGTGATGAGTCCCGCTTGCGCTGTTCGTTGGGTAACCGTCCACGCCACCAGTGCGTTATCTGACGACACAATCCAGTCAATCCGATAGGTGCTGCTGTCCGTGTTGATAAACGGATGATCGCGCACAATACCATCGGCTGAAGCCAGTTTTACGCGGCGCGCGGACGTGTCAAAGAACATCACGTTATCGCCTGCAATCGTGTACTGCGTGCCAAAAACATCGGTACTGATCTCTTCGCCAGTAACCGTATTGACAAAGATGAGACGATCCATATCACTCTCATCCACATGATGCAGCACGAAGACCTGATACGGTGGTACAGACTGTGCCATCACTGACTGCGTGAGCAGGAGTAAGCTCAGCCCGATTATCCATACCAGACTACGGTAGTTCCTCATCCTGGAATGCCTCACTCACCGTTGTAAAACGATAGGGCTGTCCATCCTCATCCCGCAGCGCCAGCAGTTCGTCAGTATGGGCTTCCAGCCACCACATATCGGTTTGCCGGGGATGCAGCAGGATGATTCGCCCCCCCTGTTCCATGTTGCTCATGACAGCGTCCACATAGTCGATGTCCAGATGCGCGCGGGCGGCAAGGTTCCAGCGTACTGTGTGGAAGTCATTGGCTTCAGTCCATGCTATCCAACTATCGTCCCAGATGCCATAGGGCGGACGTACCAGTGTGATCGAGTACGTCTGATCATCCAGCGTATCGCGCACTTCCTCTTGAAAAAGCGCGAAATCTTCATCCAGTTGTTCCTCAGACATATACGCTTCGTGCAAGCGCGTGTGATACCCGATTTCAAATCCCGCGTCGACAATATCGCGCCAGAGTTGCGGGTCTTCCTGAATCATATAGGAGGTATTGGGAAAGAAGGTCGCAACAATCCCTTTTTCAACCAGAAACTCGAACATCTGCCGGGTCAGATACTCATCGGCGCAGTCGTCAATCGTCAGCAGAATATTGTTTGTCAGTTCCGCTTCGTTGCCATAAATCATACGCGGAAGTTCAAAGGGTTCCTCGGTTGCTTCCTGCGCCGTAACCATGCGCCCCGCCAGCAGACATAGACACATCAATGTCAAAAAAATCCTTCGCTGCATTATTGATCGCCTATCACTAAATCCACCACGCGAGGCAGGATTTCTCCTGATGGCCCTTGCAGCCATAAGTCTACCCCGCGCGAGAACTCACTTTCAAAGGGATTAACTTCAATCAGCTTTGCGCCATGACGTGCGGCGATCAGCGGCATCTCGGACGCTGGACGCACCACACCCGATGTTCCTATAATAAGCATCAAGTCGGTTTCCTCAACGATGCGTTTAGCCTCAGCTAGGGCCGAGGGGGGCAGCATCTCACCAAACCACACCACCGCCGGGCGCACCATCGCGCGGCCACAGTAGGGACAGGGCGGCGGCCCGCTGTTTTTATCCCATTCAATTTTAGACACATCTACCCACGTCGGGTCACCCTGACAATCGTAGAAACATTTGTTATCAGCGATTTTACCATGCAGACTGATCACACTTGTGCTTCCCGCTTCTTCGTGCAGCATGTCAATATTTTGCGTGATAATCGGCAGGCGTGGAAAACGCTGCTCTAATGCCGCCAGTGCCTTGTGGCCGGGGTTTGGCTTCGCTGGACGCATCAGTTCTCGCCGATATTCGTAGAAGTCCCACACCAGTTTGGGGTCGCGCCTGAACGCTTGCGGGGTCGCCAACTCCTGTGGATTAAAGCGCGCCCACAAGCCTTCCAGCGCATCTCGAAACGTTGGAATGCCGGACTCCTTACTGACACCCGCGCCAGTCACTACACACGGATGTTTGGCTTGTCGCAGCATTGTGGCCGCCTGCTGAATCTCCATCTCATTTATCATGCGTATATCCCCATAACGCGCACTACGTGATAATATAGGGTATGGTCTTTGGAGAATTCAAATGTTATGAATTATATTAACACTTTTATTTAGACCTGATTTAGTGTTCTTGTTCCTGATGTTCCATCATCCTTGCAAATTGCTGCAAGCCCATCCACCAAAAACCACATCGCAAAAGCATCAGTTTGGATCTGCTGCTTTATTTTTTGCATAACGTAACATTATCCAGCAAAATTAGTGTAGCGAGGATCACTACACAAAACGAGAAAATTCATCTAAACCTGCTTGGACATAATATTCCGAAAAATTTCGTTTATTCTTTATTCATTAGGTCTATAAATAGTGATAACTTGTATATAGGTTTAATTAAGTAATGTTTCGAGGGCGTTATGAGTATCAACAGTGTATGGGATAACAACGAACATAGTGTATTGCGTGTAACCTTCGAAAATTCGTGGACTTGGGAAGAACTGGATGTAGCCGTTGCCGAATTGCACTCTGAGATGAGCACCGTTCATCATCAAGTTGATACGATTGTAGATATGCGCGCCAGTGATATATTTCCTGAAGGTGCCTTCTGGCGCTTCCATAAGCTTGCCAGCATAAAACATCATAACCGGGGCCGTATCATTATTGTGAGCAGCAACAACTTCGTTCGTACTCTGATGGATGCGCTGCGTCGTCTGGCCCGCGATTTATTTGATGCAGAAACTTTTGTCCTTGTTTCTACGGTGGAAGAAGCCCGCGCGGTGCTGTTTCGGCAGAGATTAGAACTCGCCAGCGGCTTTTAGCCATAAATGCCACCCTACAGCGATTATGATCGCTTTGCTTGGGTCTACAACCTGCACTGGGGAAGTTTCAGCGTGCGGGTTGTACCCATCCTGGAAAAGCTGCTGCTTCCTCACCTCTCACCTGAAAGTCATATCCTCGACTTGTGCTGCGGCACAGGCCAGCTTGCTCATGACCTGACACAGCGCGGTTATAAGGTAACGGGTATCGACGGTTCGCCCGAAATGCTGCACTTCGCCCGCCATAACGCCCCTGCGGCTGACTTCATTTCCAGCGATGCGCGCACTTTCTCCACAGATGCGCAATATCACGCCGTAGTCTCCGTATTTGACAGCCTGAACCATGTGCTGGAACTGGCGGAACTGACCAACGTCTTTCGTAACGTTTTTGCCGCGCTTGTTCCACAGGGTCTATTTCTGTTTGACTTAAATATGGAATCGGGTTTCGTCGCGCGCTGGCGTGGAACCTTTGCCATCGTGCGTGACGATCATGTTGTCGTTGCCCGTTCAGCATACAATGCCGAACTTAAGGAAGGCGTTATGGATTTTACGCTGTTTCGCCTGGAGGAAAACTGGCAGCGCACGGATATCCATCTGACTCAGCGAGCATATATTGAGCGTGACATCACACAGGCGCTGGCGCTGGTTGGCTTTTCGGACATCAAAACCTACGACGCCGAGCATGACCTGGCGTTCACTGGCAATCCCGGACGCACCTTCTTTGTTTGTCGCAAATAGCTACCCCTGACCGGACAGCATCGCAAACACGAGCACTGCCCCTAACAGCAGCCAGAACGGCATCATGAAAAGCAGCATCGTCGCCACCAATTCTAACAGGAAAACGACGCATCCCTGCCTCCATGTATGCTGCTGCGAAATTTTCCAGTTTCGACCCACACGCCTGATCTTCAACCCAAGCCTGTTTCCCAACCTTTCCAGTAAGCCGGGTTCAATGCGCTTGAAATAATACGTTACCCAAAAGATGAAGGTTCCTAAATAAACAAGCGCGATAACAATGGCGGCGATGGCTTCTGTTGGCACGCGGTTATCCTAAGACATATTGCAGCGCAGGGTTTTCCTCGCGCTCCACTTCATGCAGGTTTGACACCGAAATGTGCCCATGCTGGTACAGGTATTCAATGTGCGCGCCAGTTTCCTCTACCGCAAGCAGTACCTCGTAGCCATGTTTGTCGGGGTACATCGCTTTGGAAATATCGCTGACCGTAACAGGGTGCCCCGCATCACGCACAATGTCCAGCACGCGCTCCAGCTTGCGCTGATGGCTGGCGCGGATTCCCGTCACGCGTCCATACAAATCATGAATGGCTTCCTCATGGCCGCCGAGTGCCACGCGGATACCCGGCACGCGCTCAATTTTGTGCAGCGCCTCAAAATAATGTCCCAGACCTGTATAGTGCGTGATTTGTTCTGGGGCCTGATGCGGCGTCGTGCGTGAAAGCACATGATCTGCGCTCACCAGAATGTCCCCAATCTGAATGCACACCTGTCCCGGACAGTGTCCCGGCGTATGGATAAACTCCATGCCATCCAGCGCTTGTTCTTCTTCAAGGCTGAAATCAACGTTGACCGAGCGCACATGCTTTTTGGCAAACCCGTACATCTCCATCAACATCTGCCGCAGCTCAGGCTTAATCCCCGCCCGTTCCAGGTAGACTCGCAAATCCTTAGTCGCAACAATCACGCGTTCTTCGTAATTGGTCAGCACGCGGCGGTCAAGCTCATGAATCCCTACTTGTGCGCCTGTTTGTTCCTGCACAAAGGCCACGCCGCCAAAATGATCCACATGTCCGTGCGTCACGATAATGCGTTGAATGTCTTCCAGACGCAGCGACTCGCCGAACTCAGCCCGCAGGCTGTCGAAGCCTTTCAGCAAATCCTCGTTGCTCGTCGGATAGCCGGAGCCAGTATCGACCAGCGTCGGTACTCCGGCATTCAACAGCACATAGCAGAAACCCACAAACCCGTTGGGAAAAACCTGCACTGGAATACGATAAATCCGAACCCCAGTGTTCGATTCAAAACGTTCAACAGAAGACATAACCATCACCTTTCATGCGCCGCCTGATTAGAGCATAACGATCAGGTGTTGGGTAGTCCCAGCCCCCAAAAATTGGCGAGTGGCGAGTTTCGCGGATATTTTCGTGTAGGGACGTTCAATTGAACGTCCAGCATAACTCCCCACTCCCCCTAAACGTCCAGATAACTCCCCACTCCCCCTAAACGTCCAGATAACTCCCCACTCCCGCTGAACGTCCAGGTAACTCCCCACTCCCCTGAACATCCACGTAACCTTGAATCGCACCACTCCCCCCCAATTTTTGGGGGTATCCTGGAATGCATTCAGGGCTAGCATGGTGACTGGATGACCAGGTTAGTGCTGCGGGTCAACAGAAGGTAAGAAACTGTGGAGCAAGGTAAAACCAACGAGCAGCGTGAAAACGCGTATCCTGGATGCTGCCGAACGTCTCATGATTCGCTATGGTTACAGCAAGACCACTATCAGCGATATTGCCCAGGAAGCGGGCATTTCCAAAGGCGCCGTATATCTGCACTATGCCAGCAAGGAAGCCTTATTTGAGGACTTGCTGCTGCGCGCCTCGACTCAGGTAATGTACGATTTAGCGCGTCGCCTGCAAAGGGATTCGATTGGCGGAACGCTTGCGGGGTTTTACAGCAATGCCCTGGTTTCTATCGCCGCCAATCCCCTGACAAAAGCCCTTTATAGCAACGACAAGCGCGCGCTCGGTGATTTTACGCGCTACATGATGAACTCCCCTCAGTATCAACCGCTGATGGCATTGGGGTCAGATTTTGTCACGCGCTGTCAGGCAGAAGGTTTAATTCGCCAGGACCTCAGCGCCAAAGCCGTAACCAGCATTCTGGTCGCACTGCGTTACGGTTTCCTGATGCTGGATGAAGCACTGCCCCCGCAGAACAGGCCAGCCTTGATGACATCGGTCATGCGCTCGGTGCTGTTTTGCAGGAAGGCTTAAATCCCCATGCGACAGGCGACACCGCTGCCAACAAACAGGTCTACGTTAACCTCGTCACGCAGGCCGCACAGATGATTGAGCAGCAGCGTCTTACGACAAAGGAAAAGAATGATGACAGGCGTTGAACACACATTGGCACGGAATGGCTGCACGCTGCACTACTGGCTGTATCAGGGCGACTCATCAAAACCGCTGCTGGTCTTTACGCATGGCGCTGGCACCGATCATCGCATGTTCGACCCCCAGACGAACGCTCTGATCGGCCAATATCCGCTTCTGACATGGGATGTGCGCGGGCATGGACTGTCGCGTCCAAACAGTAGCCCCTTCTCCATTCGGGCCGCAGTCGATGACCTGCTGACCATACTGGACACGCTGGGCATCCAGCAGGCGATATTCGCCGGGCAGTCGATGGGTGGCAATATCACACAGGAAATCGCCTTTTTGTATCCGCAGCGTGTGAAAGCCCTGGTGTTAATTGACTGCGCCTGCAATACATTCCGCCTGTCTCCGACTGAAAAGCTGATGCTGAACATCGCCCCTGCCATGTTCCGCTGGTACCCTGAAAACCTCCTCAAGAGCCAAAGCGTACAGGTAAGCGCCGTCACCGAAGGCGCGCGCGCCTATCTGCGTGAAGTCTTCCAGATCATGTCGAAGGACGAGTTCGTCAATGTACTGCTGGCAACAACAGGCTGCCTGCACGAAGAACCCGACTACCACATTAAACAGCCAATGCTGCTCGTACATGGGAAGCACGATGGCACGGGGAACATTCGGAAAGTTGCGCCGATATGGGCGGCGCGTGAGCCACACTGTCGTTATGGGGTCATCCCTGATGCCGGACACGTCGCAAACATGGATAATTCGCCGTTCTTCAATCGTTTACTTCTCGAATTTCTACAAAATCTTTAATCCAACTCCCGTGTCGGATGACTTTGAACTCATTGAGGCCCCTGCTGACCGTAAGCACTTGGCCCAATTTGTACATTTTTTGATAAGTTGGTCAATTCTCACAACAAATTTATTGTTTTTTTTGATGTAAGTTATTTTCAATCTTTATAACCAATGGTACTATTACGCCCCGTACCAATATAAGGTTCAGAACCTGCGAAAACTTACTCGTTTTTGAGGAGGGAATACATGCGTTCCAAACTGATTTACTTGTTTGTGGCGCTGGTGTTGGGAGTGTTGTTGGGTGCTTGCCAGCCAACGCCAACTGCCACGCCACGCCCCACTGCTGTCCCCAGCGCAACGCCGGAGGCAACAGAGGCCGCTACCGAAGAAGCTACGATGGAGGCCACAGAGCAAGCTGCTGAAGCCACCGAAATGGCAACCGAAGAAGCCACCGAGATGGCAACTGAAGAAGCCACCGAAATGGCGACCGAGATGGCAACCGAAGAAGCCACCGAAATGGCGACTGAAGAAGCCACGATGGAAGCTACCGAAGCGGCGGCTGAAGCCACTGAAGCAGCAACCGAAGTTGCTATGGAACCGACTGCTGCCCCTACTGAAGAAGCTTTCGCACCGAAGCAGCAACCGAAGAAGTTGCGGCAGGATTTGGTGGGATTCAGTCTGTGTGTCTGGTAACGGACGTAGGTCGTATCAACGACGGGACGTTCAACCAGTTCGCCTACGAGGGGATGCTGCGTGCGGCGGAAGACCTCGGTCTGGAGAACACCTTCATTGAAACCCAGGCGCAGACAGACTACGCCACCAACATCAGCACCTGCCTGGACGAAGCGCCGGTTATGACGCGATTGTCACCGTCGGCTTCCCGATTGCACGCGACGCGTGCGGCAGCGGAAGTAATCCGACGCTGTTCATTGGCGTGGATCAGTTCGTGGCGGATGGCCCGACGAACTACGTGGGTATCCAGTTCCGTGAAGATCAGGCGGGCTTCCTGGTGGGAGCGATGGCGGCCCTGATGACGCAGAGTGGCACGATTGCAGGCGTGTACGGCATCGACATTCCGCCGGTCATCAAGTTCCGCAACGGCTACGAGCAGGGCGCGCGCTACATCAACCCGGAGATCAACGTGTTGGGCGTGTACATTGACAGCTTCACGGCCCCGGATCGTGGTGCGGCAGCAGCAGAACAGTTCATCGGCGATGGTGCGGATGTGGTGTTCGGCGCGGGCGGCCCGACAGGTTCTGGCGCGATCACCTTTGCCTCGACACAGGAGAACGTGTGGGTGATTGGTGTCGATCAGGACGAATACAACACGACCTTTGGCGGCGGTGAGACGCCCGGTGCGGATCGGCTGATCACCAGCGCGTTGAAGCGCGTGGACAACGGTGTCTACCAACTGCTGCAAATCGCGGCGGGGACGGATGAAAGCGCGTGGCCGGGTGGCAGCATCTACGTGTTGGAAGTCGCCAACGACGGCATCAGCTTCGCCGAAGCACACGACGCCGCAGTCCCGCAGGAAGTGACCGATCAGGTGACGGTAATCCTGGAAGGCATCCGCGACGGTTCCATCAGCACTGGTGTGGACCCGGTCACTGGTGAACTCCTCGAACCCGTTGCTCCGGCTATGGAAGCGACTGAGATGGCAACCGAAGAAGCTACCGAAATGGCGACTGAAGAAGCCACGATGGAAGCTACCGAAGCGGCTATGGAAGCCACTGAAGAAGCTACCGAAGTTGCTATGGAAGCAACCCCAACCCCCACTGAAGAAGCCACTGAAACTGCCGCGGCAGGATTTGGTGGGATTCAGTCTGTGTGTCTGGTAACGGACGTGGGTCGTATCAACGACGGGACGTTCAACCAGTTCGCCTACGAGGGGATGCTGCGTGCGGCGGAAGACCTCGGTCTGGAGAACACCTTCATTGAAACCCAGGCGCAGACAGACTACGCCACCAACATCAGCACCTGCCTGGACGAAGGCTACGACGCGATTGTCACCGTCGGCTTCCTGATTGCGGACGCGACGCGTGCGGCAGCGGAAGCCAATCCGGGGACGCTGTTCATTGGCGTGGATCAGTTCGTGGCGGATGGCCCGACGAACTACGTGGGTATCCAGTTCCGTGAAGATCAGGCGGGCTTCCTGGTGGGAGCGATGGCAGCCCTGATGACGCAGAGTGGCACGATTGCAGGCGTGTACGGCATCGACATTCCGCCGGTCATCAAGTTCCGCAACGGCTACGAGCAGGGCGCGCGCTACATCAACCCGGAGATCAACGTGTTGGGCGTGTACATTGACAGCTTCACGGCCCCGGATCGCAGTGCGGCAGCGGCAGAACAGTTCATCGGCGATGGTGCGGATGTGGTGCCCGGCGCGGGTGGCCCGGACAGGCCCTGGCGCGATCACCTTTGCCTCGACAAGACCGGTGATTGGTGTCGATCAGGACGAATACAACACGACCTTGGCGGCGGTGAGACGCCCGCGGATCGGCTGATCACCAGCGCGTTGAAGCGTTGTGGACAACGGTGTCTACCAACTCGCTGCAAATCGCGGCGGGGACGGATGAAAGCGCGTGGCCGGGTGGCAGCATCTGCCGTGTTGGAAGTTGCCAACGACGGCATCAGCTTCGCCGAAGCGCACGACGCCGCAGTCCCGCAGGAAGTGACCGATCAGGTGACGGTAATCCTGAAGGCATCCGCGACGGTTCCATCAGCACTGGTGTGGATCCGGTCACCAGAACCTCGAACCTGCTGCTCCGGTTGAAGAAGCGACTGAAATGGCCACCGAAATGGCCACCGAAGAAGCGACTGCTGAAGCGACTGCGACAGCAGCGCCCTAAGGCGATAACAGAGGGATGAGGCAAAACCTCGTCCCTTAACTATGACAAACAAAAAGACGGCTGCTCAGATGTGAACAGCCGTCTTTTATTTCTTTATTGGGGTGAATTACTTGGCGTAATCGACAGCGCGTGTCTCACGAATAACGTGGACTTTAATCTGCCCCGGATACTGCATCGACTCTTCGATCTTGCGCGCAATGTCCCGCGCCAGACGCAGCGCCGAAAGGTCATCAACCGCATCTGGACGCACGATAATGCGCACCTCGCGTCCAGCTTGCAGCGCATAGCTTTGTTCAACGCCTTCAAAACCCGTCGCGATTTCTTCCAGCGTCTTCACGCGCTTGATGTAAGTTTCCAGGCTCTCGCGCCGTGCCCCCGGACGCGCGCCCGAAATAGCATCTGCCGCTTCCACGATGTAGGCTTCCACGCATTCCTGTTCAACTTCATGATGGTGACTGGCGATACAGTTGACCACCTTCGCGTTGACACCGTAACGCTTGGCAAAATCAGCCCCAATCAGCGCGTGCGTGCCTTCAACCTCATGATCGATAGCCTTGCCGATGTCGTGCAGCAGACCGCCCGCCTTGGCGATGTCCACGTTAGCGCCTAACTCTGCCGCAATCATCCCGGCAATATGCGCTGTCTCAATCGCGTGCCCGTGTTGATTCTGTCCATAGCTGGTGCGGAACTTCAAACGTCCTAAGAGCTTTAGGACTTCCGGGTGCAAGCCCGGTACGCCAGTCTCATAGGCGGCGCGTTCACCTTCCTCGCGGATTGCATTTTCAACTTCTACTCTGGCGTCATCCACCAGTTTTTCAATGCGTGCCGGATGAATACGTCCATCCGTCACCAGCTTAGCCATCGTGCGCTTGGCAACCTCACGCCGTACTGGATCAAAGCTGCTGATCGTGATCGCTTCCGGCGTGTCGTCAACAATCACATCGACACCTGTTGCCAGTTCAAAGGCCCGGATGTTGCGCCCGTTGCGCCCGATGATGCGCCCCTTCATCTCATCACTGGGTAGCGGGACGACGCTCACCGAGATTTCCGAAACATGTTCCGACGCCAGACGTTGCACGGCCAGCGAAATCACATCGCGCGCCCTCGTGTCGGCTTCTTCGCGGGCCTGCGCTTCCACCTGCCGGATGACACGCGCCATATCCTTGCGTGCTTCTTCTTCCGCCGAGATTAACAACTGCGCGCGCGCTTCTTCCGTCGTCATCTCAGCAATACGCTGAAGTTCCGCCATGCGGTCTTCCTGGAGCTTGGTCAGATCATTCTGCTGTTTGTCGATTTTACTTTGACGCTTATTCAGGTTTTGTTCGCGCTGTTCCAGCCGTTCCAGCCGTTTGTCCAGTTCCTCACGCCGGCGCAGCAGGCGCTCATCTTCCTTGTCCATCTCACGGCGGCGGCGGCCCAATACCTGCTCATTCTCGTTGAGAATATCTCGCGCTTTATCGTCCGCCTCTTTAACGATCTGGTTGGATTGTTCACCGGCCCGTTCTAACGCGCTTCTTGCCTGATTAGTGATTCCTGCGGCTTCTTCCTGTGCCTTCTGGATAATGCTTTGGCGTCGTGAGTTTTGATAATAGTAAAAGCCTGCAACTCCCACGACTACACCCACAGCCAGGGCAATCACAAGAGCCAAAATTCCTATGATAGGTTCAATCTGCATGTGGTCTATTTGACGACATAATGCAGCTTATGCCGTCATCCTCCTTCCTGTAAAGTCGGTATATCGATAAAAGCCGCCTTACGTATCGCCTTCATCAAGAGACTCATCCTCGGCTTTGGCATTAAAATAGTCAGCCGTTTGCGTTTCAAGGTCTTCAATGATGCGAGTAGTGACGCTGCGGACAGTCGAAAATGAAAAGCCACGACGCTGTAAAAACGCTCCAAGCTTGCGCTTAAACTCTCGACGATCTTTTGTACGTATGCGGCGTACTTGTGTGAGAGCTGCCCGATATGCGGCATCATCCGCATTTAAGTCTGACAGCACCTCATCAATAATGTCCCGTACAACACCTTTCTGTTGCAGCTCCTGGCGTAATGCAGCGGGACTCAGGGGTTTGAACGATTCACGATTCTCGATCCAGTAGCGGGCGAAGGCAAAATCATCTACATATCCCAGCGTACTCAAGCGTTCCACTGCCATGTCGATAACGGCCTCAGGAACATCCTTTTCTGCGAGGTTACGACGAACCTCATGGATACTGCGGGGACGAAAACTGATAAAGTTCACAGCCGTGTCTACTGCTTTGATCACCTCGTCCTCATCGCGCAGCGTGACAATCTCGGCCTCGTTAAGTGACTGCCCCTTATGCAAGCGCGCGGCTTCGATCAGACTCAAAGCAAACGCAAATTCGCCGTCAATATACACATTGACACGCTCTTTATTGCGTTTTTGAACCTCTAAAGCCGTAATCTTACCCACATCCCCTCGGAACCAAAAAAGCCGCGTTCGTTCACGACGATACCACGGCTCGGCTGTCGGCTTTGGGGTAGATAAATTGCATGTACCATGCACAGGCGTGTGACTGTGCCGATTTAAGCGGCAAGAAACGCCCTGTTGGCGCTTTTTGCCTGGATTCTGTTTGAAAATCACCCGCTCAAGTTCGCGGATGCCTTATTCTCCATCATTGCCGCTTACACCGCTTTGCCTAATTCGTAATGCAACGCCAAGTTTTCCGGCACAACGTTCAATTTTGCTATCCGCCCTGCTTTGTGAGGACGGGTGTTCTCTACTTACCAGTCGCTGATCGACAGGGTTGCTTTGGTATCGCCACAGGCAGAACAACTGCCTGATGTTTTGTATGACACAAACATCCCATAATTTGTAAAATTACCATAACACAAAAGCGCTTGATTGTCTAATGTTTTGTAAACTTGCGAGTGGGGAGTTTCGCGGATATTTTTCGTGTAGGGACGTTCAACTGAACGTCCACGTAACCTCGCATCTCACCACTCCCTATAAACTTGAAGGTCTGTCAAGCAAACACGCCGCCGTAGTACCCTGACGGTTGTGCTACAATCATTAGCGAACACAGTTTTTGGGGAAGCGCATGACAAGCAACAACCGGCGTATTTTGGTCACCGGGGGCGGAACATTTCTGGGGGATAATATCGCGGCTGCCTTGCTCGCCGAAGGGGCTGAGGTAACGCTTTTAGTGCGTCCCGGCGCAGAAGATAAGCTGGGGCCGCTGGCGCAGCGCGTGCGCTGGTGGGCCGCCGATGTCTGGAATCCTGCCAGCTTACGCGGACGGGCGCGCGGTCATGCCAGCGTCATACACACCGTAGGCAGTATGACCGAAGACACCACCCAGGGCTTGAATCATCATTACTTGAACTTCGTCTCCGCCCGCAACGTGGCTAATATGTGCGTGAGTGACGGTGTGCCGCACATGGTACTCATCAGCGGAGTCAGCGCCCCCTGGACTAACCGCGCTTACATTCGTTCCAAACGCGAAGCCGAAACCTACATCGGGCGTGTCGGGTTGCAGTCCAGCATTATCCGCGCCCCGCTGGCTTATGTACGGGGTCGTCCGCGCCCGTTTTTCTTCCAGCTTATGACCTTATTAGGCAGCATCCCGCCCATATCATGGCTGGGGTTTGGGCGTTTCGCGCCGATGCCTGTGGATATGCTGGCACGGGGTGTCGCCCGCATCACCTTGGATCGCAAGCGCAGTAAAATCATCTACTACGCATCAGACTTGCGCAAACGCAATCGCCGCGAGGAAGTACGCCGCAGTGCCCCCCTCCCGGCACGGCAGGCGCCAATCCGCGAGCGCCTTGCCATTGAACTACCGGATGATGAAGAACTCTTTGGTTGGACGCCGCCAGACCGCAAAGAGTAACCAGGCGTGGCGGCTTCAGGCAGGTTGATACTTAAAAGGCTTTTGGGTTAGGCTCAACGAACCCCTGTTTTCTTAGAATGTTGACCACTGCTTATGACCACAATTACCCTCGAACATTTACACAAGCGCTTTGCTGACCCAACCAGCAAGACTAAACCCGTGCAAGCGGTGGACGACGTTTCGATGAAAATCGGAACCGGAGAGGTTTTGGCTCTGGTTGGGCCATCAGGTTGTGGCAAGACAACAATCCTGCGCATGGTCGCAGGTCTCGAAACGCCCGATCAGGGAAATATCATCTACAACCACCAACCTCTGAATGACATTCCACTGCGTGAGCGAAATATCGGTATGGTATTTCAGGAAGGCGCGCTCATCCCACACTGGGAGGCTCAGCAGAATATTGGTTTCTTTCTGTGGTTACGGCATCGCGAACAGGAAGTGCCCGAACGTGTACATCGCATCGCACAGATCACAGGTTTTGGCATAGAACAGTTGCTGTCTCGGCGTACTGATAAGCTCAGCGGCGGCGAACAACAGCGTATCGCCATCGCACGCGCCCTTACACGTGATCTGAGTGTTCTGCTGTTAGACGAACCCTTCGCCCATCTGGACGCCAAGTTTCGTATGGAAGCTCGGCACGAACTCAAGCGGCTGCTAAAAGAGTTTACCGTGACCACCATCTATGTCACGCACGATCAGACAGAAGCCATTGCCCTTGCCCATCGTATTGCCGTGATGCGCAGTGGCAAAGTCGAACAGGTTGGCACCTATCGCCATCTCTATGAAAGCCCGCTCAACCTCTTTATTGCCACGTTCTTTGGGATGCATCCCATTAACCTGTTTCATGGTCATGTGGAGCGCGCGCACTGGCAGGGCAGAAACTTCCGTCATTATCCCATTCGCAGCGATCTCGACGATGGCACGAAAGTGATTATGGGCGTTCGTCCCGAAGATATGGTCTTAAACGAAGACGGCATTCCCTGCACGGTACAGATGGTTACGCCTTTCTTCGCTGAACGCCATCTGTTGGTCGAGGTATCAGCCAGCGGCGAGAACTGGACTCTGCTGCTGCCGCTGGATATGTCTGTGCGCGTACACGATACGCTGAAATGTTCCCCCAAAGTCGAACAAGCCCTGTATTTCGACAGTCGCAGCGGCATACGTATCGGCTAGTGTCGAAAGTAAGAACTTCCTAACTTTAGCGAATCGCCGGGTGCCGAGTTCAAAAAATCTACGGTTGCTATTTTCCCAAAACATACTGCCTGTGGCATAATATATTGGTCATTGAAACGGCCCTTGTAATGGAGATCACTTATGCCTGGTGACTCGCTGCCAATCATCAATCGGCGTTATCAACTCCTAAGCAAGATTGGCGCGGGGGGCATGGGCGTTGTCTACCGGGCATTAGATCGGCTTACAGGCCAGGTTGTCGCGCTCAAACAGGTGCTGCTGGCATCCGCCGCCTTACAAACGACCCAACCCGCAAAGCTGGATCTGCGTCTTACGCTCACCCAGGAATTTAGAACACTGGCATCCATGCGCCACCCGCATATCATCAGTGTGCTCGATTACGGATTTGGCGTGCCCGACGAAAACGGGGAACGCCAGCCCTTTTTTACGATGGATTTGCTGGAGGACGCGCAAAGCATTGTGGAGGCGGCTCAGGATCAACCGTTGTCCTTACAGGTTGACCTGCTGATTCAAATGCTCTACGCCATTGCCTACCTCCATCGTCGCGGCATCCTGCACCGGGACCTGAAACCTGCTAACGTCGTCGTCGTGGATGGACAGGTAAAACTTCTGGACTTTGGGCTTTCCATTGCGCGTGAACAGACCGATAGTCGCCCCGCCGGAACCTTAGCCTACATGGCACCTGAATTGCTGCAAGGCGAACCGGCCACCGAGCAGTCAGACCTCTACGCGGTAGGCATAATCGCCTACGAACTGTTTACGGGACAATTCCCCTTTGATCTGACCGACATCAATCTGCTGCTGCGGGATATTATTGCTAAACCCGTTGACATCAGCACCCTGGAACCGGGGCTGTCGAATGTCTTGGGGCGCTTACTTTCAAAATCGCCGGATGAGCGTTACAGCAGCGCCCATCAGACCATGATTTCGCTTGCTGTCGCCATCGACAAAACCGTTCCGCGTGAGACCTCATTGATTCGCGAGAGTTTCTTGCAGGCCGCCAAATTCGTTGGCCGCAGCGGGGAACTACGCCAATTGACCGATGTACTCGCCAATACCGGTCAGGGCAGCGCATGGTTGATCGGCGGCGAAAGCGGCGTAGGGAAATCGCGCCTGATTGACGAACTATGTACTCATGCCTTAGTCGAAGGCGCGTTTCTGCTGCGTGGGCAGGCCAGCGATAAGGCGAGTGAGCCTTACGATGGCTGGATGGATATTCTGCGCCGCCTCACGCTCCAGACAGAACTCAGTGATTTGGAAGCAGGGGTACTCAAAGCGTTCGTCCCGGACATTAGCGCGCTCCTGGAACGCGCTGTTCCCGATCCCCAACCCGTCGATCCGCACGCCACACAGGAACGCCTGCTGCGCGTGATTCGGGACAT
Organism: Anaerolineae bacterium; assembly: GCA_046328675.1. Lineage (GTDB taxonomy): Bacteria > Chloroflexota > Anaerolineae > Aggregatilineales > Phototrophicaceae > JACAER01. The sequence continues at coordinate 21,941 of JAXLWC010000034.1, forward strand.
TCTGATTCGCTGCTGCGCTAGCCAGCCCTATCTCATCGTCCTCGAAGACATCCACTGGGCGGAAAACGAAGGCATCACCCTGCTGCAATACTTGCTCGCGGAAACACGCGATTTGCCGCTGATATGGGTTGCCAGCTATCGTGACGATGAACGCCCTGAGCTGGCTTCGACGCTCGCCGCCATGAAACCCCTTAAACTGGAACGTCTGAACGCCGACGATATAGCCACGCTCAGCGAATCAATGCTTGGCGCGGCGGGCCGTCAGGAAAATGTAGTCGATCTCATCCAGCGTGAGACAGAAGGCAACGTCTTTTTTATGGTCGAGGTCGTGCGCGCGCTGGCAGAAGATGCAGGCACCCTCGAAGACGTGGGGGTTAAAACGCTGCCGGAAAAGGTCTTTGCTGGCGGCATGGACTTGGTGATCCGCCGCCGCTTGGATCGTATTCCAGCCTGGGCCAGATCTTTGTTGCAGGTCGCAGCCGTAGCCGGACGCCAGCTTGACCTCAAAGTATTGCAGCGCATCGACTCTGGCATGAATCTCGAAACCTGGTTAACGGCCTGCGGTGAAGTAGCGGTTCTCGATGTGCAGGACGACCACTGGCGCTTTGCCCATGACAAGCTGCGCGACGGTGTCTTAGCCGAACTGCCTGAAGTCCGCCGCAAACAGCTTCACGGACAGGTCGCATGGGCCATTGAATTAGTCTACCCGGAGGATGCATCGCAGGCCGCCACGCTGACCTATCACTGGCGTGCCTTGGGTGATGATCAAAAAGTCGCCAACTATGCGCGTATAGCAGGCCAGCAGGCCATGCGCGCAGGCGCTAACCGTGCCGCGAAAATCTTCTTCCAGCAGTCCTTAGAGGCCCTTAACAAGCTCACCGCGTCGGCGTTCCAGAAACGCCAGTACATTGATACCGCCCTTGACTTAGGCCGCGCCGCCTCCACTTTTCCCGGCGAAAATGTGACACAGGCCTTGACCCACGCGCTCAAACTGGCCGAAGAACTCAAGGACGAAGAACGCAAAGCCCGTTTGCTCGCCAGCCTGGGGACTTTCTTGTACGTATCCGGTAATCTGCGAGATGCCCTTGAGCGTTTTTCGCAATGTATGGCGCTTGCCGAGAAGCTGGGAATCGAAGAACTGCTGCCCATGCCTTATGGTATGCTGGGGCGCGCTTTGGTGATCGCTGGCGATTTGCCGAGGGCCACTCAACTCTTGTCGCGAGGCGTGACCTTAGCGGAGAAGTATCATGACATTGACCTGCAATCAGGTTCAATGGCCTGGCTTGCGACGGCCTTGATCCAACAAAACCAGCAGGAAATCGCGCTGCCACAGTTTAAACGCAGCATTGAGTTAGTCGAACAGCTTGGCAACCCCGCGCGTACTGCCGCGACGCTTCTGTTCGTGGCTGTCGGTTATACCTACACGGGTTATTATGACGAAGCGGCAGAAATCCTCAAGCGTTCCTTATCAATGGCGCAGGAAGTCCAAAGCCATCTCACGGCCTATAATGCGGCTGGCAATCTGGGCGTTGTGTCCTATGAACTGGGGGACGTGGAACAGGCAAAGCTGCATCTGGACTACAGCATTAACCTCGCCCAGATGAGCAGTTCTGTGGTAGGGGTTCCCTTCTTTCAGGCGTATCGCTCCCTCATTGCGTTTAATGAGGGGCATGACCCTGAGGAGGCGCTCAAAGTAACCGAGCAAGCCCTCAAAACCGCTGAAAGCACTTCACAACATGGTCTCAGGTTTCAGATACTGCGAATCTTGGGAACCATGTATGCGCAAACCGTGCCAGCAGACTTTGAACGCGCGATCCTCCTGCTCAACGAAAGTATCACGCTTGCTCATGCCGGGAATGTACAGCCTAGCGAAGGTTATGCGCTGCTTGAGCTTGGCAAACTTCATTTGGAGCGTGGGCGATATGAACAGGCACAGCACCTGTTGCTGGACGCACACAGAATTTTCACCCAAAACCAGATGCGTTATCACCTTCAGCGGGTGCAGGCAGCCCTGGCGAAACTCCCCTCAGGGCAGGGGCAGGCGAATTAGGAAGCTGGCTCCCGGTGGCATGTTATAAACGCATACCTGTCCGCCGTGTCGGTCAATGATACCCTTTACGATTGCCAACCCCAGTCCACTTCCCGGATAAACCACCGCATTCCGTCCCCGATGAAAACGACTGAAAATCAGCGGCAGTTCGTCCTGTGGTATGCCGATACCATGATCGCGCACTTCTACTTCAACGTAGTGTTTGTGCCCCCGCAAGCTCAACTCAATCGTTTCTCCGCACGGGGTAAACTTAATCGCATTGTCCAGCAAATTCCCCACCGCGCAGCGCAGTTGTGTCGCATTACCTTGCACCAGAATCGGTTCTTCTGGTAAGGATAGATTGAAATTGAGACCCGCTTGCTCCGAACGCGAAGCATATAATTCGCTGATGTCCTGTAACAACTGGGTCAGGGACAGCTCTTTTTGTGGGGCATTTGTTGCATCACCCGCCTCAATGCGTGAGAGGCTCAGTAGCCCATCCATTAAAGCTTCCAGCCGCAGAATTTGCGCCTCGGCCCGCGCAATATAATTCTGGCGCGCGGCATCACGCGGCTCATCGGTAGCCAGTTCCAGATTCGTGCGCAGCGCCGTAAGTGGCGTGTGCAGTTCGTGCGCAGCATCAGCGACAAAGTGCCGTAGGGCGCTCACCGTCTCTTCAACCTGTTGCGCCATCAGGTTGAACGAAGTCGCCAGCACGCCAAGCTCATCATACCTGTGGATACGCGCGCGCGTTGACAAATCTCCGTTGGCCATGCTTTTGGTCGCCGCTGTCAGTGCCAGCAGGGGAACGCTGATGCGTCGGCTGATTGTCCATCCTACCACTGCCGCCAGACCTAGCGCTAAACTGCTCGCCACAATCCACCCACTGGCCACGCGGCGCAGGATTTTACCGCTGTACGCTGGGCCGTTGGATAGCTCAAGGAATCCAATCGAGTTCCCCACCGAGTCTACCACTGTCTCCGTATACAACTGGTCGGATCGTTGATTATCGCCTGTTGGTTCTTCGCTCAGGTCAAAACCATACAACGTGCTGGTTGCTGGCAGCACCGAAAAGAAACCCGAATCGCTGTGATCCTGATTCAAAGTCGCCGCCCGCTGCGCCGTCACCTCATTGTTGCCACTCGCGACTCGGATGAAATTCAGCGTAATCACAGGCGTATAATACTCTTGGCCTGTCCCTTGTCCGGGGGGGATTTCAATCGGGATGCCCACATCAGCCGAAAACATCGGATAGTTCACAAGACCCGGCGGCTCATAAAAAGGCCCGTAATCGTTAGCCAGTTCTGGCGAATAGGTGCTGCTTATCGCCCCCGGATTGTAACTGGAGGCATAGTTCGTAACCTCATCGGGATCAAACGCATAACTGCCCTCAACGCTTGGCTGCGCTGTCGGTTGAGCTTGGATGACCTCAGGACGTGCGGAAATCGTCAGCGTGTTGCGCGTCGCAGGAATCCCCGAATCCGCCAGAACCTCGCCTGACATGCTCAAATAGCGTACACGCACCTGGGCCAGAAATGCATACGTCTCAAGATGGGTTTGAATCGCGGCAATCGGCATATCGCTTTCAATCATCTTCATAATGACTGATTCAATCGCGTTGGCATTGCCCTGGAGATAATCATATTCCCGCTGGCTGTAATAACCACGCAGCACGAAAAGCAGAGCCGTTCCCAGCACCACTGCCGACAGCAGCGCAATCGCCGCGTAACTCAGCGGAAGCTGCCAACGAATAGACTTGCGAATCATGTCCAACTTCATAAGGTAAACGCCTAACTGACCAATCGGTATCCAATACCCGGTACGGTCAAAATCATCGTCGGTTCGCTGGGGTTAAATTCTATTTTTTCCCGTAAGCGCCGCACATGGACATTCACGATGCGTTCATTATCCACATCAGCATTATAACCCCATACCGCGTCCAGAATTTGCGCGCGGCTCAACACCTGCCCGTGATGCCGTGCCAGATAAATGAGCAAGCGGAACTCAATCGGTGTCAGGTTCAGCAGCTCTTTCCCGCGTCGAACTTGCCCCCGGCTGCGATCAATCACCAGATCGCCCACATAGAGCAGTTCAGCATCAGACATCGACAGTTCGCCATACGCCCGCCGCATCAGTGCCCGGATGCGTGACAGCAGTTCGCGCAGGCTGAAGGGCTTGGTGACATAATCATCTGCGCCCATCTCCAGCCCTAAAACCTTGTCCATCTCATCACGCCGCACCGTAAGCATCACAATCGGCTGTCGTAAACCCAATTGACGTAACTGCCTGCAAAAATCAAAGCCCGAACCATCTGGCAGCCGCACATCCAGCACAATCAGATGCGGGCTGTGCTCTCGCGCATACTGCACCCCATCACTCCCATTGTTTTTCCACGTCACCTGGTAACCATCGCGTTGCAGCCCATCCTGTAGCCCATTGGCAACTGCGGCATCATCCTCGATAATCAAAACATGCGTGCCTTGATTCATCACGCTTTTGCCTCCCTAAACTTTTCCTAATCTCAGTCTATGCAATTTTCACCTACTGAAAAAGAGGCGACGACTTTCTCTCTCTTTCAGTTAATTGTAACGCACACGCGGGTCGAGCCATGCATAGGCCACATCGGTCAGCAGTTGACAGATGACCACCGCGATGGCCGTCATCATGATGAACAAAATCAGCACAGGTGAATCTAACGCCGTCAGGCTGCGCGTAAAGAGCAGCCCCGTACCATCCCACGAGAAAATCTGCTCCGTAACCACAGCCCCACTCAGAATAAACGGCACATTTAACCCTATCAGGGTCACCAGTGGCAGCGAGGCATTCTTTAGCGCGTGGAGATAGACAACCCGCGAGTTCACCAACCCTTTGGATTTCGCGGTACGAATGTAGTCTGAGTCCAGCACCTCAATCATGCTCGCCCGGATGTAGCGGCTGTACGTGGCCACACTGATTGCCGATAAACACAGCACCGGCAAAATCATATGCCAGGACAAATCCCACAAACTACCATCGCTGCGGGTTGACCACATGCCCTGCACAGGAAGATAAGGCAGACCCCAAAGCCGAAATTTGACGGCAAATATGTAGATACTGAGCAGCGCTATCAGGTATATCGGCATTGAAAACGTGATAAAGGTAATCGTAGTAAGGAGGTTATCAAACCTCGAATAACGCCGGAGTGATGCGTAAACCCCCACCGCCAGCGACAGCACTATCGTGACGACAAACGACGTGAGGCCCAGAACGAGCGTGTTAGGAAGTTTTTCACCCAACGCCTGTATTGCTGGCACCCGCAAACGAATCGACTCCCCAAAATCGCCCCGCAGGACGCCGCGCTGTTCGCCATAGACATCAGGAACCCCGTCTCCCGTTATATCGCGCATACGCCAGTCATCACCGACTAACCACGTCACAAACTGTAGCGGCAGTGGATCGAAACCACCAATCAGTGCGCGGCGGCGGAAGCGGTCTTCTTCAGTCAGACGTGGGTCATCGTTCAGATATTGCAGCGGGTCACCAGCCAGTTTTAGCAGCAAGAAACTGATAACGGCAATAAACAGTAACAGCGGCGTGGCTTGCAAGAGACGACGGATGATATATTGCAGCATGGAATTTCCTTTTCAGGGGTGAGTTTTTACGCTCACCCCTCTTGTTTGGAGAAGAACTGATTCAGGGTTTAGCTGGCGGGCTGCCAGTATTCCACCTGACGGAAGTAGTTGCCCGTAAGGGTACCCATTGCACGCATGGTATCCACGTTCCAGCGATCACTGCGAACGGCGTAGTACTGTGGACGTACATACAACCCTTCCCAGATCACCGCATTGTAGAACAACGTCTCTGACTGGTAGTGCAGTTCCAGACGTTCCTGTTCATCGATAGTGCTGGCCACCAGCGTATCAAGGCGGTCAAATTCAGGGTTGCAGAACCAACTGCTGTTCTGACCCGCCGTATTCTCTGGGCCGGGGATGCCAGCGCAATACCAACTGTTGGGAGCCTGGCTGGCGGGTGACAGCGGTGTATTGCTGCGCGCAAAAATCGCCAAATCGTAACCGCCCGTGTTCAGAACACCGCGATCATTAAACGTGGCAAACAGCACCGTCGGGCCATCGACCACAAACAACTGCGTGCGAACACCCACTGCCGCCAGATACGCCTGAATCAACGTTTGATAGTCAGGGCGTGGTGCGCGCGGTGTCGTGTAGAAACGCAGAATCAGCGGCGTGCCATCTTCAACGCCTTCAACGCCTTGTGAAACACGCATCGTCGGGGCCGTGTTATCCGCTGATTCATCACCATCATCATCAACCCAGCCTGCCTCAGTCAGCAGTTGGCGTGCCTGTTCAACATCGTATTCGATGAACGGTAAATCTGCTGGCCAGAATTGTGACGGGAACCACGAACGCGGAATCAGATCGCTCGTGCCGGGGCCAAGAATGGCTTCTGCCATACCGCGACGGTCAATCGCATGGACCAGCGCTTCGCGGACGCGCACATCACGCATCGCCGGGAATGCGAACTCACCAGAATTGAACCACAGCGCATCATTAAACACGCCGTCGGTGAAGAATTCCGTGACATTGGCCATCGAATCGTAGTTGGAAACCGTGCCGTCGTAGTTGAACGCCATATCAATGTCGCCAACTTCCAGCGCATTTTCCATCTGTTCCGATTCGAGGATGAACTGGAGCACGATGGTATCAATCGCCGGAACGACTTCCCAGGGATTCTGTCCCCAGTACGGGTTCTTCTGCAGAACAATATTCTGGCCGGGGTTGTATTCCGTAATCACGTAAGGGCCATAAGCCACAATATCGGTGAAACCCTGGAAGAACGGGGCTTCATCGACGTTGTTATCGAATACACCATCACCGTCCTGATCCATCGTGAAACCCGTAGCGTTGTCCCCCAGGAAAACGTGCGCGGGATGATCACAGGTCACGCGTGTCACCAGATAATCCGGGAACGGACGGTTGTAGGTCACTTCAAACGTAAGTTCGTCCACAACGCGGGCGCTGGCCACCACTTCAGGATACAGACCGCGACCAAAGCTGTCCACCGGATTGGGCTGCATATTCAGGTTATGGATAAACATGCAGTCTTCAGCCGTAACCGGCGTTCCATCTGACCACAGCATTCCCGGACGCAGATGCCACGTGACAATCGGAGCTTGGGTAGCATCCAGCGTTCCATCGCCATCCACATCAAATTGGACATCGTAGAGGGTGACACCACCGTTTTCCAGCGTTGGCACTTCTTCCGCCATGACCGCATACGGGATACGGTTCTCGTCATAGTCGATCAGGTCACGCTGATTGAATTCAGCAATATAGGTCGAGAATGCCGATTGTGAGGTAAGGTAAGCGCGATCTGGCTCTTGTTCCCAGCCAATGACAAATAAGACCTCATCCTGCGCGCGCGCAATACTGCCGAACAACGACAGCATCAGCACTACCACCAGGAGGACGCCTGTAAACCTTTTGGTCATGCCAAACTCCTTGTATTGAACTGAATATTTAGGAAAATTTGCTTCGTGCCTGCCGTCCTGAGAACGGCAGTTTCCACTTTTAAAGTCGCTTTTGGGGATTACACACAGGTTGCAGGCTGATTACAGATTCGTAGCCCGAAGTTAAGGGGGGCATTCAAACAATTTTGAACGATTTCGAGCAGAATTTGGTTTGTGTCTCGCATCACCACTTCACCGACCCCAAATTCAGCCCATTGTCCTCTCACTAGCTAACTAATGGCGCTAGTGAACTTAGTGTCCATAAGGCCTTACCCTTTCTCGGCGGACGCTGCATTTTACTCCCTCTTCCTCAAAATCGGGGAAGAAGGGCTAAACGAGCGCCATTGGTTAGATAACAGGAGACAACCGTTGCGGTCTGGATATGCTGCGCCGGAAATAAAAACAAATACCCTTCGCCAGCCGGACAAAGGGTACAACATTTCCTGATTCGTTCTTGTTTATTACATCCCCAGGATCGGATGCGGTTGATAAGGTTCTTCTAACTGGGCAATTTCCTCAGGCGTGAGTTGAATATCCAGCGCGCCCGCCGCCTCTTCTAGCTGATACATCTTGCTTGCCCCGATAATCGGACTGGTAATCGGGGACTTGGACAGCATCCACGCCAGCGCGACCTGCGCGTTAGAAACACCGCGTTGGCTTGCCACCGCCGTTACCCGATCCAGAACGGTAAAATCGGTGTCCTGATAATACATGCGATGGGCAAAGTCGTCCGTTTGCGAGCGCTGTGTTTCCCCGCTTTTTGCCCGCGTGCGATTGCCAGCTAGGAACCCGCGCGCCAGCGGACTCCAGGGAATAATCCCCACGCCCTCCGCCGCGCACAGCGGAATCATCTCGCGTTCTTCTTCGCGGTAGACAAGATTGTAATGGTTCTGCATCGCGACAAACCGTGTCCAGCCGTGTAAATCCGCCAGATACAAAGCCTTCGTGAACTGCCACGCGTACATACTGGACGCCCCGATATAGCGTGCTTTGCCTGCCTTGACAACATCGTGCAGCGCTTCAAGCGTTTCCTCAATCGGCGTTTCCTTGTCCCAGCGGTGTATCTGGTACAGGTCCACGTAGTCCGTTCCCAAGCGTTTGAGGGAACGGTCAATCGACCTCATGATGTGCTTACGCGACAAGCCTCGATCATTCACCTTGTCGCTCATCGAGTTATAAACTTTAGTCGCAATCACCACATCGTCGCGATGTGACGCAAAATCCTTCAGCGCACGCCCCGTAACTTCTTCGCTGACCCCCAACGAATAGACATCCGCCGTGTCAAAGAAGTTGATACCCAGCTCCAGGGCACGCCGCACAAAGGGGCGCGACTCCTCTTCGTCCAAAACCCATGAACGCCACTTGGAGGTGCCGTAGGTCATCATACCCAAACACAAGCGTGACACCTTTAGTCCGGTGTTGCCCAGGTTGACATATTGCATGACGATTTTTACTCCTCAGTTGTCTCCACAATCGGATTTTTGCGTTCTTTTTTTAGCACAGATGCTTTCAACTGTCCGCAGCCTGCGTTAATGTCGATCCCGCGCCGCACACGTACCGTCGCTGGAATCCCGTAGCTCTCTAAAATAGCCACAAACTGATGAATGCGTGCCTCAGCGGAAGGGCCACCAGCATATCCTGCTGTCGGGTTGAGCGGAATCAGGTTCACATGACAGTGTAAGTCCTTCAGCAGCTTGCCCAGCGCATGGGCCTGTTCCTGCGTATCATTTTTCCCCTGGATCAGCGACCACTCAAACGTAACCCGTCGCCCACTTTTTTCGACGTAGTAGTGGCAGGCACCGATCAACTCATCCAGTTTCCAGCGTTTGTTGATGGGCAGCAGGGCACCGCGTTCCTCGTCCGTTGCGGCGTGCAGGCTGATCGCCAGTTTGACCTGTAAACCTTCATCGGCAAACTGACGAATCTGAGGCACCAGCCCTACGGTGCTCACCGTGATATGCCGTGCCCCGATTCCTAAATCACTCATCAGGCGGCGTATCGCGCCCAGTGAAGCCTCATAATTGTGGAAGGGTTCCCCCATCCCCATCAGCACGATGTTGCTCAACCGTTCGCCTTCGGCTTCCAGTTCCCGCGCGAAGAACAGTGCCTGCTCAAAGATTTCGGTTTCGGTCAAATGCCGCGCAAAGCCCATTTGTCCTGTCGCGCAGAAGACACAGCCCATCGCGCACCCTGCCTGTGTCGAAATACAGGCGGTGCGGCGGTCATCGTCGTAGGGCATCAGCACCGACTCAATCAACTGCCCATCGTGCAGCCGATAGACTCGTTTGGTCGTTCCATCCTTGCTGCTTTGTTCCGTTGCCAGCGACAGACTCCCTAACACCGTTTCCGCTTCCAGACGGCTGCGCAGCGTTTTCGGCAGGTCGGTCATTTTGGCAAACCCATCGACTCGCCGCTCATACAGCCATGTCCAGATTTGTTTGGCACGGAAGCGGGGTTCTCCCCAACCGCCCAGCAAATCGGTAAGCTGTTCCAAACTCAAACTATACAGATCAATCATCGTCTAGCTCCGGCGGCTGGATAGCCGCAAGTAAATCACTGAAAGTCCCGCCAATACCAGCAGAATCACGGCTAACCCGGCGAAAGCCCCCGCCTGACCGGATAATGCCGCAATCGCGGGAACTGGCGTGGAGGTGGCTGTCGGCGTCGGTGCGCTTCCCGCAGGGCGTGGCGTAACCGTCGCAGGCGCGCGGGTTGGCGTGCGCGTGGGCGTCAGCGTGGGCAGCACGGGTTCGGGCAAACCGGTATTGGTCACAGTGGGCGTATTCGTTGGCGTATCCGTGACAGTCGCGGTAGCGGTGGGGCGTGGCAGCGTCGGCGTCGGCGTAAAAGTCGGCGTGGCTGTCGTTTCCATCTGTGGGAAATAGCCGTAGGCATCTTCGGCAGCAGCGGTAAACAACCAGCGCTGCCAGCCGCTGATGAGTTCAGGTAGCGGCTGGCCTACGGCGTTTTCATAAGCGGTGTTAAAGGAAGTTGTTCCCGAATTCCGTGCCAGCGTAAATAATCCCTCAACACCAATCTGCCGCGCGATGTACAGCACCAGCCCATAACTCTGCGCGCGCCATAAATCGGCATCCTGCGCTGGCTCCCCGTTCATGTCCTCCAGCGTAAACAGGCGGTTGTTGCGCGCTGCCCGTTGCGCCGGTTCCAGCATGTTCAGCTTGTTCATCGGCAAGAAGAACACTGCCAGGCCGCGTTGGAACCACAGTGGCACCGCATTCACGCTCCAGTAGGCGTTGTAAAAACGTTCGAGAAACAAATCCGCCAGCGCCAGGCGTAGTGCATTTTCAGTGCCAGTCCCCGCAATCTGAAGCACATCAAGCCCACTCGCGCTGTAAACTGCGGCGGCCTGTGCGGGGCGGCAGGCGACTTCGGTTCCGCTGACTAACCCCACCGCAGTCGTTTCGCCGTCGGCATTGCTGCCGCATCCGGGGGCTAAATCAGTGGGGTACAGCATAATGTGGAACGTCGGCTGTCGGCCTGTATTGCTGCGCATCAGATCATAAGCCGCCTGCATATCGTTGCGCAGGGACACCAGCGAGAGGTTGAAGTCTTCTGCTGGAACCGTAAACGTGATACTGCTGTCGGGGATACTGTTCGTGTCCCATCGGATGCGCGGGTCGGTGAACTCAAGCTCACCCTGCCCGGACACAACCTGATCATTCGTGCGCGTAATTTGCCACTCATAGGTGATCTGGCTGAACATCGCAGGCGGCGTATCGCTGGGGATATTCCAGACGTACACCACTTCTGTAAACGGGTCGCGCAGCGTTGCCGACTCGGCGATGCTCACCGGAATCGTGATCGTCGATTGCCCCTGAATCCGTATGTTCAGCACTGCAAACGCAAGCTCATTAGCGGTGGTCGTCAGCGCCATCGTGAAGCGTATGGCAGAAGGAAACAGCACCTCGGCATCCATGCCATAAATTAGTCCGCCCGGTGTGGGTGTTTGAACAGGGAGATTTTGAGCATGGAGCGGTGCGAGGCTGACGATCAGTAAAAATGTAATGACAAGCGCGAAACGTGTTTTCATTGCATGGTTCCCGCTGCTAAAAGCGCCAAAGGAATAAAGTCAAAAATGAAATGTGCCACAATCGCCGCGTTGGTGCTCAATCGTGCGCGCAAAACCCCCAGCACCAGCGACACGACGAAGATAACCAGCAACCCCGGCGTAATCAAATACTGCGCGTGCAGCAGCGCAAAAAAGATGCTGCTGCCGACAATACCGAACACAGGCTGCAATGCCCCGCGTATGAAAATTTCCTCGCCTAACGCGGCGCAGCTTGCCAGCAAAAATGCCAACGGCAGTGACGCGAACGACATCGCAATCTGATTAGAGGCCGACGACTGCTGCGTCGCATCTTCCGGGGCCAGCGCCGCCCACACGATGCTAAAGCCAAACGATACCCCCAGCAGCAGCATACCAGCGCCCAACCCTGTCGTAATATCCTCGCGCGTGGGCAGACGTAACCCTAATCGGTCTAGCGTCTGCGGCAGCGTGCGCCGGATGTACAAACCTACCCCCAGCAGCGCCACTGTGATTTGCAGCGCGGCGTTAATCACGGGTTCACCTATCGACACGCCGTTTTGTTCCAACGCACGGGCATAACCTTCAATCCCGCCCTGCATCACGAACGGCACGGTATTCCACAGGAAAAGCGCGGTCATCAGCACAAACGCGGTGGCATGGACATTGGAGTCTGCATCGAAATCACCGCCGCCGCCAATCAGCCGCTGCAATAATCCGCGAAATTCCACAGAGGTTACGGCTGCATAGCTGAGAACCACACCCACCGCTACCAGCCCCACCGCGATCCACAAATCGCTGGGCGCGCCCGTGTAATCAGGCGCCGTCGTCAGAAAATAAGCCGATGGAGCCAGCATCCCCATCGTCACGATCATGACATACACCAGAAAGCGTGAAATCTTCCAGGGTTTTCCCTCAGCCTGCTCCTGATTGGCGATGTAAATCGTTACACCCACAAATACCAGGATGCCCATCAATACGACGATGGTTAATAAATCCATGTTGATCCTGTAGTCTTATTCCAAGGGTATTGTACCTGAGAAAACAAAGCCCCGCGTATAGCGGGGCTAATGTTTTGGATGGAGGTGGCGGGTTCTGCCCCCCGCGTCCGAAAGATTCGAGTACGCACGTCTACAAGCTTAGTTCATCTTTTATTCTCGTCCCCGACAGCCCCGATGAACGTAGGTAAGCCAGAAACCAGCCGATACTTTCTTTGGCAGGCTTTATCGGCGTGAGCCTCGCCGCAAACCGTCTTTAATGACGCCTGCAAACCCGACTGGACGGCTACAGTTGGTGCAGACGGTTAATCCCTCAGGACTAACTACTTAAACCGCGCAATTAGGCGGCGTAAGCATAGGTATTGGGTTTCGCATTTACATGCTTGCCTGTTTTAACGCGGTCAGACTCCTCGGCTTGCTGCACGTAGTCAACCTCCCCCGTCGAATCTATTTCACCCCCAAATTTCTCTTTCCATTCTATCATGCTTTACGTATGAATTGTAGTAGAGGCGATGTAAGCGAGTGGGGAGTGTCGTGGATATTTTTCGTGTAGGGACGTTCAACTGAACGTCCCTGTAACTACCATCACTTACAACCTCACCACGCCCATCGCCTCTACCTGAAGCTGCATTCTTATTCTTTCGTTGCAGTCGCACCGTTGGTTGTCGACGCCTGGCCGCGCAGCATCATCGCTAACAAAGCTTCTGCGATTCCCCCGCCGCCCGCGCCGCTGCCTGTGACGTTGATTTCGGGGATAATCTTCACGTTGCGTTCGCCGATGATTTGCATCAACTGCACCGCCGTAAAGCCCGATTCGCCCAGCGCTTGCGCACCAACACGGTACGCTTCTGCCTGCGCTTCACCCGTCACACGGATAGCTTCCGCTTCACCCGCCGCGCGCAGCTTGATGGATTCCGCTTCACCGTTCGCTTGTTTGATGCGCGACTGTGCTTCAAGATCGGCAATGTTCACGCCGCGTTCCGCTTTCACGATCTCCTGCTGGATATCGGCGATGGCGGTTTCACGCACCAACTGCTGGCGCTGTGTTTGCGCTTCCTGCTGCACTTCGTAGGTCTTCTTTTGCTCCTCAGCAATTTTACGGTCAGTCAGCGTCTGCATCAGCGCTTCCGGCGGATTAATATCCCCGATTAACGTGTCAATCGCTTGCACATCATACTGCTTCAGCGCGACAGTAATATGCTGTGTGGCTTCTTCCTGACGCTCACTGCGCGCGCTCAGGAAGTCCAGCACGGTGTAAGACTGTGCCGCGTTACGGAAGTAGTTACCCACTGTCGGTTGCAGCACATGATCAACCAGATTCTGCACCGACCCCACGCGCGAAATGACTTTCGGCGCATCCAGCGCACCCACATGGATGATCTGGGCCACATCAAGGTTAAAGGCAAAACCATCGCGTGACCGCACGGTGATTGACGACAGACGTGCATCATAGTTGTGGGCTTCGGTGCGGTTCGCCCAGTTCAGAACGATGTTCGTTGTAGGCACCAGCTCAACACGCATCACGCGCGTATTGATCGGGTGCTTGCCTGGATACAGCGGCGTAACCCACACGCCCTTGTGTCCTTCGTTCACCAGATCGCCGTGTTTGAACTCCGTGCCGCTGACATCTTCATGCGCTTTACCCACGAATGAAATGACCACACCGACATAACCAATCGGGATTGCCGTCATAGGCACTTGTTCAACGCGCACGAACCAGGGGTTCAGGTTCCACGAGCCTGACAGCAGAATTTGCTCCTGAAGACCGCGCTGCCCGCCCGCATTGATGAATGCCTGCGCATTCTGGAAGTTGTCGTGACCGGGCAAGTACAGACCTGCGATTTCGCCTTCTTCAATGGGCCTACCATCCAGTATGGTAGCGATACCTACCGTATCGTCGTCAACCCGGTACACCATCAGGTCTTGCGGCTGCAACCCATGCTGCGCCGCGTTCTGCGCACTAATCACGGTGAAGAGGGCGGTATTGATGCGATACGCGCCTGCCGTCAGGACACCAAGCTGGCGACCCTTCTCGCCACCGTTCATCAGGAACGCCCGCGCATTCTGAAAGTTATCCGATGCTACAAACTTGCCAAGGATACGTTCCGGTGGGATAGACGCGCCGTCAGCGGCCACTACCAGACCAATCTGCCCGGCGGGAATCACTGTCACGGGTACTTTACGGACAATGTACATCCATGGCCACTTGCCCCAGTACAGCCCCGGTGCTAATGTATCCGCTTGGAAACCTGCTTCGTTTTCCAGCGCGATTAATTTGCCGGGGGGTAATTTTCTGCCATTCCAGTCGAATCGTTTGGTAACGACGCCGACTTCTTTTTCACCGATGATAACCAGCCCCAGAAGAACACTTGAACCTAACCCTAAAACCACGAGCACGATAACGATCGTGACCACCATGCCTATCAGGATTTCCATATTTGCCCCCTCAACAAATGTTGAAGTCAATCTAGTATAGTGAGTGTGTTGACCCTTCAACACACAATTTTCATTATCTCTCACCATTGTAGGACGATTCCCCCATAAATTGGGGAACCCTGTCCAAATTAGGCTAGTTTTTACGGAAAATTTATGTCACGCTAAGCTTATGGGCTTATCATAGTACGTTGTCTTCATCAAATGAGAGGGTTGAGATGTATCGCTTTCGTCTGAGGTATGTCTTTATTGTAGTGATCGTCATCTGGGTGCTTTCTGGCGTATTGTTCTTCGCATGGGCCACTAACGCTCAGGGACCCAGTGCTGAGGCGCTTGCCGCCTTACAGTCTGATAACAGCCTACAGGTAACGACCAATCAATGGTTCGTCTTCCAGCCGCAAAACGTAACCGTCACTACCGGGTTTATCTTTTATCCCGGCGGACGTATCGAGCCGCGTTCCTACGCGCCTTATGCCCGTGCCATCGCTGCACAGGGCTACCTCGTGGTGATTGTCCCTGAGCCGCTTAATCTTGCCATCTTTAACACCAATGCCGCCCGTGAAGTCATCAACGCCTACCCTCAGATCACCCATTGGGCTGTGGGTGGACATTCTCTGGGCGGGGTCGCTGCCGCCGACTTCGTGCGGGACAATCCTGATGTTCAGGGGCTGGTGCTGTGGGCCTCATATCCTCAGGATCGAACTGATTTGTCGTCGCGTGATGATCTTGTCGTCGCCTCCATCTACGGAACGAATGACCAGCTTGCAACCGTCTCTAGTATCGAGGCATCTCAGGTACATCTCCCCGCATTAACGACCTTTGTCGCCATTACAGGCGGCACACATGGGCAGTTCGGCTGGTATGGAGACCAACCCGGCGATGGTCAACCCACCATCAGCCACGAGGAACAGCAGCGTGAAACGGTTGCCGCCACCGTCGCCGTCTTGCAGCAGATTTCGCAGAGGTAACAGCGCCCAATCCGATCCTGTCTTGCTCCCTTCTGCCCCGCGCAACGAATGAGTTAAGCGCAGCAGGGTCAAGGTGTGGGGACTCAACTCCCGCTGCCAGGCTCATTCCTTTAGCTCCTTCAGCGAGCTTACGATTTTTTGGATTAGCCCGCACCTTTAGCTGCGGGCCGACTCACCCCTCACCACTTTACAAGGGTAGGTTTTTAACGCTCCACCGGACAGCCACCTTCAAAACGTCGCCTTCTCAACGCCTTCTCACGGCAAACATCCCGTTTCGCGAACCTGTTTTAAGCCCCTCTCCATGTGTCGGGCCTTTCCCTCTGTTCAAATCCCCAAAAATGGGGAGGGGTTGGGGTGGGGCTAAACGCGAACGTTCAGCTACCTATCTTCTCGCTCCATAAAATACCTACCCTTGTAAACTCCTCACCCCTCATTACTCACCCCTCATTACTCACCCCTCATCACTCATCACTCATCACTCATCACTCATTACTCATTACTCATCACTCATCACTCATCACTCATCACTCTTTACTCTTTACTCATCCCTTACATTCCGCATTAAAGGTTCAATTGAACCTCAAATGAGCCTCTTTTTGGACTATCTTGAGGATGTATCTGCGCTCTCGTATGTTCTTGGCGCTCTTGGCGACTTGGCGGTTCGATGTCTTGCATGAACTCATGGACTCATCACGCATCACTCTTTACTCGTTGCTCGTTGCTCAGTGCTATTTTCAGAGGAACGCTGCCCAAAACCGGGGAAATCCTAATCCATAACCCTTATTTCCGATTTTTGAGCGTGAGCAATCGATTCTCTCCCTCAGCGGCATCGAATTTCGATCAAATCTTGCTCCCTCAAATCGATCAAACGATCAATTCGATCAACTGCTCGATCATTTCAGTTCCATACCAAATACCAGGAAACGGCATGAGTTCCGCGCGAGTGGAGAGTGTCGCAGGTATTTTTTGTGTAGGGGCGTTCAACTGAACGTCCATGTCACCTTGAATCTCACCACTCCCAGTTCCGCGAAACTCTTGACAGCCTTTGGGATTATCGCTACTATCTTCTTCAACAACTACATAGTCTCAATAGCGTTGATCCAGAAGAGTACACACTGAAACGGTGTTCAGAGAGCCTCCAGTTGCTGTGAAGGGGGTACACACGCCGCTGTGGAATGGGCTGGGGAGCTGCGTGCCGAACGGTGTTTCACCCAGTAGTACACGCCGGAACGCCCCCGTAACCATAGGCGAACGGTATCGGTCATGCTTGGCCTGTACGGTGTAGAGTGGTTTATCCCTTTGCTGGATAGACAATCAAGGTGGCACCACGGGAACCCTTCTCGTCCTTGAATGGCATATTTTGCCATTGAGGACAGGAAGGGTTTTTTAGTTTCTATCCATATACTGCTAAAGGGAGTACAAAATGGTTTTTTCACCCGTAGCCCAGCGGGCACCCGCTGAAACCAGTCCCAGCCGCGAGGATGTGTATCGACTTTTCGGACATGGTGACCTGGTGCCTGTGTATCGGCGTTTGCTGGCTGACCTGGAAACCCCCGTATCGGTTTTCCTCAAGCTGTCACAAACCGGGAACATCTCATTCCTGCTCGAAAGTGTCGAGGGTGGCGAACATGTGGGGCGTTATTCGTTCCTCGGCGTGAACCCCAAAGGGGTCATCACCGTGCGCGATAACATCGTGACCCGCACCCTGCACGGCGTCCACGAATCACGCACACTCGCCCCGGGCGAAGACCCCCTGACGGTCATCAAGGACGAATTTGCGCGGGTCACACCTGTACCTGTGCCGGGATTGCCTCGCTTCGTGGGCGGTGCCGTCGGTTTTATCTCCTACGACGTTGTCCGCTATTTCGAGCGTCTGCCCGAAACTGCCACCCATGATCTCGATGTGCCAGAAGCGGCCTTCCTGCTTCCCGACACGCTCGTGATTTTCGACCACGCCAAACATCAGTTGATCGTGCTGGCGAATGCCCACAACACAGGAAACATGGATGCTGCCTACGATGATGCCGTCAGCCGTATCGACGCCATCATTGAAGCCTTGAAGCAGCCCCTTCCTGAGCTTCCCGGCACAACAGAAGCATTGGGAGATACCCCTCGTTCCAATGTGTCGCGCGAACACTTTGAGGACAATGTTCGCCGTGCCAAGGAATACATCGCGGCGGGCGATGCCTTCCAGATTGTCCTGTCGCAGCGCTTTTCCTGCCAGACAAGCGCCCATCCTTTTTCCATCTATCGGGCACTGCGCGCGCTCAATCCTTCTCCCTACATGTTCTATCTGCATTTTGGCGATGAATTCACGCTGATGGGCGCTTCCCCGGAAATGATGGTGCGCCTGGAAGACGGCGTTGCCACCGCCCGCCCGATTGCTGGCACACGTCCACGCGGTGTTAACGAGTCAGAAGACAAGGAACTGGAAATGGACTTGTTGGACGACCCCAAAGAGCGCGCTGAACATGTGATGCTGGTCGATCTGGGCCGCAACGACTTGGGACGCGTTTCGGACTATGGCACTGTCAAAGTCACCAACATGATGTACATCGAGCGTTATTCCCATGTGATGCACATTGTCAGCCAGGTGCAGGGCAAGCTGCGTAAGGATATGGATGCCTTCTCACTGCTGCGTGCCACCTTCCCGGCAGGCACACTTAGCGGCGCGCCAAAGGTCCGCGCGATGGAAATTATCGAAGAACTGGAAGGTACGCGTCGTGGCCCTTATGGCGGCGCGGTAGGCTACTTCAGCTTCGACGGCTCAATGGACACCTGTATCACCATTCGCGCGTTGTTGATGAAGGGCAATACGCTGTATATTCAAGCTGGCGCCGGCATTGTCGCCGACAGCGATCCCGCACGCGAGTACGAAGAAACCATTAACAAAGCGCGTGCGATGTCCAATGCAATACGTTATGCTGAAGGCGGCATCTAACAACCATGAGGAAAAGTTAACATGACCGTCAAACGAGTGATTCTGATTCGTCCGGGTGAGACCGACTGGAACCGTCGGGGACGTTGGCAGGGATGGGTAGCCATTCCGCTGAATACACACGGCAGAAATCAGGCACGCTATCTGGCGCGCTTTATCCGCAACGTCGGCATGAGCGCGTTGTATTCCAGTGACTTGAAACGTGCGGTAGAAACCGCCGAAATCATCGCCGAAAAGCTGGGTTTCCTGCCTCTCTATGATGCACGCCTGCGGGAGCGCAACATCGGCTCCTGGCAGGGGTTGACGCAGGATGAAATGCGTCACTGGTATCCAGATGAATATCAGCAGCTCATGAATGATCGCGCAGGCTACGCCATGCCCGGCGGTGAATCGCGCAATCAGGTCAAAGAGCGTATGGCCGCAGCATTTAATGAGTATCTGCAAGAAGCCAAAGGCGAGACGATTGGCATTCTGTCGCATTCTTCAGCCATCCGCGCATTGCTCTCGCAGTGGATTGATGAAGATCATCTGGGTAGTACCGATGTCGGCAATACCTCGGTGACAACCATCGCGCGCGATAACGAAAACAGCCAGTGGTACATTGTCGCCTCTAACGATCTGACACATCTTGAAGGCATAGAATCGCAATCCTTAGGAGAACCCGACCAATGATCCTCGTGATTGATAATTACGACAGTTTTACCTATAACCTCGTTCAGTTGATGGGCGAGATGGGTGCAGACTTATGTGTGGTGCGCAACGACCAGACGACGCTGGCAGAAATCAAGGCCATGCACCCCTCGCACATCGTCATTTCGCCCGGCCCCGGAAATCCTGATGACGGCGGCGTTTCTCTTGATGTTATTAGGGAAATGGGCGCTTCGACACCAGTTCTCGGCGTCTGTCTTGGTCACCAATGCATCGGGCAGGCTTATGGTGGTGTCGTCACCCGCGCGCCGCGCCTGATGCATGGCAAAACCAGCATGATTTATCACAAAGGCGATGGGTTGTTCGCAGGCGTACCTAGCCCATTCGAGGCGACACGCTATCACAGCCTGATTGTCAGGGAACCGCTGGCGGAAGGGCTAGTCGTCACAGCTTTCACCGAAGCAGGGGAAGTGATGGCGCTGCGTCATCGTGAACACCCGGTTGTCGGCGTTCAGTTCCACCCGGAAAGCATCCTGACAACTTACGGCGGACGCGTGTTAAAGAATTTCCTGGATAACCAGTTTATGAGGGCGAACTAGTATGGATATTCAACGTGCAATTGATGTACTGAGCCGCTTCGGGCACTTGCAGGCCGAAGAAGCCGAAGCGGTCATGAATCAGATTATGAGTGGTGGCACGACGGACGCCCAGATTTCCGCCTATCTGATGGGGCTGCGCATGAAGGGGGAAACATCGGATGAGATCACGGGCAGCGCGCGTGCCATGCGTGCCAATGCGTATCGGGTGCCAACCACTGGAAATGGGGATTTGCTCGATACCTGTGGCACAGGCGGCGACAAATCGGGAACATTTAACATCAGCACGACAGTTGCCTTTGTAGCCGCAGGTGCAAACGTAAAGGTCGCCAAGCACGGCAATCGTGCAGCGACCAGCAAGTGCGGCAGCGCGGATGTTCTGGGAACGCTGGGGGTTAACCTTGATTTGACGCCGGAGCAGGTGGGGCAGTGTATTGATAATGTGGGCATCGGCTTTCTCTTTGCCGCCAAACTCCATCCGGCGATGAAATATGCCATCGGCCCGCGCCGTGAAATGGCCGTGCGCACGATTTTCAACATCTTGGGGCCACTCACGAACCCTGCAGGCGCTACCCGTCAACTGATGGGCGTGTTTACCGCCGACCTCACGGATATGCTGGCTCATGTGCTTGGCGCACTGGGTTCAACGTCGGCAATGGTGGTCAGCGGCTATGGCAATCTCGATGAGCTAACGACGACAGGCCCCAATCATGTCAGCCATTTCATCGACGGTAAGGTGAAATCCTACGAGTTCAACCCGGAGGATTTTGGTTTCCGAGGCGCGCACATCTCCGAACTCTTGGGGGATACCCCTGACGTTAATGCGGGAATCCTGCGTGGTATTCTGGACAGCAGCATTCAGGATGCACGGCGTGATGTGGTACTGCTCAATGCAGCCGCAGCCCTGATTGCCGCTGGCCTCGCCGGGGACTTCCCTGAAGGCATCGAACTGGCACGCAAAACCATCGACAGCGGCGCGGCATTGGCCAAACTCGACGCGCTCATCAGCTATTCGCAGAGTTTCAAACAGTAATGTACGTCAAGACCGATACCTTTCTCGACAAAATTCTCGCGCGCAAAGTCGAAGATTTGCGGGAAATGCCATCCTTTGAACAGGCCGCGCATCAGGCTCCTCCCGCGCGTGACTTTGTAGCAGCGCTGCATAAGGATACGGTAGCCCTCATCGCCGAAGTCAAAAAGGCATCGCCCAGCAAAGGCGTGCTGATAGAAAACTTCGATCCGCTAGCGCTGGGGAAGACATACGCGGATAACGGCGCAGCAGCCATCTCGGTATTGATTGACCGGCCCTTCTTTCAGGGACATGTCCGTTATATGGGGGATGTGCGTGCTGCTGTGCAGGTCCCGGTGCTTTATAAGGAATTTGTGATTGCGCCCTCTCAGGTCTACGAGGCGCGTGCGCACAACGCCGATGCCGTGCTGTTGATTGTGATGGCCTTGGCTGATACGCAGCTTGCTGATTTGCACGCCCTGATTACTGAGCTTGGCATGGCACCATTGGTCGAAGTCCACAACGAAGCCGAACTGGAACGCGCGTTGAAAGTAGGCGCGAAGCTCATCGGCGTCAACAATCGCGACTTGCGCACGTTCCACGAAGACCTGAATACCACCGGACGACTCGCTAAACTCGTGCCTGCCGATGTTACCCTTGTGGCCGAAAGTGCAATTCGCAGCGCCGAGGACGTACAGCGCATGGGTGAACTTGGCGCTCATGCCGTGCTTGTGGGCGAAGGTCTGGTAAAATCAGGGAATATTGCTGTCGCGGTGCGTGATTTTAGTGGGCAGCGGAGAGGGAGTATTGCGCATGGTCAAGGTCAAAATCTGCGGACTGACGAGCTATGAAGATGCGTTGGCAGCGGCGCACGCTGGTGCCGATATGCTGGGCTTCAATTTCTACAAAAAAAGCCCACGTTACATCGCCCCTGATGCTGCGCAGCCCATCTGCGATGCCTTGCGTCAGGAATTAGGTGCGTCGTGTCCCTTACTTATCGGCTTGTTCGTCAATGAAGTAGTAGGTGTTATCTCTGCGACAATGAACAAGGTCGGGTTGAATTTTGTTCAGCTTTCCGGTGATGAATCCGATGACATGCTTAAGGAACTGCGTGGGCTGGGCTACAAAGCCATTCGTCCGATGAACGAGGCACAGGCCCTTGACGACGCCAATTACTACAGTGCGCAGTTTCCGAAGGATGAACGTATTCCGTCACTCCTGCTGGACGCCTATCACCCCAAGCTTTACGGCGGTACCGGGGAACAAGCCAGTACACAGGTCGCGTTGGCCGTCAAAGCGCAGGTGCCGCGCCTGATGCTGGCAGGCGGCCTAACGCCCGAC
This sequence comes from Anaerolineae bacterium, assembly GCA_046328675.1. Classification (GTDB taxonomy): domain Bacteria; phylum Chloroflexota; class Anaerolineae; order Aggregatilineales; family Phototrophicaceae; genus JACAER01. The sequence continues at coordinate 44,452 of JAXLWC010000034.1, forward strand.
AACGTGGCGAGCCGCGTGCAGGCCATTCAACCCTGGGGTGTGGATGTTGCCAGCGGTGTTGAAATCAGCGAAGGCAAGAAGGATAGTGGAAAAGTACGTGCGTTTGTTGCGGCGGCGAAGGGTCTATAGCTATCGGCAGCGGCAAATACGTTCAATTATAGAGACAACATTATGGGAAATTCACCCTTATACATTCAGCCAGATTCTGCTTCAGTCCCGGATGCGCGCGGTTATTTCGGGGAATTCGGCGGGCGCTATGTGCCGGAAACGCTCATGCCTGCCCTTGACGAACTCACCGCCGCCTATAAGGAGGCGATGGCAGACCCAGCCTTTCAGCAGCGTCTGATGGATCTTCAGCAAACCTATGTTGGACGCCCTACGCCCATCACCTACGCCAAACGCCTCTCCGAACAGCTTGGCGGCGCGCAAATCTACATCAAGCGCGAAGACCTTGCCCATACTGGCGCGCACAAAATTAACAACGCGCTCGGTCAGGCCCTTCTGGCACAGCGCATGGGCAAAAAACGTATCGTCGCTGAAACGGGCGCGGGCCAGCATGGTGTTGCCAGTGCTACCGCTTGCGCGCTGCTGGGCTTGGATTGTCACGTTTATATGGGCAGCGTCGATATGGCGCGCCAGCAGCCCAACGTCTTTCGTATGAAACTCCTCGGTGCTGAGGTCATCCCCGTCGAAAGTGGCAGCAAAACCCTGAAGGACGCCATCAACGAAGCCATCCGTGATTGGGTGACAAACGTGAGAAACACCTTTTATCTGTTGGGTTCGGCGCTTGGCCCTCATCCGTACCCGATGATGGTGCGTGACTTTCAGAGTGTCATTGGTACGGAAGCCAAACAGCAGATTATCGAGATGGCCGGACGTTTGCCCGATGTCATCGTGGCCTGTGTCGGCGGCGGCAGCAACGCCATAGGTATTTTCCATGCCTTCCGCGACGATGAACATGTTGACCTGATCGGCGTTGAGGCGGGCGGACATGGCGTGGACACCAGTGAACATGCTGCGCGTTTCGCGGACCCACACATTGGACGCCCCGGTGTTTTGCATGGTTCACGCACATTTGTCATGCAGGATGAGGATGGGCAAATCGTCAACACCCACAGCGTCTCGGCGGGTCTGGACTATGCCGCTGTTGGGCCAGAACACACTTACCTGCGCCAGATGGAACGCGCCTTTTACACTGCCGCTACCGATGACGAAGCCTTAGCCGCTTTCCAGACACTGTGTAAGCTGGAAGGGATCATCCCGGCATTGGAAAGTTCGCACGCCGTTGCTGAAGTTATCAAGCGTGCGCCCTCAATGCCTAAAGACAGCGTGCTTTTGGTCAATCTCTCTGGTCGTGGCGATAAAGACTTGGATACCGTCATCCGCGAGTTAGGCACAAAATGAACCAAACTAATGACATAACTCAGCCGAAAGCGTCCCGTAAGCGCGGAGGGTGTTTGCGCCGCCTGTTCCTCGGCCTCCTGATCGTTATCATCGGTCTCCCTGTGTTGGGGTTGATCTATCAGGCAATCAGCGTTGAACTGGACATGCGCAGTTACCCACCGCCGGGGCAAATGATTGATGTAGGGGGCTACAGTCTGCACATCTATTGTGTAGGCGAAGGTAGCCCAACCGTGATTATGGACAGCGGCTTAGGTGGGGCATCGCTGGATTGGGCGTTGGTGCAGCCCGATGTCGCGCAAACCACCCGTGTCTGCACTTTTGACCGCGCCGGAATGGGCTGGAGCGATGTCGGGCCGAATCCCCGTGATGCTCAGCAAATCGTCGGTGAACTTCACACCCTGTTGACGAACGCACAAATCGCACCACCCTATGTCATGGTCGGTCATTCCAATGGTGGACTGCGGATTCAGTTATATGCAGCCCTTTATCCTGATGAAGTAGCAGGACTCGTCCTCGTCGATCCTACGGACGCGCACACCATTGATGAACAGCTTGCTTTTCTATCGCCAGAGGCACGCGCAGAAGTGGATGAGCTGATGGGGCAAAACGGTAACCAGGTGGCACAAGACCCAGCCGCGACCTTTGAGACGATTAACCTGTTTGTGCCCTTTGGCGTTGTGCGTTTGTTAGCAGATACGCTGCTGAACGAAACCACGCCGTATCCGTATCTGCCGCCGGACGTGCAGCCGCAGTACCAGGCAGTGATGTTGCGTACTCCTTACCTCGGCGCTTATATCGCAGAACTGCGCGGCATTGATGCCAGCATTCAGCAGGTGCGTGACACCGTCACGACCTTTGGTGACATTCCATGTGTCATCCTTCTCTCAACCCTGCCTGCAACTTTTGCCAGCCGCCCGCCAGCAGACCCTGATTTTGGGCGTGTCTTTGAACTGATGATGCCCACACGCATCGGTGCTATGGAAGCTACAGCCGCATTATCGTCTAATGGTCAGGTTGTGATGGCCGAAAACAGTGGACATTATATTCAGATTGACCGTCCTGATTTGGTGATAGGTACAATTCGAGACATGGTTGAAGGCCTGCGGGGAAATTCCTAAAACGATGACCAACCAAGTTGTTCTTACCAGTACCTGGCTTCCGCGCGGTGAACTGCCCCGCTTTGAACGCCTGCGTTCTCGGATTGCGGCGCTCTACGCGCACTTGATTATCGTGGTACCTATTGACACCGACGATGCGATTGTTGATGCCGTTTGCAGTCATCAGGACATCTCCGTCGTGCGCTATGGAGCACCCAACGACGCCGGACGCCACTGTGCGCTGCAAATGGCCTTGGAAACAGAAGTGCCCTTCATCCACTACTGTGATTTTGACCGCTTGATCCGTTGGGCAGAATTGTATGAAGATGAACTGCGCGCCACTGTTCAGGCGATACAGCAGGCGGACGCGGTAATGATTGGGCGCACACCCTATGCCTTCAACACGCATCCTCGCTGTATGCAGTACACCGAAACCATGATTAACGAAGTGTTCTCCCATCTGCTGGGAAAATCCCTTGACCTCACGGCAGGCTCGAAAGCCTTCAGCCGTCGCGCTGTCGAGGAGTTGGTCTCGCAAACCACCCCCGGCAATGGTATGGCGACAGACAGCGAATGGGCAGTCGTTTTGCACAAAGCCGGATTTACCCTCGAAAGCCTTCTGGTAGATGGCTTGGATTGGGAAACGGCTGATCGCTACCTCTCACACGCCGCCGACCCGGAAACCCAGCGCCGTGTGGCCGATGAGTACGATGCCAAAACAGATAGCTGGCGTTTCCGCACGCAGTTGGCGCGGGACATTATCCGCGTTGGCTTGGAAGCGATGCAGCGATGATTGAGAAAGCAGTTGCGTCGGCGATTCTCTGCAACGCCCAGGGCGAAATACTGCTGCAACTGCGTGATGATAAGCCCGGACTGCGTTACCCGAATTATTGGACGCTGTTCGGCGGCACAATTGAGGACGGTGAAACGCCCGCCGCTGGTATACATCGTGAACTGATGGAAGAACTCAAAATCACGCTGTCCCTGACCTATTGGAAAGCGTTTCGCTGCCCCGTGCGCAGCGTCGAAGGCACCATGACAACTTACAACCATGTTTTCGTCGGGCAAATGACACAGGATATTGCTCACCTTACGCTGCTGGAAGGGCAGGCAATGCGTTTCTTTACCCGTTCACAGGCGAAAACGCTGACACTTGCCTTTGAACAACACTTGATACTGAACGAATGGATAAATACCCATGACTGAACTTACACGTACCCAGCAGGGTTTAGCTGCTGTCGCCGCCATGTTCGCGCGCGCCAGACAGCAAAACCGTGCCGCCTTCCTCCCGTTCTTTACGATTGGTTTTCCTGACTACGACACATCGCTTGAAGTCCTGACCGAAATGTCAAAACTGGATGTCGATGGTTTTGAGATTGGTATGCCCTTCAGTGACCCCTTAGCCGATGGCCCGGTCATCCAGCACGCTTCGCAGATTGCCCTCAACAATGGCATCACAGTGCGTAAGTGTCTGCAAGCGGTGAAGGAACTTCGCGCGCGCGGTGTCTATCAGCCGATCATGATGTTTAGTTACCTCAACCCTGTGCTGGCCTATGGCATCGATGCTTTCGTCCGCGACGCCAAAGCCGCCGGGGCCGATGGCTTCATCGTTCCCGACCTGCCACCGGAAGAAGGCGGCGCATTTGCCGCTGCCTGCGCGCGTGAAGAAATGGCGATGGTCTACTTTGTCGCGCCGACCAGTAGCCCTGAACGTATCGCAATCGCCGCACAAAACGCCAAGGGCTTCATTTACGTCGTTGCGGTCACCGGGGTGACAGGCGCGCGCCGTGAACTCCCCCCTGATTTGGTGGACTTCATCCAGCGCGTGCGCCAGGTCACGGATATGCCGCTGGTGTTGGGCTTTGGCATCAGCACGCCTGAACATGCCCGCCTGATGAACGGCCTGCTGGACGGTTTTATCGTCGCCAGTGCCTTGATGCGCTTAGGACAGGAAGGGACAACCGCAGTTCGCAGCCTCGCACGCAGCTTGCGCGAAGCCTTAAATAATTGAGCGCCTTGTCCGTAGGTGTCCGAGGAAAAGAGGATCACAATGCTGAGTTGGCAACCACCGAGTCATTGGCAGCGCATCACGACGATTGATGCTCATACCGCTGGCGAACCGCTGCGCATGATTACCAGCGGGTTTCCCGAACTGCCCGGAAGCACAATTCTCGAAAAGCGCCAGTATGCGCGGCAGCATTATGACCATTTGCGACGTACCCTCATGTTTGAGCCGCGCGGCCATGCCGACATGTACGGCTGTATTCTCGTGCCGCCCGTTACCCCTGATGGGGATGTTGGCGTACTGTTCATGCACAACGAAGGCTTCAGCACCATGTGCGGGCATGGCATTATCGGCTTAGTCAAAGTTGGTGTCGAAACAGGCTTGTTCCCTGCGGACAGCACACAGCGCATCATCAGGATTGATACTCCTGCCGGGCGCGTTACGGCCACCGCCCACATGAAGGAGGGCAAGGTCGAGCGGGTTTCATTTCTCAATGTGCCATCGTTCCTGTTGGAACGCGCGCTAAAGGTAGAAGTCGCAGGCGTCGGCACCGTAACCTATGACCTTGCCTTCGGCGGCGCATTTTATGCCTACGTTGATGCGGATTCGCTCGGCCTTGAACTGACGCCAGAAAACCAGCGCCAGCTTATTGACGTAGGGATGCGCATCAAACGTGCGGTCATGGCATCCTATATGATTAAACATCCTGACCCCCATGCGGGCGCAGACTTGAACTTCCTCTACGGCACAATTTTCGTCAAACTGACGCCTGATGGCCCATCGCACAGCCGCAACGTCTGTATCTTTGCCGAAGGCGAAGTGGATCGCAGCCCAACGGGAACAGGAGTGAGTGGACGGCTGGCAATTCATCAGGCTAAAGGCGAAATTGGCACAGAAACGATCATCATCGAGAGCATTTTAGGGACGACATTCAGCGGACGGGTTGCGGATACAGCACAAATTGGACACGTCAGCGGCATCATTCCCGAAGTGGCGGGTACGGCCTACATCACAGGGCGACATGAGTTTTTGATTGACCCGGATGATCCCCTGACGCAGGGGTTTATTCTGCGCTAAGGCGGCCTTTGCGCGTCAGATGCTGGGTGTAAAGCGCGTCAAGCTGGCCTAAGATGACCTCTAAGCCTGACCTGTGCAGTGCGGCGGCGCGCCCTTTATCGCCATTAGGTGGGTTGCGCAGGGTGCTGATAATCGCCTGCGCCAGCCCATCACGATCTCCGGCTTTGACCAACGAGCCTACTGCACCGTGTTCCAGCATTTCTGGCACGCCGCCCACAGAGGTTGACACTACCGGACAGCGTGCGACCAGCGCTTCGGTAATTGAGCCGGGCACGCCTTCGTTATTGCTGCTGATGACGGAAACATCCAGGTCAGAATAAATGGGCGCTACCTCCTTCACCCAGCCGGTGAAGGTTACAGCGTCGCGCAGTTTCAGTTCATCCACAAGCGCTTCAAGCTCAGCACGCAGTTCGCCATCGCCAATAATCACAAAGTGCGCGTTGGCCATTTCCTGTCGTATTTGCGCTGCCGCCTCCAGGAAAAGCCTGTGATTTTTGATAGGCACCAGTCGTCCCACAATCCCCACCAGGGGCACATCCAGCGGAATGTTCCACGCGCGGCGAAATGTGCCTTGTTTGCGCGGCATCTTCATAAACGGTTCTAAATCGACGGCAAGCGGCGAGATAAAGATGTGATCGGCTGACGTAATATGATAGATGTTGGCAAGCTCGTCACGCAGTCCATCGGTGTTAGCGATAATCGTATCCGATAAGCGCGCCGTGAACTGCTCAATCAGGATGAAAAAACGTGTCTTGGCAGGGCTGAAATAGCCATGAAACACATGCCCGTGAAAGGTGTGGACGATGACGGGCACGCCGGCTAACCATGCCGCAATACGTCCGACAAAACCCGCTTTCGAGGTGTGGGTATGCACCACATCTGGCTTCCACTGCCGTATCAAACGGTACAATTTCCAGACGGTGGTCACGTCACGCAGCGGGTTCAGTGAACGCCCAAGTTCGGGGATATAGATGGGCTGGACACCTTTGGCGCTGGCAATGTACGACATATCCCCTTCAGTGGCTTCAATGTTGCCGCATACCAGTACGCTTTCGTATTTGGGCGCGCCTAGGTTGGCGGTTAACAGCGAGACATGAATAGCGGGACCGCCCACATTCAAACGGGCGATAATGTTCATCACGCGAATAGGTTTCATAGAGTTGTGGATGATGAATCGGTGATTGGCTTTCAGGATGCCCAAAAGCCAATCACACGTTACGTCTAATTGCTTTTCTGGTTCAGATACCAGGCCGCCGTGCGCCGCAGCCCTTCATCAAAATCAACAATCGGCGAGAAGTCAAGCAGTTCGCGTGCTTTGTCGATGTTCGCCCGCGAAAACTTGATGTCGCCGGGACGCGGATCGGCGTGCTGTGCGGCAATGCTGGTCTTAAGAATGACATTCAACTTGTTGACCAGATCGAGCAGGCTGACACTCCCGCCCGTTGCCAGATTCATCACCTGACCGCTGACACCCGGAGCCTGTGACGCCAGAATGTTGCCATGCACTACGTTATCAATATAGGTGAAATCCCGCGATTGTTGGCCGTCCCCGAAAATGGTCGGGCTTTTGCCTTTGAGCATCGCCGTAATGAAAATTGGGATGACTGCTGCATACTGTGAAGTCGGGTCCTGACGTGAGCCAAAGACATTAAAGTAGCGCAGGCACACCGTTTCCAGCGGATACACCGCCGCGAATGCCTGACAGTAATATTCGCCTGCCAGCTTTGCGACACCATATGGTGAAATAGGATGCGGCACCATCGTTTCAACGTTTGAGTCGCTGTCTGCATCACCGTAAGCAGAGGAGGACGCCGCATACACCACACGGCGCACACCCGCATCACGCGCCGCTACCAGTACGTTAACCGTCCCTGTTACACAGTGTTCGTGCGTCGCCAATGGATTCGCCACACTCAGGGGTACTGACGGCAGTGCCGCCTGGTGAAAAACAATCTCCGCGCCCTTAAACACAGGATCAAGTGCTGCTTTATCCGTGATGCTGACATGATGAAACTCAAGGTTGCCTAGCCCTTGCAAAGCATCCAGATTCGAGCGCTTGCCAGTGGACAGATTATCGACAATACGAACCGTGTGCCCTTCTTTGAGCAATCGTTCTGCGATGTGCGAACCGATAAAGCCCGCCCCTCCGGTGACTACATAGGTCGTCATAACTGATTTTTCACCTTTGTGATGCGCCGCGCCAAACCATACATGGTCATGCCATCGGCAGCCTGCGAAATACCCACAATTTCCCATCCATGCTGGTCAAGTACATTCACGACTTCGATGAATTTCAGATAGGTACCACCGATGGATGAGTCAGATAACAGAATATAGTTTTGAGGAAATTCGTGCAAAGCGTCAACCTCAAGCAGTAAATCTGAGGCTTTGATCGGCTTAGTCGGGTCGATCATGCTTTCCCCTGATTAAGTTGGAAGCGCTTACGGATATAAAACATCAGCATAAAGAGGCCTGCCAGCGTAGCCAGCGCAGTTAGCCCGATGCGCATCGCAATATCCGGCGGTGCTGCGCTGACGAGTAAGCCAATGAACGCAAACAAAACGCACGAACCATACAGGATGAACAGCGTCTTGCGCTGGTTAAATCCCACGCTCATCAGGCGATGCGAGGTGTGGTCTTTCCCCGCTTGCGCGGGCGAACGTCCTTCCAGAATGCGAGTGCTGACCACCAGATTAATGTCGAATATCGGCACTGCCAACACCAGCAGCGGCACCATCCACGTAACATCCAGTGGCTGCGTTCCAAACTCCAGCTTGATACCGAGTACCGCCAGCGTGAACCCTAACACCAGCGCGCCCATGTCGCCCATAAAAGTGCTGGCCGGATTGAAGTTGTATGCCAAAAATCCCACCGCACTGCCTACCAATGCGGCAGCAAGGATGCTGACAAAGACTAAACCCTGCATCAGCCCAATAATCAGGAAGAACGCCGCGCTGATTGCGGTCAGGCCAGCGCATAGACCGTCCATGTTGTCTAGGAAATTCATCGCGTTGGTGATTGCTAGAACCCAGATGATGGTCAGCGGATAGTCGATCAAGGGGTTATTGAACAGACGAATTTGAATGCCGGCAGCAATCAGAATAATAGCCGCCGCCGTCATGGCGATGAGACGGATGCGAATGCCCAGGTTGAATCGGTCATCCAGTAAGCCTACGACGGACAATACTGTCGCGCCGAGGAGTATCGCGCTCAATTCGCTCATGAACTGCGAAGGACTGAACAGCAGCAGCGACAATACAAAGGCGACGTAAATGGCCAGACCGCCCATCAGTGGCTTGTGGTCAGTGTGAATTTTGCGCTGGTTGGGTTTATCGACAACCCCCAGACGCATCGCAATCTGGCGCGAGACAGGGGTGAGTCCCAACGATGCCGCGAACCCGACTACCAGAATCGGCACAAATTGCATGGCATCCATGAAATGTCCTTAGATGTTCTTTGTTTTCGCAGTATACCCTAAAACTAAACCAGAATTAAGGCTAAGTGGGATGGAATATGCCATTTCGCAGGCTGCACGGCATAATAGAACAAAATCATGCAGCTTATAAAGGTGAAAAAATGTTTAATGGACTCAATATGCATTTAGGGAATCTGTCTCGTCTTTCCAATGCCGTTACACGCTCTATCAGCGCTGAAAACTTCACTGGTGAACCCGGCAAAGGCGGCATGGCTACTGAAGGCACTGGCGCGGCCTCGGCGCGTGAATTAGGGCAGGGCTGGAAAGTCTCCCCTTCGATCAATATCGCCCCTCGGCAGGTCGTAACGCTGGCTGACATTACAGGGCCGGGTGCGATTCAGCATATCTGGCTGACCGTTCATCCTGAATGGTGGCGTCGTCTGGTCATTCGCTTCTATTGGGACAACGAGGCAGCCCCCTCTATCGAAGTGCCGCTGGGTGACTTCTTTTGCAACGGCTGGGGCGTGCGCTGCAATGTAACTTCGCTGGCAGTCTGCGCCAATCCTGCGGGCGGTTTCAATTCCTATTGGGAAATGCCGTTCCGCAAACATGCGCGTATCACCCTCGAAAGTCTTACGGACGATGAAATTCGCGGTTTCTACTATCAGATTACCTACACACTGACGGATGTACCGGAAGATGCGGGTTATCTCCATGCACAGTGGCGGCGCAGCAATCCGTTACCTTCCAAGACCGTTCATACCCTGTTGGACGGCGTACAGGGGCAGGGGCACTATGTTGGCACCTATCTTGCCTGGGGAGTCAACAACAACGGCTGGTGGGGCGAGGGCGAAATCAAGTTTTATATGGACGATGATAAGGACTTTCCCACCATCTGTGGCACGGGTACCGAAGACTATTTTGGCGGCGCCTGGAATTTTGAACATCCGATGGGGCAGTACGGCGTGTTCTCGTCGCCCTACACAGGTCTGCCGCAGGTCATCAAACCCGATGGGCTGTACCAGAGTCAGCAGCGCTTCGGCATGTACCGCTGGCACATCACCGACCCAATCCGCTTCCAGAAGGCGCTGCGCGTGACCATACAGGCACTCGGTTGGCGCACCGGGCGCGGTTATCTGCCGTTACAGGACGATATTGCCTCGACGGTATTCTGGTATCAGCGCGAACCTCACGCCCCGTTCCCCGCGCTTCGTGAACCTGCTTATCTTGAAGTCATCTAAAACTTTTCGCAAGCTCGCCGTCATATTTTGAGGCAAAGATGGACAGCACCGCATTGAAACTTGTTTTGACACCTGTGCTCATCGGCACGGCGAGCCTTGTAGGCAGACGCTGGGGGCCTGCGGTGAGTGGCTGGCTGGTAGGCATACCATTTACTTCAGGCCCCATCTCCTTTTTTCTGGCGGTCAGTTATGGCACGACTTTCGCCGCCGCTGTCGCCGCTGGCACTTTGTCGGGTACCCTCTCGCAGGTTGCCTTCTGTCTCACCTATATCTGGCTGGCTAAGCGCTGGCGCTGGCAGTGGACTTTGTTTGCAAGCACTGTTCTCTTTTTTGTCATCACGGCGCTGCTTCAGTTTTTCCCGCTGCCGCTGATGCCTTTGTCCATCCTCATCCTGCTTACGTTAATCACCGCCTTATATCTGGTTTCCAGACAGCCACAGCAGGCTTCGTCAATTTCGCGCCCACTGCCGCCCTGGGACATTCCGCTGCGAATGTTCATCGCGACAAGTTACGTTCTGCTGCTCACAGCATTTGCTTCTGTACTTGGCCCACACCTCACAGGGTTACTTTCGCCCTTTCCGATGTATGCCACCATTCTGGCGCTGTTCGCCCATCGTCTTGCCGGGCCAGCCGCCGCCTCACAGGTCCTGCACGGGTTGCTTTATGGCTTGTTTGCCTTCTCCGGTTTTTTCCTGACGTTAGCTTTGCTGCTGGAACCCATCGGAATAGTGGGCGCTTTTGCGATGGCTGTAGTCATCGTGTTGGCAATTCAGGCGATTTCGCTGTCAGTCCTTCGGCGTTAGCCACTCCTTTCAATTCCCCCAATAACTAGAGGTTTTTCATGATCCCTTCCGCCAAATAATGCACTGTAGATCGGCGGAAGGGGTAATCGAGTGGGAAAGAAGAAACCGGGCATTCGTCTCCTGGATGACGAAACTTTGCTTTGGGCTGGAACGCCACAGAAGCGTCCTCCCTACCCGCGCCCGCTGATTGGTGTGCTGTGTCTGTATGTCTTCCTGATGCTCACGACCTGGTTCGTAGGGGGAGCGGGAATAATCCTTAAAGCCCTTCTTGATGGAATAGCCATCCTTGATCAGACCTGGGTCAATATCAGTATGACCGTATTTCTCCTCGGCTTCCTGTGGCTAGGGACTTTCATCAATGTTCTGCGATTGGCAAATCGTGAACGATGGCTCTATGCCCTCACGGATAAACGCCTGCTGATGGTATCGCGTCTGTTAGGTGTGGAAATCGAATATAGCACTCCCATCCAGTGTGTGGAATCTAGCCAAAAAATCATCCATCGCAGCCACCTGACCTCACTCGCCTTCGCCAGCCACAAGGTCAACGTCAAAAGTCATTCGTTGCTGCCAATGGTTTGGCTGTTGGGAATATCGGAACTGCAAGCTCAGGTTGCCTTTCACAGCCTGGCTGCCGACGATGCCAATGCCATTTATCTCACTGTGGATGAGCTGCGCGCTAACGTATAGGAGTTCACGATGTCGCATAAACGCAAATTCTATGACGAGAATCCTTTTGCCGAAGATTTGCTTCCAAATGAACAGATGCTGTGGATCGGACAGCCGGATACCAGGCGCATATTCTCAGTCTATGACCTCTATCTTGTACCTTTCAGTTTAATATGGTGTGCGATCATTGTCCCGATGGTGCTGACGATGCTGGCGCGCGGTGAGTTTATCGCCATGTTGTGTCCCCACTTCTGGGTAGGGCTTTACTTCTTAATTGGGCGTTTCATCTATGATTTCTGGCGCAAGCAGCACACATTTTATGGAGTGACCGATAGGCGTTTACTAACGCTCAAGATAGGCTGGGGACACAAGCTGGATGCCGTCTACATCAACACCACCAGGATTTGAACAAAAGTATTGGTCTGGGCGGTGTGGGCAGTATTACCTTTGGTGGCCCATCAAATGGTGGATGCGCCGACGGAATAATTTGAGCTTTGACGGCGGCGGCCGGATTTCACCGTTCATCAGGTAAACGAAGTCTATGCGCTTATCAACGACCTGCGGGTGGAATACTTACAGGCGCAGATGAACACGGCGGACGCCTGGCATCAGATTACGACAAAACCAAACGCCGCCGCTAAAAGTACGATGACTATTGGGTAACGCCTCTGCGCGCGCTTTCTGGTTCTAAAAGCCCAGCGGTAAGGGACTGAATGTACAGGCACATGTCCCATGAGATCGAGACATCCGCAGGGCTGAGTTCAATATCCATCAAGGGCACGCCGCTGTTGCGGATAATGGCAAATGGAGTCGCTTCGTCGCGTTCCCCCATCACCATCTGCGCGCAGATGCACAGCGTATCGGCGATGCCGCGCTGTGTAACCTGCATGGGGTTGCCAAACAGGTCAACTTTGCCGCGCTCGTCCTGCACAGGTTTGAAGCCTGCCATCGCCAGCGCTGCGCCTGTTGTACCTAACCGCCCCGGCATAAGCCAGCTATCGGTCAAAATCACACCCACGTCCACACCTAACCGTTCGCGCAGGATTCGCCGCAGGTTCGCCGCTGAGCCATACGGGTCTTGCGGAAACAGCACTGCAAAGCCGCTGGGAATATTGGAGCGATCAATGCCTGCGTTCGGCGAGATAATGCCATCTTTGGCGGTAAGCAAAAAGCCTTCAATACCGCCGAAGATGTGATCGGCCTCTTGCAGCACCAGTTGCGCCATGCGCGGATTCATCTGATAGCGTTCTGCCAGCAGTTCCGCTTCGGCTGTAATTTCGATGTCTGCCAGCGTAATCACCCGATTTTCACTGATGGCTGTGTACTTGCTGGACACGGCCAGCACGTCCCCGTCTTGCAGTTGTTGGTTGTTTGCCGCTAATGCTGCTCTTAACGTCTCGAAAAGATCAAACGCCGTATCCTGTACCGGTGCTTCGACGGGAATAACAATGAGGGGTTGTCTTGCCATAGGTGTTTAACGGTTTTCCTTTTCTGCCCGTTTTCGTGCTAACATCGCCTGAATTTCTGCGCGCGTCAAAATAACGGAGTCGTCATCTTCTTCCTTGAGTTCTTCGGGAACAGGCAGCTTATTTTCCTTCAGAAACGTCGCCAGCGCGTCGCTGAACGAATGCTCATCAGCCTGATCGCCCATTTCACGCTTGACCTCACTCAGATGATCAACCATCCACAGGTACAAATCGCCTTCGGTGCGTCCCCCTCCCGACAGCTCCATAATCTTGTACTTACGGATGAGGGTAATCGCCGGGCGATAGACGTTATCGTACCAGTCCGCCGCAGCTTCTTCCATGCTGACTTCTTTATTGCGCTGCTGCTGCAAGACCTTGCGATGGAGATAGATGTGTCCCATCATATCGTTGTAACGCGAAATCTCTGACAGGTTGATCGACTGATGATGTGGACGCACGCGCGACAGGCCTGTCTCATACAG